>CAXTIC010000055.1:0-25048 GCA_964244255.1 uncultured Lichenihabitans sp. | reverse complement strand
GATCAAGCCGAACGACCGCCGCTCAAATCGAGCGATTGATAGCTGACAGGCCCTAGGTGACGGTGGGTAGGGCCGCGCCGGCGAGGTGCGCCTTCCGTCGGGTCGGTGCCGCTTTCCATGTGTTCCTTCGGTCCCCGCACGGCGCCGCACGACGGGCCGTCGACCTGCCCGCGGGCACGGCGGCGCCGTGAGGGCGATTGGGCGTGCTGGCGCAACGAGCCGGCGTTTCATACGTTCTCAACCGGTTCGGCCCGTGTCCGCGCCGCACGGGATCGCCGGCCATGAAAGTTGAAGCGAACCGAGCCCGCGCACGGGACGACGTGCAATCCCGCTCCGCCCTGTTGCTCGCGCTCGTCGACCGCTTCCGCTCCTGCGGGCAGGCGAGCGAGATCGCCGCCGCCGCGACCGAGGCCGTCGGCCGCGCACTCGGCGCCGCGCGCGTGGTGTACGGCGATGTCGACCCCGGGAAGGGTGAGGTCGCGGTAGAAGCCGCCTGGGCCGATGGCGGCGTCGAGGCCCTGCCGCGCAACATGCCGCTCGAGGCGCTTGCGCCGGGCGGCGCCGCAACCCTCCGAGCGGGGCTCGCGGCTGTGTTGCGCGACCGCGACGACATCCAGGCGAAAGCGGGCGGCGCGGTGGACCGCGACGCCGGTCCGCGATCCGGGATCGCCGCGCCCGTGACCCGGGAGGGTCGCTTGAGGGCGTTGCTCCACGTCGCGGATTCCCGTCCCAGGTTCTGGTCGCCCGACGACGTCGCCTTCGTCGAGGATGTCGCGGCGCGCACGTGGAACGCCGTCGAACAGGCGCGCGCCATGGCGGTGCTGCGCCGCAACCAGGCGAGGCAGGGTTTCCTGCTCGTGCTCGGCGACCGCCTTCGGGAGCTCGATGGCCCCGAGGAGATCAAGGCGACGGTGGCCGAGGCGCTGGGCGAGCATCTCCGGGTCAATCGGGTCGCCTACGGCGAGGTTTCGTCTTGCGGCGATCGGGTGAGGTTCGAGGCGGGCTGGACCGGGCCGGGCGTGCCGCCGCCCGAGGACGCGCCGCCCCTGCCTAAGCTCGGCCGCGACGAGGTCGAAGGCTTGGAGCGTGGACTCACCGCCACCCTCGACGCCGGGCCGCACGCCGCCGCCGACGCGCGCGGCTCGGGTGTGACCTTCATCGCGGTCCCGCTCATTCGCGACGGCCGGCTCCGGGCCGTCCTCGCGCTCGGCGCGCGCGAGCGGCGCTCGTGGACCTCGGACGACATCGCCCTTGTCGGTGAGGTCGCGGCGCGGATGTGGGAGGCGCTCGAGCGGGTGCGGGCCGAAATCGGCCTGCGCGAACTCAACGCCACCTTGGAATCGCGGGTGCGGCAGCGGACCGCGGAACTGGCCACGAGCGAGGCCCGTTTCAGGACGCTGTTCGAGAATGCGCCGGCTGCGATCGTCCTCATCCGGGTCGGCCCCGGCGACGCGGTCGTCTACGAGGCGGTCAATGCGGAAGCCGAGCGCTTCATGGACAGGCCCGCCTCAGCCATCGTGGGTCGCGACGTTTCGGTCGCGGCCACGGCGGCCGACCCGCTTCTCGCGTATTGCCGAGCGTGCGCGGTAACGGGTGTGCCGGTGCAGTACGAGGCGAGCGTCGAGATCGCGCGCGAGCGGCGAACGGCTGAAAACGTCCTCGCGCCCTTGCCCGTCGATGGCGCGGGCGGCCAACTCCTGATCGGCGTTTCGCGCGATATCACGGCCCAGCGCCGGGCGGAGGACCAGCTCAGGCAGGCGCAGAAGATGGAAGCCATCGGGCAGCTCACCGGCGGCATCGCGCATGACTTCAACAATCTCCTCACCGGCATCATCGGCTCGATCGCGTTGATGCAGAAGCGGATCGGGCAGGGACGTACCGATACGCTCGGGCGCTACGCGGACCTCGCGATGACATCGGCGAATCGGGCGGCGGCCCTGACGCACCGCCTGCTCGCCTTTTCCCGCCGACAGCCCCTCGAGGCCAAGCCCGTCGATGCCAACAACCTCGTGCTCGCCATGGGCGACCTGCTGCGACGCACGCTCGGCGAAGCGGTATTGCTCGATCTTGCCGTCGCCGACGGGCTGTGGCCCACCTTGTGCGACCCGCACCAGCTTGAGAACGCCATCCTGAACCTCGCCATCAATGCCCGCGACGCCATGCCGGACGGCGGACGCCTCACGATCGCTACGTCGAACGCGCTCCTCGACGAGGCCTTCGCGGAGCGCGAGCCCGGCGTCACGCCCGGCCCGTACGTGAAATTGTCGGTCACCGATACCGGGACCGGCATGCCCGCCGACGTGGTGGCGCGGGCCTTCGATCCCTTTTTCACGACGAAGCCCACGGGCCAGGGCACCGGCCTCGGTCTTTCGATGATCTATGGCTTCGTCAAACAATCCAACGGCTACACGCGGATCGCCTCGGAGGTCGACCACGGCACGACGGTCGACATCTATCTCCCGCTGGCCGGGGCCGCCGACGCGGAAACGGTCGTCCATGACGTGCCCACCCCGTCCCGGGCCGCGGAGGGCGAGACGGTGCTCGTCGTGGAGGACGACGAGGCCGTGCGCCGGCTCGTCCTCGAGGTGCTGAGCGATCTCGGCTACGCGGCGCTCAGTGCCGTCGACGGACCGGGGGGCCTCGACATCCTGCGCTCGGATCGCCGGATCGACCTCCTCGTCACCGACGTGGGCCTGCCCGGCATGAACGGGCGCCAGCTCGCGGACGCGGCACGAACACGCCGCCCGGAGCTGAAAGTGCTGTTCATGACCGGCTACGCGGAAAACGCGGCGTTCGGCAACGCCCACCGCGATCCGGGGCTGCAGCTGATCACCAAGCCGTTCACGGTCGACGGTCTCGCGGCGCGCATCCGGGCCATGATCGAACAACCGCCGGCGCTCCCGGCGCCCGACGCGGAAGAGCGGGGGGAACGACCGGCGGTGTAGACCCAGGCATTCCCGCGGGGCAATTCCGCCGGCGCCCGCCCTGCCCTATGGTGGGCACGGCCTTCACGCCGGCCATCTCCGGCTGGTGCCGGTGGGCCGCGCCCGCGACGTTTCCAGCGCACACGAGACCCCTCCATGACCAAGCCGCTGATCGTTTCCATCCCTCACCAACTCGGGCGCGAGGAAGCCAAGCGCCGCCTGCGCGACGGCCTTGGGCACATCAAGGACACCTACGGGGCCAAGCTCGCCTTCCTCGAGGATCGCTGGACCGACGACCGGCTGGACTTTCGCGTGAGCGCGCTGGCGCAGACCGTCAGTGGCGGCGTCGACGTGGCGGACGATCACGTCACGCTCACCGTTCAACTGCCGTGGATGCTGGCCCTACTGGCCGAGAAAGCCAGGGGCGCGATCCAGAAGCAGGGTCACTTGATGCTGGAAAAGAAGTAGGCGGGCCAAGCAGCCTCGCGTGGCCGACGCCCTGATCCACTTCGCTTTTTTCAAGCGAAATCGATGCCGATTGACCGTCGAATCGTACGCGGGTTGGCAAGAGCCTGCTCAAGGGCAGGCGAGCCTGTCGTTCAACGCGGCGGACAGGTCGCCCCGGCCGGTGGCCGATACCCCTTCGAGGCCCAGCCAGCGGCACATGGTCGTCAGTTCGGCGGCCAGATGTTCGGCTACGCCCGCCGGGGCGCCCGGTTCGGCATAGGCCCCCTGCACCCGAAGCAGACGGGCCTGCCGGTCGGCCTTGAGATCCACCCGCGCCACGAGGCGTTCGTCCAGAAGGAACGGCAGGACGTAATAGCCGTGTACGCGCCGGTGCACGGGGGTGTAGATCTCGACCCGGTAGCGCACGCCGAACAGACGCTCCGTGCGCGACCGCTCCCAGATGAGCGGGTCGAACGGCGCCACGAGCGCCCGCGCGCCTATCCGCCGGGGATGCCGCGCCTCGGCGTGGAGATAGGCCTTCTGCGTCCATCCCTCGACGCGCACCGGCAGCAGCGTGCCCGCCTCGACGAGTTCGGCGAGACGTGGTCCGGTGTCGTCGGGGGCGAGGCGGAAGTAGTCGCGCAGGTCGCGCCCGGTGGCGACGCCCAGCGCCCGCGCCGCGATGGCGAGCAAGGCGCGGTGCGCGTCCGCTTCCGTCGGCGTCGGCGTCGCGAGAACCTGCTTCGGGAGCACGCGCTCGGGTAGGTCGTAAACGCGCTCGAAGGCGTTGCGCCGGTAGGCGGTCGTAAGCTTGCCGGCCCAGAACAGCCATTCGAGGGCGCGCTTGGTGTCGTCCCATGACCACCAGCCGCTTTTCCGGCTGCCGGTTTCGATATCCGACGCCGCGAGCGGTCCCTCGGCCGCGATGCGGGCCAGGATCGCCTCGGCTTCGCGCCGGCGCTCCCCGGCGAACGGCTTGAGGGCGCCCCACACGCCCTCTCCGCGCCCGGCGCGGGCCATGCGCCAGCGCAACAGCGGATGCGCCGAGAACGGCAGCAAGGAAGCTTCGTGCGCCCAATATTCGAACACGCGCCGTGGCCGGCCCCATGCGGCCCGGTCGAGCAGGTCGGGCGAATACGCGCCGAGGCGCGAGAACAGCGGCAGGTAGTGCGCGCGCGCCAGCACGTTGACGCTGTCGATCTGGAGCAGTCCCAATCGGCCGAGCACGCCACGGAGGTGGGCCTCGACGATCGGCCCCGGGGGGCGCGTCACGCCGAAACCCTGGGCGGCGAGCGCGACGCGCCGGGCGACGGCCAGCGACAAGGCTTCGCTTGTCCCGGCGCTTCCGGCGCCTCTGGCCGTCGTCACGATCGTGGCGGTCGGGCGAGCGCGCCGCGCAGCTGGTCCTTGGTCATGTGCGAGCGGCCCGCGATGCCACGCCGGCGGGCTTCGGCGTAGAGGACGGCGCGGGAGCCGGATTCGGCGCTCTTCGGCCTCGCGGATTTGCGCGCGGGACGGTTGCCGCCGGTGGCGCGGAACGGCGCCGTCTTCCTCGCCAGGTCACGGGGTTGCTTCGAGACGCGCATGCCGGCCCGCGTGTCCCGCCGTTTCTTGGCGCTCGTGCGCCGGTATTCGTCCGGGCTCAGCGCGTTGCGCGCCCGCTTGGGCAGGTAACGCTCGCCGGTGTCGCCGCTCTTCCTTCCCGACGCCGTGCCCCACGCCTCCTTTTCCCATCGCAGCAGGTGGTTGTCGGGCGTCTTCCCTCCCTTGTAGGTCCCGCCGGCGGCCTTGTAGGCCTGCACCGCCATTTGCGCCTTGCGGGCGGACCATTGGCCGGGCTTGCCGCCCTTGTCGCCGGCCGTGACCTTGGCCTTCACCTCGTCCCACAGCTTCGGATCGGTCTTCTCCGCGATCGCGGTCATCGCATGCTCCTGCATTCCCCGCCTGACGCGGTCGTCCGGGGCGACGGTCGCGGGCGACACGTGCCGCGATGTCGCGACCGGCTCGCTACCCGTCCAAGCCGGCCCGGCGGTGGACGACCCTGGCGAGCGCCGCCCAGTCCTTGTCGCCGTCCCCCCTGGCGACGGCCTCGAGGAGGTTGTCCCGCAACACGCTGGCGAACGGCAGCGGCACCCCGGCCTCGTCGCCCGCCTGCAGGGCGAGGCGTACGTCCTTCAGGCCGAGCCGCAGCCTGAACCCGGCTGGCTCGAACGTGCCTGTCGCGATGTGGCGGCCGTAGCCCTGGTAGACCGGGCTCGCGAACATCGTGGTGGTCAGGATGTCGAGAATGTCCGCAGGCTGCACGCCGTAGGCGCGGGCCAGCGCGGTGGCCTCGCCCATCGCCTCGATGGCGGCGGCGATCATCGTGTTTCCGGCGATCTTCACCACGGCGGCGCGATGCGGCTCCGCCCCGAGCCGCCATGTCTTCTGCCCCATGGCGTCGAACAGGGGCTCGACGCGTGCGACCGCGGAATCGTCCCCCGCGGCAAGGATGTTGAGCTTCGCCGCCGCGGCCGCGTCGGGCCGGCCGAACACGGGCGCCGAGACGAAGGCGATGCCCCGCGCACGGTGGCGTTCGTCGAGTTCCCGCGCCAGCGCGACCGAGATCGTCGCCATCATGACGTGCACGAGGTTCTCGGGCGCGCGGTCGAGAAGGCCGCCGTCGAGGACCACGGCGCGCACCGCCGCGTCGTCCGCCAGCATGGTGACGACGGCGTCACCCGCGAAGGCTTCCCCCGCCTCCGCCACCGCGACGGCGCCCCCGAGCGCGCGCGCCGCGCCGGGCGAGCGGTTCCATGCCCGCACGCGGTGCCCGGCCTTGAGAAGGTTCGCCGCCATGGCCCGGCCCATCTCGCCAAGCCCGATAAAGCCCACGTCCATCGTTCACTCCAGGTTCCTGAGCGCGGCATCGAGCACATCGGGCGCGAGTTCCACCACGTCCGGAACGCTCGTCCACACCAGGAACGCGCGAACCGCGCGATCGGGATAGAGCGGCGCCACGGCGGCGCGGTAGAGCGCGATCTGCAGCGCGTGGCGCCGCGACGCCTCGGGTTTCGCCGTCCCGGTCTTGTAGTCCGCGATGAACACCGCCGCGTCCGTCACGGCCACGCGGTCGATCACGCCCGTGACCTCCACCGTGCGGCCCGACGGCAGCGCGACCCGCCCCGTCACCGCCACTTCGGCGCGCGAGTCCGTCCCGAACAAGGGTGCGAGGTCCGTCCTTCCCAGGACCGCCAGGGCCCGATCCACCATGGCGGCCTGCTGCGCGGCGGCGAGATGCCGCGCCCGCGCGGCGAGGAAGCGCGCCGCGGCCGCCCGGCGGTTGCCGGCATCGAGGTCGGGCAGGTGCTGGAGCAGCTTGTGCATGAGGCGCCCCGCCGCGAGTCCATCGCGGCCGCGTCGCCGGTCGACGAAGGTCCACGCGACGGGGGCGAAGCCGTCGGCGGCGCCGAGCGGGTTCGAGGGCCTCACCGGCGGGGCGTCCCCCCTCGGCTCCGCCGGCGCCGGTCGCGCGATCCAGTCGGGGAGGACGGGCGCGGCCGGGATGACGGAGGGGCCCGCGCCGGCCGGGCCTCCGGCGGGCGGGGCCGGATCGGCGAACCGGCCGACGGTTTCCGCCGCGTCCCAGGGCGCCGGAACCGGCGTGAGGTCGAGCCCGGCCGCCTCGATCATGCCGTACCAGCAGCCCTCCGCTACGCCCTTCGCGCCACGGAAGCCCGCGACGTAGAGCCGTTCTTCGGCCCGCGTCATCGCCACATAGAGCAGCCGGTTATGTTCTTCCAACGCCCGCCCGCGCGCGTTCTCACGTGCCTCGGTGACCCGGGCCGGGTCGGCCTCGGCGCGCGGCGACCAGGCGAGGACCGCGTCCGCCTCGTCGGCCGCGTCCGCCCCGCCCAAGCGGAACAGCTTCGGGTCGTGACGCCCGTCCGGCGCCCCGCAGGTGTCGGGCAGGAACACGATCTTCGCCTCGAGGCCCTTTGCGGCGTGAACCGTCATGACGCGGACCGCCTCGCCGGCCGCCTCCATGTCGCGCTTGATCGAGATGCCGCTACCCTCCAAGCGCGCCAGGAAGGCGAGCAGCGATGGGGCGCCGTCCCGTTCGTGCGCGAGCGTCAGCGCCACGAACTCGTCGATCGCGTCGGCGGCCTCCGGGCCGAGACGGCCGAGAAGATCGCGGCGGCCGCGATCCGCCCCGAGGAGGCGCGCGTAGAACGCGAACGGCGTGAGGTGCGCGGCCCCCGCGCGCCAGCGCGCGATCCTTTCGGCGGCCCTTCGGTGCGCCGGCGCGGGCGAGGCCTCGAGTGCGCCGATCAGCGTCCCCTTGCGCCCGGGAGCGAGCGCGATGAGATCGTCGTCGTCGAGCCCGATCAGCGGCGATTTGAGCAGGCACGCGAGCGCGTAGTCGTCGCCCGGGCTCAGCGCCGCGCGTCCCGCCGCGACGAGGTCCATGACGGCGATGTGCTCCGTGAGGACCAGACGGTCGGCGCCGGCCACCGGCACGCCCCGCTCCTTCAGGGCGCGGATCACCGCCTCGAAGAACGCGTTGCGGGAGCGGACCAGGACCAGCACGTCGCCGGCGCGCACGGGCCTGCGCGCGCCCTCGTTTCCGTCGGCGACCGTTTCGCCCGAGCCGGGCTCGACCAGCCGCGCGATCGCCGCCGCCACCCGGCGGGCCACGATGAGCGCCGGGCTGCCGGGCTCGACCACGTCGACCGGCAGGCGCCAGTCGGACGGATCGGCAAGCGTCGTGGCCGCCACGACGGGCCAGATCTCGACGAGGCCCGGCATGCTCCTGAGATGCCGGTGCGGCCTGAGGTCGCCGGCGTCGCGCGTCAGCCCGCGCGCGTTGGCGGGATGCGCGAACACCTGGTCGACGGCGTGGAGGATGGCGCGCGCCGAGCGGAACGACAGCATCAGTTCGACGCCCTCGAAGCCGGCGTCGCCGTCCCGCGCGCGCCGTTCGAACCGCGCCCGCATGTCCGCGAACAGGGCAGGGCGCGCGCCCTGGAACGAATAGATGGACTGCTTCTCGTCGCCGACCGCGAAGAACGTGCGGGTCGCGGCGCTCCGGCCCGCACCGGCGAAGAACTCGCCGCTGACGGCTTCGAGAATGTCCCATTGCTCCCGGGAGGTATCCTGCGCCTCGTCGACGAGCACGTGGTCGATGCCGCGGTCGAGCTTGTAGAGGACCCACGCCGAACCGGCGCCCTCGAGCAGCGCCCGGGTGCGGCCGATGAGATCGTCGAAGTCGAGCAGGCCGCGGCGCCGCTTGAGGCCGTCGTAGCGGTCGAGCACCGCCCCGGTGACGGCGAGCAGCGCCGCCGACCGCGCGGCCACCAGCGCGGCCCTGCGCCGCCCCACGAGACCGGCGAGGCGCGCGCGCTCGCTGTCGAGTTCCTCGCAGAGCGCCGGCTCGCTCTTGCGGAGCGCGGGCGAAAGGTAGGCGTCGGCGCGAGGCTCGCGCTTGGACGTGAGGAACACGTCGAGATAGCACTCGATCCGGGCCGCGTCGTCGGCGAGCGCCGCGAGAGCGAGCCGGTTCCCGGTCTTCCCCGGGCCGCCGCCGTCGGCGCCGAGCCGCCGCGCGATGTCGCCCCAGGTGTCGTGGTGCGGCGGGCCGGCGACCATGTCGCGCGCGATGGATTCGGCGGTTTCCCCGGGCCGGAGGCCGAGGGCCGCGCCGAGCTTTTCCGCGAGCCGCTCGGGCGAGCGCTCGTCGCGCGTCGCCGCGCGAACGAGGGCGCGATGGCCCAGCGCCTCCGCGACCAGCGTCGAAAAGCCCTGTTCCGAGGTCTCGCCCGCCAGGGCCGACACCGCCCGCCCGAGCGGGCCGTCGGCGTCCGCCATGGCGTGCGCCAGCGCCGCTTCCCGCGCGCGCAGGAGGAGGTCCGTCGCCCGGGCGTCGTCCAGCACCTCGAACCGGGCGGGCACATTGGCTTCGAACGGGAACAGCTGGAGCACGCGTTCGCAGAAGGCGTGGATGGTCTGGATCTTCAGTCCCCCGGGCGTTTCGACCGTGCGGGCGAAGAGCGTCCGCGCTTGGGGAAGATCGGCCGAACGCGGGGCTGGCGCGCCGGTCGCCGCGATGGCGCCGGCAAGTGCCGCGTCGTCCAGGCGCGCCCAGGACGCCAGCGCCCGGGACACCTGGATCGCCATGTTGGCCGCCGCCACCTTGGTGAAGGTGAGGCATAGGACGCGGGCCGGCGGCACCCCGTCGAGCAGGAGGCGCAGGACGCGCCGCGTCAGCACGTGCGTCTTGCCGGACCCCGCGTTGGCCGACACCCACGCCGAGCGTCGCGGATCGGACGCGCGCCGCTGCCGGTGGAGCGTGTCCTCCGGGACCTTGATGGCGGGGGTGCTCACGTCGGCTCCCCGCCCTCTTCGGCGTCGCCCGTGGCCGACCATTCCTTGACGCGGGCCAGGTGATCGTAAGTGCCGAAGCGCGACGCGTATTTCGGGAACGGCCGGGCGATGTAGCCGGTCGCCGGGTCGGCGAAGCTTTCGAGCAGCGCCACGAGCTCCTTCCGGTGCGTCGCCACCACTTCGGCGAAGGGCGGGTCCCCCCTCCAGTCGAGCGGTACGGACTTGACCGTTTCCCCGCCGCCGAACTTGACGTAGAGCGCCCCTGCGAGCGCCCGAACGGCGCCGAGGGTCGGGAACGCCCCCTCCGCCGCCATGACGGCTTCGAGCGTGAGTTGCGGCGCGAAGCCCACCAGCACCTCGTTCTTGCCGGGGGGCGTGCCCGTCTTGAAATCCACGATGGTCGCCGCGCCCGACCCGTCGAGCTCGATGCGGTCGGCGGTGGCGGTCAGGGTGAAGGTCGATCCATCCGCGAGCCGCAACATGAGTTCGCCGCGCTCCTCGACCACGAGCCGCGCCACCTCGCGCCGCCGCGCTTCATGCCAGCTCAGGAACGCACGTCCCCAGCCCTGGACGCGCGGCCAGCCGAACGAACGGAAAGACGCATCGGCGAGCGATGTCGCGAAGGCCCGCTCGAGCCTCGCCGAGAGATCGTCCGGCGCGTGCGCGGGCAGGGCGTCATGCCCGTGGTCGCGGGAAAATTCGCCGATGACGCCGTGAAAGAACGTGCCGAATTCGCGCAGCCCCATGATGGCGGAGATCGGCTCGGACGGCCGCAAGCGCAGGATCCGCTCGGCATAGATGGCGTAAGGGTCGCGGCGCAGCACCTCGATGCGGGTCACGCTCAGCGCCTTGGGGCGCAGCGCCACGTCGGGCTTCGGCGCGGGGCGGCGGACGGGCTTCACCGCCTGCGGCCGGTCGAGGGCACGCGCGAGGGCGAGGTATCGCGCGCCGCGCGTCCGGCACGCGGCCCAAGCCTCCCCGGCCACGGCTTCGAGACGCTGGACGAAGCGCGACGGCACGCTCGGCGCGCCGCTCCTCCTGATCGCGCGCGTGACGATGACCTCCGCATGGCCGAGCGCCATCGCGAAATCATGCGCCGTGCGCCCGATCCGCCGCTCGGGAGGGGACAGCCCGAGCGCGGCGCGCATGGGCCGGTTGAGGAAGGGGTCCGTGCGCGCCGCCGGGGGCCAGATCCCCTCGTCGAGGCCCCCGAGCACGATCCGGTCGACCGACAACAGCCGGGCTTCGAGGAGGCCGAGGATCTTGAGGCGCGGGTGGGCGCGCGCCGGGCCGCGTACCGGCATTTCGGCCGCGAGCCGCTCGAACAGCGCCGCATAGTCCGCGCAATCGAGCCGGATCGCCGGGTCGGCGGCGGCGTCGAGTTCCTCCAGCAGGTCGCCAAGGACGCCGAAGCCGGAGCCGTCGGGCGTGGCGCCACCCGTCTCGTCGAGCACGAGGGCCGCGAGCGCGGTCTCGTGCGCGGCGAGCCATTCGGGCAGGGGGAGCGTGCCGACGAGCGCGCGCAGGGGCGCGAGCGCCGCAAGGACGTCCTCGAGGAAGCGTTCGAGTTCGGCCAAGTCGGCGTCGGTCAGCCGGCGCAATCCCGCGGGTGCGTCGCGCCGCTCACGCGCGTCTCGCGCGGCGGCCAGGATCGCGCCGGGTTCGCGCAGGCTGCGGGCCGGCAGCACCCCGCGCAGGATCGCCAGTTCGAGCCGTTGCGCGAGCCGGGTCACGTCGCTGCGGCTGCGCCCGAGGCGGAGCGCGGGGTGGTGCAGGAGGGCCAGCACCTCGATCGGCCCCAAGTCGCGCAGCGCGCAGTCGACCGTGAGCCGCGCCAGCGCGCCGGCTTCCGTCTGGCCGAGCGGCTCCCCGCCCGAGGCTTCGATGTCGATGTCCCAGCGGACCAGTTCCTCGCGCACGCGCCGGGCCAGTTCGCGGTCGGGCGTGACGAGCGCCGCCGTGCCCGGACCTTCGAGCGCTTCGCGCAAGGCGAGCGCCGCCGCCAGCGCTTCTTCGCGTTCGTCCGCCGCATCGATCAAGGTTACGCCCTCGAGCGCCGCCGCGTCGAGGTCGAGCGCCGCCCAGCGGTCGGTGGTGTCCGCCGGGCGCAGGGCTTCGCTGACGAGCCGGTCGCGGGCGGCGCGGCCTCGCGGGACCTCGCCCAGGATCGTCACGGCGTCGCGCCCGATACCGACCGACCGGAGGAGGTGGCGCAGCGCCGCTTGCGGATGGCCGGCCGCGGGCTCCGGCGCGGCGGCCTCGCCTTCGCCCTCGCCCTCATGGCGCTCTCCGACCGCCTGCCAGGCCGTTTCGTCGAGGCCCGTATCGAGCCCCGGCAGCACGACCGCGCCCCGCGGCAATCGGCTCACGGCGGCGATGAGGCGGGCCGTGGCCTTGTTGGTCCCGGTCGAGCCCGCGACGACGACGGGTCCCGCGGCGCGATCCGCGGCGAGCCGTGCGACCTGTGCGGCGATCAGCCCGACCTGCCGCGTGGCGCCGTCGACGATGCCCATCTCGGCGAGGATCAGCGGGTAGCGCGTGACGGCCACGTCGAGGAAGTCGAGCGTGATGCGCCAATAATCGTCGAACGCGTCCGTGCCGAGCGGCTCGACCCGGGTCCACGGCACGTCCTCGATGACGAGTTCGTCGATGAGGCGGGCGAGTTCGCCGGACAAATGCCATGCGTCCGCCGGCGCGGTGGCGACGAGGAGCAGCTCGTCCTCCCGCACGCGCCTGCGGCCGTCGGCGTCGACGGACACGACAGCGTGCCGCACGGCTTCGCCCCAACGCAGGATCAGGCGCGTGAGGATCATGCGCCGGGCGATGTCGCCGATGGCGAGCGGCAGGTCGGGCGCGAGCGCGTCCTCGAGCCCGCCGTCCTCGAACAGGAGCTCCGTGTCGTCGAGCGCGCCGAGCGGCACGATGCGGGGGAGCAGCGCCGCCGGCGCGCCGAGGCGGTCCGCGAGGATCGCGGCAAGCGCGCGGGCCGAGCGCCGCGTCGGCACGTAGATCGTGGCGGCGGCGAGCCCGAGGGGGCCGGCGGCGCGCGAAAAGCCCTCGATCAGCGTGCCGTCGAGCAGGGCGTCGCCCAGGGTCTCGAGAAACGGCGCGCCCGGCGGGATCGAGAAAACCCGGGGCGTCCGCGTGCCGGCCGAGGCGGTCATGGGCCCGCCCGCTCCATCGCGGCCGCGGCCTCGGCGACGGCGCCCGGCGTGCCGACGTGGAGCCAAAGGCCTTCGAGGGCGTAGCCGAACAGCCGGCCGCGCCCGGCGGCGTCGAAGAACAACGGCGCCAGGCGGAACGCCTCGTCCCGGGGGCCGGCGAAAAACTCGGGCTTCAGGATGCCCACGCCGGAATAGATCCACCGCGCCTCGGCACCCTCCCGGGGCCGGGTCAACCGGCCATCGTCGCCCATGTCGAAGTCTCCCTTGCCGTCGGCGCCGACGCTTCGCTTCCGGTCGGCCACGAGCAGCAGCACGTCCATGCGCCCCGCGTCCCAGGCCGCGGCCAGGCGCGCGAGGTTCGAACGCGGCTCGCCGATCCAGAATGCGTCGGTGTTGCACACGAGGAACGGCGCCGTGCCGAGGAGGCTCAGCGCCCGGCGGATGCCGCCGCCCTGGTCGAGCAGCCGGTCGCGCTCGTCGGAAATCACGATCTTCGGGGAGGTGCGCCGGGCGAGGTGCGCCTCGATCTGATCGGCGAGGTGGTGGACGTTGACGATGGCGCGGGTCACGCCCGCGGCGGCGAGGCGATCGAGCATGTGGTCGAGCAGCGTCCGGCCGCCGACCGCCACGAGCGGCTTCGGCACCGAGGCGGTCAGGGGCCGCATGCGCGTTCCGAGGCCGGCCGCGAACACCATGGCGACATCGGGAACGGGGAAGGCCACGGCCCGGCCCGCTTCAGCGCGCGCTGCCGGCGAACACGCGCGGCATGTAGGTTTCGTACCAGGCGCGGAGTTCGCCCAGCGCCGGATGCACGAGGCCCTTGACGAGATAGCGCTCGATCCGCGGCAGGAGGTCGAGGTATTGCGGCTTGCCGTCGCGCTTGTCGAGGCGCGCGAAAATGCCGAGGATTTTCGTTGCGCGCTGCACGCCCAGGATCGCGTAGGCGCGCGTGAATGCGGTCATGTCGAAGCCTGTGTTCATGGCGCGGCGCATCTGCGCGTAGCCGCCCAGGAGCTTGAGTTCGAGCTCGTCCGTAACCGTGACGCGCGCGTCCTGCAGCAGGGCGGCGAGATCGTAGGCCGGGTGCCCCAGCACGCAATCCTGGAAATCGATGACGCCGACGCGCGCGAGCCCCGGACGGTCGGCGAGCCAAAGCAGGTTCGGCGAGTGGAAGTCGCGCAGAACCCAGGTCGGGGCGGCGGCGGTCACGTCCGCGAACAAGCGCGTGCAGATCGCCGTGAAGGCGGCGCGGCCGCTCGCCGGAACGGCGATGCGGGCGATCGCCGGGGCGTACCAGTCGATGACCAATTCGGCCTCGATCATCAGCGCATCGCCGTCGTAGGGCGGGATGGCGTAGGACGCGCCGTCGGACGCCACGACGGCGGGCAGCGGGCGGGCGTGGAGCCGCGCCAGCAGGCCGACAGCCTCGAGATAGCGCTCGAAAATGGGCCCGGCGGCGTCGACGAACCGCTCCGATCCGAAATCCTCGATCAGCGCCAGCCCGGCGTCCGGCCGCGCCGCCAGGATCGCGGGGGCCGATACGCCCTGCGCGCGCAGCGCCCCCGCCATGGCGAGGAAGGGGCCGATGTCGCGGGCGAGCCGCGCGATCTCGTAATAGGGTTTGCCGAACCGCACGGTGGGCGCGTCCCGGCGCGGCGGGGAGATCATCAACAGGGCCGTCCGTCCGTCCGGGTTCTCCAGGCGTTCGTAAAGCCGCGTGGAGGCGTCGCCCGCGATCACGGTGCGCGACGCGTCCGGGAACCCGGCCTGCTCGAGCATGGCCGCCACGGCCTCGACCTCCGCGATGCGCCCCGCGAACGACCCGAACCCGGTGACGAGGGCGCGCCGCGCCTGCTCCGGTGCGTCGGGGTCGAGCGACAGCGCGATGTCGAGACGGTCGGCCGGAAGCGCGTCCCCCATGCGCTCGGCCCATTCCACGATGAGCAGCGCGCCCTCGGCCGCCTCGTCCCAGCCGAGTTCGGCCAGTTCGGACGTCCGACGGATGCGGTAAAGGTCGGCGTGCACGGTGGGGAAGGCGGGGGTGTCGTAGAGCTGCATCAGCGTGAAGGTCGGGCTCGGGACGTCGAGTTCCACGTCGCCGCTGAGATGGCGGACGATGGCGCGCGCGAGCGTTGTCTTGCCCACCCCCAGGTCGCCCGACAGGGTCACGAGGTCGCCAGCCCGGAGGAACTTGGCGATCCTGACGCCGAAGCGCTCGGTCTCGTCCGGCGTCCGCAGCGCCACCGACCAGTCCGCTCGCGACGCCGCTTGACTGGCCACGCTCACCGCCCCCCGCGCGCCCGCGCCTATGATCGCAAAGGTCGGCGAACCTTTCGGGAACTGGACCCCGTCCGTGAATACACGAACACACTTTGACGAACAATGAAGGTTAATCCGGCGCGCGCGCCCCTTGAACCGCCGTCCCCCTCCAGCCCCGCGACGGGAGCCGAAACGCGAGACGGGAGAGCAGAAGCGCGCGCGTCGATCGACATCGGCCTTCTTCCTCCTTCGGCACAGCCGCTCGGGGTTCCCTCGGAATGAATACGGGCGAACGCGACGGCCGCCAACCCGGCCCTTCGCGGGGCCGGGTCCGGAGCGCTACCGGGGTTGCGCGCGGACGAGCGCCTGGAACATCGGCTCGTGCTCGTGGCCGCCGGTGCGCTTGCGTCCAAGACCCACCGTGAACCGCGGCCTCAACCGATCAAGGGGCCCCAGGCCGGGTCCGACGCATAGCCCTGGGTCGGAACCGAAAACTCGCCGCGTCCGAACACGTCCGTCATGAAAATCTTGGCGCCGCCGCCCCCGCCCGGATCGCGGAAGAACATGAGGTAAAGACCGTTCGGTGCCCAGGTCGGGCCCTCGTTGTGGAAACCCTCCGTCAGGATCCGTTCTCCCGAACCATCGGGCTTGATGACGCCGATGCCGAAGGTCGACCCTTTCTGCTTCGTGAAGGCGATGTAATCGCCGCGGGGCGACCATACGGGGGTCGAGTACCGACCCTCTCCGAAGGAGATGCGCTTGGCGCCGCCACCGCCGGCACTCATGATGTAGACCTGCTGGCCGCCGCCGCGATCCGATTCGAAGACGATCTGCGAGCCGTCCGGAGAATAGGAGGGCGAGGTATCGATCGCGGAATCGTCGGTCAGCCGACGCGACGCCTTGGAAGCCAGGTCGAGGGCGTAGATGTTCGACGATGCGCCATCGGAGATCGACATCACCACCGTGCCGCCGTCCGGGGAAAAGCGGGGCGAGAACGTCATGCCGGGGAAGTTGCCGACCGACTCGCGCTGCCCGGTCTCGACGTCGAGGACGTAGACCTTCGGGTCGGATTCGCCGAAGGCCATATAGGCGATCTGTTGCGCGGTGGGCGAGAACCGCGGCGTCACGACGAGGTCGTCGCCCCGCGTCAAATATTTCACGTTGCCCCCGTCCTGGTCCATGATGGCCAGGCGCTTGCGGCGACGATCCGCTGGGCCGCTCTCGTCGACGAACACCACGCGCGAGTCGAAGAAGCCCTTCTCGCCCGTGATGCGCGTGAAGATGGCGTCCGAAACGATGTGCGCGACGCGACGCGCGTTGCTGGCCTCCGTCGTGTATTGCTGGCCCGCGACCTGCGTGCCGGACGCGATGTCCCAGAGCCGGAACTCGGTCTTGAGGGTGCCGCCGCCACGATCCACGCGGCCGGTGACCAGGAATTGCGCCGCCGTCGCCTTCCAGGCCGCGAGCTGCGGCGCTTCGGGACTGCTGGCCGGCTCGGCGAAGGAAGCGGGATCGAGCGGCTTCAGATAGACGGAGCGCTTGAAATTGTTGGTGACGACGGCCGAAACCTTGGGGCCGTCCTCCCCCGCGAAGCCCGCCACCGCGATCGTCACCGGATTGAACTGCCCGCCCGGCCGGATGTCGAGGTAGCGGTCCTCGGCGCGCGCGGCGATCGGCGTCGCGATGCCGCCCAGCGCTGTCATCACGGACGTCGCGAGCAGGGTCCGACGGTTCAAGAGCATCGGAATCTCCGCAAAAACCTTGGGGAACATACGCAGGCGGCCGGGGGCGCCGGATCGTCGACCGTCATCCGGCCATGTCGACCGGGTCGAAGCGCAGGACGCGTCCCCGCCATTCGTCGAAGTATGGTGCGAACTGCGCCGGGATGCGGAGCGGGTTGCACTTGCGAACGGCCCGCAACGCGCTCTCGGCCAAGCTGCGCATGGCCGGATCGGCTGGCGGATTGACGAGCACCGGCTCGCGCGCCAAAGCGCCGTCGGCCGCATACATCACCTTGATCTGCGGTATGTATTTCGCGTTCTCGGTGGTCCCGAGATAGCTCCAGCATTGCTTGTACTGGTCCTCGAGCAGCCCGTCGAGCGCATCCCAAAGGTTCGGCGCCATCTTGGCAGCCCTGCCGCTCGCCGTGCCGGCCGTCGACGCCCGACTGATCTGAGGCCCGATCGAGGCCGTCTGGGTCGGCGCGTCCTTGCTGAGAAGGCGGGAGATGTCGGTCGGATCGAACGTGCTGGCTTCGGGTTGCGCCACCGGCGGCTTGGGCCGGGGCGGGGGCTTGTGAACGGGCGGGTGTTCGACGGGCTGGGCTTGCTCGACGGGGACGCGGTCCGGCAACCGCGCCAGTTGTTCGAGTTTGGGCTTGTCCGGCGGGCGCGGCTTCGGTGCGGGGGCCCTCGCCTCGACGTGCTTCGGCGGCTCCGGCGGCAGCGGGGGCGGCTTCACCTCGGGCGGCCTCGGCGGCGTGACGGGTCGGGGCGGGGGCACCGGGGCGGGGGCGAGCGGCTCGGCCTTCGCGTCGACATGCTGCGGCGGCAAGGGCACCGGCGGGGGAACCGGGGTCGGGGGCGGCGGAACCGCTTCGGCCGGTCGCGGCGGCGGCTCGGGAGCGGGCGGCGGCGGGGTCTCGGGAGCCGCGGTCGACGGGTCGGGCCTTTCGGCGGGCGGCGGGGGCGCGGCCGCGACGTCGTGTGCCCTCGGGGGAAGCGGCGGGTCGGGCTTGGTTTCGACGGTGTCGGCGACTTTTTCGGCCTTGAGGCTCGGTTTTTCGCTCACCTGCTTCGCCGTCTTGTCGCCTTTCATGATCTGGTTGAAATCCGTGTCGCTGATCGTTTCCACCGGCACGGCTTCGTGAACGTCATCGAGCTCGCGCGCGGTGTCGAACGCCACGAGCGCCACCACCAGGACCGCCGCGTGCGCGACGCCCGAAACGAGGATGCCGGGTTCGGGGAGCTTCAAGACCGCCCGCCGCTCAGTTCTTGTTCTGGTCGGTCACGAGCGCGACCTTCTGGTAGCCGGCCGAGGTGATCAGAGTCATGATCTCGGCGATGCGGCCGTAGTTCACGTCCTTGGCGCCGCGCAGGTAGATGCGCTCGTCGTAGCCGTCCTTCGCCACCTCCTGCAGCTTGGCCGCCAGGGTTTCGGGCGTCACCGGCTGGTCGGCGACGAAAACCTGGCCTTTCTCGTCGATGGACACGCTGAGCGGCTTGTGGTCGATCTTGATCTCGCCCGCCGATGTCTTCGGCAGGTCGATCGGCACCCCGCTCGCGAGCAGCGGCGCCGCGACCATGAAGATGATCAGCAGCACGAGCACGACATCGATGAACGGCGTCATGTTGATCTCGGCCATGGCGCCGTAGCGCGGCACCCCGCGCCGGCGCCGGCCGCCCTTCTTTCCCGCCGCTACCGACATTCCCATCGTGGCTTCTCCGTCGGCCTGCCGGGATCAGGCGGCGCGATCGCGCTCGCCTCCGACGTGGTGGTCGATCTGCCGCGACAGGATCGACGAAAACTCGTCGGCGAAGCTTTCCATCCGGGCCTGGCACTTGGCGACCACGCCCTGGAGATTGTTGAAGAAGATGAGCGCCGGAATGGCCGCGAACAGACCGATGGCGGTCGCGAGCAAAGCTTCCGCCAGGCCCGGCGCGATCACGGCGAGCGAGGTGTTCTTGGAAGCCGCGATCGAGCGGAAGGACGTCATGATGCCCCAAACCGTCCCGAACAACCCCACGAAGGGCGCCGTCGAGGCGACGGTCGCGAGCACGATGAGGCTCGATTCGAGTTTCTCCACTTCCCGGGCGATCGAAACGTCGAGGACCTTATCGAGGCGAGCGTGCAGGCCCATGAACGAGGCGCCGACGTTCTGGAACGATCGCTTCCATTCGCGCATCGCCGCGACGAACAGCGAGGCCATGCCGATGGTCGGCCGCTGCGACAGGGTCGCGTAAAGCTCCTCCAACGATTGGCCCGACCAGAACACCTGCTCGAAGCGGTCCATCGCCTTGCGGGTCTTCCCGAACAGGATCGCCTTGTTGATGATGATCGCCCAGCACCAGACCGAAGACACCAACAGCCCCAGCATGATCGCCTTCACGACCAGGCTGGCATTCAGGAACATCGTGAGAACCGTGACTTCGGCTATGGGCGTCGCGACGTCTGCGGGATTCATGCGATGGTTTTCCTCGGCGGTCGCCGGCTGACACGATCAGAGCCCGAGCGTGTCCTGCGGTCAGAATCAGACAATTCTGCGGCTCTCCGGACACACTCAAGCGATTCCGTGCGGCGGATCAAGCCGGTTCCAAGGTTAAGGCCTGGTTAACCGCCGGGTGCGACGCCGTTGTCGATAGCCCGTCCGCGGGCAGGCCACAACAAGGTGAGGAGCGGGCCAGGGATGCGAATCGGCCGTCCGCCGCCGAGCAGAGCGACCTTCACCTCGGCGACGACGAGCACTTCGGTGCCCCGAAGCACCTGCTGTTCCAGGCGGACGGAGGCGCGTCCGACAGAGGCGACCGCGCTTTCAACGACCAGCCGGTCGTCCATGCGGGCCGGTTTGCGAAAGGCGATCCGCTGCTCCACCACGGCGAAGAACGACGGCGTCGCATCCTCGAACATGGCGACCTGGTCGACGCCCAGGTCGCGCAGCATCTCGGTGCGGCCGCGTTCCAGGAACTTCAGGTAGTTCGCGTGGTAGACCACGCCGGAGAAGTCCGTGTCCTCGTAATACACGCGCAGCGGAAACCTGTGAGGGGCCGGCGGGTCAGTCTTCGTCGGCATCGAACAGCCCGACTTGCTGCGTCCGCCGGGCTTCCGCCAGGCTTTTCGGTTCGGCCATGCCGAGGTGACGAAAGGCGTGGGGCGTGAGCAGCCGTCCGCGCGGGGTCCGCTGCACGAAGCCCAACTGGATGAGGAACGGCTCGATGATGTCCTCGATCGCGTCGCGCGGCTCGGACAACGCGGCCGCGATCGTCTCGACGCCGACCGGCCCGCCGCCGAACGAGACCGCGATCGTATCGAGGTAGCGCCGGTCCATGCCGTCGAGGCCCGCGCCATCGACCTCCAGAAGCCTCAGGGCGCCGTCCGCGACCGTCCGGGTGATCACGGCCTCGCCGTCGACGATCGCGAAATCGCGGACCCGCCGTAGCAGACGCCCGGCGATACGGGGGGTGCCCCGCGCGCGCCGCGCGATCTCGTTGGCGCCATCCTCCGCCATGCCGATGTCGAGGACGCGGGCGCCGCGCCGCACGATGCTTTCGAGTTCGGGCACGGTGTAGAAGTTGAGACGGATCGGGATGCCGAACCTGTCGCGCAGCGGCGTCGTCAGCAGTCCCGCGCGCGTCGTCGCGCCGACGAGCGTGAAATGCGCGAGGTCGATCTTGACCGAGCGCGCGGCCGGTCCCTGGCCGATGATGAGGTCGAGCTGAAAGTCCTCCATCGCGGGGTAGAGGATCTCCTCGATCGCCGGGTTCAGCCGATGGATCTCGTCGATGAACAGAACGTCGCGCTCCTCGAGGCCCGTCAGCTGGGCCGCGAGGTCGCCCGCCTTGACGATCACCGGGCCGGACGTCGAGCGGAAGTTGACGCCGAGCTCGCGCGCGAGGATCTGGGCGAGCGTCGTCTTGCCGAGGCCCGGCGGCCCGACGAGCAGCACGTGGTCGAGCGCCTCGCCGCGCGAGCGCGCCGCGTCGATGAACACCTGCAGGTTCTTGCGCGCGGCCTCCTGCCCGGTGAAGTCGGCGAGGCGCAGCGGCCGGATCGAGGCGTCGCGGTCGTCGGCGCGCTTCTCGGGCGTAATGAGGCGGCGGGGCTGGGCGGGCACTCTGGGCTCCGACACGGGACAACGGCGCCCAGGTGTGCTAGTCCCGGCACGGTCAAAAGGCCAGCGCGCCCGACCCGGCGACACTTCGATGAATCATCCGTCCGACCAGTTCGACGACATGGACCTCGACGATTTCGAGGAATCGCTCGCCGGCAAGCCCCGCGACGAGACGTGGGGGCCGATCGGCGGGCGGGTGGTGCCCATGATGGTCGGCGCCCGCTGGGAGCATCATTTCATCGTCCGCAACCCGACCTTTGGTATCGACGATCGGCCGCGGACCAAGCGCCCTGGCTGCCGCCCGCGTGACCGGTACGTGACAACGAACCTCGTTGTTTCCGGTCGCTCGGGCCACGACTGGGCCAAGATCATGCGGCCCGACGCGCCGAGCGCGCACCTCGACCTCCCGGCCATCGGCGTGAGCATTCCCTTGGCCGAGATCCGCCGGGACGTGCCGACGCCGGGCGCATGACGGTTCCGCCACGCGCCTTCGTCATCGGGCATCCGATCGCCCATTCCCGCTCGCCCCTCATTCACGGCCACTGGCTCGCCGATCTCGGCCTCTCGGGATCGTACGAAAAAATAGACATCGATTCGAGCGGGTTGCCCGGCTTTCTTGCTGCCCTATCGGCGAACGCATTCGTGGGCGGGAACGTCACCGTGCCGCACAAGGTCGCCGTGATGGCGCTGGCCGACGACGTCGATGCGGCCGGGCGGGCCATCGGCGCCGTCAACACGCTCTGGCGCGAGGGCGGCCGACTCATGGCCGGCAACACCGACGCGCGGGGGTTCGTCGCCAACCTCGACGCGGAAGCGCCGAACTGGGACAGGGCGCCGGGGCGGGCGGGCGTGCTCGGCGCAGGGGGCGCGGCGCGCGCCGTGGTCTATGCACTGCTCGGGCGCGGCTTCGCGGTCGACGTGTTCAATCGAACGCCGGGCCGCGTGGAAGCGCTGGCCCACGACTTCGGGCCGCATGTGACGCCGAGGTCGTGGACCGATCTCCAAGCGGCGCTCGCCGATACGGACCTCCTGGTCAATACCACGTCGCTGGGCATGACCGGGCAACCGCCCCTCGAGCTCGACCTCGCCGGCCTGAAGCCCGCGGCCGTCGTCAACGACATCGTCTACGTGCCGATCGAAACCCCGCTGCTGCGCTTGGCCCGGCTCAAGGGATACCGTGCCGTCGATGGTCTCGGCATGCTGCTGCACCAGGCCGTGCCGGGCTTCGCGCGCTGGTTCGGGGTCACGCCGGAGGTCACGCCGGCCCTGCGGCTCCTCGTGGAGGACGATCTTCGCGCCGAGCACGCCTGAGGCGCGGTGCGGCGCGCTTGGCTCGCCCTACAGGACCCAACCCAGGATCGTGCGGTTCGCGGGCGGTCGCGACACTGGGCCGAACTATGGCACGGTTGCCGTCGCCGTCGCCCCCGCGCGATCGAGCGGCACGAATGCGCGAACGACACCGTCCCGAGAGCGACAAGCGATCTAGACGCAGCCCGCAGTAGAACCCGCCTATGCGTCTACATGGAAGTACGCTTCGGCCAAAGGCCTATTGATCCGTTTGCGCCGAGAGCACGAACGTATGATCCGTCAGGGTCCAGATGAGGCCCAAATCGAGCTTGTCGCCCTGGTGGTACTCGACCTTGCCAGAGACGTAAAGGTCGCCGCGCTGCTCCGAAGCCCGCAGATACTCGGAGGCGTCGCTGTCCAAGGCATGCACGACCGCCTCCGCCTTGGCCTGATCCCACCGGAACGCGGCGATCAGGGCGGCGCGGGCGAAACCGTCGAAGTCGGCCAGGGTTTTGTCCTTAGCGGGAGCGAGGATCCGCATTTCGAACCTGACGAACTGGTCGCCGCGGCATTTCAGCGTGCCCTCGACCTCGGTGTTCGTGGACAGGGTCCGGATCTCGAGACCGCTCTCCTCGCCGCCGAACCCGCGCGTGATGGTCAAGGGGCGCTCGAACGAGGCGCGGTAACCCGCGACCGCGGTGGGCAGATCCTGAATGAAGGACCCGCAGCCGAACGGGGCCGTCTTGATCGCGGCGGCGGCGGGCGCCGCGACCGTCCACACCAAGACGCCGAGAACTGCGACCGCTTTCATCGAGAAAACCCCTTCGAGCGGCGGGTCCGCCAACCTTTGCGATCGGGAACGCTCAGCCGTCCATCTTGAGGGCGGCGATGAACGCCTCCTGCGGAATCTCGACCTTGCCGAACTGGCGCATCTTCTTCTTGCCCGCCTTCTGCTTTTCCAGGAGCTTGCGCTTGCGCGTCACGTCGCCGCCGTAGCATTTCGCGGTAACGTCCTTGCGCAGCGCGCGGATCGTCTCGCGCGCGATGATCTTGCCACCGATCGCGGCCTGCACCGGAATCTGGAACATGTGCGGGGGGATGAGATCCTTGAGCTTCTCGACCATGGCGCGCCCGCGCATGTCGGCGCGGTCGCGGTGCACCAGCATGGACAGCGCGTCGACGGGCTCGGCGTTCACCAGAACCTGCATCTTCACGAGATCGCCGGGGCGGTAGTCGGTGATGTGATAATCGAAGGAGGCGTAGCCTTTCGAAATGGATTTCAGCCGGTCGTAGAAGTCGAACACGACCTCGTTCAGCGGCAGATCGTAGGTCACCATGGCGCGCTTGCCGACGTAATTGAGATCGCTTTGCACGCCCCGCCGGTCCTGACAGAGCTTCAGGACCCCGCCGAGATATTCGTCCGGGGTCAGGATCGTGGCCCGGATCCAGGGCTCCTTGATCTCGACGATCTTCATCACGTCCGGCATATCGGCCGGGTTGTGCAGCTCGATCCCGGCACCGTCGCGCAGCGCGATGTTGTAGACCACGGAGGGCGCGGTCGCGATCAGATCGAGGTTGAACTCGCGCTCGAGCCGCTCCTGGATGATTTCGAGATGGAGCAGGCCCAGGAACCCGCAGCGGAACCCGAAGCCGAGCGCGGCCGAACTCTCCATCTCGTAGGAGAAGCTCGCGTCGTTGAGGCGCAGCCGGCCCATGGCGGCGCGGAGGTCCTCGAAGTCGGCGGCGTCGACCGGGAACAGCCCGCAGAACACCACGGGCTGCGCGGGCTTGAAGCCCGGCAGGGCCTGCGCCGTAGGCTTGCGGTCGTCGGTGATGGTGTCGCCGACCCTGGTATCGGCCACGTCCTTGATTTGCGCCGTGATGAAGCCGACCTCGCCCGGCCCCAACGCCGCCACGTCGGTCATCTTGGGCTTGAACACGCCGATCCGGTCGACCTCGTAATGGGCGTCGGTGCCCATCATCTTGACGCGCGACCCCTTCCTCAGCCACCCATCGATCACGCGTACCAGCACGACGACGCCGAGGTAGGCGTCGTACCAGCTGTCGACGAGGAGCGCCTTCAGCGGCGCGTCCTCGTCGCCCTTGGGCGGCGGCAGGCGCAGCACGATGGCCTCGAGCACGCCCTCGATGTTGAGCCCCGTCTTGGCCGAGATCAGCACGGCGTCGGACGCGTCGAGGCCGATCACGTCCTCGATCTGCTGCCTGATGCGGTCGGGCTCGGCCGCGGGAAGGTCGATCTTGTTCAGGATCGAAACGATCTCGTGCCCGGCATCGAGCGCCTGGTACACGTTGGCGAGGGTCTGGGCCTCGACGCCCTGGCTCGCGTCGACGACGAGGAGCGAACCCTCGCAGGCGGCCAGCGAACGCGACACCTCGTAGGCGAAATCGACGTGGCCGGGCGTGTCCATCAGGTTCAGCACGTAATCGCGCCCGTCCCGGGCGCGATAGTCGAGGCGCACCGTCTGCGCCTTGATGGTGATGCCGCGCTCCCGCTCGATGTCCATCGAATCGAGCACCTGCTCCACCATGTCGCGTGCCGCGACCGTGCCCGTCGTCTGGATCAAACGGTCGGCCAGGGTCGATTTTCCGTGGTCGATATGCGCCACGATGGCGAAGTTGCGGATCCCGTCGAGCGCATGCGTGGTCATCGGCGGGAGATAGCAGGGGCGGGCCCCTTTGCCCAGGGGCGGCGGCCGCACCGCAGGGCTTCGAATCCGGGTTAACGGCATTGAGGTGTGATGATGGTGTTGAGATAG
>CAXTIC010000054.1:15074-25330 GCA_964244255.1 uncultured Lichenihabitans sp. | reverse complement strand
CGTTGAACCGCGTGAAGGCGGGATGGCGCGACGGCTTGATGTAGGTCTTGAGCGACACGACCGAGGGCAGCCGCATTTCGAAGCTCGGGCTGCGCACCGTCTTGTCGTATTCCGAGACGATGTTCACGCGGTCGAGGAACACGGCCTTGATGGCGTCCTGCCAGGACCACAGCGACAGCGGGTAGTAGCTGAGCGGCCGGAAATCCGCATTCAGCACGAGCGCCGGACAGGCTTCGGGCGAAACGTTCGGAACGTGGACCGTCAAAGCTAACCCTTCAACCGCCTCCCCGGCCCGTCCGGGCTTTCCGTCTTAGTCTACATGCCGTGACGCCATTGTGAAGGCCCGCTCCACAGGCACTTACCGCGTCGGCACCGGCTCCTCGCCGCGGTAATCGTAGAACCCGCGCTGGGTCTTGCGGCCGAGCCAGCCGGCCTCGACGTATTTGACCAGCAGCGGGCACGGCCGGTACTTCGAATCGGCCAGGCCCTCGTGCAGCACCTGCATCACGGCGAGGCAGGTGTCGAGCCCGATGAAGTCGGCGAGCTGCAGCGGCCCCATCGGGTGGTTGGCGCCGAGCCGCATGGCGGTGTCGATGGCTTCCACCGTGCCGACCCCTTCGTGGAGCGTGTAGACGGCCTCGTTGATCATCGGCAGGAGGATGCGGTTGACGATGAAGGCCGGGAAATCCTCGGACACGGTCGCGGTCTTGCCGAGCCGCAGGATGAAGGCTTTCGCGGCCTCGAACGTGCGCGCCCCCGTCTGGATGCCCCGGATCAGCTCCACGAGCTGCATCCGCGGCACGGGATTCATGAAATGGATGCCGATGAAGCGCTCGGGCCGATCGGTGACCGAGGCGAGACGCGTGATCGAAATCGAGGACGTGTTCGAGGCGACCAGCGCTTCGGGCTTCAGCGACGCGCAAAGGGTCGAGAAGATCTTCCGCTTGACCGCCTCGTTCTCCGTGGCCGCCTCGATGACGAGGTCGCAATCGGCGAAGGCCGTGTAGCTTTTCGACGAGGTGATGCGGGCGAGGGCCTCCGTGCGCGCCGCCTCGGCGATCTGGTTCTTCTGCACCTGGCGCGTCATGGTGCCGTTGATCGTGGCGAGGCCCGCCTTGAGCCGGTCCTCGTCGAGGTCGTTCAGCACCACGTCGAAGCCGGCGAGCGCCGCCACATGGGCGATGCCGCTGCCCATCTGCCCCGCGCCGATCACGCCCACCGTCCTGATCTCGTCGGTCATGGTGTTTTCCGCGTGATACCGGATGCGACGGGAGCCGCCATCCTCCCGGACGCGGTCAACCGGCCCGTCCGCCCTCGTCCTTACACTCGACGGCTCCGCCGTCGCTCCCCGCCGGCTTCCCCGGCAGGCTTCGCCCGCCGGAGCCCCGAGCGAACTTCGCTCGGGATGAGGGCCCGCACCCGGATCCCGCCCGTCCTCTTCATCGAACCGGCGCCTCATCCCGAGCCGGGCCGCAGGCCCGAGTCGAAGGACCGGGCCACGCGCTATCGTCCCTTGCCCAATTCCTTGTCGAGTTCGGGCAGAAGGATGAAAAGGTCGCCCACGAGCCCGTAATCCGCGATCTGGAAGATGGGCGCTTCCTCATCCTTGTTGATCGCCACGATGGTCTTCGAATCCTTCATGCCTGCGAGATGCTGGATGGCGCCGGAAATGCCGACCGCGATGTAGAGGTCGGGCGCCACAACCTTGCCGGTCTGCCCGACCTGCCAATCGTTGGGCGCGAGACCGGCGTCGACCGCCGCGCGCGACGCGCCCATCGCGGCGCCGAGCTTGGTGGCGATCGGCTCGATGTAGAGTTTGAAGTTCTCGGCCTTGCCCATGGCGCGCCCGCCCGAAACGATGACCCTGGCCGAGGTCAGTTCCGGCCGGTCGAGCTTGGCCAGCGCTTCGCCCACGAAGCGCGACAGGCCCGGGTCGGCCGTGGCCTCGACAGGTTCGATCGGCGCCGCGGCCTGTCCCGAGGGCGTCGCCGCGAAGGCGGCTGTCCGCACCGTGATCACCTTGACGGGGTCGGTCGAGCGCACCGTCTGGATGGCGTTGCCGGCATAGATCGGACGCTCGAACGTGTCGGGCGACACGACGCGCGTAATCTCCGATACCTGCATCACGTCGAGCAGCGCCGCGACCCGGGGCATGATGTTCTTGGTGTTCGCTGTGGCGGGCGCGATGAAGACGGGGTGGCGGGCGGCGAGCGAGGCCAGCAGCGCCGCCACGGGTTCCGCCAGATCGTGCGCCAGGGCGTCGAACCCCGCGACATGGACCTTCGACACGCCCTCGAGCGCGGCGGCGGCGGCGGCGGCCCGCGCGGCGCCGTGCCCCGTCACGAGAACGTGGACCGGGTCGCCGAACGCCTTCGCGGCCGTCAGCGCCCGCGCCGTCACCTCGTTCAGCACGCCGGCCTTCTGCTCGGCGAACAGCAGGACGGTCATTGGATCACCCCCGTTTCGCGGAGCTTGCCGACCAGTTCGGCGACCGAAGCCACCTTGACGCCCCCCTTGCGACCCGCGGGCTCGACCGTCTTCAGCACGATGAGGCGCGGCGAAACGTCGACCCCGAAATCCGAAGGCACACGCTCCTCGATCGGCTTCTTCTTGGCCTTCATGATGTTGGGTAGGCTCGCGTAGCGGGGCTCGTTCAAGCGCAGGTCCGTCGTCACGACCGCCGGCAGTTTCAGCGTCACCGATTGCGAACCGCCATCGACCTCGCGCGTGACCTCGGCCGACCCTTCGGCGAGGACGAGCTTGGACGCGAAGGTCCCCTGCCCCCAGCCGTTCAGCGCGGCCAGCATCTGGCCCGTCTGGTTGCAGTCGTCGTCGATCGCCTGCTTGCCCATGATGACGAGGTGCGGCGCCTCGGCCTTGCACACGCCGGCGAGGATCTTCGCCACCGCGAGCGGCTCGACGACCCCGTCGACCTTGACGTGGATGCCGCGGTCGGCCCCCATGGCGAGGCCGGTCCGCAAGGTTTCGAGCGCCTGCGCGGGGCCTATCGTGACCACGACCACCTCGGAAGCCGCGCCGGCCTCCTTCTGCCGCAGCGCTTCCTCGACGGCGATCTCGTCGAACGGGTTCATCGCCATCTTGACGTTGGCGAGATCGACGCCCGAGCCGTCCGGCTTCACGCGGATCTTGACGTTGTAGTCGACCACACGCTTGACGGGGACGAGGATTTTCATCGAGGCGGCGTTCCGGCGGCGCGTGACGGGAGGCGCCAGAGTGCTAAAGGCGCGGGAGGTTCAAGTCAACGAACGCGGCCGGCGCCCGTGGCGGCGCGTCGCGGCGGGGCAAGCTTGGTCCCGGCCGACCTCTGCGGCGTCCCCGCGCGTCGTCGAGGACAAGCAGGTTTCCGTGGCGACCCGAACCCGTCTCGCCGACGGCGATAGCCCGGCGCGCCGCGTTGCCGCTCTCTGGGCCGGGCCTGCGGGACTGGCATCGGCGCGGCATTCGCGGTCGGACGGCATCGAGCGGCGCCCCACAAGCGCCCTTCGCCCCGCCCTCACCGGTTCTGCCCGGGCACCCACAGCACGTCGACGCGGCCGCCGTCGTTGCAGGCGCGCGAGGCGACGAAGAGGAAATCCGACAATCGATTGACATAGGCCAACGCCGGCGCGCCCACGGACTCGCCGCCCTCGATCATCGCCACCATCAGCCGCTCGGCGCGGCGGCACACGGTGCGCGCCTGATGCAGGGCCGCGGCCGCGGCGGTTCCGCCCGGCAGGACGAACGAGCGCAAGGGTGCGATGTCGGCGTTCAAGGCATCGAGCTCGCGTTCGAGCCGCTCGACCTGCGCCGGTACCATCCGCAGCGCCTTGCCGGGCGCTTCGTCCGGGCCGGCCGGCGTCGCGAGATCGGCGCCGAGGTCGAACAAATCGTTCTGGATGCGCCCCAGCATGGCGTCGATGTCCGGCCGGTCGGCGGCCGTCGCGAGGCGGGCCAGGCCGATGACGGCGTTGGTCTCGTCGACCGTGCCGTAGGCCGCGACGCGGGCGTCCGATTTCGACCGGCGCTCGCCGGTGCCCAACGCGGTCGAGCCGTCGTCGCCGGTGCGCGTGTAGATGCGGCTGAGAACGACCACGTTACCCCCGGAAGTAGAGCACCAGGAGCGTCACCAGGATGGCGACGAACTGCAGGCCGACGCGCCAGCGCATCAGCCGCTGGGACGTGTTGGTGGAACCGCCCCGCATCATGTTGACGAGGCCCAAGAGGAGGACCAGGACCACGGCGCCGAGCGCCACGCCCATGATGATGTTGCCGGTAGCGTGAGACATGCGTGCCTGATGAGCCAAAGCCCCCTTATCCCGGAGCGGAAGAGGCGACGCAAGCGGGCCGCCCGCGGTGTCGTTCCGTCCCGTCGACGCGCAAGCGGCGCCGCGCCGGCCCCCATTCGGAGGGGTCGCGGGGCCGGTCCAAACGATACCTGCCCGGAGCGTCGCCGTAGCCTGTTGCAAACGCGGGCGTCGGCGCCGGCAACCGCCGCCGCGAGGCCGAACGAGCGTCGCTGGCGGGCGCCGCTCGCCCCCAGGCGCGATCGATCGGGGGTCGCCGACGCGCGGAACGCGGTCATCCCGGAACTCCGCAGGGCTTCGAATTCGCGCTGACGCGTTCATCCGGATGCGGCGCCTCGGCCGAACGCGGTCAGAGGCTTGCGCCCCGCCGCCGCCGGGACTATGAAGGTTCGGCGACCATCGTCGGGGTGCCTGGCCGAAGCCGGGCTGAGACGTCTCGTGCACGAGACGGGCCCGTTGAACCTGAACCGGGTCATGCCGGCGGAGGGAACGAAACATGCCCGTCGCCGGGCCATCCGCAATCATGCGCACACGCTCGCCCCGTCACGCGCTCCTCGGCGGGGTGAGGTCGAGGCTGAACGCGGCGGCCTTCGCGGCCCTGCCCTGGCCCGCGCTGGCGACCGGCGGCGCGCTGTTGGCTTTTTGGGAACTGGCCGTGCGCGACCTCGGGACGCCGGCCTACCTCCTTCCCGCGCCTTCGCGTGTGCTCGTGGTCCTCCTCACCCGCGCCCCGGGGATCGCGCCGGACGCGCTCGTGACGTTCGGCGAGATGATCGGCGGCCTCATGGTCGGCGCGGGTTTCGGAATCGCGGCGGCGCTCGCCTGCGCCGGCGCGCCGCGGCTCGAACGCGCCCTCGGTCCGCTGCTCGTGGCCGCGCAAGCCCTGCCGGTGTTCGCGGTGGCGCCGCTTCTCGTCGTATGGTTCGGCTTCGGGGTCGCCTCCAAACTGGCCATGGCGGCGCTGATCATCTTCTTCCCGGTGTTCACGAACCTGTTCGAAGGGCTGCGCCGGACGGACGAACACCTGATCGATCTGGCGCGGCTGCACCGCGCGAGCCCCCGCGACACCTTGTTCCTGATCCGCCTTCCGGCCGCCCTGCCGGCGCTCGGCGCGGGGTTGCGGGTGGCGGCCGCCGCCGCGCCCATCGGCGCCATCGTGGGCGAATGGGTCGGCTCGTCCTCCGGGCTCGGCCTCCTCATGCTGCACGCCAACGCTCGGATGCAGACCGACATGGTCTTCGCCGGGCTCGCGGTGCTGGTCGCCTTCTCGCTGCTGTTGTGGGCGGTTGTCGGCGCGCTGGCGCGCCGCCTCGCGTTCTGGGCGCCCGACACGCTCTCGCCGAGCCCCGCCAGAAGCTGATCACCCGGAGATCGACCCATGCGCAAACTGCTGCTCGCCGCCGCCGTCCTGGTGGGATTGGTACCGTTCCCCGCGTCCGCCGCGCCCGACAAGCTCATGCTTCTCCTCGACTGGTTCGTCAACCCGGTCCATGCCGCCATCGTGGTGGCCAAGGAGAAGGGCTATTTCGCGCGCGAGAACCTCGAAGTGACTTTCATCGAACCCGCCGATCCGTCGATGCCGCCGCGGCTCGTGGCGGCGGGCCAGGGCGACATCGCGCTGACCTACCAGCCCAATTTCGTGCTCGACGTGGCCGCCGGGCTGCCGCTCCAGCGGATCGGCACCTCGATCGGTTCGCCGCTGAACACCGTGCTGGTGCGGGGCGACGGTCCCGTCAAGACGCTCGGCGACCTCAAGGGCAAGACGATCGGCTATTCCGTCGCCGGCTACGAGACCGCGCTGCTCGGCACCATGCTCGGCAGCGTCGGCCTGTCGCTCGACGATGTGAAGCTCGTCAACGTGAACTTCGCGCTCGTGCAGCCGCTGCTCGGCGGACAGGTCGACGCCGTGGTGGGCGCCTACCGCAACGTCGAACTGCTGGAAATGAGCCTCGCCGGCCATCCCGGCCTCGCCTTCCTGCCCGAGGAACACGGCGTGCCGCCCTACGACGAGTCGATCTTCGTGACGACGCCCGACAAGGCCAGGCTGCCCGCCATGCGCCGCTTCCTCGACGCCATCGGGGCCGCGCAATTGTTCATCCTCAACCACCCGGACGAGGCCTGGGGCAGCTTCGTGAAGGCCTACCCGAAGCTCGACGACGAACTGAACAAGCAGGCCTGGGCCGCGACGATCCCGCGCCTCTCGTCCGATCCCGCCGCCGTCGATGCCGTCCGCTACGCGACTTTCGCCGAATTCCTCAAGGCGAAAGGCTTGATCGACCACGTCGAGCCGATCGAGCGCTACATCGGACGATAGCGGGCGCGCCGCTGTCGCGCATGCGCGGCGGCCAGCGAACCGGGCGCGGCATGCCGCCGTCGCTCGATCGCGTCGCGGGTGTCTAACGCGTGCGACCCTGAGGCCAGCGGAGCTATGTCCGCTTCGGCCGTCGCCGCGACAGCACGTCGCTCGCCGATACGGTGCCGACCGAGAAGACGATCAAGCCGCAGATGAGGGCCAGGATGGGGATGGGAACGGAGCCGAAATCGATCATGCCCCGGGGATATCCCGAAGATCTCGACCGAGCTTCAAGCGTACCGTTCGAATTTTAACGAACGCGGGAAAATCCCCCCCCCGCGACCCGGCCGACGGCCTCGCCAGCGGCGACGGCCTGTGTCACAACGCTGCCGCTCATGCCTGCCATGCCGACACGAACTCCTCCTATGCCGTACTCCCGCACCCGGGCGACGTTGCGGCTGGTGCTGTCGGTCGCCTATTTCGGCGTCGGGCTCGTGCATTTGAGCGCGCCGGACAAGTTCCTGCCGATCATGCCCGGGTGGGTGCCCTGGCCGCGCGAGGTGGTTCTGGTCACCGGCGCGTGCGAGATCGCCGGGGCCGTGGCGCTGATGAGCCGCGCGTTGCGCCGGTGGGCCGGCCTCATGCTGGCGCTCTACGCCGTTTGCGTGTTCCCGGCCAACATCAAGCACGCGATGGACAACGTGAGCGTGCCCCCGATCCCGTCGAGCTGGTGGTATCACGTGCCGCGGCTGATGTTCCAGCCCGTGTTCGTGTGGTGGGCGCTGTTCGCGGGCGGGCTCGTCGATTGGCCGTTCGGGGCCGGCCGGCCGCAACCGGAGCGCCGGGACTGAGCCGCCCGGGGGCGTTGGATCGACGTCATGTCCCGCGACACGAATCCTCACCGGCCCTGCCTCGAAGCCTACAGGTTCCGGGCGCGGCCCCGCCGTTGCACCGGACGGCACCGGCCCCGTGGGCGACCAGGCGCAACGTGTCCCCGCGGTGTCCCGACGACGCGTCTTCGGCGAAAGCGCCGCCGCCGGGCCGGGTGCCAGCCCAAGGGCCGCCGCTGTTCCGATCGACCAGGACCGCACGGGCGATCGTCTCATGACCAACCCCTTTTGCCGACGCCAGCATCGGACGATCGATCCGGAGGAAGGCAAAACCCGGGCCAGGGCGGGCGGAGTGGATTTTGTATCCAGTGCGCGGTGCGGCACGGCCGTCCGACGATGCGCAAGCGCTGGGCATCGCGGCGCGATTCGGTCGACGCCGGCGCGAAATCGGGGCACGGCCCGCCGGCGGGCCATCAGCCCGCGGAGGCCCGTCGCGGGGGGGATCCTCGTCTCCTGCTCTGTCCCCCGGAGGCGGCGCGTCGATGAGGGGTCGCGCGGAAATGTCTGGCATCGTCCCGGCGGCACCATAAGGCATGCGCGGCAGCCGCCGCGAAACGAGCGGCATCGAGATGGGTCGGATGGCGGGACGCAAGGCGAACGCCGAGGTGGGGAACTCGGCGCAGAAAAGAACCAGGCGTTCCTGGCCAAGATACCGACGGGCCGGTTCTGCAAGCCCGAGAGGTCGGGGCGATGATCGCCTGGCTGCTCGGCGGCGACGTTTCCTTCAAAACCGGCTCGGTGTTCGACCTCAGCGGCGGCCGCACGACCCATTGACCCTCGCCCTCGAGGGCCGGCGCTTAATTGAACAGGCCGACCGCCAGGTCGACGATCGAGGACACTTCCGCGAAGCTCGGGTAATACGCGATCCAAGCCGCGAGCAGCACGTTCACCAGTACGGACACGATCAGAGCGGCCTTGTAGAACCGGGTCGTCATGCCGTGCCTTCTCGAAAAGCCGATCCATGCGGTCGAACGCCACGATCGACCGGTTGCCGTTCTGGCGACGGGGCGGCTATTCTCCCGCGCCGGCCCCCGAAAAATCCCTTGTTCGTCGTGTTCTGCCCGATGTTGGCCGTCTCGGCCAGTTCGGCTATGTTACGCGGCCTGGGATAAGGGACCGACGTGTCCTGTTCGGCCTTCGGCTCGCTTCCCGGACCTTTCGGACAGCGGCGCGCGGACGGCACGGGGGGCATGTGACGGCTCATGGCGAACGTCCCCGATCCCCCTATGGCTTCCGGCGCTCGACCCTCAACCCCCGGCGGACGGTCTTGTTGCCGACATCGACGGCGCATCGCCCGCCCGCCCGACGGGTGCCGCTACCCGGTCTCTGGCCCGGCGGCGTCGAGCGGCGGGGGAGGCCAAGATGCCGCAGGCGATCGATCCGTCGCCCTGGTAGGGACAGCGCGCGCGAGGCTGGCCGGGGCGTGGCTGGAACCATCGATACGTGCGGGCGTTGCCTCTCGTCCGGCGGTGGGTTTGTGCGAACGGGCCCCCGCGTTCGCTGACAGGACTGGAGTTGTTGGTTATGGGTTTAGCGCAGCCCGAGCGGCTTGGCGTCGCCATCGTGGGTCTGGGAGGTGCGGTGGCGACCACGGCGGTCGCGGGGATCGAAATGCTCAAGGCGGGCTCGAACAAGCTTGACGGCTTGCCGCTCGCCCACCTCAACGTTCCCGGAATCACCTCCTACCGCGATCTCGTTTTCGGTGGTTGGGACCTCAACGGGAACGATCTCGCGGTGGCCGCCGAGGAGCATGGGGTGCTCGACAAGGAAGAGCTCGCTTCCGCCGCCAAGCTGAAGGGCATGACGCCGTGGAGGGCGGTGGCGAGCGAGCAGTTCTGCCGGAACATCGTCGGCAAGAACCTCGTGGCGGCCAAGAACCACCGCGAGGCCGTCGACCGGATCGCGGACGATCTGCGCCGCTTCAAGGAACAGAACGGCGTCGACCGGGTCGTGGTGGTCAACCTGGCGTCGACGGAAAGCTGGCCGGACCTCGACGCGCCCGCCCTGCGCACCGTGGCGGGGTTCGAACGCGGCCTCGACGAGAGCGACGGCACGATCGGCCCGGCGATGCTCTACGCGTATGCGGCGATCAAGAGCGGCATCGGCTACGCCAATTTCACGCCGAGCGTCGCGGCCGACATCCCGGCCCTCATGGCGCTTGCCAAGGAGCGCAACGTGCCGATCGCCGGCAAGGACGGCAAGACCGGCCAGACGATGATGAAGACCGTCATCGCACCCGCGTTGAAGGCGCGGGCGCTGCACGTCGACGGCTGGTTCTCGACGAACATCCTCGGCAACCGCGACGGCCTCGCGTTGAACGACCCGAACTCGCTGCAATCCAAGCTGAACACGAAGGGCGGCGTCCTCGACGAAATCCTCGGCTACCCGGTCGAGGACCATCTCGTCGACATCCGCTATTACCGCCCGCGCGGGGACGACAAGGAGGCCTGGGACAACATCGACGTGACCGGCTTCCTCGGCCAGAAGATGCAGATCAAGATCAACTTCCTGTGCAAGGACTCGATCCTTGCGGCGCCCTTGGCGATCGAGATCGCCCGGGTGATGGGGTTGGCGAGCAAGCGCGGCGACGGCGGCGTGCAGGAGCAGCTCAGCCATTTCTTCAAGGCGCCGATGGTCGCCAACGGCCACGCGCCGGAACACGCCTTCCATCTCCAGGAGACCATGCTGCTCGACTGGCTGGGCGTGAGCTGGAATGTGCAGGTCAAGATCGATCCGATTCCGCAGGACCTCGGCCCGGGCGCCTGAGCT
>CAXTIC010000054.1:0-15064 GCA_964244255.1 uncultured Lichenihabitans sp. | reverse complement strand
CAGTCGCCCGGCGGACGGCACGCAGGCGCCGTCCGCCCTCAAGCCCTTGTTCGACGAACTGAACGATTTGAAGCGCGTCCGGTCGGCCGGTCGCGACGGTTCGGTGGCGACCCGGCTGTTCCGGGCCGCCTGGGGCGATCTCGTATGCGGTCGCGATGCCGGCGGCGTGGCGGACCTCACGACCGCCGCGGCCTTGGCGGCCGCGCGCCTCGGTGACATCGATGGTGCCGTCCTTGTGTCGGCCGGGATTTCTGGCGCGGACGCGACGCGGATCCTGCGGCGCGCGATCGAAGAGGTCGCGGGAAGGCTCGATCCCGTGCTCGTGTCCCGCCTGCTGCGATCCGCCGGCGAGGGGCGCGGTGCCGCGCCGGGCGCGCTGCCGCCGTTCGTCGCCGCGCTCGAGGCTCAGCCGCGGGCGGGCGTCACCTGCCCGGGCAGGCCGCGCATCGTGCTCGAGCCTCCGGAGAACCACGCCGAGCACTGCCTGGTCGTCGCGGTCTATGGCGTGCTGCTGTCCCCGACCTACGGAGCGGATCCCGCCACCGTGTTCCTGGCGGCGCTTTCGCACCATTTCCACAACGCCTGGATGCCGGATTCGGGCTTCACCGGGGAGATCTTGCTCGGCGATCGGCTGGCGGCCGTCATGGACCATTTCACCGCAGAGGCGTTGGCCTCGCTCGCACCTCGGCTCCGCGGCGCCGTCAGGGGCGCCCGCGCCTGCCTGGCCGACGCGGCAACGCCCGAAGGACGTGCGTTCCACGCCGCCGACGTGATCGACCGCGTGCTGCAGATCGCGCAGCATCTGCGGGCCGCGACCCTCACGATGGACGTCGTGCTGGGCGAACTCGGTCTCGTGCACGACGGTCCGGTCAAGCCCTTCCACGACCGGGTGCTCGCGGAGATGCGGCTGCCGTGAGCCCGTCCGTCCTGCGATCGCCCGCGTCGGGTCTGCCGTTGCGCGCCGACACGCCGCATTCGTTGGCCGAACCGGATGGGCGCCGCTGGCCGGTGGTCGACGGCATCCCGTTCCTGCGCGCCGGACGCGAAGCGCTCGCGGCGACCGCCCTCGAGGCGCTCGACCGCGGCGATCGGGAGGGCGCCCTGATGCGACTCCTCGCCGATCAGGACGATTGGTGGACCGGGCCGAATGCCGCCGAGGCCGATCTCCGTCGCCTCGTCCGCCGGCGGGACGCGCTCACCTTGCGCGACGCGATGGCGCTGCTCGGCTGGGGCCGCGTCGCCGATTATTTCGCCTACAGGTGGAGCGACCCGACGTATCTCGCCGGCCTCGCGCTCCTCGAGGCGCACTGGCGTCCCGCGTCGACCGCCTTCGAGCTCGCCTGCGGAATCGGGCATTACGGCCGCGAGTTCCTGGGGCGCGGCGTGGCCTACACGGGTGCGGACGTGGTCTTCGCCAAGCTCTGGGTAGCACGGCATTGGGTGGTGGGCGGCGACGCCGGTCTTGTTTGCTTCGATGCCGCCGCGCCCTGGCCGGTCACGGATTCCCGGGTCGACCTCGCGCTCTGCCAGGATGCGTTCTACTTTCTCGAACCGAAGGCCGAGATCCTGGACGCGCTGCGTGCCATGATCGCGCCGTGCGGCTGGCTCGCGGTCGGGCACGTCCACAATCGCGAGACCGCGAACCTTTCGGCCGGCGCGGCCGTGACGGCGGACGCGTTCGGTGCGCTGTTCCCGGACGGACTTTTCTACGACGACGCGGAACTGACGCGCGCCCTGGTCGAGGCGCGCAGGCCGGCACCCGGCCCGTGCGGGACCCTGCGCGGCGCGGAAGCTTTCGCGGTCGCGGCCGGGCCGGGCTTGGCGCGCGCGCCCCGCAGCTTGGCGAGCGGTTTCGCGATGCCGGCCTCCCCCGACGGCGCGCTGCGGGCGAATCCGCTCTACGCCCCCCTGGCACGCCCTCATCCGGAGCCGCCTGCTTCGCAACCCGCCCTGGACAACGGCTTCGCCAGTGACGAACCCCTATGCCGCGCGGTGTCGTCCTTCCCCCCGGCGCCGAGAAGGTGGCGTGGAACGCCGGACGAGGCGAGGTTTCGCGGGGCGGCTTCCGCCCTCACCCCCGCTTCGCGAACCTTCCCCGCTCAGGAGGAGCGGGGCGCGGCCAACCAACGCTCGGCCGATCGCACGGTGTGTGACTCCGGCAGGGATGCTGGAAGGGGAGGGGGTTCCCGCGACGCCGATGGACGGGCCATCGCCTGGCCGTCCGAGCGCTACCGGGCCGAATACGAGGCGCTCGCCACCTATCCGGCCCGCTTCGTCGAACCGCGCACGCCCGAAGCGTGGGCCGACGCCGTCCGGCGTCGCGCGCTGGTCGACCTGCCGGAGCGCTGGTGATGCCCGACCCGCGTCTGCGCTGGGGCATCGCCGGCTTCGGCTGGGTGGCGCGCGACTTCATGTGGCCCGCGATCCGGACCGCCGGCCACACGCTCGTCGCGGCGTGCGACCCCGACCCGAAAGCGCGGGACGCCGCCCTGGCGGACGGTGCCTCGGCTTACGCCACGCTGGCGGAGCTGGCCGCCGACGATCGCGTCGAGGCCGTCTACGTCGCGACGCCGAATCACCTCCATCGCGGCGCGGTCGAAAGCCTCGCGCGGGCCGGCAAGGCCATCCTGTGCGAGAAGCCGATGGCCGCGACCCTCGCGGACGCCGAAGGCATCGTCGATGCGTGCCAGGCCGCCGGCGTGTTCTACGGCACGGCCTTCGACCAGCGGCACCATCCGGCCCATGTCGCGTTGCGCGACGCGCTGCGGGCGGGCCTCGTCGGTACGGTCACGGCGGTGCGTATCGTCTACGCGTGCTGGCTCGGCCCCGAATGGGGCGAGGGCGGCGGCCGGGACAACTGGCGCGTCAGCGCCGCGAAGGCGGGTGGGGGAGCCTTGATGGACCTGGCCCCGCACGGCCTCGATCTCGTCGATTTCCTTCTTGGCGAGCCGATCGTCGACGTGGCGGCGCTCACCCAGCGTCGTGTGCAGCCCTACGAGGTCGACGATGGCGCGGTGCTCGTCGGACGGACGCGATCGGGGGTGCTCGCGAGCCTTCACGTCGGCTACAATTATCCGGAAACGCTGCCGCGCCGCCGCTTGGAGGTGATCGGCACCCGCGGGCAGATCGTGGCCGGGAACACCATGGGGCAGGACGCGGGCGGGACGCTGGTCTTCGCCGAGGCCGCGACGGGCACGTCGCGGCCTCTGGACGTCGCCGACGCCGACGTGTCGCCCTTCCTCGCCCAGGTGCGTGCGTTCGCGCGCGCTTTCCACGCCCGCGATGGCGACACGTTCTCGGCGGAGCGGGACCTCGGCACCATGCGGCTCCTCGACCGAGCGTATCGTTCGGCCGCGGGGAACGGTGGACCGTCGTGAACCACCTACCCTCGGACCTGCCCGAGGCCGCGCGCCGCTACATCGCGGCGCTGCCCGCCGGACGCTTCGTGGGTTTCCCGATGACGCCGCTCGACCGCACCGGCGTGGCCGCCTGGAAAGTGGGCCTGTTCCTCGAGGACGCCTTGGCCCTGCCGGGCGCCATGCCGTCCGGCTACGGCTACGGCCTCACCGACGGCGAGGCGATCGTCGGTGCGATCGCCGAGATCGCCGAGATGATCTGCCCGACCGTGCGGCTCGTCGCGGAGCCGCGGCGGCTCGACACCTATGCGGCGCTTCGTGCCGAAGTCGGCGCGACCGGGATCGTCGATCCCCTGACCCTCTGCCTGCCCGCCGGCAGTCCGGTCGGGCGCGACACGCCGCTCGCATGGATCGAAGCCGTGCGGGCGGGGACCGGGGAACCCGTGCTCGTGCCGCTCGACGTGGCGGCCTCGGACTATTTCGAGCTGCCCGCGGGCTACGCGCCGTTCACCACGTTGATCACCAACGGTCTCGGCGCCGGGCCGGACCTCGATTGGGCCCTCGGCCACGGCCTCCTCGAACTTTTGCAGCGGGACGGCAACGGCCTGCTCTTCCGGGCCCTCGACCGCGGCGTCGTGCTCGACATCGACGACGCCGAGCCGCACACGCGCGCGCTGCTGGGCCGGCTCGACGCGCAGGGGATCACGGTGCTGCCGAAGTTCGCCACCGACGAATTCGGGCTCGCGAACGTCTACGTGGTCGGCTACGACCGGCCGGGACACGGTCCCCGCGTGCCCATCATGCTGTCGGCCTGCGGCGAGGCCTGCGACCCCGATCGCGACCGCGCGCTGCGCAAGGCCATCCTGGAATTCTGCTCGGCCCGCGTCCGCAAGACCTACGCGCACGGGCCGATGCGGGAAGCCTCGCGCGTGGCGCCCCCGGGCTACATCGACGATTTCATCACCCGCGCGCTGCCGAGCCTCGACTACGAGGAATCGCGCGCCCTGCGGGCCATGAAGGCCTGGGCCGCGGTCGACGCCGAAACGCTGCGGTCCTATCTGGCCGATACCGTCTTTTCCGTGCGGGGCCGGAAGCCGTTCTCCGACCTGCCCCAGGCCGCGCCGTCCGACACCCGCGTCCGGGGCCGCCTCGCGCGCCAGCGGCTGGAAGCGGCGGGCTTCGACGTGCTATACGTGGATTGCTCGCCGAAGAACGGCACGGTCGGTGTCGTCAAGGTCATCGTCCCGGGCCTCGAAGTCGAAACCATGAGCTATTACCGCATCGGCGAGCGCAACACGCGCAAGCTGATCCTGAGCGAAAGCCCGCTGATCCGGTTCGGCGCCGAAACCGGCACGCTGCGGCCGGTACGGCTCACGCCCGACGCCATGGCGCGGCTGTCGCCGCTGACGGGGGGGCGGCAGCCCTTGTTCGACACGGCGGAGGCCGATCGCATCGTGGGACCGCTCTACCCGCTTTATCGAGAGCCGGAAGCGCATCACGTCGCTTTGCGTCTCGAAGGCCGCGAGGCGGCGAGCCGCCGATGACCCTGCGCCTCGCCTACAATACCAACGGCACCGGCTCGCATCGGCTCGACGACGCCCTCATGCTGATGGCGGAGAACGGCTACGCGGGCGTTGCGCTGACGCTCGACCACAACCATTTCGACCCGTTCGTGCCCGATTGGGAGCGCAACGCCGAGCGTTTGGCGGATCGGCTGAGGGGCCTGCGCTTCGGCTGCGTCATCGAAACCGGCGCGCGTTTCCTGCTCGACCCACGGGCCAAGCACGAGCCGACGCTCGTCACCGCCGACCCGGGCGGCCGCGCGCGGCGCGTCGCCTTCCTCCACCGCGCGATCGACATCGGCGCCATCCTCGGCGCGGAATGCGTGAGCTTCTGGGCCGGCGTCCCCAAGGCCGGGATCGATCGCGCCGAGGCGCGCGACTGGCTGCGCGCGGGGCTCGAAGGCGTCGTCGCCTACGCGGCGCGGCGCGGCGTTTCGGCGGCGCTCGAGCCCGAGCCCGGCATGCTGATCGAGACGGTCGACGATTACCTCGCGGTGCGACGCGACCTGCCTGGCTTGCGCCTCGCGCTCGACCTCGGCCATCTCCTCGTCACGGGGGAGCGCGACCCCGCCTCGGCCATCGCGGAATTCGCGCCCCACATTGGCACGGTCTCGATCGAGGACATGCGACGCGGCGAGCACATCCACCTTCCCTTCGGCGAGGGCGACATGGACGTGCCGGCCGCGCTCGACGCCCTCGACGGCATCGCGTTCGGCGGGCTCGTCTGCGTCGAGCTGTCGCGCGACGGCCACCGGGCCGACCTGATGATCCCGCAAGCCTCGACCTTCCTGCGCGTATGCCGGGAGCGCGGGCTGGTGAAGACCGGCGCCGCGTCGGCCGCGCCGGCAAAAACCGGGAACGCCCGGGGGAGACGCGCGTGAGGGTCTGCTTCGTCAGCCGCCGCTTCTTCCCGGCCATATCGGGGATGAGCGTCTACGCCAGCAACCTGCTGCGCGAACTCGTGGGCGCCGGCCACGACGTGACGATGGTGAGCCAGTACCGCGGCGACGCCTTCGGCACCCGCGTTTACGGCGGCGGCCCGCCCCCGCCGGTGCCCGGCGTCACCGTCATCGGCCTCGAACAGCAGGGCGAGCAGGAGGGCGGCGATTTCGAGCGCGACATCGGCCGCATGGTCGCGGTCATCGCCGCGGAACACGCGAAACGGCCGTTCGACGTGCTGCACGCGCAATACGGCTATCCGACCGGCTGGGCCACCTTGCTGGCCTCGCGGGAGATCGGGGTTCCGAACGTCGTTTCGATCCAGGGCGGGGATGGCCACTGGGTCGGCTCGTGCTGCGGCACGCACCGGCGCGCGATGGTCAACGTGCTCGACCACGCCAACGCCCTGCTGATCGGGGGCGCGAGCTTCGTCGACGAGGTGAGCGCGCGGCTCGGCACGGCGCACGAGCGCTTCACCATCGTGCCCGGCGCGGTCGACACCGACCGCTTCCGGCCCGCCGACGCGGCGGCCGTCGGGACCGCGGCCGGCCCGATCCGCTTCCTCTACCACGGCCGGGTCGATCGCCGGAAAGGCGCGCTCGATTTCCTCGACGCGCTCGGGATGCTGCGCGACCGCGGCACGCCGTTCCGCGGCATCGTGTCGGGCATCGGGCCGGACGTCGAGCCCTGCCGCGAGCGGGCGGCGGCGCTCGCCCTCGACGGCCACGTCGCCTTCACGGGCTACGCCGACTACGACGCCGTGCCGGCGCTCTACCGGAACGCCGACGTGTTCGTGTCGCCCACCTACATGGAAGGGTTCTCGAACACCATCCTCGAGGCCATGGCGTCGGGGCTGCCGGTGGTGTCCTGCCGCGCCGTCGGCGTGCTCGACTGCCTGCGCGACGGCGACAACGGTCTGCTGACGGAGCCCGGCGACGTGCCGGCCCAGGCCGACGCGCTCGCCCGCATGGCGACCGATGCCGCGCTCCGCCGCCGCATCGCGCAAGCGGCCCTCGACGAATGCCGGCGCGTGTATTCCTGGGACGCGGTCGGCAAGCTCATCATGGGCGTCTACGACCGGGTGGCGGCCGAGCGCCCGGACGCCGGCTTCGGCCCTGTCGAACCGCTGGAACCCTGCCGGTTCCGCGCCGAGCCGCACCTGCTGTGATGGATCAGAGCGCGAGTCGGGTCAGCAACCCGCGCGCGAAGACGGACAGGGAATCGTCCCGCGCGCCCATCACCACGAGGCGGTCGCCGGGGCGGGCCAGGTCGAGCATCCGGTCCCCGCAGGCGGCGCGCTCGGGGAGCGCGAAGGCGGTGCGGCCGTGGCTCGCGATGGCGTCGGCGATGTCGCGGCTGCCGATGCCGCGCTCGACCGTGCCGCCGTAGTAGACGGGCTCGGGCATGACGAGCACGTCCTCCTGGTTCATACGCCCCGCGAAACACGCGACGAGCGCGTCGCCCATGAGCCGGAGCGGGCCGTAGCCGTGCGGCTGGAACAGGACGATGAGACGCCCCGGGAAGGCGTGGAGCGTGTCGAGCGTCGCCGCGATCTTGTCGGGGTTGTGGGCGAAATCGTCGATCACCGTGATGCCGCGGGCGGTGCCGACGACCTCCAGACGGCGACGTATCCCGGAGAACGTGCCGAGATGCGCCGCCGCCTCGGCGAGCGGCACGCCGCAGGCCCCGGCCGCGGTCAACGCCGCGAGCGCGTTCGAGACGTTGTGGAGGCCCGGAACGCGCAGCTGCACCGGCACCGTCGCGCCGCCCTCGCGCGACCTCACGCCGAACGCGATGCCATCGGGGGCGGGGATCGGCGCGAGCGCGAGGACATTGGCGCGCGCGTCCCGCAGGCTGTACGTCAAGGCCCCGTGGGCCTCCGCGCCGCCCGCGAGCGCGGCCGTGTCGACGTTGTCGAGGTTGAGCACGGCGCGTTCGGCCGTGCCGACGAAGTGGCGGAAAAGGGTCCGCAGCTCGTCCATCGGCTTATGGTCGAGCGACACGTTGTTGACGACCGCGACCTTGGGCCGGAACAGGGCGATGGAGCCGTCGCTCTCGTCCACCTCGCTGACGAACACCTCGCCGGCGCCGACGCGGGCGCTCGCGAAAGGCGCGGCGGCGGTCGCGAAATCCTTCATCTCGGCGCCGTTGACGATCGTCGGGTCGCGCCCGGCGCGGGTCAGGATGGTGCCGATCATGCCCGTCGTCGTGGATTTGCCGCTGGTCCCGGCGACCCCGATGCCGAACGGGGCGGCGTTGAACAGCTCGGCCAGCACTTGCGCGCGGGTCCTGACGGCGGCCCCCGCGCGCCGCGCCGCGACCACGTCGGGCACATGGTCCTCCACCGCCCCCGACACGACGAGGGTCTGCTCGGCCCGGCTCACGCCGCTGCCGTCCTGCGGATGCAGGGTTACGCCCTGCGCGCGCAAATAATCGAACTTGTCGCCGCCCCGCCCCTGGTCGAGCGAGCGGTCCGACCCTTCGACCCGTCCGCCCCGCGCCAGAACCACGAGGGCCAGGGAAAACATGCCGCTGCCGCCGATGCCGCAGAAGAAGGTGTCGCGTGTCCCGGTCATCGACGGGGTTTACAGGCGGCCCCGCCGCGGTGCAACGAGGGCTGGGCGCGCGATGGCCGCGCATATCCGGGCGACGCTCCCCCGTGCCCGCGCCTGGCTAGGCCGCGCCGGGAACGGGCGACGAGCGGGTCCGCAGCGATACGTGTCGCGGGTCGCGGGCGACGCATGGCGGCCCCTCGTGCTCGAGACCGGCATGGGGCGACGAAGGAGAAACATGCGGACGAGCGGTTTTCGCATCGGCGTGGTGGCCCCGGCCTCGCGCTTGTCGCGCGACGTGCCCGGCCGCGTGCGCGATCTCGCGGCCGAACTGTTCCCGGGCAGGGTTCCCGACATCATCTTCCACCCGCAATGTTTCGCGTCCCACGGCCATTTCGCCGGCACCGATGCCGCCCGCGCCGGCGCGTTCGTCGATATCGCCAACGACCACGGCCTCGACGCGGTGTGGTTCGGGCGCGGCGGCTACGGTTCGTGCCGGATCGCGGGAGCGGTTCTCGACGGCCTGGGCGCGGCGGCCCGGCGCAAGACCTACCTGGGCTACAGCGACGCCGGGACCATGTTGGCCGCGCTCTACCGCGCCGGGATCGGCACCGCGGCGCACGGCCCCGTGGCGCAGGACATCCTGCGGGACGGGGGCGGGCGCGCGGCTGGGCGGGCGCTGCGCTGGCTCGTCGACCGCGACCCGGGCACGCTGGAGCCGACGGTCGGGACCGGCCGTCCGACCGCGGCCTTCAACATCACCATCTTGAGTCACCTGCTCGGAACGCCGCTCGAACCCGACCTCGCCGGGCACGTGCTGATGCTGGAAGAGGTGTCGGAGGCCATGTACCGGATCGACCGGGCCCTGTTCCACATCACGAGTTGTCCCGCCATCCGGCGCGTGGCGGGGATCAAGCTCGGCCGTTGCAGCCTGATCACGCCGAACGAGCCCGATTTCGGCATGAGCGCGGAGGAGGTCGCGCGGTACTGGTGCGCGCGCTCCGGGATCGCGTGGCTCGGCCACGCCGACATCGGCCACGACGCGGACAACACGATCGTGCCCTTCGGGTAAGGGCCGGGCGCTCTCGTCGCGGCTTGCCGACGCCCCCCGCTCACGCCACATTGTCCGCATGGTCTCGGCCCGCCCCTTCCGGCACGATGTCGCCCCTCACGGGGCCGTCGCGACGTTGAACGATCGCTCGCGCGAGATTTTCAAGCGCATCGTCGACACCTATCTCGCGACCGGCGAGCCGGTGGGGTCGCGCCAGGTGTCCCGCCTCCTGCCGATGACGCTGTCGCCGGCGTCCGTGCGCTCGATCATGCAGGATCTTGAGGAGTTGGGGCTCATCTTCGCGCCCCACACGAGCGCGGGCCGCTTGCCGACCCATTCGGGGTTACGCTTCTTCGTCGACGCGCTGCTCGAAATCGGCGACCTCGGCGAAACCGAGCGCCGCCGCATCGAGGCCGAATTGAAGGCCGCGTCGAAAAGCCGGACCTTCGAGGCGGCGTTGGGCGAAGCCACGACGCTGCTGTCGGGCCTCACGCGCGGCGCCTGCGTGGTGGTGACCTCCAGGGACAACGCCCGCCTCAAGCATATCGAGTTCATCCGCCTCGAACCCGAACGCGCCCTCGCGATCCTGGTCGCGGAGGACGGGTCCGTCGAGAACCGCGTGGTCCATACACCGTGCGGCCTGCCCGTCTCGGCGCTGGTGGAAGCGGGCAACTACCTCAGCGCGCGCATCCGCGGCCGCACGCTCGCCGATGCCCGGGCCGACATCGAAGCCGAACGCCGGGCGGCCGAAACCGAGCTCGACCAGTTGACGGAACGGCTGGTCGACGCGGGGCTCGCGAGCTGGGCCGGGCTCCAGGGCGAAGGCGGGCAGCTCATCGTGCGCGGCCAGGCGAACCTGCTCGACGACCTCAACGCCGCCGAGGACCTCGAGCGCGTGAGGTCTTTGTTCGCCGACCTCGAAACCAAGACCGACGTCATCGACCTGCTGCATCGGGCCGAGTCGGGCGAGGGTGTGCGCATCTTCATCGGCTCCGAGAACAAGCTGTTTTCCCTGTCCGGCTCGTCCATGGTGGCGGCGCCGTTCCGCGACAGCGCGCAACGCATCGTCGGTGTGCTCGGCATCATCGGTCCGACGCGGCTGAATTACGCCCGCGTCGTGCCGATGGTGGATTTCACCGCGCGCGTCATTTCCCAACTCGTCGGCGGCGCTTGAGGATCGCACCATGACGCCCTCGCCGCGTCGCGCGCTGCTGCCGCTCCTGGCCGTCGCGCTCGGGCTGGCGCTGCTCGCCTTCGGCTTCGTCGCGCGGCAGGGCGGCGGCGGGCCGCTTCCCTCCGGGATCGGCGGGCCTTTCGCGCTCGTCGACCAGAACGGACGCCGCGTCACCGATGCCGATTTCAGGGGCGAGCCGACGCTCGTGTTCTTCGGCTACACGCACTGCCCGGACGTGTGCCCCACCACGTTGTCGGATCTCTCGTCGATGCTGTCGGCGCTCGGATCCGACAAGAAGGCCGCCGTCGTCTTCATCACCATCGACCCGGAGCGCGACACGCCCGCCGTGCTCAAGGACTATCTGTCGAGCTTCGACCCGCGGATCGTCGGGCTGACGGGGGATCGCGCCGCGGTCGACGCGGCCGTCCGCGCCTATCGGGTCTATGCCAAGCGGGTGCCCGCGGCGGGTGGCGATTACACGATGGACCACACCGCCATCGTCTACCTCATGGACAAACAGGGGCGCTTCGTCGAAAGCTTCAATGCCGACCTCGACAAGCCGGCCGCGGCCGCGGCAACCGTCGCAAAATACCTTTGAGTCCGATCAATACACGCCGATCGGGAAGTGCTTGAGGTAGAGGTCGGCGTAGACGCCCTTGGCGGCGAGGCGCGCAAGCGCGTAGTCCAGCGCGGCGCGCAGTCTACCGTCCGTCTTGCGAACCGCGATCCCGGCGCCGTCCCCGAAAAACCGGCTTTCCAGGAACGGGCCGCCGACGAAGCGGCAACACGCCGCCCCTTCCGCCCCGTTCAGCCATTGCGCGAGCGTGATGCCGTCCCCGAAGGCGAGGTCGATCGCGCCCGAGCGGAGCGCCGAGCGCACTTCGGACGCGCTGCCGAAGGCCCGCACGGTCGCTTGCCGGAAGAAGGCATCGAGGAAAGCCGCGTGGGCCGTGCCCCGTTCGACGCCCACTTTCCGCTTGCCGATCGTCTCCGGCAGGACCGCGTCGAACGCGTCCTCGGCGCGGGCCACGAAACGCGCCGGCGACCGGTAGTAGGGAGCCGTGAAGTCGACGTCGCGCAGCGTCCGCTCGGTGATGGCGATGGAGGCGATCGCGGCGTCGCCCGCTCCCGCCTTCAGGGCCGGGATGATCGTGTCGAAGCGTCGCGCCTGCACCGTGCAGGCGACCCGCAGTTCGTCGCAAAGCGCGCGCGCGAGGTCGACGTTGAAGCCCCCGAGCGTGCCGTCGGGAAGCGTGAAGCCGAACGGCGGGTAGTCGTCCTCGGTCAGGATGCGGATCGTCTGCCCTTCGGGCAAGCCGGGCTTCTCGAGCGGCGCGCCGGGGTCCCACAAGCTTGGCACGAAAACGCCGGTCGGGGCGGTCGCAGAAGCAGCCGGTTGGGTGTGCGCGGCCGGCACCGGCCCGCACGCGAAGGTGGTCGCCACGGCGACCGCGGCGGCGCGCCCCCACCTGGCCATGGGGCGGGCGGGCACTGCCACGGGCGCGGGCCCTACCCGGTCCGGGCGCGCTTGTTCCCGCGCGCGCGGGGCACCGGCGCGGGTGCGTGCTCGTCGAACAACTCGGCGAGCTTGTCCGTCATGGCACCCCCGAGCTCTTCGGCGTCCACGATGGTGACGGCGCGACGGTAGTAGCGCGTCACGTCGTGGCCGATCCCGATGGCGATCAACTCCACCGGCGAGCGCGTCTCGACCTCCTCGATGACGGCGCGCAGATGCCGCTCGAGATAGTTGCCGGCGTTGACCGAAAGCGTCGAATCGTCGACCGGGGCCCCATCGGAGATCATCATCAGGATGCGCCGCTGCTCGCCACGGCCCAGGAGCCGCTTGTGGGCCCAGTCGAGCGCTTCCCCGTCGATGTTCTCCTTGAGCAGTCCCTCGCGCATCATCAGGCCGAGGTTGCGACGCGCGCGCCGCCAGGGCGCGTCGGCCGACTTGTAGATGACATGGCGGAGATCGTTGAGCCGCCCCGGGGAGGTCGGCTTGCCGGCCTGCAGCCACGCCTCCCGCGATTGGCCGCCTTTCCAGGCCCGCGTCGTGAAACCGAGGATCTCGACCTTCACGCCGCAACGTTCGAGGGTTCGGGCCAGGATGTCGGCGCAGGTCGCCGCCACCGTGATGGGGCGGCCGCGCATGGAGCCGGAATTGTCGAGCAGCAGGCTCACCACCGTGTCGCGGAAATCGGTGTCCTTTTCGCGCTTGAAGGACAGCGGCTGCTGCGGGTCGACCACGACGCGCGCGAGGCGCGCGGGGTCGAGCATGCCCTCTTCGAGGTCGAACTCCCAGGCCCGGTTCTGCTGCGCCATGAGGCGCCGGCCGAGACGGTTGGCGAGCCGGGCCACGACGCTCGACAGATTGCTCAGCTGTTTGTCGAGATAGGCGCGCAGGCGGTCGAGTTCCTCGGCGTCGCACAGATGCTCGGCGGCGACGATCTCGTCGAACTTCGTGCTGAACGCCTTGTAATCCGGCCCGCGCGCGTCGCTCGCGCCGCTTTGCGGACGGCGCGATTCGGCCGCCTCGTCGGCCTCGCCGTCCTCCGACTCGTCCGGTGTCTCGCCGGCGGGCGCGTCGGGGCTCTCGGTCGCGCCGTCCTCCATCTCGTCGGCGCTCGACTCGGCGGAGTCCATTTCGAGGCTTTCCCCCGCCGCGTCCTGCTCGCCCTCGCCCTCGGACGCGTCCGCCGCGTCCTGCGGGCGGTCGTCGGCCTTGTCCTCGTCGCTGTCTTCGCGGTCGAGCGCCGACGGGTCGCCCATGTCGAGCGCGGCGAGCAGTTTGTGCACGGCGCGCCCGAACACGCGCTGGTTTTCGAGCGAAGCCGGAAGCCTGTCGAGATCTCCGCCCGCGCGCTCCTCCACCCACGGCCGCCACAGGTCCACGATCGCCTTGGCGGCGGCCGGCGGTTCGCGACCCGTCAGCCGTTCCCGAACCATCAATGCCACCGCATCTTCGAGCGGGGCGTCGGCGCGGTCCGTGACCTCGGCGAACTTGCCGCGGTGGTAGCGATCGTCGAGCATCGCGGCGATGTTGGTGCCGACCCCCTCCATGCGCCGCGCGCCGATCGCCTCGACGCGGGCTTGTTCGACGGCCTCGAACACCGCGCGGGCCGCCTGCGCTTCGGGGAGGAGGCGGCGATGGGTCGCGGCGTCGTGGCAGGCGAGCTTCAGCGCCATCGCGTCGGCGTGGCCGCGCACGATCGCGGCGTCGCGCGCCCCGAGCTTGCGCGGCGGTTCCGGCAGGCGCGCCTTCGCGCCTTGCCCGAAACCGGTCACGCCCGGGCGGTCGGCCGCGAACGTGACTTCGAGATCGGGCGTTCGCGCCAGGGCGCGCATGCACCCCGCCACCGCCCGCTTGAACGGCTCTTGCGGCGGCTCGCCGGCGGCCGGGGGCTTGCGGTTGGTCGGCGCGGTCGTGGGCGTCACTCGTCCGGCCACGCGGTGTCGCGTTTCATGGGCTCGTCCCATTCGTATGGGCGCTTCGGAGGCGTTCGGCTTTCGGCGGCATCGGTTTCGCTCGAGACACCCGACAGCCCCCGTCCATAGGCACGACACAGGACCCGATCCAGCGTGCCCTTCAAGTCCGGGAGGTCTCGAAGCCGGTCCCAAACGCGAGCTCGGTGTTGTTTGACGGACCGAGCCCAACCGCGGCTTCGACCTTCCAACTGTATGTCCCACGTCAGGGGATGCTGAAGCACGATCGCCAAGGCGCCCTCGCGTTTGTCGTATTCGCGACGGTTGCCGGCGCGTAAGAGCTCGGCTTGCCGCAAAGCCCAGGTGCAGCCGTCGTCTTCGTAGCGGGCCGGAGGCTCTCCCCTCGCGCCGGCGTGCGCGGTCCGGCCCTCCACCTCGTCCCGAAGGCTCATCACGCTCCCCGCTCAGCTCAGCGCGACATTGACGGTGCTCTCGGGAAGTTCCTGGCCGAAGCAGCGCTGGTAGAACTCGGCCACCAACGAGCGTTCGAGTTCGTCGCATTTGTTCAGGAACGTCAGCCGGAACGCGAAGCCGATGTCGCCGAAGATTTCGGCGTTCTCGGCCCAGGTGATCACCGTGCGGGGGCTCATGACGGTCGAAAGGTCGCCGGCCACGAAGGCGTTGCGCGTGAAGTCCGCCACCCGCACCATCTTGTTGATCGTGTCGCGCCCTTCCTTGGAGCCCCGATAGTGCGGCGCCTTGGCCTGCACGATGTCGACCTCGCGGTCGTGCGGCAGGTAGTTCAGGGTCGCCACGATCGACCAGCGGTCCATCTGGCCCTGGTTGATCTGCTGGGTGCCGTGATAGAGCCCGGAGGTATCGCCGAGGCCGACCGTGTTGGCGGTCGAGAACAGCCGGAACGACGGATGCGGCTTGATCACCTTGTTCTGGTCGAGCAGCGTCAGGCGGCCGGACACTTCGAGCACGCGCTGGATCACGAACATCAC
>CAXTIC010000053.1:0-25576 GCA_964244255.1 uncultured Lichenihabitans sp. | reverse complement strand
CTGGCAAAGCTCATCACGTCGGCCCACCCGTTAACCTGAGGCGATTCCCCTGCGGGTTCAGGACATATGAGACGCGCCTACGGCAATCGACTTGACTGCGCGATCACCATGCTCATCGGGAACGGACGATTTGCAGGGACCGATGTGCTCGTGACAAAAATACCTCCGCACCCCCTGGAACCTGAACCAAGGGGGATAAAGGCGACTAAGATGAGGATCGAGAGTGACGCCCACGCTTGTAGAACTTTAGGCAGCATTCTTCGATGGCGGGTCGATAACGATCGATCCGCGCTCCATAGCGATTCGAATTTGGCCCACCAAAACACGTTTCAGAGCCGACGCGCGGTCGCGAGGTGCGGAACGCGGCGGGCTCGCTGCGCCTGCACGATCGCCCGGCGATCGACCTCCGGTTCAACTCATCGCGTGGCCCCGTTCAGCGCCGCGTAGACCCGCGCGGGGGTCGCCGGCATGTCGATGTGCGTGATGCCCTTGGCGCGATGGAGCGCGTCGACCACCGCGTTCATCACCGCCGGGCACGATCCGATGCTGCCCGCCTCGCCGGCGCCCTTGAGCCCCAGCGGGTTCGTGGTCGAAGGGATGTTGCGCGTCCGGAAGGACACGAACGGGATGTTGCCGGCGCGCGGCAGGCAATAGTCCATCAGGGTCGCCGTGACGAGTTGGCCATCCGACCCGTAGATCGTGTGTTCGAGCAGCGCCTGGCCGATGCCCTGCGCCACGCCGCCGTGCACCTGGCCGGCGAGCAGCATGGGGTTCAGCGTCATGCCGAAATCGTCGACGATCGTGTAGCGCTCGATGGCCACGGTGCCGGTTTCGGGGTCGACCTCGACCTCGCACACGTGCGTGCCGTTCGGATAGGTCGCCTGCGGGGGCGAGAAACTCTCGACGGCGGTGCGGATTTCCGTCGTGGCGCCGGGCAGGCGGGCGATCTGCTCGTAGGTCAGGGCGCGGTCCGTGCCGACCACCCGGATACCGCCGTCGGCGGCCTCGAGATCGGCGGCCGCCGCTTCCAGCTCCTCGCCCGCGAGGTCCTTCAGCTTGCCGGCGAGGGTCTCGGAGGCCTTGGCGAGCATCGCGGAGCCGACCGGGATCGAGCGCGAGCCTCCGGTGCCGTGGCCGGATTTGACCCGATCGGTGTCGCCCTGCACCACGCGGATGCGTTCGGGCGCCACGTCGAGGTATTGCGACACGGTCTGGGCGTAAGCGGTAGCGTGACCCTGCCCGTTGGATTGGGTGCCGACCAGGACCGTGAACGTGCCGTCCTCTTCGAGCGCGACGGAGCCCTCCTCGCCGTCGCCCCACGCGGTGCATTCGATGTAGCTCGCGGTGCCGAGGCCGCGGACGAGACCCCGCGACGCCGATTGCGCGGCGCGCGCCTCGAAGCCCGGCGCGTCCGCGTCCGCGAGGGCCTCCCGCATCGCGCCCTCGAAGTCGCCGACATCGTAGGTGCGCTCCGTCGGTGTCTCGTAGGGCATTTGCGACGACTTGATGAAGTTCTTGGCGCGGATCTCCTCCCTGGCGAGTCCGAGTTCGCGCGCGCAATTGTCGACGAGCCGCTCCAGCACGTAGGCGGCCTCGGGCCGCCCGGCGCCGCGGTAGGCATCCGTCGGCACGGTATGGGTGTAGACGCCGCGGCAACGGGCGTGCAGCGCCGGGATGTCGTAGGTGCCGGTCGCCATGGTGGCGCCGAGCCAGGGGATATAAGGGCCGAACTGCGAGAGGTAGGCACCGAGGTTGCCGAGGATGTCGACCCGCATGGCGAGGAAACGGCCATCGGTGTCGAGCGCCATCGACACCGTCGTCAGGTTGTCGCGCCCGTGCGCGTCGCCCAGGAAATGCTCGCTTCGGTCGGCGACCCATTTGACCGGGCGCCCGCAGCGCTCGGCCGCCAGCAGTACCAGCGGGTATTCGCGGTAGATCACCGCCTTGGTGCCGAAGCCGCCGCCGACGTCCGGCGTGACCACGCGCAAACGCTCCGGCTCGATCTTCAGAACCTCCTCGGCGATGCTCTTGCGCAGCCCGTGCACCCCTTGGCTGCCGAGCGTCAGCGTGTAGCCGCCGGTCGCGGGATCGTGCTCGCCCAGCGCGGCGCGGGGTTCGAGGTAGTTGGCGACGAGGCGATTGTTGACGACCGTGAGGCTGACGACGCGCGCGGCGGCGGCGAAGGCGGCGTCCGTCCTGGCCTTGTCGCCGAGTTCCTTGTCGAAGGCGACGTTGCCCGGGGCCACCGGCCACACCGCCGGCGCCCCAGCCGTCATGGCTTCCCTCATGTCGGCCGTCGCGGGCAGCGCCTCGTAGGCGACGTCGATCGTTTCGGCGGCGGCCTGGGCCGCCTCCTCGGTGTCGGCGACGATCATGGCCAGCGCGTCGCCGACGTGGCGCACGATGCCGTCCGCCAGAACGGGGTAGGGCGGCAAGGCCATGTCCGATCCGTCGGTGTTGGACACCGGCGCGAGGCAAGGCAGCCCGCCGAGATGGGTCACGTCGGCCGCCGTCAGCACGAGGCGCACGCCCGGCATGGCGGCGGCCGTGGCGACGTCCCCGATGGTGAAGGTGGCGTGGGCGTGCGGGGAGCGGAGGAAAACCGCGACGGCGGTGCCGGCCGGCTCGATGTCGGCGGTGTAGCGGCCCGCGCCGGTGATGAACTTCAGGTCCTCGACGCGCTTGACCGGCTGACCCAGCCCGAACTTCATCGGCTTCATATCGTGCGCTTCCCGTTCGGCCCGACCCGCATGCGAGCCGTCACGACCCCTCCATAACGCGCCTGGGTTCGCGGTGGAACCATCGGATCGGGCGGGGAGAGCCCGGTTCTTTGACGCAAGGCCCGCACCCGTCCTTCAGGGGGCGGGGGCGAGGGTGGACGGGTGCCGCTCGACGAGTTCGAGGAGGGTGAAGTCGGAAACGAGCGGGCGTTCCGCGACGTGGACCGGCACGCCGAGGCGACGGGCCGCGCGCACGACGCGGTTCTCGGTTTCCATCTCGCCCGTCGAGACGAGCACGGCGGTCGCGGCGTCGAGGTCGGCGTCGGCGGGCGGACCGCGGCGGACCTCGATCGCGAAATGATCGGCGAAACGCCGCGTCGGCGCGTCGACGGCGGCTGCGAACAACACGACATCGTCGCTGCGCACCGTGGCGATGCGGAGCAGGTCGAGGATTCTGCGGGAACTCCCGACGACGGCGATGCGGTCGGGCTTGAGGAAACGGGGGAACGCCAGCGAATCGGCGAGATGGGGATGAGGCATGTTTCGTGCTCCGGAGTGCCGGGCGCCCAGCCCGAAGCCCGCAGTTGAAGCGGGGGGCGCAGCGAAAGTCGGGCGATGGCCGGGCGGGCCGGGGGCGGCTCGCCGTTCCTTGATGTGTCGCGCGCGAGGGAGGGGGTCGCGCGCCGTCGCGGACGGCGGGCGCCTGGCCGGCACCGCATCGTCATCCGCGCGTCACCGGCCCGCGCCCCGGGCTCGTGTCAGTTTGACGGACGAGGCTTTTTCCGTCATGGCCGGGCTTGTCCCCGCCACCCACACGCGCGCCGACGGTCGGCGACGCTGGCACCGACTGGTGTTCGCGTGGTTGCACGTGTGCGACCCCGAACATGACGGGGGACGCGCTGGCCCGGCTTCGGAGCGCTCGGCGCCACGCCGGTGCGGCGGACGCCACCGCGGCGATCGCCGTCAGGCGGGGATCAGGGCCGACATCGCGGGGCCGGGGACGCGGAATTCCGCCCGACCTTTCGCGCCAGCCAGGCCAGCATCGCGCGAAAACCGGGGTTCGCCCTTGTCGGCCGCTGCTCGGCGGTGCTTTTCCCCGGCCACGGCTCGGAACGCGCGAGGACGATGTCCGCACCGGCGAGTTCCTCGAGGTTCTCGATCAGCCAGTTCATGGAGGAGGTTCCCCGCCGCACAGTGCCGTCGCGTATAAGAACTTCGTCTATCAATTTTGTCAACTATTAAATCGATGTTGGGGCGTGGAACCGAATCGCGCCTTGCTGGACAACCGGGCCGGAAACTGTCCGTAGGGCCTCGACGGCGCGCTTGCCGACGCGACGCGGGGCGAGGGCTTCGACGTGGTGATCGACGCCACCGGCCGTCCGGCCGCGACGGAAAGGGTTTTGGCTGCGTCGGCCACGGGGGGGGACGCTACGTCCTTCTCCCGATCGTGCGCGGCGCGATCCGTTTCCACGACCCGGAATTCCACAAGCGCGAGACAAGTCTCCTCGGCAGCCGCAACGCCACGCGCGATGATGTCGTGGCGGTGCTCGATGCCATGCGGTCGGGCCTGGTGCCGCTCGCCACCCTGGCGTCCCATCGCGGCGCGCTTGCCGAGGCCGCCGACCTCATCGCGCGGTGGTCCCGGCCGGAAAACCGCACCATCAAAGCCCTGGTCGGGATTTCGGGCGCGCCTGTCGGTCCCGGCCGGGCGAGCCTCGGCTCCTTCGGCGAAAGCGGCTAGGCTCGCGGCCCGCGAATCCGAGGCCCGACCCGGTTCGCTTGACCCGGCGAGGACCGATGGAAACCATGGAAACGCCGGATGCGGCGGTCGAGCGATTGAGCGACCTGCACCGCGGCGCCACGCGGGCGCTGCGCACGGCGCTCACGCGTTTTCTCAACGAAGGCACCGTCCCCGACCTCGCGACCCGGGTCCAGTTCCGCTACCCCGAACTGCGGCTGACCTGCGCCCCGAACGGGCCGATGCCGCGCATCAAGCGCGCGACCGCCAAGTTCCAGGCCCCCGGCGTCTACGCCACCACGGTCACGCAGCCCGCCGACTTCAGGGCCTACCTTCTGGAACAGTTGCGTCCCCTGGTGCGCGACTACGGCGCCGCCATCGCGGTCGGCGCGAGCGCGCAGGAAATCCCGTATCCCTACGTCATGGAGCCTGGGGCGGACCTCGCGCGCGGCGGCGTCACGTCGGCCGATCTCGCCCTGCATTTCCCCACGCCGCTGCTGTCGGCGGTGGGCGACGAGATCGCCGACGGACTTTGGCAGCCGCCGACACCCGACACGCCGCGTCCGCTCGCCTTGTTCGACGCCGTGCGGGTCGATTTCTCGCTGCGCCGCCTGGTTCATTACACGGGGGCGGACTGGCGCTGCATCCAGCCCTGGATCCTGCTCACCAACTACCATCGCTACGTCGACCAGTTCGTGCGCGTGGGACTGCGAACGCTGGCCACGGGCGAGGGCGGCTACGAGCGCCTCGTGCTGCCGGGCGGCATGACGGTGCACCGGGGCGAGGCCGCGGGCGCCGATCCCGCGGCCGTGATCGCGGCCTCGCCCTGGCACCGGTTCCAGATGCCGGCCTACCATCTCATCGGGCGCGACGCGGCCGGCGAGCCGCACGGCACGACGCTCGTCAACATCGGCGTCGGCCCCTCGAACGCCAAGACGATCACCGATCACCTGGCGGTGCTGCGCCCGCATTGCTGGCTGATGGTCGGCCATTGCGGCGGCCTGCGGCAGTCGCAGACGATCGGCGACTACGTGCTGGCCCACGGCTACTTGCGCCGCGACCGCATCCTCGACGAACTGGTGCCGACCGACGTGCCCGTGCCTGCGCTGGCCGAGGTGCAGCTCGCGCTGCAATCCGCGGCGGCGAGCGTGACGGGCGAGAAGCCCGACGCGTTGAAACAGCGCCTGCGCACCGGCACGGTGGTGACCTACGACGACCGCAACTGGGAGCTCCGCTTCTCGCAGGAGCGGCGGCGCATCAACCTGTCGCGCTCGATCGCGGTCGACATGGAAAGCGGCACGATCGCGGCCCAGGGCTATCGCCTCCGCGTGCCCTATGGCACGCTCCTCTGCGTGTCGGACAAGCCCCTTCATGGCGAGATCAAGCTGCCGGGCGCCGCCAGCGCCTTCTACGACCGCGCGGTCGGCGAGCACCTTCTGATCGGCCTCGCGGCGCTCGACGTGCTCCGCCAGGACCGGTCGGGCCTTCATTCGCGCAAGCTGCGCAGCTTCGACGAGCCGCCGTTCCGGTGAGCGACGCCGCCCGCGCCCCGCGCCGACCCGGCACGGCTGCCGAAGTCCATGGGTTCCGCTCGGACTGTGCGGCGAATCCGGGCCGACGCCCCGGCGGACGCCTGACGCGATCGCCGGAGGGTGGCGGGACCTTCAGGACGCCCGCGTTTCCTGTCCATGGTCGGCGCCCTCGAGCTCAGGCTGGGACGGCCTCTCCGGCAAGCGGAGCGGCACCAGCACCGAACCCGCGGGTCGACCGCAGGCGGTGTTCACCGGCGGCGACCGAAGCGGACCCCGATCGGTCGCCGGACGGAACGCCTCGGCATACGGGCGGCCCGGCGCCGCGGAGGTCAGCCCTTCGGAGCGGCCTTGTCCTTTCCGCCGCCAGAGCCCTTCGGCGCCGCGAAGGGGGACACGACGGCCGCTTTCGGCTTGTCCTTCTTGGGCTTCTTCTTTTCCTTGTTGCTTCGTTGCTCGCCGCTGGCCATGTCGATCGTCCTCCCTCGCCTCGCCGGTGAGGCGGCGGCCGCGAACCTAGAGCAGTATCGGCCGGGACGGAATTGGGAAGCCGAACCGTGGACGGGGACGAGGCTCTTTTTTCGAGGGCGGAGCGGGTCGGCCGAAGCCGGCGCGTCGCGGTCTAACGGTCTGTTAACCATGGCGGCGGAAGCTCGCTGCCAATCGTACCCGGCCAGCCAATGCGAGGCTACCATGTCTTCGACGCAAGCGACCCTGCGCAGCCCAGGCTCCCGCCGCCTGGGGCATGACCGGCCCGGTCGCCCCGACCTCGACAACATCTTCCGCTTCACGAACGTCGCGCCGCCGGCGGCTCAGGCGGAAGCGGCTGAGCGCAGGATCCAGCAACCCGAGCAGCCCGGCCCGGTCGCGGGGGGCAGCGGCGCCGGCGGGACCTCCGATGCCTTCCGCCCCGGTCCGGAGCGGCCCAAGCAGGCCCCTCCGCTCGCCGCCACCCCGGAGCGTCGCCGCGGCGCGCAGCCCGATCTCGACGCGGCGCTCGACATGCTGAACCGCGCCGCCCGTGCGATGGATGCCATGCAGGCCCGCTACCGGCAGGTCGAGGACGAGGCGAAAGACGTGGCTGTCCGCGCCGAGCAGGACCTCGCCGCCGCGGTCGGGCACGCGCGCGACTGGGAGGCGCGGGCGCGGGCCGGCGAAGCGACGTTGAACGACCTCGAAGACCGGCTTAGCGCCGCCGAGCACCGGGCCGAACACGCGGAGCGTGCCGTCGCCGCGGTGCGGCACTGGCTCGACGCCTTCTACGACAAGGTCCTCGACGCCTTCGACACCTGCCCGGCGCCTGGCGCGGCGGCCTCGTGACCGCGGCGTTCGACAACGATCCGTTCACCATCGGCCGGCACAGTTCCAGCGCCACCCCGTACGGGTGCGCCGATCTCAGGAGTGAAACGAACATGACGGAAGCCGCGCTCCTCCGAACCCTCGCGGACAGGCTCGACGAACTCGAGGCCTTGAAGCTTTTTCCCGCCGATGTCACCGAGCCCGGCAGCCTGAGCGTGAGCTGGACGGCCGCGAACGACCATCCGGGCTACGCGTTGCTCAGCGCCGCCATCAGCGCGATGGTCGAGCAGCACTGGAACGCCCTTCGTTCGCAGGTGGTCAAGAAGAAGGAAGCCGACGTTCAGGGCGCCCGCAAGGCGTGGTCCGATCTCGCCGCGCTGGCGGCCACGGACGCGGCGACGATCGTCGCGGACGCGGCGGTGCCGGCGGCCGCCGTGCCGCCCTCGCGCGTGCAACTCATCCAGCGGCAGGCCTAGCGCCTCGCCGCGCCGGTGCCGCTCGGCGGCCGGTGCCGCGCGGCGGCCGGTGCCGCTCGGCGGCCGGTGCCGCTCGGCGGCATGGTCGGGCTTGGGCCGTGGCATCGTCGGGGCGGCCCGTGGGAGGCGGCCGGACGCCGCTTTCGCGTCCAAGCAAGCCGGAGGCTTAGCCGCCATGATCCGCATCGACCCCGCGCGCGACATGCTCGGCGTGATCGACGTCCAGCCGACATTCATGCCGGGCGGCGAATTGCCCGTGCCGGACGGCGACGCGGTGGTGCCGGTCATCGACCGCCTGCTCGCCGGGCCCTTGGTCCATGCCTTCGCGACGCAGGACTGGCATCCGCGCGGGCATCTGTCGTTCGCGAGCGCGCACCGCGGCCGCCTGCCCTACGACACGCTGGAACTGCCCTATGGCCCGCAAACGCTCTGGCCCGACCACGGGCTCGTCGGCAGCGCCAACGCCGCGCTCCATCCGGGCCTCGTCGGCGACCGCGTCGAACTCATCCTGCGCAAAGGCTTCCGCCCGGCGGTCGACAGCTATTCCGCGTTCCGCGAGAACGATCGCACGACGACGACCGGGCTCGACGGGTGGCTTCGCGCGCGCGGCGTCACCCGCCTGTTCCTGTGCGGGCTCGCGGCGGATTTCTGCGTGTTCTGGAGCGCGGAGGACGCGGTCGGACTCGGCTATGACGTCGTGGTCGTCGAGGACGCGTGCCGTGGCATCGGGCTTCCCGTACCGGGCGGCGGCACGACGCTCGACGCCGCGCGCCACGCCCTGCTCGAGCGCGGCGTGGTGTTCGCGCAGAGCGGACATTTGAGGGCATAGCGCGAGGCACGACCCTGGCCCGGAGGCGCGAGCCTCGAGGCCGCGGGGAACGAACAGCAGGCCGATGCCGTCATGCCGGGTCCTTCAAGGGCTGGGATGGGTCACGCCGCGGCGGCGGCGAGGTCGGGACCGGGCGTGGCGGGCCGCCGAAGCGGCGCTCGCGCCGCCGCAACGCGTCCAGGGCGGCGCGAAGGTCGTCGACGCCGAAATCGGGCCACATCCGGTCCGTGAACACGCGTGCGGCGGTGGCGCGTCCCTGGGGCAGGACGTCCGACAGGCGCCGCTCGCCGCCCGTCCGGACCACGAGGTCGACATCGGGCCCGGGGCCGCCGTCGGGCGGGGCGCCGCCGGTCCCCCCGCCACGAGCCGGCCGAAGCGCTCCCGCGTCGGCGCGGTTTCGTCGCGGCGGGCGAGGGCCGCGCGAAGGTTGGCGTCGCGGGCCGAACAATCGACCGCCCCGCGCAGGCGCGGGGTACGCCCCGCGACGGTGGCGGCCCCTCCGGCAAGGGCCGGGTCCGGCGGGGGACTGTTGCCGGCATCGGAAGTGTACTAACGAAGGCCGTGAGGTCGGAGGATGCTTCCGGGACCATGACATTGACACCGCCCACCGCGCCGGGACCGGTGGTCCCCACGGCCAACCTGCCGTCGCTGGCGCTGCGCTTGGCGCCCGGCGACATCGTCGACCCCGCACGCCTCGACGATCCCCGCCGCCAGCAGGTCGCGGTGATCGCCGCGGGCGTCACGGTGAGCGACAGCAACGCCATCGCGACCTTCGGCGCGGCGCCGCAACGCAAGCTCTCGGGCTTCCTCGACCAGCTCCTCGCCGACACGCGCGCCGACGACATCGGCCTGTCCGGCGCGCTGGTGACGGAACTCGCCACCCACATCCGAGCCCTGAACCTGCCCGCGGTGAAGCGGGAGGCGGACGGGCACGCCGGCCTGCTGGCCGGTCTGCCGCTCGTCGGCAAGTACTATTCCGCCTTCCGCCGCTTCCGCGCCATGCAGACGAAGGTCGTCGACCACCTGGCCGAGATCGAGCGCCGGGCCGACATCTACCTTGGCAAGCTGAAGGCCGGCAACGCGGGGCTCGACCGCCTGCTTGACGCGACCGAGTCGAACCTGCGCGAGATCGAGGTCTGGGTCGCGGGCGGGCAGCAGGGGCTGCTGCGGATGCGGACGCAGTTCGAGGCGGAGCGCACGGCGCTCGCGGCCGAGCGCGACCCCGTGCGCGTGGCGCGGCTGCACGACATGGCCGAACAGATCAACGCCTTCGAAACGCGGCTCGTGCGGATGCATGTCGCCTTCACCCGCGGCATCCTCGCCATCCCGCAGATCCGCACGGCGCAGCAGGCCGGGCGCATCGAAATCCAGAACACGATGGACACCATCCTGTTCGACCTGCCCGACCTCAAGGCGGCGATCGTCCGCGTCGCCGCCCTGCACCAGATCAGCCGCGCCAGCGACGCGACCGCGGCCCGCCGCCGCATCGCCCGCGAACTGCAGGAGATCGGCGTCGAAGCGCTCGACCAGGCCTACACGGCGGCGAAGCGCACCCAGGGCGACATGGCGGGCGACGTCGAAACGCTGACCCGCGTGACGGACAAGATGCTGGCGACGATCGACAAGGGCCTGAAGATCGACCGCGAGAACCGGGGCAAGCGCGAACAGGCGGTGCGACAGTTGGGCGAGGTCCGAGCCCGCCTGCTGGACGGCCTTCGCGCCCACGCGGACAATGTCGCGGTCGGCGCGGGCGGGGAGGGCTGAGCGTGCGCTTCCGGGTCGAGACCTTCCTCAATCGATACCTGCCCCCCGGCAGCCGGCGGGCCGACGCGGTGTTCAGTCTTTCGGCCGAAGGCGTCGCCGAGCGCGGTGGAATGGGCCGCGTGGTCGGCCTCATCGCCGACAAGTCCGGCTCCATGGTCGGCGACAAGATGGCGGCGCTGAAGCACGCCCTGCGGGTCGCGGTCGACCAGTTGGACGGCGGCGTGGAAGCGTTCGTCCTGGCGTTCGACGGCGGGCCGCGCCTGGTGCTGGGACTGACCGCGATGGACGAGGCCGGGCGCCGCGGCGCCCACGCGGGAATCCAGCGCCTGGAAGCGTCGGGCGGCACCGTCATGTCGGCGGCGCTGAACACGGCGCGCGTGCTGTTCGAACGGCGTGCGGGCGCGCTGTGCCAGGCCATCATGCTCACGGACGGGCAGAATGACGCCAGCGACGGCCCGGCCCTCCACAGGGCGCTCGAGGCTTGCGCCGGCGTGTTCCAGGCCGATTGCCGGGGCGTCGGCACGGATTGGTCGCCGGCGCAGCTGCGCGCCATCTCGGGACACCTCCTCGGCACGTCGCAGCTCGTGGCCGACCCCGCGGACCTGGCCCGGGACTTCCGAGACACGCTCGCGGCAGCGTTGTCGAAGTCGGTCGCCGACGTCCGCCTGCGCCTATGGATGCCCAAGAACGCCCGGCTGGTCGCGGTCAAGCAGGCCTTCCCGACCGAAATCGACCTGACCGACAAGGTCAGGCCCGTGGATCAGCGGTCCGTGGACGTGCCGCTGGGCGCCTGGGGCGAAGGCACGCTCGATTATTTCGCTTCGTTCGAAGTGGCGCCGCTCGGGGTCGGCGAAGAGATGCTGGTGTGCCGGCCGAGCGTCGTTTGGCGCGACCCGGCGGGCGGCGACGCCATCGCGCCCGGCGGCAACGTGACCGTGACCTGGACGCAGGACGCCGGCCTGTCGACCCGCATCGACGCGCAGGTCGCGCATTACACCGGCCAGGCCGAAAAGGCGCGGGCCATCCAGGAGGGACTCGAGGCGCTGGACCGGAACGACGAGGCGACCGCGACCTTGCACCTCGGCCGCGCCTTGGCGCTCGCCGAGCAGTCGAACGACGCGGAAACGACGCGGCGGCTCCGCGAGGTGATCGTGCCCGATGCGGTCGGGGGCACGCTGCGGCTGCGGCGCGATGCCGGCCGGGTCGCGGTCATGGACCTCGACGTGGCCAGCACGCGAACCGTGCGGGCCAAGCGGGACTGACGGCCGCATGGGTGGAACATGAGCGGTCCAGACCCGCGCTGCCCGAAATGCGGCAGCGTTTCGACCGATGCCGAGTTCTGCTCGGAGTGCGGGGCCGCGATGGCGGCGCCCCCGGCGGCGTGGTCGCCCGCGGAGGCGGCCTCCGTCCCGGCCGCGGCGACACCGGGCGGGGTCGAGCTTTGCCCGGTGTGCGGCGAAGCGCGGCCCGGCCCGTTCGCGCGGTTCTGCGACACCTGCCGGTACGACTTCCTCGCCAAACAGCCCTTCGCGGCCGCCCCGACCCCGCCGGCCCCGACCCCGCCCGTCGCACCGCCCGGGCCGGTGGCGGCGAACGGTCGCGCGTCCGTCGCCGGCGCCGTGCCGCCCGCGTCGCGGTGGGATCTGCACGCGGCGGTCGACGTTTCGCTGCGCCGCGCCGAGGACCCGATGCCCGCGGACACGCGCGAGCGGGTATTCCCGCTCGATCTCGCCGATCATCTGATCGGCCGCCGGTCCGACAGCGCCGACATCCACCCCGAAATCGTGATCAACGACCCCGGCATCTCCCGCCGGCACGCCCGCATCCTGCGCGCGGCCGATGGCGCGCTTTCGCTGCTCGACCTCGGCTCGACCAACGGCACCCGACTGAACGGCACCGAGGTCGAGCCGAACGTCCCGACCCGGATCGGCGGCGGCGACGAGATCACGCTCGGCTGCTGGACGCGGCTCCGGGTGGCGCCGCGATGACGTCCGTCATGGCGCTCGCCCGGATACGGTCCGCGGCGACCCCGGCCCGGCTGATCGGCGCGATGGCCATGCTGGTGGTGCTCGCGGTGTTGGCAGGGGGCACGGCGTTCTGGGCCGCGGGCGGCATCCGCGACGCGGCGCAGACCATCGGGCGCGACGCCGAACCCTCGGTCGCGCTGGCGCTGCGCATGGCGGCGACGCTGGCCGACCTCGACGCCCTGGCGGCTGCCGATTCGCTCACGGATGGCGGCGCCACGGTCGGCACCTCGTCGCGGTTCCGCGCCGGGCTCGACAGCCTCGCCGCCGACCTCGTCGCCGCCTCGCGCAACATCACCTACGGCGACGCGGAGGCGCTGCCGTTGCGGGCACTGGCACGGCAGCTCCTCCGCTATGAAGAGGCGGTGGTGGAGACGCGAGCGGCGGCGCACGGCGACCCGTGGCTGATGGCGCACCGCCTGGAGTGGGCCAGCCGGGTCGACCGCGGCTTCGTCGTGCCGGAAGCCGGCGCGCTGGCGGCGGCGAACGCCGACGAACTGGAAAGGCGCTACGCCGCCTACCGCGCGACCTCGCTCGTTCATGGCGGCGTGGCCTTCGCGGCCTTCGTCCTGCTGGTCGCGGTCCAGTTCGGCGCCCAGGTCTGGCTGGCGCGGCGGATGCGGCGCCTGGTCAATCCCCTGCTGGCCCTCGCCATGCTGGTGACCGCGGCGGGCGGACTGTGGCTCGGCGCCGCCGTCTTGTCGGAGCGCGCGGACCTGCGCGCCGCGAAATCCGACGCCTACGATAGTCTTCGCGTGCTGTTCGAAGCCAAGGCTGCCGTCAACGCGCTCCGGGCGGGAATGTCGGTGTGGCTTCTCGATCCCGCCGCCCGGCCCGAAGCGCAGCAGCGCATGGGAGCGGCCGCGACGGCGCTGATCGGCACCGATCTGTCCCGGCCCGAGCGGGCGCAGCCGTTGCTGAAACAGCTGCGGCAGTCACTGGCCCTGGAGAGCGCCGGGTCGCCGGCCGCCGCGCTCGAGGCGGCCCCCCACCCCGGCGGGCTGCTGGGGGCGGAGCTCGAAAACGTCACCTTCGGCGTGCCGGAGCGCGAAGCCGCGACCGAAAGCGTCGCCACGCTCGCGGCGGCCGTACAGACGATCCGCGCCATCACCGACCAGGAGTCTCGCGACCGGACGTCGGCGATCGGGCGTTGGCTCGGCGAGGGTGCGGGGGGCGGCGCCGGCGCCTTCCAGGCCGTGCAGGCGGCCCTCGACCGCACGATCGCCGTGAACCAGGTGGAATTCGAGCGTCGCGTGACGCGCGCGCTCGACATGGCGGCGCTGATCCCCCTCGTGGCCTGCGGCGCGCTCGCGGCGGCGGCGCTGCTGTCGGTGGGCGGGCTATGGCTCCGCTTGCGCGAATACCGCTGATGTCGGCCCCCGATGACGTCGAGGCCGAGTTCAAGGCGTGGCGCGACCGTCTGGCCGCGGCCAGCCGTAACGTCTCGGAGCTGAGCGAATTGCCGGAATACGGGGCCGTGCGCGCCATCGCGGCCGGCGCGGGGCGCCTCGCCGAGGAGGCGCGCGGCCTCGTCGCCACCATGGACGAACTTTGGCAGGGCGTGCTGCTGATCGGCGGCGCGCTCGACCGCGCGGAGCGGACGCGCGGGGGCGGCGGGCGGCTATGGCGGTCCGATGCCCTGGGCGAGGACGCCCTGCAAATCCTGCGCGGCCCCTCCATCACGGTCGACCTCGCGGAGACGCCCGTGCTGCATCGTCGGCTCCTGGGCGGGCCGCGAACCACGGCCGCGGTGTCGCCCGAGACGCTGCTGCGCACGATGGATGCCGCCTTCGATCGTGCGCGGGAGCAACTGGCCCGGATCACCGACACGGCGGCCGAGGCCGCGGCCCTCAAGGCCCGGCTCGCGGCTGTGGTAGGCCGGCTGCCCGCGACGACCGGTTTGGCGGCGCGCTTGGCCGCCGCGGACGCGCCGATCCAGGCCGACGGCCAGCCCCGGGACCCGCTGGACCGGCTCGACGCGTTGCAGGCCCTGGCGCCGGTCGTGGATGCGGCCGCGCAGGCCTTCGACAAGGCCCGGTCCGGCGTCGAGGCGGCCCAGCGGGCGATGACGGCGCTTCGGGCCGAGGCGGATCGCGCCGACGCCGCGGCCGCCGCGAGCACGGCCGCCGTCGCAGCCCGCCTGCCGGCGGCCGACCCGGGCGCCCCGCGCGAGTTGGCCGCTTGGCTCGACCGGATCGGGCGGACGCTCGCCGCCGGGCGCACCGACGCGACGCTGCTGGGGCTGGCCAACTGGCAGGCGCTGCACGAGCGCGTCGCCGCCGACGTCCGGTCGCGCGGCGACGCCGCGTCGGCGGCCCTCGCGCGGCGGGACGAACTGCGCGCCCGCCTCGGCGCCCTGCGCGCCAAGCACCGCGCCCGTGCCGACCCTGCGGCCGCGTCGCCCTCGCTGGATGAGCGGGCGGCGGCGGCCCGGGCCACTCTCGCGACGACACCGCTCGACCTCGACCAGGCGGCCCGCGACCTCGCCGCCTTCGAAGCGGCGCTGGCCGGCCGCTGACCTCACGGAAGGACCGCACGATGGCCCGCGCCTGCACCGATCCGAGCTGTTCCGGCGCGTTCGTGGACGGCTTCTGCGACACCTGCGGCCGGGCCGAGCCCACCGGGGTGCTGGCCGGCCCGGCGAGTTCGCCAGCCTCCCGAGGCGGTGGGACGGGCGCCACCCACACGGCCCGGCAAGGCGGCTACAGCCGCACGACGGGCCGCGTGACCGGCGCGCGGCGCCCGTCCCCGGGCGCGGGCACCACCGGTACGGGCATCGGGACAGCTACCGGCGGCCAGACCCGCACGGGTTCGGCACGCGGCAGCCACGGCAGCAGCAGCCGGCGGCGCGCGCTCGGCGGCGGGCTCGTGCAGATGCCCGTCGAACCGTCGAGCGACCCGCTGAAGCTCGTCCTCGCCGACGCCCGCGTGCCGGACGGCAAGGCGATCTGCCCCGCCTGCGGCAACCGGGTGAACCCGGACAAGCGGTTCTGCTCGAACTGCGGCGCCGAATACAACTTCCGCCCGTCCCTCGTCCCCGGCGACGTCCTGGCCGACCAGTATGAGGTGAAGGGCCCGATCGCCTTCGGCGGCCTTGGCTGGATCTACCTGGCGATGGACACGCGGCTCAACCGGTGGGTCGTGCTGAAGGGTCTGCTGAACAGCAAGGACCCGGCGGCGGCAGCCGCCGCCGTCGCGGAACGCCAGTTCCTGGCGGCGGTGAAGCACGGCAAGATCGTGGGCATCTACACCTTCGTGACCCGCGACGGCGAAAGCTTCATCGTCATGGAATACGTCGGCGGACGCACCTTGAAGGCGATCCGTCGCGAACACGGCCCGCTCCCGCCCGCCGAGGCGATGGCCTTCATCCTCGGCATCCTTCCCGCCTTCGCCTACCTGCACGAGCAGGGCCTGGTCTATTGCGACTTCAAGCCCGACAACGTCATGCTCGAGGGCGACGACGTGAAGCTGATCGACATGGGCGCCGTGCGCCGCATCGGCGACCCTCACGGCGACATCTACGGCACCACGGGCTACAAGGCGCCCGAGGCGGACAACGATCCGCAGGCCGTCTCGGACCTGTTCACCATCGGCCGCACGCTTGCCGTGCTGGTCATGGACTTCGACAACACCGGACGCTTCGTCGACGCGCTGCCGCCGCCGGGGGACGTGCTGCTGACGGTGCCCGAAGCGGCGATCCGCGGCGCCGGCTTCGATGCCGCCGTCCCGCTGCGCGCCGCGCAGGCCGACGGCAGCCCGCTGCCCAGCTGGCTGCGCTGGAACCCGACGGGCCGCAGCTTCGCCGGGACCGCGCCCCCCGGCCTGGTGGCGGCGCACTTGCTCGTCGGGCCGGACGGCGGCACGGCCACGCTGCCGGTCGCGCTCACCCTTCCGCTCGTCGGCAACGAAAGCCTGTACCGTTTCCTGCTGAAGGCCACAGCCCCGGGCATGGACGCCCGCTTCCAGTCCGCCGACGAGATGGCGGCGCAGTTGACGGGCGTGCTGCGGGAAACGGTCGCCCGCGACGGCGCGATCCCGGCGATGGACAGCGCGCTGTTCCTGTCCGAACGCCTCGCGCCCGGCGACCCGCTCGGCCTCGACGGCGCGTGGCGGCGCCTGCCGGACTTGCGCCTGGACCAGACCGATCCCGCCATCGCCGACCTGCTGCCGGCCTGGACCGCCGAGCCCGAGGCGCGCGAGGCGCTGCTTGCCGCCCTGTGCCGGTCGAAGCCGCTGTCGGCCGAGGCGCGACTCCGCCGGGCCGACACCATGATCGCGACCGGGCGGGCCGAGGTCGACGCCGTGATGGCGATGCTCGACGGGGCTCTGGCCATCGACGCCTTCGATTGGCGGCCGGACTGGTATTGCGGGAAGCTCTACCTGTCGCTCGGCCGCGGCGCGGAGGCGGTCGAGTGTTTCGACAAGGTCTATGGCGAGATCCCCGGTGAGCCCGCCCCCAAGCTCGCCCTGGCGACGGCGTTGGAGGCCGATGGCCGGGGCGCCGAGGCGGCCGGACTTTACGACAACGTCGGCCGAACCGACCCCTCGCTGGCCGCCGCGTCGTTCGGCCTGGCCCGCTGTCGGCTGGCGGCCGGCGACCGGGCCGGCGCGGTCGCGGCGCTCGCCCGCGTGCCGGCCAGCGCGGCCCTCTCGGCCGAAGCGCAGCTGGCTTCCGTGCGCGCGCTGTCGGACGGCGACCCGGCCGAGGCCGACCTGCGCCAGGCCGCCGAAATCCTCGCCGGCATGGACCGCGACGACATCGCCCGGCACGAGGCGCAGGCGGCGGTCGCCCTGCAGGCGGCGCGTCGGGTCGAGGCCGGCAGCATGACCGCCACCGGCGCCACCTTGCTGGGCGGCCCGGTCACGGGCCGCGCGCTCCGCCAGCGCGCCGAGGCGGCGTTGCGCGCCTGCGCCCGGATCAGCGACAGCCCCGCGGCCCGCGTCGCCTACGTGGATCGGGCCAATAGGGTCCGGCCCCGGACGCTCATGTGACGGGGTCTTCGGGATGAGCTGCCCGCGCTGCCACGCCACCGTCGCACCCGGCGATCGGTTCTGCGCCGATTGCGGGGCCCGTATCGCGGCGCCGGAGCCGGCCGGCAGCGGCGGCCGGGCGGAAGGCGTCGGGCCGGGCCTCGCCGGGCACACCGATCCCGGCCTCGTGCACCGATCGAACCAGGACGCGTTCGCCCTGTCGGGTTCCGCGGAAGGCGGCCCCGGATCGATCGTCGTCGTATGCGACGGCGTTTCCAACTCGCAAACGCCCCAACTGGCCTCGATCACGGCCGCGAGGGTCGCCCACCGCGTGCTGGCCGGCGCGGAGGCGGCCGGCGACACCGCCCGTGGAGGCGTCATGGCGCGGGCCATCCGCGAGGCCCACGCGGCCGTTTGCGACTTGGCGTTCGACCGCCAGGCCGAGGTGGACCCGCCGGCCACCACCCTCGTGGCCGCCTGGCATCATGGGGCGGGCGTGACGCTGGGCTGGCTCGGCGACAGCCGCGCCTACGTCCTGTCCGATGCGGGCGGGCGCCTGCTGACGCGCGACCATTCGTGGCTCGCGATGGTGACGGACACCAGGCTCATGACGGAGGCGGAGGCGCGCCGCGATCCCCGCGCCCACGCGCTGCTGCACTGCCTGGGCACGACCGATTTCGCGGTCGCCAGTCCTTGTCCCGAGCCCGGCGTCCTCGACCTCGCGGGCGACGAAGGCCGAAGCCGGGACTGGCTGCTGCTGTGCACCGACGGCCTTTGGAACTACGCCGAAACCCCCGAGGCGATCATCGCCGCCGCCGGCGAGGGTATTCACGGCGACGCGGCGGACCTTTGCGCGCGCCTCGTCGCCTTCGCGCGAACCAGCGGCGGCCGCGACAACATCACGGTGGTGGCGGTGCGCCGCGCGTAGGTCGAGCGCAGATTTGACGACCCTCGCTCCGCCGCGACGCGACGCGCGGCGGCCGCGGCAGGGGCCGCGCCCCGTGCCCGACACGAATGCGTTGCATTCGGCTGGGAGTTGGTGCGTTGATCGACGTTAGCCTTTGACACGGGACCGATGGCGGAACAGCGCATTCCGTTCGAGGGCCGGCGCGAACGACGCCCATCGCGGTCACCCTGGGACCCTCGTCGCCCGCCCGACCGCCGCTTCGGGCGAACCCGGCGGGACCGAGCGTCGAGACGGCCCACCCGACCGGGTGCTGGCACGCGACGATCAAGGGATTTTCAGCGGTGACGTCTTGAGCCTCGACCTTCTGGTCCGTGATGTCCGCCTCGCCGGCGGCGAACGGGTCGACCTCGGCATCGTCCGCGAGCGTTTCGTCGCCGTCGAGCCGAGGATCGACGCCGAAGGCCCGGCGCTCGACCTTGGCGGCAGGCTCGTGATCCCGGGTTTCGTCGACAGCCACGTCCACCTCGACAAATCGTGCCTCGACGAACGCTGTCCCTGCGAGGCCGGAACGCTCGCCGAAGCGGTCGCGAGCGTAACCGCCGCCAAGCGCGCCTTCACCGAGGAGGATGTCTATGCCCGGGCGCGCCGCACCTTGGAGATGGCGATCGCGCACGGCACGAACCGCATGCGGACCCACGTCGAGGTGGACCCGCGGGTCGGGCTCACGAGCCTGCGCGCCCTGCGGCGCCTCAAGCGGGACTACGCCTGGGCGATCGACCTGCAGGTGTGCGTGTTCCCGCAGGAGGGACTGCTCGACGATCCCGGCTGCGAGGCCATGCTCGTATCGGCGATCGAGGACGGTGCCGACCTCGTCGGCGGCGCGCCCTACATGGACCGCGACGCCACCGGGCACATCGCGCGCATCTTCCACCTGGCGCGGCGGTTCGACCTCGACATCGATCTCCACCTCGACTTCTCGCTCGACGCCGCCACGTTCGACCTCGACGAGGTTTGCCGACGGACCGAGGCGGCGGGCTGGGGCGGGCGGGTTGCCGCGGGCCACGTGACGAAACTATCGGCCGTGCCGCCCGAGCGCCTCGCCGCGGCGGCCCGGCGGCTGGCCGCGGCGGGCGTCGCCGTCACGGTTCTGCCGTCGACCGACCTGTTCCTGATGGGGCGCGACGCGACCCACAGCGTGCCGCGCGGCGTCGCGCCCGCGCACCGGCTGCGCGAAGCCGGCGTCACCTGCTCGATCGCGACCAACAACGTGCGCAACCCGTTCACGCCCTACGGCGACGGATCGCTCGTGCGGATGGCGAACCTTTACGCCAACGTGGCCCAACTCGGACGCGAGGCCGACCTCGCCGCCTGCCTCGTCATGGTGACGGCCGACGCCGCCGCCCTGATGCGCCTCGACGATTACGGGATCGCTGTCGGCCGGCCCGCGGATTTCGTGGTGCTCGATTGCGAGAGCCCCGCCGCCGCGGTCGCCGGCGTCGTGGCGCCGCTGCTCGGCTACAAGGGCGGCAGGCTCGCCTTCGAGCGGCCCGCCGCCCGCCTGCATCGGCCGGGGGGGCCGACGGGAGGCGGGGAACGCGCGAGCCCGTCCGGGTCCGCTCGCTGAATTACCCCGTCCCGCCGTCGACGCCGAACGGCGTGACGCCGGCTAGAGCCGCGCCACGGGCGCCCGCGCCACACCCGCCCGTTCGAGCGCGCGGGCGACCCGCAGCACGGCGTCCTCGCGCCAGGGCGCCCCGATGAGCTGGATGCCGATCGGCAGGGGTTCGCCCTCGGTCCAGACGGGCACGGCCGCGACCGGCAGGCCGATGAACGAGATGGGCTGCGTGTAGAGCCCGAGGTTGGCCCGAACCGGCAGGATGTCGCCGCCGACCGTCATCGTGGTCTGCCCGAGGCGCGGCGCGCGGCAGGGCGTGGCGGGGGCCAGCACGACATCGACCGCGTCGAACACGGCCGCGGCCGCGGCCTGGAACCAGCGTCGGAACTTTTGCGCCCGAACCACCCAGACGGCCGGCGCCATCGCGCCGGCGATGAGCCGGTCACGCACCGCGGGGTCGAAATCCGCGGCGCGGGTGCGCAAACGGTCGAGGTGCAGCGCCGCGCCCTCCGTCGTCGTGATGAGATAGGCCGCGGCGCGGGCGCGGTGCGCTTCCGGGAACGCGACGGTGCGATCCGCGCCGAGCGCCCCGGCGCAGCGCCGGACGGCCTCGAACGCTTCCGGCTCCCCGTGCGCGGCGAAATAGCCGCCCGCGACCGCGATACGCAGATCCGCGACGCCCGTTTCGAGCGTCGCCGTCACGGGCTCGAGGGCGCGCCGCGCCTGGGCCGGGTCGGCCGGGTCGGGACCCTGCATGGCGTCGTAGGCGAGCGCCAGGTCGCGAACCGAGCGGGCCATCGGCCCGAGGTGGTCGAGGCTCGCTACGAACGGGAAGGTTCCCGCCCGGCTCAGGCGGCCGAAGGTCGGCTTCAGGCCGAACAGGCCGCACAGCGAGGAGGGCACGCGGATCGACCCGTTGGTGTCGGAGCCGAGCGACAAGGGCACGAATCCGGCCGCGACCGCCGCGCCCGAGCCCCCCGACGACCCGCCCGACATGCGGCCCAAGTCGTGCGGGTTGCGCGACGGGCCGTCGTGGCAGTTCTCGCCGGTGAAGTCGTAGGCGTATTCGCCCATGTTGAGCGCGCCCACGCAGATCGCCCCCGCCGCTTCGAGCCGCGCCACGAGCGTGGCGTCGCGCGGCGCCGGGGGGTCGTCGCGGTTGATCTTGGAGCCCGCGAGCGTCGCCAGACCTTGCAGGTCGAACAGGTTCTTGACCGCGAACGGCACCCCGGCGAGCGGCCCCGAGGGCTGGCCGCGGGAACGCCCTTCGTCGAGCGCCGCGGCCTTCGTTCGTGCCCGCTCGGCCGTGACCGCCGTGAACGCGCCGACGCTTCCGTCCAGCGCCGCGATCCGCGCCAGGGCGGCCTCCACCACGTCGCGCGCCGACAAGGCGCCGGTCGCCACGTCACGCGCCACGTCGGCCGCCGCGCGTTCGAACAGCGCCGTCACGGGTGGAAGACCGGCGCGGGCTCTTCCCGGTCATCGAGGGGAGCGTCGAGCAGCAGCGCGGCGAAGCGGGCCGTCGCTTCGAGGTTGAGTGCCACGCCCGGACGGTAGTCGGGCCTCACGTCGAGCCCGAGCAGCGGCCCCATGGCGTCGATCACCGCCCGCGCATCGAAGGGAGCGTCGGTCAATGTGCGTCCTCGCGCTCGCGCGGGGCCGTCCTTGCGGGCGCCGCGACGCGGTCCGGCGGCACCGTCCTGCGAAGCTGGATTGCTTGGCCTTCGGCTCGCGACGACGGTGCCGGGCTCACGGGAGCGCGCCGCTCAGCGCCGCGAACGTCGTCGCCCAGCCGACGATGCCGCCCTGCGCCGTGATCATGCGCAGCGTCGCGGTCTTGAACTCGGGAAAATAACTCTCGGTGGCGTCGGCCACGATCAGGCATTCGTAGCCGCGATCGTTGGCTTCCCGCATCGACGTTTGCACGCATACTTCCGTCGTGACTCCGGCGAACACGAGATGCGTGATCCCGAGCCGTTCGAGGATGGCCTGCGCGTCCGTGCGCCAGAACATGCCCTTGCCGGGCTTGTCGATCACGGTCTCGCCGTCGTGGGGCGCGCAAGCCTCGACGATGGCGTTGCCCGGCTCGCCCCGCACGAGGATGCGCCCCATCGGCCCCGCGTCGCCGATGCGCGGGACGGTTTCCCCGCGCAGGCGCTTCGCGGGCGGGCAATCGGACAGGTCGGGCGCGTGGCTTTCCCGGGTGTGGAGGATGGGCCATCCCTTGGCGCGGAACAGGGCGAGGAGCCTGCCGACGGTCGGCACGATCGCCCCGAGCAGCGACACGTCGTTGCCGAGCGCGGCGCCGAACCCGCCCGGCTCGATGAAGTCCCGCTGCATGTCGATCACCACGAGCGCCGTGCGGCCGGGCGGCAGCGCGTAGGGGAAGGGCTCGGCCGGGATCGGGATGACGGTCATTGGCGCGGTGCCGTCGTCTCGGCCGGCGGTTGGGGAACCATCATCGGCGTCAATGCCCCGCCATGTGGCGGCCGATGGTCGTGCGATCGGTTTCGGCGACCGGGGCGACGTAGCTGATCTTGCCTTCCGACATCACGGCGACGCGGTCGGCGAGTTCGAGGATCTCGTCGAGGTCCTCGGACACGAGCAGCACGGCGGCGCCGCGGTTGCGCTGGTCCATGATCTGGGCGCGGATTTCGGCGACGGACGCGAAGTCGAGCCCGAAGCACGGGTTGGCGACGATCAGCACGTCGACGTCGCCCGACAATTCCCGCGCCAGCACGGCGCGCTGCACGTTGCCGCCCGACAGCGTCTCGATCGGCGCGTCGGGCGAGGTCGTCTTCACGTGGTAGCGCTCGATCAGGCTCGTGCCCCGCGCCCGGATCGGCCCGGGCGACAGCCACCAGCCGAAGCGCGCCGCCGGCGGCTTGTCGAACGACCGGAAGGCGATGTTCTCGGCAACCGACATGCGCGGCACGGCGGCGTTCTTCAGCGGTTCCTCGGGCAGCCCGAAGACCTTGAACCGATCGAAGTCCTTGCGGACCGGCTCGAAGGGCTCCCCCCGCACGAAGATGCGCCCGTCGCCGAGCGCCCGCTGACCGGACAGGGTTTCGACCAGCGCCGCCTGCCCGTTGCCGGAGACGCCGGCGATGCCGACGATCTCGCCCGCGCCGACCTTGAGGCTGACGCCCCGCAGGGCCGGGCCCCCCGCGTCGTCGTCCGCGAACAGCCCGGCGAGCTCCAGCACGGTCTGGGCGGCGCGGGGCGCGGCGCGCGCGGCGCTCGCCCGCACGGCGGTGTCGCCGATCATCAGCCGCGCCATGCCGTCCCGCGTCATGTCGGCCACGCGTCCGCCCCCGACGAGCGCGCCCCGGCGCAGCACCGACACCGCGTCGCCGAACGCCATGACCTCCCGGAACTTGTGGCTGATCATCAGCACGGTGAGTTCGCCGCGCCGGGTCATGCCGCGCAGCAGCCCCAGGATCTCGTCGGCCTCGTCCGGCGTGAGCACCGACGTGGGCTCGTCGAGGATCAGGAAGCGACCGTCGAGGTAGAGCAGCTTCAGGATTTCGAGCTTTTGCTTCTCGCCGGCGGCGAGCGCCGCCACGGGCACGTTCAGCGGCACCTTGAACGGCATGCGGGCCATGAACGCCTGAAGGGCGCGATGTTCCTTCGTCCAATCGATGATCGCGGGGGCGTCGGCCCGGCTGATGACGAGGTTTTCCGCGCCCGTGAGCGAGGGCACGAGCGTGAACTGCTGGTAGACCATGCCGATGCCGAGCGCCCGCGCGTCGCGCGGGTTGCGCACCGCGACCGCCCGGCCGTCGACGGCGAGGCCACCCTCGTCGGGTTCGTAATACCCCATGATGCACTTGACGAGCGTCGATTTTCCGGCGCCGTTCTCACCGAGGAGGACGTGGAATTGCCCGGCGGGCACGTCGATGGTGACGTGGTCGAGCGCCGTGAAGGTGCCGAACCGCTTCGTCATGCCGACCGCGGACACCGCGACGGCGCTCATGTCCCCCTCCCTTTCTTTCTCCCGCTTGCGGGCGAAGATGGTGCGCAGCGCCCGATGAGGGGGACCGCCGGCGTCGAGGAACCCCTCATCCGTCGCCGCTGCGCGTCGACACCGTCTCCCGCGAGCGGGGAAAGGGAGCGCGCGCTTCCGTTCGCGACCCTCGTCATGACGCCTCCAACCCGGCGATCAGCGCCCCGGAGGACGCCACCGCGCCGAATACCCCGCCCTGCATGGTGACCATCTTGACGGCCGCGAGATGGTTGCCCCGGTCCGTGGCTCCGCAGCAATCCTCGACCAGCAGGCATTCGAAACCGCGGTCGTTGGCTTCCCGCATGGTGGTCGACACGCAGACGTCCGTGGTGATGCCGGTCAGCACGAGGTTGCGGACCGACCGCGCGCGCAGGATCAGTTCGAGGTCGGTGGCGCAGAACGAGCCTTTGCCGGGCTTGTCGATGACGATCTCGCCGGGCGCGGCGCCGAGTTCGGGAATGATGTCCCAGCCCGGCTCGCCGCGCACGAGGATGCGCCCGCACGGACCCGCGTCGCCGATCCCCGCCCCGATCCGCCGCGAACGCCAGCGCTTGTTGTCGGGCAGGTCGGACAGATCCGGCCGGTGGCCTTCGCGCGTGTGGATGATGGTGTATCCGCCCGCCCGCATGGCGGCGAGCACGCGGCCGATCGGCGCGATCGGCGCGCGGGTCAGCGACAGGTCGTAGCCCATGCGGTCGACGTAGCCGCCGACGCCGCAGAAATCCGTCTGCATGTCGATGACGACGAGCGCCGTGTTATCCGGCCGGAGGTCGCCGTCGAACGGCCAGGGATAGGGATCGGCCGTGACGGTACGTCCCCCGACGCCGGCGGCCGGACGGAGGAAATCGAGGCTCATTCAGCCGCCTCGCGGCCGTCGTCGCGGTCGTGCTCGACCTGGCCTTCGCCGTAGTTGCGCGTCGGCGCCGCGAACCCGCAAGAGGCGCCGTCGCGCTCGCGCACCTCGTCTTCCCACGGCACGCGATAGCGGCCCGCCGCGAGGTCGTGCATGTAGGTGTAGGGGCAATCGCGCGCGCCGCCCTTGACCGCCGTGTAGCCGCGGTGGCCCAGCTGGTAGATGTTGTTCTCGACCCCCCAGTGGAGACGCGCTTCGCGCACGAGGTCGGGCCGCACCTCGGCCGTGATGATCTCGTCGGGGCGTCCGCTCGTGCCGTGGGCGATGATCGTGCCGTCGAAGTTCACCACCATGCCTTCGCCCATCGAATCGAAAGTGCCGTCCGAGCCGGACAGGCACACGTTGGCGGTCACCATGAGGTTGCAGAAGCTGTTCGACTGGTTGGTGAAACGCCACGAATCGCGGATCGGCGCCGTGTAGCCGGCGGTGCGGAGCATGATCTCGGCGCCCTTGTAGGCGCATTCGCGCGCCATCTCGGGGAACATGCCGTCATGGCAGATGATGAGCCCGAGCTTGGCGCCCTTGGGTCCGTCGATCACCGGGATGCCGACGTCGCCAGGCTCCCAGGGCTCGACCGGCACCCACGGGTGCATCTTGCGGTAATACAGCCGGACCGCGCCGGCGTCGTCGATGATCAGCCCGACGTTGTAGGGGTTGCCGCGCGGGTTCCACTCCATGATGGAGAAGCAGCCCCAGATCCGGTTGTCGACGCACGCCCGCTTGAAGGCCGCGACCTCGGGGCCGTCCATCCGGCACATGATGGCGGGATTGGTGTCCATCGACAG
>CAXTIC010000052.1:0-26647 GCA_964244255.1 uncultured Lichenihabitans sp. | reverse complement strand
CGAGCAGCGTCAGGCGGCCGGACACTTCGAGCACGCGCTGGATCACGAACATCACATCCGGCCGGCCGGCATCGTATTCGTCGAAACAGAGCGCGATGTTGTTCTGCAGGGCCCAGGGCAGCATGCCGTCGCGGAACTCGGTGATCTGCTTGCCGTCCTTCAGCACGATGGCGTCCTTGCCGACGAGGTCGACGCGGGACACGTGGCTGTCGAGATTGATGCGGATGCAGGGCCAATTGAGGCGCGCCGCGACCTGTTCGACGTGCGTCGACTTGCCCGTCCCGTGATAGCCCGTGATCATGACGCGGCGGTTCCGCGAAAACCCGGCCAAGATCGCGAGCGTGGTGTCGCGATCGAAAATGTAGTCGGGATCGGTGTCCGGCACGTGGTCGTCGCTGGCCGAATAGGCGGGACACTGCATGTCGGACTCGATGCCGAAGACCTGGCGGACGGACACCTTCATGTCGGGAAGGGGGGGCACGCCCTGGCTCGCTTGTTCCATCAATCCTCCGTGCCGTCGCCGAACCATTCGGCAACGGGCTGCGGTTAAGTCATTTCGCGGTCGTCGTTGCGCGGTCGGCGCCCGACAGCTTGATCGTCTTAAGGAAGTTATAGGCGCGGATGATCTCGCGCAATTTGTCCTCGTTCGACCGATCGCCGCCATTGGCGTCGGGGTGAAGGCGCTTGACCAGGGCCTTGTAGCGGCTCTTCACCGCGACGGCGTCGGCCGACTCGTCGAGACCCAACGCCGCCAGCGCCTTGCCGGTGGCCTGGCTGTAGCGCGGCCGCTGCGGGGCTGGCGCGGCGCGGCGCGTCTGCGCCCGGAAGATGCCCAGCGCGTCGGGGTGGAGGTCCTCGAACGTCGCGGCCTCGCCCGCTGCCCGGTTGACCCCCATGCTCCAGGTCGGGCGATGCCCGACGACCGCCTCCTTCTGGTAGCGCGCCACCGCCGCGTCGCTCATTCCGTTGAAATAGTCGTAGGTGGCGTTGTAGTCGCGAACGTGCTCGAGGCAGAAGCAGAAATATTGCCCTTCCCGATCCCGCCCCATCGGCGCGCGGTAGTCGCCCGCCTTGCCGCATCCCGGGTGGTCGCAGGGAACGGCAACCGGATCCGCCCGAGCCTCCTTCGGCACGGACTTGGTGCGGATGCGATCGAAATGGCGCGAGTTGAGGTTCATCACCGGCCTATTATGGGGGATGCGCGGAGCCCCGCAAGCCGGCGTTGCCGGGCAGACGTTCGGGCTCGATGGCGTGCGTGACGAGAAGGAAACACTTCATGACGGTCAAGGACAGGCTCGCTTCGACCCTGATGGAAGGTCTCGCCCCCCGCTTCCTGGAGGTGGTAGACGAGTCCGGCCAGCACGCGGGGCATTCCGGCGCGCGCCCCGGAGGGGAAACACATTTCCGCGTCCGCATCGTGTCCGACGCCTTCCTGGGCAGGGGTCGTGTGGAACGCCATAGGCTGGTCAACGAACTTTTGGCCGCCGAGTTGCGCGGCGGCGTCCACGCGCTGGCGATCGAGGCCCGCGCACCGGGGGAGGGGATTTGAGCCGCATCGCGCGTCGGCCCCTCGCCGCCCACTCCCGCGAAAGCCGGGGTGGGGTTTCGATCGCGAGGAGGCGCGGCCCCCGGACGGCGGCGTTGGCCGGAACGAACGGCCGTGGCTTCGGCCATTCCCAAGGCGTCCCGCCGCCGGTATAGGGTCGGCCGCGAACGAAAGGGATCGAGATGGAAATGCGCCTCGTCGTGACCGGTGCGGCCGGGCGCATGGGTCGGATGCTGGTCGCGGGGGTCCACGCGACCGAAGGAGCCGTCGTGGCGGCGGCCCTCGAGCGGCCGGGTTCGCCCCACCTCGGGGAAGACGCAGGGGTCCTCGCCGGCGTGGGGACGCTCGGCGTCCCGGTTACCGCCGATGCGCTCGAAGCCTTCGTGGCGGCGGACGGGGTTCTCGACTTCTCCTCCCCGGCGGCCACGGTCGCGTTCGCGGCGCTCGCCGCGCAGGCGCGGCTCGCGCATGTCGTCGGAACCACGGGCTTGAACGAGGACGATCTCGCGCGGGTCGCGGCGGCCTCCCGCCACGCCCCGATCGTGCGCTCGGGCAACATGAGCCTCGGCGTCAACCTCCTGGCCGCGCTGGTGCGCCGCGCGGCCCGCTCGCTCGGCCCCGAATGGGACATCGAGATCGTCGAAACCCACCACCGCATGAAGGTCGACGCGCCGTCGGGCACCGCGCTGCTGCTGGGCGAGGCCGCGGCCGAGGGGCGGGGGACCGTTCTCGCGGCGTGCTCCGAGCGCGGGCGCGACGGGCACACGGGCGCCCGGGCGCCCGGCGCGATCGGCTTCGCGTCCTTGCGCGGCGGCACGGTCGTGGGCGACCACAGGGTGATGTTCGCCGGCGCGGGCGAGCGGATCGAACTCGGCCACGTCGCCGAAGACCGTGCCGTCTTCGCGCGCGGCGCGATCCGGGCGGCGCTCTGGGCAAGGGGCCGCAAGCCCGGGCTCTATGCGATGGCCGACGTGCTCGGGCTCACGGATTTCTGAACCGGGAAGGGTAAGGTCATGGAGCGTTTGCTCGTGTTGGTCCGCCACGGCCAAAGCGATTGGAACCTGAAAAACCTGTTCACGGGCTGGAAGGACCCCGACCTGTCGCCGAAGGGAATAGGCGAGGCCAGGGCCGCCGGCGGGGCGCTGAAGGCGGTCGGCCCGTTCGACATCGCGTTCACGTCGGCCCTTGTGCGCGCCCAGCACACGCTGACCCTTGTGCTCGATGCCGTGGGCCAGCCTGGCCTCGAAACACTGGCCGACCAGGCGCTGAACGAGCGCGACTACGGCGACCTCGCGGGCCTCAACAAGGACGAGGCACGCGCCAAATGGGGGGAAGAGCAGGTCCATGTCTGGCGCCGCTCCTACGACGTTCCCCCGCCCGGCGGCGAAAGCCTCAGGGACACGGTGGCGCGTTCGCTGCCCTATTATTGCCAGCGCATCCTGCCGCGCGTCCTGCGCGGCGAGCGCGTGCTCGTCGCGGCGCACGGCAACTCGCTGCGCTCGTTGATCATGGTGCTCGACGGGTTGACGCCCGCAACGATCCCCGGCGTCGAGCTCGCAACCGGCGTGCCGATCGTCTACCGCCTCAACGCCGATTCGACGGTGGCGTCGAAGGACGTGCTCGAGGTTTGAGGTGGCCCTTCCGAGAAGGCGCGACGCGGAGCCGGGAGAGGTGGCGTGCCGGTTGTCCCATGGCGCGGCGCCCCTATCTTGGCGTCATCGCGGCCGGGGGCGGGGAGGGCACGCCGGAGCCGGCATGAACCAAGCATCCTTTGGCCCTGAACCCGGAAGACCCATGCCCAGCCTTTTCGATCCCATGACGGTCGGCGAACTGCATCTGCCAAACCGCATCTGGATGGCGCCGCTGACACGCTGCCGCGCGGTCGGCGGCGCCCGCGTGCCGAACGCCCTCATGGCGGCGTATTACGGGCAGCGCGCGTCGGCGGGCCTGATCCTGAGCGAGGCCACGAGCGTCGATCCGATGGGCGTCGGTTACCCCGACACGCCCGGCATCTGGTCCCCCGAGCAGGTGGAGGGATGGAAGCTCGTCACCAAGGCGGTGCACGACGCGGGTGGCCGCATGCTCCTCCAGCTTTGGCACGTGGGCCGGATTTCCGATCCCGTCTATCTCGAGGGAGCCGTGCCGGTAGCCCCGAGCGCGGTCAGGCCCGCCGGCCACGTGAGCTTGATCCGCCCATCGAAGGATTTCGTCACGCCCCGCGCGCTCGACCGTTCCGAGATCGCGGGCGTCGTCGACGCTTACAGACGCGGCGCCGAGAACGCGCAAAGGGCCGGCTTCGACGGCGTCGAGATCCACGGCGCCAACGGCTACCTCCTGGACCAGTTCCTCCAGGACAAGACCAACCGCCGGACCGACGACTACGGCGGCGCCATCCCCAACCGCGCCCGCCTGATGCTGGAGGTCGCCGACGCGTGCATCGCCGTGTGGGGCGCGGGCCGGGTGGGCATGCACCTCGCGCCGCGCCGCGACTCGCACGACATGGGCGACAGCACCCCGGCGGAGACCTTCGGCTACGTGGCGCGCGAACTCGGCAGGCGCGACATCGCCTTCGTCTGCGCCCGCGAGGCGCTCGGCGACGATAGGCTCGGGCCGCAGCTGAAGCGGGAGTTCGGCGGCGTCTACGTCGACAACGAGCGGTTTTCGCGCGCCGACGCGGAGGGCGTTCTGGCTTCGGGCCACGCCGACGCCGTGGCGTTCGGCAAACTGTTCATCGCAAACCCAGACCTGCCGCGCCGCTTCCGCGAGGATGCGTCGCTGAACGCGCCCCGTCCGGATCTGTTCTACGCCCCGGGCGCCGAAGGCTACACGGATTATCCGGCGCTTCGGCGGGCGTTCGCCGCCCAGGCGTGAGCGACCCGTCCCGACCAGGACGACGGCGGCATCGGTTCCCGGCGTCGCGGATGCGAGCGGGCGCGGGCCAACCGGGCGGGGACCTGCTATACGCCTCAGGCGCCCTCCAACGCGACACGCCGATGCCCGTCTTTTTCGCCTCCGTCGCCCGCTACCCCGCGCTCTGGGCGGCCGTCGCGGCCGTCGCGCTCGTTCTGCTCCGATCGAGGTCGAGCGCGTGCAGATGAAGAACATCGAGGTCCCCCCCTCGATGCAGCGCGCCGTGGCGCAGGAAGCGGAAGCGTTGCGGGAAAAGCGTTCGCGGCTCATCAAGGCGGAAGCCGAACTCGAGCCGGCCGACGTGCTGCGCAACGCCGCGCAGGTCATCATGCAGAACCCCGCCGGGCTCGGACTGCGGCGCATGCGGATGATCACCGAAGTCGGCGCCGAGCAGAACACGATGACGATCATCATGATGCCGGGCGAGTTCGCGGCGGCGGCGCGCGGGGTCGCAGCCATGGGTGAGGCGTCCGGCGAGCGTGCGGACGCGCCCGCGTGAGGCCGCCGCCGCCCGCCTCGGCTCAACCCGCGGAGAATCCCCGCGACGACACCATGGTCGACGGCCGCAAGGCCTCCGCCCGCGCGTGGTTCGAGGCGCTCCAGGAACGGCTGATCGCGGCCTTCGAAGCCATGGAGGACGAGGCACCGGCGGGCGCGGGCGCGCCGGGCCGCTTCGTGCGCAAGCCCTGGTCGCGCACCGACCACACCGGGGCGCCGGGGGGGGGCGGCACGATGGCGCTGCTGCACGGCCGCGTGTTCGAGAAGGCCGGCATACACGCCTCGACCGTCCACGGCAGTTTGGCGCCCGAATTCGCGAGCCAGATCCCGGGCGCCGACGCCGACCCGCGCTTCTGGGCCTCGGGCGTGTCGTTGATCGCGCATCCGTGGAACCCGCACGTCCCCACGGTGCACATGAACACGCGCTTCGTGGTGACGAGCCGCGCCTGGTTCGGCGGGGGCGCCGACCTGACCCCCGTGCTCGACCGCCGCCGCCGCCAGGACGACCCGGAGGCCCGCGCCTTCCACGCCGCCATGCGCGCCGCCTGCGATGCCCACGCGCCCGTCGCGCCCTATGCCCGATTCAAGGCGTGGTGCGACGAATATTTCCACCTGAAGCACCGCAACGAGCCGCGCGGCATCGGGGGCATCTTCTACGATTACCTCGGCGACGACTTCGAAGCGGAGTTCGCTTTCACGCGAAGCGTCGGCGAGGCGTTCCTCGGCATCTACCCGGCGATCGTCGCCCGCACCGTCGGGCACGCCGCCACACCGGATGACCGGCGCGAGCAACTCGTGCGGCGCGGCCGCTATGTCGAGTTCAACCTGCTCTACGACCGGGGCACGATCTTCGGTCTGAAAACGGGGGGCAACGTCGAATCGATCCTGTCCTCCTTGCCCCCGGCGGTCGCCTGGCCGTGACACCCCGACGCCCCCGCGCGGGGGCAAGTGTCCAAAACTTCACGTGTCAGAGCGTGCTCTTTTTGCTTTGATCGCTCCCGGACGAGACGCGCCCGATCGGGCCGGCCGCGTCGCGCCTTCGCGGAGAACCGTTTCATGCCGCATTTCCTCGCCGACCTGAAGGATATCTGGCGGCTCGCCTACCCGTATTTCCTGCGCAAGGCGCCGGGCGAAATCCGGCTGTGGTTCATCGGCCCGGTGCGGGCTCCCGAACATTGGATCGGCCTCAGCCTGCTCGGCTCCGTCGTCCTGCTCGAAGTCGCCTTCTCGTTCGTTCTGAAAGCCGTGAACAGCTGGTACAACGGATTCGGCAACGCCATACAGGAGCGGAACTACCCGAATTTCATCGGCGCGCTCGAGACCTTCACGGTCCTGGGCTCCATCTACATCCTGATCTCCGTCTACAAGAACTACCTCAACCAGACGCTCCAGATCCGCTGGCGCAAGTCGATGACCGAGCACTTCGTCGGCCGTTGGCTCGCGCCCGCCCAGCACTACCGCATGCGCATGGTCACCGGCCCCGCCGACAACCCCGACCAGCGCATCGCCGAGGACGTCCATTCGTTCGTCGGCACCACGATGGTGTTGGGCATCGGCTTTTTCGGCAACCTGCTCCGGCTCTGCATCTTCCTCTACGTGTTGTGGGGATTGTCGATCACCTTTCCCATGACGAGCTTCGGCTTCTCGTTCAACATCCCGGGCTATCTGATCTGGATCGCGCTGCTGTATGCCGCCGCGGGAACCTTGATCACCCACGTGATCGGCAAGCCGCTCGTCCATCTGAAATACAATCAGGAGCGCTACGAGGCGAACTTCCGCTTTTCCATGGCCCGCATCCGCGAGAACAGCGAACAGATCGCGCTCTTGGGCGGCGAGGGAGCCGAGCGCGTCGCCCTCAATGAGCGTTACAATTCGATCCTGGGCAACGTCTACGGCGTCATCCGCCGCCAGAAGAAGCTCAGCTTCTTCACGGGCTTCTTCAGCCAAGTCTCGGTCATCTTCCCCTACCTGCTGTTCGGCCCGGCTTACTTCTTCGGCAAGGCCACCTACGGCACGATGATGCAGGCGAATTCGGCGTTCAGCAACGTGCAGGACGGCCTGACCTGGTTCGTCGATTCCTACGTCAGCCTCGCGGACTACCGCGCCGTGGTCCAGCGCTTGACCGGCTTCGAGACGGTGATGAACGCGACGGACGCGGCCGCCGCGCAGGAGCCGCACATCCGCAGCGTGGCGGCCGAAGGGTCGGCCTTCGCGGCCGAGGGGCTCGTGGTGAGCCTCCCCTCGCGCGAGCCGATCACCGCCGCGCCGCGCTTCGCGCTGGCGCCGGGGGATCGCGTGCTGCTGTCGGGGCGTTCGGGCTCCGGCAAGACGACGCTGCTGCGCGCCTTTTCGGGCATCTGGCCCTTCGGCGAAGGACGGATCGAGATCCCGGCCGGAACGAAGGTGTTCGTGCTTCCGCAGCGCACCTATCTTCCCCAGGGCACGCTGCGGCAGGCAGTCGTCTACCCCCGCACTGTGGAAGACTATCCCGACGCGGACGTGCGCGCCGCGCTCTCCGCGGTGGGGCTCGGGCAGCTCGATCGCGAACTCGACACCGTCGCGAACTGGTCGCAGCGGCTGTCGGGTGGCGAGCAGCAGCGGCTCGGCGTGGCCCGCGCCCTGCTCGCCAGACCCGAATGGCTGTTCCTCGACGAGGCGACCGCCGCGATCGACGAAGCGGGCGAGGCCGCGCTCTACCGAACGCTGATCGAGCGTCTGCCGGAAACCGGCATCGTGTCGATCGCGCATCGCGAGGGTCTCGAGAAATTCCATGCGCGGCGCGTGGAAATGGCCAAGGGTGCGGGCGGCACGTTCCAGGCCGTCGACCCCGTCGCGCACGCCGCCGAATAGGGCGGCCCGGGTCGGGGGCCGCTCGCGGAGCCTCCGACGGGCCATCCGGGCGGGCGTTCGCTGAGGGCGGAGCCCCGCCCGTCGGCCGGTTCCGGGTTTGGTCGGTCTCGGCGCGGCGCCCGGCGACGCGCCCGGGTGTGCGTGATGTCTCCCGCGCGTGGAACTCCCGCGCGTCAGGGCCATTCCGGTCAAGGGCCTCGTGATAGGGCCACGCGGGGCTGATCGCCGGACCCGCGTTCAAGGGACGCGAGTGGGAACATGGCCAACGGACCAGCGGCGACGGGCGTCCACGACGGTGCGGAGGGGGGACGCTTCGCGGTCGCGGGCGGGGCCAGCAGGCTCGCGCTGGCGTCCGGGATCCTGCTCGCGCTCGGGCTTGGCTGCGGGTTGGCGTTCCTGATCCTGCTCCACCAAACGGGCGCGACCGTCGACCGCGACACCGAGACCGTCATCCGCCTCGAGCGTGCGCTGTCCACGCTCAAGGACATCGAAACGGGACAGCGCGGGTTCCTGCTGACCGGGCAGGAGGACTATCTCGAGCCCTACAACGCGGCGCTCGGCGCCATCGAGGGCCAGCTGGCGTCGTTGGACGGCCTCGACATCGACGTGCCGACGCTGCGCGCGCTGGTCGGGGATCGCCGGCAACTGGCGGCGCGGGCGATCGCGGCCTATCGCGAGGGGGGCGCCGAGAAAGCGTTGATGGCCGTCAGTTCCGGTGCCGGCAAGAAAGCGATGGACCGCGTGCGTGCCTTCGTGGCCGACGCGCAGGCGTCGGCGGACGCGAGCAGCGCGCGGGCCAGGCGTCGGGAAGCGAACGTGGTGTGGCCGTTGGCGGGCCTCGCGGCCGCGTTCGGGCTGGGTGCCTTCGGGTCGAGTGTGCTCCTCGCCGCCCGCCGTCGGCGTGAACAGCAAAGGAGCGGCGCGCTGCTCGAAGGCGTCATGGAGAACGCGCCGGTCGGTCTCGGCCTTCTCGACCGCGCGCTCGTCGTGCGGCACATGAACCGGGCTCTGACCGCGATGAGCGATCGCGCGTTCAGCGCCGCGGTGGGCTTGAACTTGTGGGACATCCTGCCCGAAATGCAGGCGGCGCTCGAGCCGAAATTGCGGCAGGTGATCGAGGGCGGCCGTCCGGTACCGAACATCGACATCCAGGCCGGCAGCAACGCCCGCCCGGACCAGGTGCGCGACTACCAGGTCACGTTCTATCCGCTCCGCTCCGAGGACGGCGGCGCCGCGACCGGGGGCGCCGGCATGGTGGTGTCCGACGTGACGGTCCGCAAGCGGACCGAGCGCTGGTTGCGGGACAGCGAGGAACGATTCCGCACGCTGACCGAGGCGAGCGCGACGATCGTGTGGACCGCCGACGCCGAGGGTGAGTTCGACAGGCCTCAAAAGCAATGGGCCGAGTGGACCGGCCGGCAGGGCGGGGCGGAACTGAACAGCGGCTGGCTCGATGCGGTCCATCCCGACGATCGCGACGAGACCGTGAGGGTGTGGTCCGCCGCGTTGGGGTCCAAGCAGCGTTACGGGGTCGAGCATCGCCTCCGCCGCGCCGATGGCGAATGGCGCTTCATGGCGGTCAGCGCCGTCCCCATCCTCGACGGCGAGACCGTGCGCGAGTGGGTCGGGATGCACGTCGACATCACCGAACGCAAGCGGGCCGAGATCGAACTGTCCGCCGCCAAGGACGCGGCGGAAGCCGCCAACCGCGCGAAAAGCGCCTTCCTCGCCAACATGAGCCACGAGCTGCGGACGCCGCTCTCCGCCGTGATCGGCTACAGCGAGATGATGGAGGAGGAGGTCGAGGATCTCGGTGCGACGGCGCTCCTCCCGGATCTCGGCAAGATCAAGTCCAACGCCCGCCACCTGCTGAGCTTGATCAACGATGTCCTCGACCTGTCGAAGATCGAGGCGAACCGGATGGACACGTTCGCCGAGGACGTCGACGTGGCGGCCCTCGTCGGCGAGGTGGCGGCGACCGTCGACAGCCTCGTCAAGCAGAAGCAGAACGCGCTCGAAGTGGCGCTCGGCGACGGGCTCGGCCTCATGCACACGGACGTGGTGAAGCTGCGTCAATGCCTGTTCAACCTGCTCAGCAACGCGGCCAAGTTCACCGAGGCGGGGCGCATCACGCTCACGGTCGCGCGCGAAGGCGGGGAGGGTGCCGACGCCGCGATGGTGTTTCGCGTCATCGATACCGGCATCGGCATGACGGCCGAACAACTGGCGCGCCTGTTCCAGCGCTTCTCGCAGGCGGACGAGACGACCACCCGCAAGTTCGGCGGCACCGGCCTCGGCCTCGCGATCACGCGGGCCTTCTGCCGGCTGCTCGGCGGCGATGTGACGGTCGAGAGCGCGCCCGGAACGGGAACGACCTTCACGATCCGGCTGCCCGCCACCATGCCCGAGGTTTCGGGGCTCGAAGAGGTGAAGACCGTGCTCGGCGAGCCGGCGGCCGAGGGGGACCGCGACATCGTCCTCGTCATCGACGACGATTCCTCGCAGCGCGACCTCACCGTCCGGTTCCTCGAACGCCAGGGGTTCTCCGCACGCACCGCTCCCGACGGCTTGAGCGGGCTCGCGGTGGCCCGCGCCATCCGGCCACGGGCCATCCTGCTCGACGTCATGATGCCGAAGATGGATGGCTGGACCGTCCTCACTGCCCTCAAGGACGAGCCCGACCTCGCCAAGATCCCCGTCGTCATGGTCACGTTCCTCGACGAAAAGGGCTTGAGCGCGACACTCGGCGCCGCCGATCACCTCAACAAGCCCGTCAATTGGGACAAGCTGAAAACCTTGATGGACCGCTTCCGCCAAGCGGAAGGCGACATCCTCGTCATCGACGACGACCAGGATGTCCGCGACCGCCTGCGCACCGTGTTGGAGCGTGGCGGCTGGACCGTCCAGGAGGCCGGCAACGGCCAGGAAGCGCTGGATCGCGTGAAGCACGGGCCGCCGCGCGCTATCCTGCTCGACCTGACCATGCCGGTGATGGACGGGTTCGCCTTTTTGCACGCCCTCCGGGAGCGGCCCGGCTGCGCCGATATCCCCGTCATCGTGTTCAGCGCGCGCGATATCTCGGCCAAGGACCGCGCGCGCCTGGCGGACGCCGACAAGGTGCTGAGCAAGACCGCGAGCTTGCGCGACCTCACGGGCGAACTGCGCGAACTGGTCCCTCCCGAAGCGCAAGAGGCCAAGCCTTGAGCGTTCCCGGATCGCGGGGCCGCTGAGGGCGGGGCGGGGCCATTCGTCGCTGCCGCGGCGGCCGACGAGCAGAAACAAAGCTTCGGTCGCGCCGATTTGCGGAGGATGACGCCGGTGCCGAAGCGCCCGGCGCGACGTCCCCATGGTCGCCGAAACCCGGCGACGGCTTGGGAGCGGAACGCCGCGCCTTCCGCGCGGATCGGCGCGACAGCGCCAGGAGGTACGAACGCCATGGGCATGAACGATATCGATCCGTCGCGGCGCATGGTCGTCGGCGGGATGACCACGGGCCTCGTGGCGGCCTTCGCGGCGCCGGCGGCGGCGCAGCAGGCGTCCGAACGGCCGCCCGAACCCGTGAGAACCTACCCCAAGCCGCCCTTCCCGAAGCAGCAGCAGGAATGGCCCGGCCTCGCATCGAAAATGGACCCGAAGCCGGATCACGGCGAAACCAGCTACGTGGGCTCGGGCCGGCTCGCCGGGCGCAAGGCCCTGCTGACCGGCGGCGACAGCGGCATCGGGCGCGCGGCCGCGATCGCCTTCGCGCGCGAGGGCGCGGATGTCGCGATCAACTATCTGCCGGCCGAGGAGCCTGACGCCCGCGAGGTCGTGGCCCTCATCAAGGCGGCAGGCCGCAAGGCCGTGGCGCTCCCGGGGGACATCCGCGACGAGGCGTTCTGCCAGAAGCTCGTGGCGAACGCCGTCGGCGAACTCGGCGGGCTCGACATCCTGGTCAACAACGCGGCCCGGCAGGTCGCGCAGACGTCGATTCTCGACATCTCCTCCGAGCAGTTCGACGCGACGTTCAAGACGAACGTCTACGCGATGTTCTGGATCACCAAGGCGGCGCTGCCGCACCTCGGGCCGGGTTCCGCCATCATCAACACCGCCTCGATCAACGCCTACGACCCGGAGCCGACGATCCTCGACTACGCGTCGACCAAGGGCGCGATCGCCATCTTCAGCAAGGCTCTCGCGAAACAGCTCGCCAAGCAGGAGATCCGGGTCAACGCGGTCGCGCCGGGGCCGATCTGGACGCCGCTGCAGCCGAGCGGCGGCCAGTTGCCGGGCAAACTGCCGAGCTTCGGCGCCGACACGCCGATGGGCCGCCCGGGTCAACCGGCGGAACTTGCCGCGATCTACGTCCTGCTGGCGTCGCGGGAGGCGACCTATTCCACGGGCCAGGTGTTCGGCGCGGAGGGCGGCAAGGGCGCGCCGTGAGGGCGAAGATCATCGCGTGAGCCGGGGCCGCGTCAGGATGCCGCTTCAGGGGCGCCCTCGCCCCACGATCCGGCACGCCGCTTGGGCGGGCGCGCGGACGACGCGCCGATGTACGCTCATGGCGATGTCGCCCAGCGCGGGCGATGCATTCGAGGCGTCGGCGGCCACGACGGCGACGATCATGCCAGCCCCTTGATGATGCTCTCCACCATCTTCTTGGCGTCGGCGAACAGCATCATGGTGTTGTCGCGGAAGAACAGCTCGTTTTCGACGCCGGCGTAGCCGGAGCCCATGCCGCGCTTGATGAACAGCACGGTCTTGGCCCGCTCGACGTCGAGGATCGGCATGCCGTAGATCGGCGACGTTTTGTCGGTCTTGGCCGAGGGGTTCGTCACGTCGTTGGCGCCGATGACGAAGGCCACATCGGCCTGTGCGAACTCGCTGTTGATGTCCTCGAGTTCGAACACCTCGTCGTACGGCACGTTGGCTTCGGCGAGCAGCACGTTCATGTGTCCCGGCATGCGCCCGGCCACGGGATGGATCGCGTATTTGACGTCGACGCCCTCCTTCTTCAGGAGGTCGGCCATTTCCCGCAGCGCGTGCTGCGCCTGGGCCACCGCCATGCCGTAGCCCGGCACGATGATGACCTTGCCGGCGTTCTTCATGATGTAGGCGGCGTCCTCGGCCGAGCCCTGCTTGACGGGGCGCGTTTCGACCACGCCGCCGGCCGCTGCCGTTTCCCCGCCGAAGCCGCCGAGGATCACGGACACGAACGAGCGGTTCATGCCCTTGCACATGATGTAGCTCAGGATGGCACCCGACGAGCCCACGAGCGCGCCCGTGATGATCAGCGCCATGTTGCCGAGCGTGAAGCCGATGCCGGCCGCGGCCCAACCCGAGTAGGAGTTGAGCATCGATACCACGACCGGCATGTCGGCGCCGCCGATCGGCACGATGATCAGCACCCCCAGGGCCAGCGCCGCGAGGACGATGAGCCAGAACGCGACGCCGCTGGTGCTGAGGACGAAGAGCACGACGAGCACCAGCAGCGCACCCGCGAGTGCGACGTTGATGACGTGCCGGTTCGCCAGCAGGATGGGCTTGCCCGACATGCGGCCGTCGAGCTTGGCGAAGGCGATCACCGAGCCGGTGAACGTGAGCGCGCCGATGGCCGCGCCGAGCGACATCTCGACGAGACTCTGCCCGTGGATGTCGCCGGGCACGCCGATGCCGAAGGCCTGCGGCGCGTAGAACGCGCCGGCCGCCACGAGCACGGCGGCGAGCCCGACCAGGGCGTGGAACAGGGCCACGAGCTGAGGCATGGCCGTCATCCGCACGGAACGGGCGCGCCAGGCCCCGATCCCGCCGCCGATGGCGATGCCGGCCACGACGAGGATCCAGGACCCGACATCGGCCGGCGGCCGGGCAAGCAGCGTCGTCAGCACGGCGAGGCCCATGCCGATCATGCCCAGGCGGTTGCCCTGCCGGGAGGTCGCGGGCGAACTCAGGCCGCGCAGCGCCAGGATGAACAGGATGCCCGAGACGAGGTAGAGCAGGGCCGCGAAATTGTCGCCCATCGCTCAGCCCTTCCGCTTGTACATGGCGAGCATGCGTTCTGTGACGAGGAAGCCGCCGAAGATGTTGACGCTGGCGAGGATCAGGGCGACGAAGCCGAACAAGCGCGCCGCCCAGGCGCCCGCCTCGTTGCCGGGCACGACCTCGACCCCGATCGAGAGCAGCGCGCCGACGACGATGACGGACGATATGGCGTTCGTGACCGACATCAGCGGCGTGTGGAGCGCCGGCGTCACCGCCCAGACGACATAGTAGCCGACGAAGACCGCCAACGCGAAGATGGCGAGGCGGAACACGAACGGGTCGACGCCGACCCCCGTGGCGGCATGGGACGCGCCGGCCACGGCCTGCGCGATCTGATCCGCGTAGGCTTGCGCGGCATCGGCGCCGCGGCGGGCCATGTCGGCCGCGGCCTGGGCCTTCTCGTAGAGCTGCTGCGGGGTGTCGGCGGGCATGGGGCGTCTCGGGGGGTGGAGGGTGAGGATGCCCGCGCGGGCACGGACCTTCGCGCGGGCTGGACCATCAGGTGGGCGCCTTCGGCAGGAACGAGGGATGCACGATCGCGCCGTTCCGGGTCAGCGCCGTGGCTCTGACGAGTTCGTCGTCCCAGTTCACGATCAAGGCCTTGGTCGACCGGTCGACCAGCGTTTCGACGAAGGCCAGGAGGTTGCGCGCGTAGAGCGCCGAGGCCGTCGCGGCGAGTCTCCCGGGGACGTTCAGATGGCCGACGATCGTGACGCCCGCGTCCTCGACCACCTCGCCGGGCCGCGACAGGTCGCAATTGCCGCCGCGCTCGACCGCGAGATCGACCACGATGGACCCGGGGCGCATGGCTCGGACCATGTCGGCCGTCACGAGCTTCGGCGCCGGCCGGCCGGGGATCAGGGCCGTGGTGATGACGATATCCTGCTTGGCGATGTGCGCGGCGACGAGTTCGGCCTGCTTGCGGCGGTAGGTCTCGCTCATCTCGCGCGCGTAGCCGCCGGCGGTCTCGGCCTGTTTGAACTCCTCGTCCTCGACGGCCACGAACTTCGCGCCGAGCGATTCGACCTGCTCCTTGGTGGCGGGGCGCACGTCGGTGGCGGTGACGATGGCACCCATGCGGCGCGCGGTCGCGATGGCCTGCAGGCCCGCGACGCCGACGCCCATCACGAACACCCGCGCGGCCGGCACGGTGCCGGCGGCGGTCATCATCATGGGAAACGCCCGGCCGTATTGCCCGGCGGCGTCGATCACCGCCCGGTAGCCGGCGAGGTTGGCCTGGCTCGAGAGCACGTCCATGGACTGCGCGCGGGTGATGCGCGGCATCAGTTCCATGGCGAAGGCGTCGATCCCGGCGTTCGCGATTTCGCCCAGCGCCGCCTCGGCACCATAGGGATCCATGATGGCCACCGCCAGCGCCCCGCGCTTCACGTGCGGCAGGTTTTCAGGCGCGGGCCGGCGTACGCCGAGCACGAGGTCGGCGTCCGCGAGCGTCACCGCGGCGTCGGGCGACACCGTCGCGCCCGCGTCGAGGTAGGCGGCGTCCGCTACCCCGGACCTCAGGCCCGCGCCGGCCTGCACGGCGACGGCCGCGCCGAGGCCGATGAGCTTGCGTACCGTTTCGGGGGTGGCCGCTACGCGCGGCTCGACATCGGACTCGGCAGGCACCGCGATGCGCATGGAAGGGTCCCGCTGGAAGGCGTCCGCTCAGTCGTAAGCCATTGCGCGCGGAACGCTACAACAAGAAGAAGGCCATCAGGCACAGGAGCGCCGCGATGGCGAGCGAAACCCATTTGGTCGCCGCCGTGAAGGCGCGGTAGGTCCGCTCGTGCTCCGCGTAATCCATGTATTCGGGGTTCATGGGGACCTCGTCGGTCATCGGCGAGGAAACGGAACTGGCCATGGCAGCCTCGGTGCGGGGAACCTTAGGCCGTGTTAGCGAAAACCCGCGCGCGGGGCAAACAGGACTCTTTCGGATTTGTGGAAGGTGCTAGAATAATCCGACATTCAGTCTGTCGGAGAGCCGCGTTCGTCTTAGAGGCCCTCCCAGACTGGCGCGAATCTCACTTGGTCGGCCCACTAAAGGCGTCGAGAGGAAGGCGGACGCACGCCGCCTCGCCGCTTGATCCCTGCCTCGACGCGGAAGATGTCGGGTACGTTGATGCGCGTCTCGGTTCTAAACTCGACGACACCGATATTCGTCATAGCGTCTAAAAGGGCCGCCTCCGGCTGGTCGCTTCCGAGAATTTCGAGAGGCAGAAGTCTCGACTGCGCCGCTGCGTCGGACTTGATGTCACGCACGGTCTGACGATCCTGCCATCGCTTGACGAACATTGATGGCTCGCAGGGGACTTCAAGGCCCCGTAGCGCCCCGAGCACCTTGTCGATCCAGTCGTAGTCTTCCTTGAGTTCTTTAACCCTGACTGCGGAAGCGTCCTGGACGCCAGCCCGTATGCCCACATTGTCGATCGCGGTAGTCTTGGGAGAAGGATGATGGTGGGCCGCTTTCTGGATAGCGGTTATAAAGCTACGAGGGCTTGTTTCGCCGAACGTGTCCGCTAAGTGGTCATAAATCCAGGTGTAGGTGCGGCCACGCTTCGGCCCTGCGCCCATGAATTCTCCTGCGAGCCTGTAAAAGAGTCGCTGCTGTGTTTCCTCGCTCGCCAGCAGCGCTTCGAAGAGATCGTCCTGATCGTCATCGCCCGCCAAGCGCAGCAAAGACAGTCGGATTGCGGTGTCGTCGCTAAGGGCCTTGTAGAGCAAGCCGAACAGCTCCTCCCGTCGCCAAACCAGGGTTACCGCGTCGGAGCGGATCTTCGAGGCGTCCGCGAACCGGAAGAGCGAGTCGTCCTTGGATTGGTCGGTGCGCATGAAAACCTTCGCTTTCATGGCCCGGAAGCCACGCATGTCGAGCGCTAGGCGCAGGACACCTTGGGTAAGAGGCTTGATGATGTCCCAGTTGCCGCCGAGGCGGTCTAGTGCGTCAAAAACGAGTAGGAATATCTTCCCCTCTTGAACGAAGGTTCGGTCGGCTTGGCGCAGGGCGGTTTCCGACCGCTCACATCCGCTGCGTTCCAGGCGATTATGTCCTTGAGGGTGGAGGGTAAGCTGCTGTCGGCCTTCTCGCTCAGGGCTTTCACCAACACCGCGCGCCAGATCGACTCGGGCGCATGCCCTTGGTTATAAAGCGAAGCCAGCATGGCGGGAGACGGGGCCGGCCCGTCGTCCTTCCCGGCATCTTCATGGAAGCCCAGCACTGCCTGGATTCGATCAAGCGGGAGGCGCGGATAGCGGGGCGCGACTGCCTCGCGCGTCTCTTGGTGCGTCAAAACGGAAGACCAGAAGCTCTTGCCCACGCCTCGATTTCCGATCACTAGGGAACGTTGAGGATCAAGCGCGTTAGCGTGAAGCGTAGGCGCAAATATAGTTGCCGTGCTTGGAGGGTTTTGCGCTTGGTGCGCGGCGCCAGGCTGCAGGTCCCTGAGCGCCTCGCGCAAAGACTGCAGGTCGCTCAACGTCGCCTTCGAACGTCTCACGACTTTAATCCGATAACATCGCGCAACGCCGCGACGAAAGGTCCAAACGTCCTTTCATACATGTGCGCAGCAAATCGATCTCCTTGTGCGATCGGATTGAATTCAGCAAAGTTTGCATCGCTAAGAATTGGCCAGGCATAATGCGGCGCGGTAAAGTCATCGTAATCGAAGTTGAAGGCGTCCTCCTCGACGCCTTCCTCAGAATCGTAGAGAGTGTCAGAGAACATCTGAAAGGCGCTAGTGCGAAAGCTGGCCTGCGCCTTGGGGTCTGCCTGTGCTTTAGCATGCACCATGCGGAGGCGGTATCTCCAGTCATCATCTCCCGACCTTTCAGGTCGGAACCGCTCGAGATGGGCCGAAAGATATCGATACCCGGCAAATGTTTGCGGAGTATCGACACCGAACAGAAGTGTTTCCGCGCCAAGTCCCAGAATCACCCCAGAAGTAGCTTCATTTAAGCCGGCGCGTGCGTCAACAAGGACCGCGTCGTAGCGATGACGCTCGCAAAGACGACGCACAAGTTCTCGTGTCCGATCGAGGAACGAGATCGTCTTGCCGTCTGTGCCGATCCTCTCGATGTAAGCGCGCGCGATCTTGCCGAGTACATTCTGTGGGCTCGCGTCACCTCTCGTGCCAACCGCGGGCGCGACGTGGACCAGACCCAGATCAGCAAGTTGACTAGGGACAACCATGTCGTCCAGGAAACTGTCGTCAATCTCCGACACGCCTGCCTCGACAAAAAAATCGAGCGTGCCGTATCGTGGCGGTTCCGTCAGTAGCATTTCTCCGAGCCCGGGCGCTTCCAGATCCAGATCGACGACGAGAAGATTGTAACCCTCGCGCGAAAGGGCGGACGCTGTAACGGCTAGGGCCGTCGAGCGGCCCACACCGCCTTTGTGGCTGGCAAACACCACGACCGGCGGTGCGCCCGGAATCGGCGGCAGCGGCTGGCGCAGCCAATCCTGACCGACAATACGCTTTTCCACCACGCGCACAAAGCCACGGAAAACCGGATATTGGTTAATCCATTCCAAGACACCAGTATCTGACTCGGTTAGGGAGATGTCAAACAGATCGTGGGGGTCCGCTACGCAGCTCTCGGGGTCGACCCACGGAGCAATATTTGCCGCTTTCGCGCGGAGCTGGTCGAGAATGTTCGAGGCGATCGGCCTGACGTCTACAAAAGTGAGCTTTCCGGTGGCATCTCGCAGGAAGAGGTGGTCAAGGACCGCCTCTGCCCCGATGTGTTGTTGCACCAACGCGGCAAGCTGCGGCAGGGCTTCGTCATAGCGCATCATTTGTGACTTCGTCTTAGGTTGGCTGCGGCCAGCGTCCGATTTGCATCGTTGCGCCAACGCTCATACATCGCAGCGTCTACACGCCCGCTCGATTCGTATCGCACGTCGATATTCCATCCGTCCATGAACCCAGCTTGTGTAAGAACGGTGAAAAGGGAATGCTTGCGACGGCCTTGAAGCATCTTCTTCGCGTGCTCGACTAGGCGTGGGAGGTGCTGATGCGGGGCATTCGCGGCCGGCCGTGTTGCTTTGATCGCCGACTTGATGGCGCACTCCACCGCGTAGCCAATGAGGTAGCCGGCGCCGTCAAGGCGACCTCTCTCCGCTAGATGGTCGGCGTCCTCAGAATGACGCATAGCTGATTCGGAATAGGATTCCGGCACGCGGCTTTCTCGAATCGTTTCGTTAGAGTATTGCATGAGCATGGTTCGGGAGTGCTCTCCCTCGCCGACTGGATGACGCGGGACACTCCAGCAGACGCGAAGGGCCGGCGCTTCCGATCGTTCGCACTCGCGACACGGCCGGGAGTTCTTCATCCTCAGTTTTGCAGCAATCGGCCGATTGTCGAACCCACTTTTGTTGAACGGCCGCCACCCCCGTCGTCACCGCCCCGTCGTCACCGCCCCGTCGCCGCGCGCACCGCCGGCGCGACCTTGGTGCCGAACAGTTCGATCGCGCGCAGCACGGCGTCGTGGGGCATGGCGCCGAGGCTCATCTGCATGAGGAAGCGGTCGTGCCCGAACACGCGGTGCTGGAACAGGATCTTCTCGATCACTTGGTCCGGGCCGCCGACCAGCAAGTGGCCGCGGAGGCTGGTTCCGGCCGCGAAATGCGCCGGTGTCAGGGGCGGCCAGCCGCGCTCGCGGCCGAGGCGCGTCATCATCTCGGCGTAGACAGGATAGAACGCGGCGGCCGCGTCCTCCGACGTTTCCCCCACGAAGCCGTGCGAATTGATGCCGACCGCGAGCGTCGCCGCTTCGACGCCGGCGCGGCGCCCCGCCTGCCGGTAGAGTTCGACGAGGGGGGCGTAGCGCTCGGGCTCGCCGCCGATGATGGCCAGCGCCAGCGGAAGGCCCAAGGAGCCGGCGCGCGCCACGGATTGCGGGGTTCCCCCCACCGCGACCCACAGCGGAATCGCCCGTTCCGGGCGGGGGTAGACGCCCCGATCCGCAATCGGGGCACGATGCAGGCCCTGCCACGACACCCGCTCCGAGGCGCGAATCCGCAGCAGCAGGTCGAGGTGTTCGGAAAACAGGGCGTCGTAGTCGTCGAGGCTTTGTCCGAACAGGGGGAAGGACTCGATGAACGATCCGCGGCCGACCATCATTTCCGCCCTGCCGCCGGACAGGAGGTCGAGCGTGGCGAACTGCTGGTGCACCCGCACCGGGTCCTCCGAACTCAACACCGTGACGGCGCTCGTCAGCTTGATGCGCCGCGTCCGTTCGGCCGCCGCGGCGAGCACCACGACCGGCGCCGAAACCGCGTAGTCCGGGCGATGGTGCTCGCCCACGCCGAACACGTCGAGGCCGACCTGATCGGCGAGCGCGATCTCTTCCATCAGGTCGCGCAGCCGCTCGCGCGCCGTCACGGTGGTACCCGTGCGCGGATCCGGCGCCTGGTCGGCGAAGGTGTAGAGGCCGAGTTCCACCGATCGTTTCCCGCGCTTACCTTCGTTGTCCGGCCGCCTCGGGACGCCGCGGCGTCGAGCGCCGGCCGGGACGCCGGGCGCCCCTCACGCTTCCGCGACGACCCGCGTCACATGGCCCATCTTGCGCCCGGGCCGGGACGCACCCTTGCCGTACACGTGCAAACTCGCGCCGGGTTCGCCCAGGATGCGACGCCAGTCGTCCGCGGCGTCCCCGACGAGGTTCGTCATCGCGATCGCGCCGAAGCGCCGCGTCGCGCCGAGCGGCCAGCCGCACACCGCGCGGACGTGTTGCTCGAACTGCGAGGTCGCGGCGCCCTCGATCGTCCAATGGCCCGAATTGTGGACGCGGGGCGCGATCTCGTTGACGACGAGCGCCTCGTCGGCGCCCTCGCCCGGCACGACGAACAGTTCGACGGCGAGCACCCCCACGTAGTCGAGCGCGTCGGCGATCCGCCGCGCGATGTCGGCCGCCTCCCGCGCCGTCTCGGGGCTGACGGCGGCGGGCAGCCGCGTGGCGGCGAGGATGCCATCGAGGTGCTCGTTCTCGCACAGGTCGTAGGCCGCGAACGCGCCGTCGAGCGCCCGCGCGGCCACCACCGAGACCTCGCGCGAGAACGCCACCACGCCTTCGAGGATCGATGCCTGGCCGAGCGCGCCGAACAACGCCCCGGGGTCGGCGCCCTCGCGAACCAAGGCCTGGCCCTTGCCGTCGTACCCGAACCGCCGCGTTTTCAGGATGGCGGGCCGACCGAGTTGGGCCACGGCCCGCGCCAGCGCGCCCGCGTCGTCGACGCGGCGGAACGGCGCCGTCGCGAGCCCGAGCCCTTGCAGGAATTCCTTCTCGACGAGACGGTCCTGCGTGGTTTCGAGCGCGCGGGGGCGCGGCCGGACGGACACCAGGGGGGCCAGGGTCGCGACCGCTTCGGCGGGCACGTTCTCGAACTCGTAGGTGACGACCGCGGCCGCCGCGGCGAAGCGCGCCAGCGCCTCGGCGTCGCGATAGTCCGCGATGGTGCGCGCGGCGGCGACGTCGAAGGCGGGACTGCCGGGCTCGGGCGCGAACACGTGCGCCTTGAGGCCGAGCTTCGCCGCCGCCATGGCCAGCATGCGCGCGAGCTGTCCGCCGCCGAGGATGCCGATCGTGCTTCCCGGTGCGATCACGCCGTCATTCATCGCGGGGCCGCAGCGTCACGGCGGCGGTCTGCGCGGCGCGCCAGGCCTCGAGACGTTCCGCGAGCGCCGGGTCGTTGAGGGCCAGCACGGCGGCGGCGAGCAGCGCCGCGTTGACGGCGCCCGCCCGGCCGATGGCCAGCGTGCCGACGGGAACGCCCGCCGGCATCTGCACGATCGAATACAAGCTGTCGCGACCGCCGAGCGCGTGCGTTTCGATGGGCACGCCGAACACCGGCAACAGCGTCATGGCGGCCGTCATGCCCGGCAGGTGGGCGGCGCCGCCCGCCCCTGCGATGACGACCTTGTAGCCTGCGGCCCGCGCGCCCTTGGCGAAGGCGGCGAGCCGGTCGGGCGTCCGGTGGGCCGACACGACGAGGGCGCGGTGGCGAACGGCGAGCGCCTCCAGCGTGTCCGCCGCGTGGCGCATCGTCGCCCAATCGGACTGGCTGCCCATGAGGACGGCGACGGGGACCGGATCGACCACGGGTGCCTTGGGGGGTCTGCGGGACAGGTCGCGCAGGTTAGGCGGATTGGCGCCAGGCGGGAAGGGGCGGGCGACACGTGCCGGGCCGCGCCCGTCACTCGCCGCAGCGGCAGGTCGGCAGGTCGGACGCGTCCCCGTCCTCGCAATCGGCCGTTTGGCCGGGCTCGCAGGACACGCTGCAGCGCTGATCGCGGGTGGCGTTCGTCGCCGAACAGGTTTGCCGCGTGCCGGACAGGTTGCGCTCGGAGGGCGCGCCGGGCGCCGGCAAGGCCTGCGCCCGTCCCGCATCCGGAGCGAAAAGGCCCAGCGCGACGAGCACCAGAACCCGCGGCGCGGCGTGCTTCATCCTCATGCGTGCGTCCCCGCCTCGCGGCCCCCGCTCGGGCCGAACAGGCTCCATCATGCGCGTCCGGAAGCCGCCGGTCGAGGCCGCGGCGCGGTGTCGGCGCCAGGCAGGCGTGCTAATCTCGGGTCTCGGCTTCGGTCCGTGGGAGGGCGTTGGTGACTACGGCGTTTCGCATGCTCGCCTGCGCCGCTATGGTATCCACGGGCTCCATGGCGGCCGCCCGGGAGGCGCGCCGCGCGGATCCCGCCCCCGCCCGCACGTCGGCCGAGTGCGCCGCCATGGGTCCCGGTTTCGTCAAGGTCGAGGGGACGTCGACCTGCGTCAAGCTGAGCGGCGGTGTCCGGGCCGAGTTCAGCACGACCGGCGGCGGTTCGCCCTTCCTCCCCAACGCCCGGTGACGGCGGCGGAGCCGGTCCGGTCCTCGTCGGCCCGCAGGGGAGTGCCGCGCGATCTCACGCCAGGGCATCCCCACCGCGCTTGAACGGCGCCATGCCCTGGCGCGCCAGGGCATCGACGCGCTCGTTCTCGGCGTGGCCGGCGTGGCCCTTGACCCAATGCCAGCGCACCCGATGGGGCGCGGCGGCGGCCTCGAGTTGCTGCCACAGTTCGACGTTCTTCACCGGCTTCTTGTCGGCGGTGCGCCAGCCGTTGCGCTTCCAGCCCGCGATCCAGCCCGTGATGCCGCCGCGCAGGTATTGCGAATCTGTGTGCAGTTCGACAGCGCTCGGCCCCTTCAGGGCGCCGAGCGCCATGATGGCGGCGGTGAGTTCCATGCGGTTGTTCGTCGTCGCGGCGGCGCCGCCGCAGAGCTCCTTCTCGTTGGCGCCGGCGCGCAGCAGAGCGCCCCAGCCGCCGGGGCCGGGGTTTCCCGAACAGGCGCCATCGGTCCAGATCGTCACGGGCGCGCTCATGACCAGCCGTAGGCCCGCGCGTCCGCGACCGACTGGTGGAAGCGGAGCTTGTTCAGGTATTCGAGGGGGTCCTTCGGCCTGACGAGCGCCCCCGGCGGCACGTCGAGCCAGTCGACGAGGCGGGTCAGCATGAAGCGCAGCGCCGCGCCGCGGCAGAGCACCGGCAGCGTCGCGGCTTCGCCCTCGGAGAGCGGGCGCACGCTGCGGTAGCCCGTGCACAGCGCCTCGGCCTTGTCGGCATCGAAGGCCCCGGTGCGCGAAAAGCACCAGGCGTTCAGGCAGATGGCGAGGTCGTAGGCGAGCGCGTCCGTGCAGGCGAAATAGAAGTCGATGAGCCCCGACAGGCGCTCGCCCAGGAAGAACACGTTGTCGGGGAACAGGTCGGCATGGATGACGCCCTGCGGTAGCCGCCGCGGCCAATGGCGCGCGAGGAAGTCGAGTTCGCGCCCGACCGCTTCCGTCAAGCCGGGAGACACGGTGTCGGCGCGGTCGGCCGCAGTCGCGAACAGCTTCGGCCAGGCGTCGAGCGAGAGCGCGTTCGGCCGCCGCCCCGGGAAGTCCGCCCCTGCCAGGTGCAGTTCGGCGAGCGCCCGCCCCAAGGCCGCGCAATGGCCGACGCCCGGGTTCTTCGGCCATACGCCATCGAGGAAGGTGACGAGCGCGGCCGGGCGCCCGGCGAGCCGGCCGAGCGCCGACCCGTGGCGGTCGCGCACCGGCCGCGGGCAGTTCAGGCCGCGGCCGGCGAGATGGTCCAACAGGTCGAGGAAGAACGGGATGTCGGCGGGTGCCACGCGCTTCTCGTAGAGGGTGAGGATGAAATTGCCCCGGCCCGCGCGGATCATGAAGTTCGAGTTCTCGACCCCCTCGGCGATCCCCTTGCACGACAGCAACGGACCCACGTCGTAGCCGCCGAGGAAGGCCCGCAATTGATCGTCGGCGACATCGGTGTAAACGGCCATGACGGGGGTCAGAACGCCTTGAAGGTGATGATCGTGCGCGTGTCCACGATCCCCGGGATCGTCTGCACCCGTTCGCCGACGAAATGCCCGATGTCGGTCTCCTTCGACACGTAGAATTTGGCGAGCACGTCGTAGTTCCCCGCGATCGAGTAGATTTCCGAGGCGATCTCGGCTTCGGACAGCGCGCTCGCGACGGCATAGGTGCGGCCGAGCGCGCACTTGATTTCGACGAAGAAGGTTTGCATCGGATCGGGTCCCGGGACGAGCTATTTCGAGAGCACTTCGACGTCGCGGTCGACGGCGGATTGAACCTTGAACTCGGACTGGTAGGTCTTGCCGTCGTGCCGCGCGATGGCGACGTAGTCGCCCTCCGCCAGTACCAGCGACGGGAACGCGCCGATCAGTTCGCGGATGACGTCGCCGCCCGGCGTCAGGATGGTGAAGCTCGAATTGGCGAGCGCTTCCCCGCCGGGCGCGTTCACGAGCTTCAGGGTCAGCGTCGCGGCCCGATGGCGGAAGGTCGCCTGCACGAGCTTGCCGGCCTGCACGCGCAAATCGGCGCTGACCACCGAGTTGGTCTTGCTGACCGGCGTCAGCGAGCCCACGCCGACCGTGTCGAGGTAGGTCGAGACGACGTGGTATCCGCCTTCGGGCAGCCGGATGACCTGCCCGGGCTTCGCGTCGGCGACCACGAGTTTGGCTTCCGGATTGTTGTGTTCGGGGACGAAGATCGACAGCGACAACCGTTCGGGCGGGATCGGTGCGCCGCCGAGGAGACCCGCCACCTGCAATCCGCCGGCGTTGAGGTTGAAGCGTTCGGTCGCGACGCCCTCGGCGACGTCGACCCGCTTCATGGTGCTGGCGTAACCGTAGCTCGCGTGCACGATGTAGCGCCCGGCGGGGAGCGAGAACACGGGCTGCGGCTCGGCGGATTGCGCCACCCGCTTGTGGGTCCCCTCCGCCGCCAGGGCATCCTCGAACACGCGCCATTGCAGACCGGACGGCACGGGCGCGGCTTCGGCCGACAAGGTCGCCGATAGGCGCAACTGGCCGTAGCCGTGCGGCGCTTCGGCGCGCGGCAGGCTCGGCGCGGTGTCGTGCGGCAGCGACGGGTTGTCGGCCATAGCGCTCCGCGCGGTCGGCACCAGCATCGCGGCCGCCGCCGCGGCCGCGACGGCGCGACGGCGAAGGGGCTGCGTCATCGAATGGAGGTCCGGTTCATCGTTGCCTTGTGTACCCGCCGCGTTCGTGCTTTCCCAGATCCATGACCGCCGCGACCGACACGATAGCGCTGCTGCGCCGAAGGCGTTCCGCGCCGCCCGCGACGCTGTCCGGGCCGGGGCCGGGGCCGGCCGAGGTCGAACTCCTTCTCGCGCTCGCGGCCCGCGTCCCCGATCACGGCAAGCTCGTGCCCTGGCGCTTCATCGTGTTCTCCGGCGACGGGCGCGAGCGGGCGGGCCGGGCGATCGCGTCCGTTTACGCCGCCGACCACCCGGAGGCCGACGCGGCGCGGCTCGAGGGCGAGGGCCGCCGCCTCAGCCAGGCGCCGCTGGTCGTTGCCGTCGTGTCCCGCGCGGCGCCCCACGTCAAGATCCCCGAATGGGAACAGGTGCTGTCCGCCGGTGCCGCCACGATGAACCTGGTCGTGGCGGCCAACGCCCTCGGGTTCGCCGCCACGTGGATCACCGAATGGTACGCCTACGACGCGCGGGTCCGATCGGCCTTGGGGCTCGGGGAGTCCGAACGGATCGCGGGTTTCGTCCATATCGGTCGGCCCACCGCGCTCGTGGAGGACCGCGCGCGCCCCGTGATGACCGACATCACGACCTTTTTCTGAGGCGCTGGACGGGGCGGGACGATGTTCTACGAACCACGCGGGCGTGACCGCGTCGCGTTGCCGCACGATCCCCTGAAGGCGATGATCGCGCCGAGGCCGATCGGCTGGATCAGCACGATGAGCGCCGCGGGGGCCGTGAATCTCGCGCCCTACTCGTTCTTCAACGCGTTCTCGTCCTCGCCCATGATCCTGGGCTTCTCGAGCGAAGGCCGCAAGGATAGCCTGGCCTTCGGCACCGAAACCGGCGAGTTCGTATGGAACATGCCGACCTTCGCGCTCAGGGACCGCATGAACGCCACCTCGGCGCACCTGCCGCGCGGGGTGAACGAGTTCGAACACGCCGGGCTCGAGACGGCGCCGTCGCGGCTGGTGAAGCCGCCGCGCGTCGCCGCGAGCCCCTGTGCGCTCGAATGCCGCGTGACGCAGGTCGTCGACCTCACCGACGTCGAGCGTGGACCCGTCGGTGCCCATCTCGTGCTCGGCCAGGTGATCGGCGTGCACATCGACGAGCGCTATATCCGCCAAGGGCGGCTCGACACCGCCGCGCTGCGGCCGATCGCGCGCTGCGGTTACGCCGACTACGCGGTCGTGGACCGTTTGTTCGCGCTCGATCGCCCGCTCTAGTGTCCTGTCACTAACGAAGGGGTTCCCATTGGCTTGCTGGGATGCGGG
>CAXTIC010000051.1:0-26721 GCA_964244255.1 uncultured Lichenihabitans sp. | reverse complement strand
TTGTTGCGGCTCCGCAACGGTCTCTACGCCCGGCTGTGGTCCCTGCAAACCGACCCGGCCAACTGATTCCACCGCGTGACACGTGCAGGGGTGGCCTCGCGGGTCGCTTCGCGACACGGACACGTTTCGCGACGCCCCGCGGACCCGGCGCGACCCCCTCGACACGCGAGCTTGTTGCCGAGTGAACGCCGATGCTTGAAGCCGATCTCCTCGACATCGCCGCCCACACGGCCGAGGCCGCCCTCACCGGACGGTCGGAACCGGACATCCTCGCGGCGTTCGGCGAGGCCCTGTGCCGCCAGGGCATGCGCCTCGCCCAGCTCGACGTGATCATCGACACCCTGCACCCCACGCACGAGGGCCACGTTTTCAAATGGTATCGCGACAAGGCCGCGCCGCAGCCGATCGAATATCCGGCCTCATCGGGGGAGCAATTGGAAAGCTGGCGCAAGAGCCCCTGGTTCTCCATGCTCGAATCCGGCGAGAGCCTGCTGCGCCGGCGGCTCCACGAGCATGTGGGGCGCGAGTTCGCCACGCTCGGCGCCCATCACGCGGACGGCCGCACCGACTACGTCGCGGTCATCAACCGCTTCTCGGCCGCGGGCACCATCGGCGAGATGGACTGCGTCTATTCGAGCTGGACGAGCGATCACGCCGACGGCTTCGACGAGGCGCAACTCGCCGCCATCCGACGGCTGTCGCCGTTTCTCGCCCATGCGATCAAGACGGTCACGCTGACGCGCATCGCGGGCACGCTGGCGCGGACCTACCTCGGACGCGACGCGGGCCGCCGCGTCCTCACGGGGCGGATCAACCGCGGCGTGGCCGAGCGGATCGAGGCCGTGCTCTGGTTCAGCGATCTGCGCGGCTACACCCGGCTGTCCGAAAGCATCGGCCCGGAGCAGGTGCTGCCGATGCTCAACGACTACGCCGAAGTCGTGATCGCCGCGATCCACGACCAGGGCGGCGATGTCCTCAAGCTCATCGGCGACGGCATCCTCGCCATCTTCCCCGTCGCGCGCGCCGCCGCCTCCTGCGACGCGGCGCTCAAGGCCGCCGCGGCCGCCCGAGGCGGCGTCGTCGGCCTGAATGCGCGACGGTCGTCGGCGGGCCTCGCCGTTACCGACATCTACCTCGCGCTCCATGTCGGCCCGGTCTACTACGGCAACGTGGGCGGCAACGATCGGCTGGACTTCACGGTCGTCGGGCCGGCCGTCAACGAGGTCAGCCGGATTTCGGCGATGTGCCGGTCCGTCGACCAATCCGTCCTTCTTTCGTCGGCCTTCGTCGAGGCCGCCGGGCAACCGAGCGAACGGTTCGCGTCCGTGGGCCGGTTCGCGCTGCGGGGAGTGAAGCGGGCGCAGGAATTGTTCACGCTCGACGCCGAAGCGTGACCGGGCGGGAACATCGGACACAGGTTTCGGCGGCCCCGGCGCTCCGCCGCGATGGACGGCGGGCCCGCGATGCGCCACGCTTCCGGTACGGCGGGCGACAAGGGGGTGATCCGCGATGGCGCGCTTCAGGATGGCGATCATCGGCTTCGGCAAGATCGCGGAAGACCAGCACCTTCCGGTGATCGCCGCCGATCCCGATTTCGAGCTCGCCGCGATCGTCAGCCGGCGGGGCATGACGCGCCCGGGGGTGCCGACGTTCCGCACGCCTGGTGAACTCTATGCGTCGGGCACGGCCATCGACGCGGTGGCGATCTGCACGCCGCCGCCCGCACGCCACGGCGCCGCGCGCGAAGCCTTGGATGCCGGCGTTCACGTGCTCCTCGAAAAGCCGCCGACGCCGACGCTCGCGGAGCTCGACGACCTCGCGGCGCACGCGGCGGCGCGCGGACGGGTCATTTTCACCACGTGGCACTCGCAATACAACGACGCCGTCGAGGACGCGCGGGCGCGGCTCGCTGGCCGGCGGATCGCCGCGCTGCATGTCGAGTGGAAGGAGGACGTCCGACGCTGGCACCCCGGCCAGGACTGGATTTGGGAGGTCGGCGGCTTCGGCGTGTTCGACCCCGGGATCAACGCGCTATCGATCCTGACCCGGATCATGCCCGGGCCGGTGTTCGTGCGGCGGTCGGACCTGGTCTACCCGTCGAACCGCGATATGCCGATCGCGGCCTCGCTGGTGTTCGCGAGCCCGGTCGCGGGGGATACGGCACGGCTCACGGCCGCCTTCGATTGGCGTCAAACCGGAGACCAGACCTGGACCATCGACATCGATATCGAGGGCGGGGACCGGTTGTCGCTGACGGCGGGAGGCTCCCGCCTCGTTGTGAACGGGGCAAGCGCGACCGAGCGCCCATCGGCCGAGTATCAGGGCATCTACCGGCGTTTCGCGGAGCTGCTGCGCCGGGGCGTGAGCCAGGTCGACACGGCGCCGTTCCAACTCGTGGCGGACGCGTTCATGACTGGCCGCAGGACGGTCACGGACCCGTTCGAGAGCTGAGGAGTGGCCGGGCGGCCGCCGCGTCGCCGCCGTCAGTTCCAGCTCGGCGCACTGTCGGGGTCGATGACGAACGACGCGGGGATGCTGAGCGACCATTGCAGCCCCGAAGCGGGGAAGCTGAGATCGACCTTCCCGTCGAGGGCGCGTGCCGCCAGCCGGTCCATGACCTTGTGGCCAAAGCCGCGATGGCTCGGCGGCCTGACCTCCGGACCGCCCGATTCGCGCCAGTTGATGCGCAGCCGGCGCGTCTCGGTGCCTTCGAGCGACCAATCGATGGCGACCTGCCCCGCCGGTCCCGACAGCGCGCCGAACCGAACCGCGTTGCTGGCGAGTTCGTTGATGGCGAGCCCAAGGTTCTGGGCGGCTTCTGGCCGCAGGAAAAGTTGCGGCCCCTGCGTGGTCACGCGCCCGACCGCCGATTCCAGCGCTGAGCCGATGTGCCAGCGCACGAGGTCCCCGATGGGCGCGCCATGCCAGTCGCGCGCCGCGAGCAGGTCGTGCGATATCGCGAGCCCCTTCAGCCGCAGCGAAAACTTCGCTTCGAATTCGGCCGCGGTCAAACTGTCGGTTACCGTTTGGCGGGCCATCGCCTGGATGATCGCGAGCAGGTTCTTCGAGCGGTGCGTCACCTCACGCATGAGCAGCTGAAGATGCGATTCGCGCTGCATGCGCGTGGTGACGTCGCGAGCCATGCCGACGAGTTCGGGCCCGCCTTCACTGATCCGGTCCGGCCCAAGCCGGCGACCGTGAAGAGCGATCCATCGTTCGGCACCATCGCTGCGTCGCAGGATGCGGAACTCCAGGCTCAACGGCTCCGGCCCCTCCGGGGCCGCGGCTTCCCTGAACGCCTTTTCGACCCGCTCTACGTCTTCGGCATGGAGGGAGGATAGAAAGCCGGCGGTCGTCAGCGGTACGCCGGTCGGTATGCCCCAAAGCGACGCGAGGCCGCGATCCCCCGACAGCGATCGCGTGTCCCCGTCCCACCGCCAGAAGGCGGTTCGCCCGACATCGAGGGCGATCTGCACCTGGTCGGGATCCAGCGCCAATTCCCGGAGTTCCTGGCGCGGGAGGGCATCGTGCCGCTGAAAACCTTCAGCCACGCGCCCTCACCGGATGCAAGAGGACAAACGCGCCGGCGTGCCGCGCCATCGTGCGGCGCCGGTACCGGCTCTCGCGCCCGGTTCGCCGATCGGGCGTCGCCGGAAAAGCGGCTCTCATCCGAGGCGTCCCGAGCAAACGACGTCCCCGGCGCTCGATCGGACGCTCATTGAGGACAAACGACATACGCGGCCTCATACCGATCTCGCCCGGCGCCCTCAGGTCGGGGGGCGTCGCGTCCGAAACGCCGCCCCGCCGGTGCTGGTCCCGTTCCGCGGACCTCGCTCATTGCCGCGGAGTGAACGCGAGCGAATTCCTAATGTTCCCGCCCGCTTCGTGGCCGACGGCAAAACGCCGGGTGGCGTGCGACGCCGCGGGCGCGCCGCCATGGCGACTCGGTCAGTTGCCAGCCGGCGCCGGCCCGCCTATCTAGCGAGGCGCGGCGTGAGCGCCCGCCCCTGCGTCGGGCGGGTGCGCCGGACCTCGGCGTGAAAGCTCGGAATGGCTCGCGACATCACCGACTCGACCCCGCTGGCGTCGCGCGATGATCTGGTGGCCTGGTTCGAAAAGGGCGGCAAGCCCCGCTCGGAATTCCGGATCGGCACCGAGCACGAGAAGTTCCCGTTTCATCGGAACGATCTCTCGCCCGTCGCCTACGAGCCCGGCGCCGACCGGAAAGGCGGAATCCGCGCGCTGCTCGAGGGCCTGGGAGGACGCCTCGGGTGGGAGCGGATCGACGAGCACGGACAGCCGATCGGCCTCGCGGCGCCGGACGACGGCGGCGCGATCTCGCTCGAGCCCGGTGGGCAGTTCGAACTGTCGGGCGCGCCGTTGCGCACCCTGCACGACACGCGGCGCGAACTCGACGCGCATTTCACGGCGCTCGCGTCCGTCGCGGAGCCGCTCGGCATCCGGTTCCTCGGCCTCGGCAGCGGTCCCAAATGGGGCCTCGCCGAAACGCCCGCGATGCCGAAGCAGCGCTACCGCATCATGGCGAACTACATGCCGAAGGTCGGCACGCGTGGCCTCGACATGATGTTCCGGACCGCGACCGTGCAGGTGAACCTCGACTACGCCGACGAACCCGACATGGTACGCAAACTTCGCGTTTCGCTCGCGTTGCAGCCGGTCGTCACCGCGCTGTTCGCGAACTCGCCCTTCACCGAGGGACGGCCGAACGGTCTACTGTCGGCCCGCTCGCACATCTGGCTCGACACCGACAGGGCGCGCTCCGGCATGATGTCGTTCGCTTTCGAGCCCGGCATGGGGTTCGAGCGCTACGTCGATTACGCCCTCGACGTGCCCATGTATTTCGTCAAGCGGGGCGAGACCTATCACGACGTCACCGGGATGAGTTTCCGCGACCTGCTGGCCGGCCGGCTTTCGGCCCTCCCGGGCGAGACCGCGACCCTTTCGGATTGGGCGAACCATCTGTCGACCATCTTTCCAGAGGTACGGCTCAAGCGCTACCTCGAAATGCGCGGCGCGGACGTGGGCGCCCGGCCAATGATCGTTGCGCTCGGCGCGTTGTTCGCGGGCCTGCTTTACGATGACGCCGCGCTCGCCGCCGCAGCCGATCTCGTGGCACCGTGGGACGCGCAAGCGCGCCAGGATCTGCGAGAGGGCGTACCCGGCCGGGCGCTCGCGACGACGATCTGCGGGCAGAGCGTGCGGGAGGTGGCCCGCGACCTCCTCGCGATCGCGCGGGGCGGGCTCGCGCGGCGGCGGCAGTTCGATACGGACGGACGGGACGAAACGCGCTTCCTCGACCCGCTCGACGCGATCGTCGCTCGAGGCCGCACCTCGGCCGAAGACTTGCTCGAACGGTTCGCGGGGCCTTGGGGCGGCCGCATCGACGCGGCTTTCACGGAGTGTGCGTTCTGATCGGGTTCGGCATCAGCGTGCGGCGCCTACTTGGGCTGCGGTTCCCCGTGGCAGGAATGCGGGGCGGCGGGCTTGGGCGCGAACGGGTTGACGATGAAGTAATCCGCGCATTTGTCGCAGCCGGCCACCGTCGAGGCGATCAGCAGCAGGCCGGCGTAGCGGAGAACCGTTCGACGCATGGCGCTTTCCGTTTCGGGCCGAGCGTCGCGCCACGGCCGTATCCGGTGTTTACACGATTTCGTCGCCCGGCGCATCCTTGGCGCCGGCCCGCGCCGGTGCTTCCCATCCCCGGCGCGGATCGGTAAGACCCCGGAGGGTTTCAAGGGGAACGTTCGGTTTCGGGCACCATGGCGTCCCCGGGCTGCGCGGGGAGGAAGCGGTTCGAACCGCCCGGCGGAACTCGGATCGGTCGGCCGGAGCCCGACGGAGCAAGCGAGGCGCGGTTTTCCCGATGCGTTTGTCCGAGGCCCTCAGCCTGCTCGCCGCCGAACCCGGGGAGCGGGTCAGCGTCCGCGCCATCTTGCGCGTGCTCAGCGATCGGTCGTTCGCCATCCTCGTCGTGCTGCTCGGCCTGCCGAACTGTTTTCCGATGACCCCTCCCGTGCCGAGCGTTTCGGCGTGCATGCTCATCCTGCTCGCGACGCAGATGGCGGTACGGCGCAAGGAACCCTGGTTCCCGCGCGCCGTGCTGTCCGGTTCCGTCGCCCATGCCGACCTGGCGCGGGCGGTCGCGCGCGCGCTCCCGGTGGTCGGCGCGCTCGAACGCTGGTCGCGGCCGCGCTTGCGGCTCTTGGATCCGCGCACCGGCGCGGTGCTCGGCGCCGCCATGCTGATCACGATGGCTCTCGGCATGCTCACGGCCGCGCCGGTCATCGGGCAGATCCCGTTCGGGCTCGCGGTCTGCCTTCTCGGGCTGGGTCAGCTCGAGCGCGATGGCCTTCTGGTGCTGTCGGGGGTGGCGGCGGGCGTGGTCGGCGTGCTGCTCAGCGCCGGGTTCGTCTACGGGATCGTCGTTGCCCTCCGCAATCTGGTCTGAGCGGCCGCCGCGCTTCGCCCGCCTCCGGTGCCGGATGTTTGCCCGCCCAGCCGCCGGCCGTCGCGGTCGCGGTCGCCTGCCACGACAAAGTTTAGCAACATTCCAAACTAGCAGCCGATGCTCTCGAAGAGCGTAATCTCCCAGTTTCAAATCATTCTAAACTTTCCCTGCGGCGAAGGAGGGGCCGATTTATTGTTGAACCGAACGCGCGAACGGTCTATAGGGAGGCGCGTTGCGATCCGGCCGCGGCAAAGGACGGGACATCATGTTGGTGGCATACCTCATCATGCTGCGCGAGGGGATCGAGGCGGCGTTGATCGTCGGCATCATCGCGAGCTACCTGAAGCAGACCGGACGGTCGCGATGGATGCCGTCGATATGGCTGGGCGTCGTCCTTGCCGCTACGATCTGTTTCGTGGTCGGCATCCTGCTGAACCTCGCCAGCGCCGAGTTCCCGCAAAAGCAACAGGAGCTTTTCGCCGGCATCGTGGCCCTGATCGCCGCCGGCATGCTGACGTCCATGGTCTTCTGGATGAAGAAGGCGGCGCGGTCCATCAAGGGTACCCTGCACCGGTCCATCGACGACGCCCTGGTGGCCGGCGACCGGCAGGGTCTGGCGCTCGTCGCCATGGCCTTCCTGGCCGTGGGGCGGGAAGGCATCGAGTCCGTCTTCTTCCTCCTCGCGACGTTTCAGCAGGACGTCGGCTACGAGGCGCCGGCGGGCGCGCTTCTCGGGATCGCGTCGGCGGTCGCGGTCGGCGCGGCCGTCACCTATGGCGGGGTCAAGATCGATCTCAGGCGATTTTTCCGTTGGACCGGGTTGCTGATCCTGCTCGTCGCGGCGGGGCTTCTCGCCGCCGGGCTGAAAGCCTTTCACGAGGCGGGTATTTGGAACGGCCTGCAATCGACGGCCTTCGACCTCAGCGCCCTGCTGCCCGCCGATGGCGTGGCGGGGACGCTGCTCGCGGGCCTGTTCGGCTACCAGGATGCGCCCTCCGTCGGCGCGGTCGTGCTCTACCTCGCGTTTCTCGTGCCGGCCGTGCTCGTTTTTCTGGCGCGTGGACGTGCGGCGCCGTCCACGCTTCGCCGGCCCGACGCGCCGGCTTCCGCATGAGGGTCCCGATGATGCGCAGCGTCCGCCGTTCTTCGCCCGTTCGATCCGCTTCCTGTGGCCTGGCCGCGCTGCTTGCGATGGGGTTCGGCCAATCCGGCGCCGCGGGCGCCGCCGAGCCTGTGCCGGTGACCGTCGGCGACAAGGGGTGCGATCCCTCCGTCGTCGCCGTGCTGCCGGGCAAAACGGTCTTCAAGATCAAGAACGCGAGTCACCGGGCCATCGAGTGGGAAATCCTCAAGGGCGTGACCGTCGTCGAGGAGCGGGAGAACATCCTGCCCGGCTTCGTCGTCAGCGTTACAGCCGCGCTCGATCCCGGCGACTACGTGATGATCTGCGGTCTTCTCAGCAATCCCAAGGGCAGCGTTAAGGTCGCCGCGGCGGACGCCCTGCCCGGACCGCCCGCGGCCGGCGATCTCGTCGGGCCTTTGTCGGACTACAAGGCCTACGCCTTGAACGAGGCCGACGAACTGCTCGTCGAAACCCGCCGGTTCGTCGCCGCGCTCAAGGCCGGGAAGGTCGATGAGGCGAAGGCGCTTTACGCCCCCACCCGGCAGCACTACGAGCGGATCGAGCCGATCGCCGAGCTTTTCAACGACCTCGACGCCGCCATGGATGCGCGCGAGGACGACTTCGAGAGGAAGTCCGAGGATCCGGCCTTCACGGGTTTCCATCGGATCGAAAAAGGCATTTTCGGCGATGGCAGCGCGAAGGATCTGGCGCCCACGGCCGATAGGCTCCTGGCCGACACGGTGGAGCTCCGGCGTCGTGTCGCTGACCTCGCGATCGCCCCCAAGGTGATGGTGGGCGGCGCGGCGTCGCTGCTCGAGGAGGTCGCGTCCAAGAAGATCAGCGGCGAGGAGGACCGCTACAGCCGGACCGACCTGTGGGACTTTCAGGCGAATGTCGACGGCGCCCGTAAGATCGTGGCCTTGCTGGACCCGATCGTCGCCCCGCGCGACCCGGACTTCGGCCCGCGGGTGCGCGCCAACCTCGCCAAGGTGGACGGCGTGCTCGCGAAATACCGTGCCGAGTCGGGCGGCTTCGTCGGTTACGACAGGCTGTCGGCGGAAGACCGCAATCGCCTCAAAGGCCCCGTGACCGCGCTCGCCGAGGATCTCTCGACGCTGCGCGGCACCTTGGGCCTGGATTGACCGGGCATTGCGGCGACGGTTCGGGGATGTGCCCAAGGCGCCTGACGTAGCCGGCGGGCCCGGCCGGTCGCGCGTGCGCCACGACGGCCCGCCGTGCCCGGGCCGGCGGTCGGTTCTGCTGGGGCTCGGCGCGGCCGGCGGCACGGCGCTGGGCTTGCCGGCGGTCGCGGCGCCGGGCGGGGACGACAGGCCGGCGCTCGAAGACGACGGTACGCGGCAAAGGCAGGCCTTCTACGGCCCGCACCAATCGGGCGTGACGACGCCCCAGCCCGCGGCTGCGCTGGTCGCGTCCTTCGACGTGCTCGGCGAAACGCGTGCCGACCTGATCCGTCTGATGCGCGGCCTGACGCGGCGCATCGCCTTCCTGATGGAGGGCGGCGCCGTTCCGCTCGAGGACACGAGGCTGCCCCCGCCCGATTCGGGGCTGCTCGGCCCGACGGTGATCCCGGACAACCTCACGGTCACGGCGGCGTTCGGGTCCTCCCTGTTCGACGGCCGTTTCGGGCTCGCCGACCGCAAGCCGAAATACCTGGCCGCCATGCCGCGGTTCCCCAACGACGCCCTCGACCCGGCCCGCTGCCACGGCGACCTGCTGCTCCAGTTCAACGCGAACACGGCCGAAACCAACATCCACGCGTTGCGCGATGTCCTCAAGCATTTCCCCGACCTCGTCGCGGTGCGGTGGAAGATGGACGGCTTCCTGCCACCCCGCATGCTCAAGAAGCAGGGCAGGGACACGGCCCGCAACCTGTTGGGCTTCAAGGACGGCACCGCCAACCTCGATTCCCGCGACGACGCGCTCATGGACCGCGTCGTTTGGATCGGGGCGGCGTCGGACGAGCCCGCCTGGGCGCGCGGCGGCACCTATCAGGCCGTGCGGGTCATCCGCATGTTGGTCGAGCGCTGGGATCGGACGCCGCTCGGAGAGCAGCAAACGATCATCGGCCGCGACAAGGCCGAGGGCGCGCCGCTCGGCAAGGCGAGGGAGCGCGACGACCCCGACTTCGCGAACGATCCGGACGGACAGGGCGTGCCCCTCGGCGCGCACATCCGGCGCGCGAACCCGCGCTTGCCGGGATCGGACGCCAACCTGATCCTGCGACGGGCCTACAATTTCTCCGACGGGATCACGAAGGCGGGCCAGCTCGACATGGGCCTGCTGTTCACGGCATTCCAGGCCGACCTCGACGCGGGATTCGCGACCGTGCAGGGCCGGCTCGATGGCGAGCCCCTGGAGGAATACATCAAGCCCGTCGGGGGCGGCTATTTCTTCACCCTGCCGGGCGTCCGCAAGACAAGCGGCTATCTCGGCGACGCGTTGCTCGAGCCGGGGACGTGATAGCGGCCGACCCGCGGTCCGCCGCCGGGGGCTCGCCGATCGCAACCACCGAGCGGTTGCCGCGACATCGGTCCGAGCAATAGCGGACCGCGTCCCAATCGCGCGCCCATGCCTTGCGCCAGGCGAAGCGGCGCCCGCACGCCGCGCAGACCTTTGTCGGCAGATCGGACGTCTTCCGCATCGTCAGCCCTTCGTGCGAAGCGTGGAACGGCCGCCGTCGACGCCGATGATCTGACCGGTGATCCAGTCCGCGTCGTCGCCGAGGAGGAAAGCCGCGAGCGCGGCGACGTCGTCCGCCTCGCCGAGCCGCCGCAGGGCGTGGGCTTCCGCCACGGCCTTCGCCAGGGCCTCGTTGTTCGTCAGCGCCGCCGCGAGCGGGGTCCGCGTGAGCGAGGGCGCGACGCAGTTGACACGCACCTGGGGCGCGAGTTCGGCCGCCAACGCCAGCGCCAAACCCTCGACCGCGCCCTTGGCCATGCTGATGGAGGCGTGTGCCGCGAAGCCTTGGGCGACCGCCACCGTGGAGAACAGGACGACGGCGCTCTTCTCGCGCTTCAGCGCGGGCGCGGCGGCGCGCATCGCCAGCGCGGCACCCAGCGCGTTGACCCGCCAGTCCCGCGAGAAGTCGTCGTCGGTCAGAGCACCGAGCGCCTTCAGGTTGATCGTGCCGACCGCGTAGACGAGTCCTTTGAGGCCGCCCCCGGCGGCGGCGGCCGCGACCGCCCCCTTGACCGCGGCGGCATCCTCGACGTCGGCCACGCTCGCCGGGCAGCCGAGTTCGCCCGCGAGCGCCTCGACCCTCGAGCGATCGCGGCCGACGAGGTGGACGGCGTCGCCCCGCGCGACCAGCCGCCGCGCGATGGCGCCTCCGATCCCGCCCGTACCACCGAAGATGATGACCGGATTCATGTGTATGCTCCGCGCGGGTCGAGCGATCGATTATAGGGCGCCCGGCGCTCGGGTGCGCGCCGCGGCCCGATATGCCGGGGCGCGAATCACCGCATCCCCGCGGGATGCCGCGGCCGGGCACCGGACCGCCACCGCGGCATCCGCTGGGGTCGGCGACGTCGGGAGGCCGCCGGGTTCTGGGTCGCAAAGCGGTTCGACCTGACGGCGGCGTGCCTTAAGGTCGGAGGCGCGATCGATCAGGTCCGCGACGAGCCCGGTGTCGGATGGGGGTCGTGCGGCCCCTCCGCGGCCGACCCGCCCGACCCGGGCAGCGGCGACGAGCGAACTGGAGCATCGTGGCGAACCTCGAACAACAAACCGGCGGCCGTTTGCTTCCGCCCTGGCTTCGCGGCTTTGTCCGCGTGCGCGAGATCGGGCTCGTGCTTGCCGCCATCATCGTGGGCATCGGCGCCGGGGTGCTCGTGGTCTTGATCGGCAGAACCGTGCAGGCCATGCACGTGACCTTGTTCGCGCTCGACCCCGCCGAGCGCTTGAGCGCCGCGCGGCACGTGTCGCCGTGGCGGGTCGTCCTCGTTCCCGTGGCGGGCGGGTTTCTGATAGCGGGTCTCGCGTTCTACGGCCGGCGGTTATCGGGACGGCTCGCCGACGCCATCGAGGCGAACGCGCTGTTGGGCGGACGCTTGTCGCTGTCCGGCAGCGTCCTGGTGACGGTGCAGACCATCGCGTCCTGCGGGTTCGGGGCGTCCGTGGGTCTCGAGGCCGGTTACGCGCAGATCTGCTCGGCCGTGGCGTCGCGGCTGGGGCTGGCGCTGGCGGCGCGACGGGCCGACCTGCGCCTGCTCGTGGGCTGCGGGGCGGCAGCCGCCATCGCGGCGGCGTTCGGTGCGCCGCTCGCCGGCGCCTTCTACGGCTTCGAAGTCGTGATCGGAACCTACACGGTCGGCGCGCTCGCCCCCGTGGCCACGAGTGCGCTCGTCGCGAGCCTCGTCAGCCGCAGCTTCGACCCGCCCGATTTCCTGATCCGGCCGGGATCGCTCGGAGCGATCAGCCCGGGCGACCTCATTCACGTCGTCGCCATCGGCGTCCTTTGCGCGTTCGCCAGCATCCTGCTGATGCTGGCGGTGGCGGGAAGCGAAACCCTGTTCCGGCTTCTCCGCGTGCCCTCGCCCTGGCGCAGCGTGGCGGGCGGCCTCGCGGTCGGCGGCATGGGCCTGCTCACGCCCCAGGTGCTCGGCGCCGGGCATGGCGCGCTCGAGGTGGACCTGATCGCTTCGCTCACGCCCGCGATCGTCCTGGGGCTGATCCTGCTCAAGGGCGGGGCGGCCGCCGTTTCCCTCGGGTCCGGGTTCCGCGGCGGACTGTTCTTCTCGTCGTTGATGCTGGGCGCACTTCTGGGCCGCCTCTACGCCGATGTCGGATTCATGCTCTATCCCGACCTCAAGTTCGATCCCGACCTCGCGGCGCTGACCGGCATGGCGGCGATGGGCACGGGCATCGTCGGGGCGCCGATCACGATGACGGCGCTCGCGCTCGAGACGACCGGCAACTTCACCATAACGCTGGCGGCGCTCGCCGCCGCCGTGGTCGCCTCCGCGATCGTCCGCGAATTGTTCGGCTATTCGTTCGCGACCTGGCGCTTCCACCTGCGGGGCGAAGCGATCCGCGGCCCGCACGACGTGGGCTGGCTGCGCGAACTTTCGGTCAAGACCGCCATGACGGTCGACGTGCGCGGCGCGCCCTTGGGGCTCACCTTGCTGGAAGCGCGCACCCGGTTCCCGCTTGGGTCGTCGAAACAGATCGCCGTGCTCGACGAGGCGGGCCGCTACGCCGGCCTCGTCATGCTCGACGATCTGCACACCGCCGCGGCGGACGCCGACGGCGCCGCGCTATCCACCCTCGCGCGGCACGCCAACCGCGTGTTGACGCCGGGCATGACGGTTCGAGAGGCGCTCGACCTGTTCGGCGAGGGAGAGGCCGACGCGCTGATCGTGGTGGACAGCCCCGCCACGCGCCGCGTCGTGGGGGTGCTGACGGAAGCGCACGCCCTGCGCCGCTTCGGGGCCGAACTCGAACGGCAGAGCTTCGAGGGCATCTCGCGTTGATCGCCGCGGGCGGCGCTTGACCGTGCGGCGCGGTTCGGGAACAAGCCCCCATGGTGCTTCGGACGCGCGCGCCCGCGAAAATCAACCTCACGCTCCATGTCGTCGGCCGCCGCGGGGACGGCTATCACGACCTCGCGAGCCTCGTGGCCTTTGCCGGGGTTGGCGACATGCTGACCCTGGCACCCGGGGCGCCCCTGGCGCTGACGGTCGCCGGGCCGACCGCCGAGGCGGCCGGCGCGACGCCCGACAACCTCGTGCTCAAGGCCGCGAGGGCGCTTGGCGCGCGCGTGCCGGGCCTGAAGGTCGGCGCATTCACGTTGTGGAAGCGGCTCCCGGTCGGCGCCGGGGTCGGCGGCGGCTCCTCGGACGCGGCCTCGGCGTTGCGCCTTCTGGCCGAGCTCAACGACGTGCCGTGCAGCGACCCGCGCGTGCTCGAAGCCGCCGGCGCCACCGGCGCGGACGTTCCGGTATGCGTCGATGGCCATGCCCGGATGATGCGCGGCACCGGCGACCAACTCGGGCCGCCGTGCCGGCTGCCCCGCCTTTACGCGGTCTTGGCGAACCCCGGTGTCCATCTGGACACGCGGTCGGTCTTCGCGGCCATGGGCTTGAAACCCGGCTTCGTCAGTCCATTGCCGGCTGATCCTGAGGTGGAAAGCGAGCACGGTTTCGAGCGTGTGCTCACCGCCCTCGGGCGCGGACGCAACGATATGGAGGAGGCCGCGTGCCGCCTCGCCCCGATCGTCTCGGATGTTCTCGACATCCTCGCCGCCGTCCCCCGGTGCCGTTTGGCGCGCATGTCGGGCTCCGGTTCGACGTGCTTCGGGCTGTTCGGCGATTGGCGGGACGCGATCCGCGCCGCCGCGACGATCCGCGGCCGTCGCCCCGGCTGGTGGGTGCGCGCGACGACGCTGCGCTGATCGGGACGCGACGCGTCCCGGCGCGTCAATGCGCCCGGGCGATGCAGAAATCCACGACGTCGAGCAGAGCCGCTTTCCACTCCGAGGCGGGGAACAGCGCCAGCGCGTCGCGGGCCATGGCGCCATAGTGCCGCGCCCGCTCGATCGTGTCGTCGATGGCGCGGTGGCGGCGCAACGTGGCCAGCGCCGTTTCGAGGTCGCCCGCGGCGATCGTACCTTGTTCGAGCGTGCGGCGCCAGAACTGGCGTTCCGTTTCGGTGCCGCGCCGGAAGGACAACACCACCGGAAGGGTGATCTTGCCCTCGCGGAAATCGTCGCCGACGTTCTTGCCGAGCGCGCTGCTCGAGCCACCGTAGTCGAGAGCGTCGTCGACGAGCTGGAAGGCGATGCCGAGGTTCGTACCGTAGGCGCGGCACGCCGAAATCTCGGCTCGCGACCTGCCGGCCAGGATGGGCCCGACCTCGCAAGCCGCGGCGAAAAGCGCGGCGGTCTTGGCCCGGATGACCGCGAGGTAGTCGTCCTCGGTGGTCGCGGTGTCCTTCGCCGCCGCGATCTGCATGACCTCGCCTTCGGCGATGATCGCCGCGGCGTCAGACAGCACGGCAAGGCAGGGCAGCGAGCCGACCTCGACCATCATGCGGAACGCCTGCCCGAGCAGGAAGTCGCCCACGAGAACGCTGGCTTCGTTGCCCCAAACCATGCGGGCCGCGAGTTTACCCCGCCGCATGTCGCTTTCGTCGACCACGTCGTCGTGAAGCAGAGTCGCCGTGTGCATGAATTCGACGGAGGCCGCGAGCTTCACGTGGCCGTCACCCGAATAGCCGCACAAGCCCGCGGACGCCAACGTCATCATCGGGCGCAGGCGCTTTCCCCCCGACGCGATGAGGTGGTTGGCGACTTCCGGGATCATCGTCACCTTGGACCCCGTGCGGGCCAGAATGGCCTGGTTGACCCGCGCCATGTCGGCGCGAACCAGGGTCCAAAGCTTCGTGATATCCGCGGCGGTCGTCGCTTCGTCGAGGGGGATCACCACGCCCAAAGGCACGATTCCTTTCCATTGCAGTGCCGCGAACCATAAGGTGGCGGTCGCAGCGCCGCAACATGGCCGAACGGCGCGGCCGCGTCGGCCCCGGACGGAGGGCGCGCTTGCCCGGTCGGGCGCGATGATCCAAAGGACGGGTGGAGCGCCGGATCGCGGCTCCTGACCGATCCGCGGTCGCCGGCGGGGGTGCCCCGGCGTTCCCGCATCGACAACGAGACCGGTGCCGGCGAGCCTCATGGTCGAAATCTTGCGCACCAACGACATCGTCCTTCTGTCGCTCGTCGAAACGCTCCTGGCGGAGGCGGACATCGCGACCTTCGTGGCCGATCGGCACATGAGCGCCGTCGAGGGGTCCCTGGGGTTCCTGCCTCGCCGCGTCCTCGTCGACTCGGAGGAGGCGGTCCGGGCCTGCCGTCTCCTGTCCGACGCGGGGCTCGGGCGGGAGCTCCGGCGTGAATGACCGGGATGGGAGGGAGGACGACATGGCGACCGTAACGGACGCCGTGCTGGGCGGATGTTTGCTGCTCCGCCAGCCGCGGCACGGGCATCGGGCCGGCACGGACGCCGTCCTGCTCGCGGCGGCTTGCGATCCTGCGCCCGGCGATCGTTTCATCGATGTCGGCGCGGGCGTCGGCGCCGTGGGGCTCGCGATCGCGAGCCGGGTCGAGGGGCCGACCGGAGTGCTCCTCGACGACGACCCCGAGATGGCGGCCCTCGCGGCGGAGAATTGCCTTTTGAACGGGTTGGCGGATCGCGTGCGGGCCGTCGTCGCCGATCTGTTCGACCCCGCCGCCTGGCTTGTGGCCGGCCTGAAACCGGAAGGGGCGACACTCGTGGCGACGAACCCCCCCTTCTTTCTGGCGAGCGAAGTGCGCGCGTCGGGCCAGGTGCGACAGGCGAGGGCGCATGTGCTGCCGGAGGACCGCTGCCACGCGTCCTGGCTTCGCGCCGCGCTGGCCCTGCTGGCGCCTCACGGCAGCTTTCGCATGATCCACCGGCCGGCGGCGTTGCCGGGCCTCCTTCAGGGCGCCGAAGGACGGCTTGGCGCCGTTACCCTGGTGCCGATCCATGCCCGCCAGGGGGGCGACGCCATCCGCGTCATCGTGGCCGGCGTCAAGGGGAGCAGGGCGCCGCTGCGGGTCTCCGAGCCGCTTATCCTGCATGGGGCCGATGGCCGGTTCACGCCGCGCGCCGAGGCGATCCACCGCGGGGAGGCCGTGCTGCGGGTGTGAGGGAAGGGCGGGGCGACCGCGGCCCCGGACTCAGTCGGCCGGCGGCTGGGGGTACGCCGGAGAGCGGCATCCGTAACCGCCATAGCGCTCGATCAAGCGCGGCGAGCACCGGTGCGGGGCGCCGGACCGACGGAACCGCGCCCGGCGGAACGCGGAGGGGCGGTATTCCGGGCGCGGGGCGGCGGCGCCACCGAACCCCGGCCGCGCACACGACCGCCGTCGCCGAAGCCCGCCACGGAGTCGCCGCGAACCCCGCCGCCGGCGAGCCCCGATCGGGATCCGCCTGCCGCGAAGCCGGCACCGACGCCACCCCGCCGCCCTTCGCGGCCGCGGGCGCGCTTCCCCGAGCGCTACGGCCCAGACAGAAAGCACGAGCAGCGTCGCGACGAGACCACGCACCCGCGTGTCGTTCCATTTCCAGCAGAAAACACCGTCGCACCCTCACGGTTTCGCGGCGCGGACGTAACGGGGCAGGGCGACCGCCGTTCCGCGTCGATCCGGCGACGCCTCGGCGCGGCGCTCCGCCGTGCATCTTTGCCGCGGGCACCGGCGTTGGCCTCACCGGCGCATGGGCATCGACGCCGCCCAGTTCCGATGCCGCATCGATAGGCGAGCCGATGGAATACCTGCACACCATGATCCGCGTGGCGGACCTCGATAAGACGATCGCGTTCTTCAAGCTCCTCGACCTCGTCGAGGTCCGGCGAATGGACAACGAGAAGGGCCGCTACACGCTGGTGTTCCTGGCCGCGCCAGGCGATGTCGAGCGGGCCAAGGCGGACAAGGCCCCGCTCGTGGAACTCACCTACAACTGGGACGCGGAACACTATTCGGGCGGCCGCAATTTCGGGCACCTCGCCTACCAGGTGGACGACATCTACGCGACCTGCCAAAGGCTCATGGATGCGGGCGTGACCATCAACCGTCCGCCGCGCGACGGCCACATGGCGTTCGTGCGCACGCCGGACAAGATCTCCCTCGAACTGCTTCAGAAGGACGGATCCCTGCCCCCGGCAGAGCCCTGGCGGTCGATGGCGAACACCGGCGAATGGTAGGTCGGCCGTGACGGCGACGGCCGAGGACCTCGACCGGGTGTTCCTGCTGCGGGCGGTTCATCTGTCGCGCGCGCGGATGGAGGCGGGGTTCGGCGGACCGTTCGGCGCCGTCGTCGTCCGGGACGGCGAGGTGATCGCGGACGGATGGAACGAGGTCACGTCGGCCAACGATCCGACCGCGCACGCCGAGGTCGTCGCGATCCGTCGGGCGTGCGCGGTGCTCGAAGGGTTCTCGCTGTCCGGCGCGACCATCTATGCGAGCTGCGAACCTTGCCCGATGTGCCTCGCGGCGATCTACTGGGCGCGGCTCGACCGACTCGTCTACGCCAACACGCGCGACCAGGCGGCCGCCGTCGGCTTCGACGACGCCTTCATCTATGACGAGGTCCCGAAGCCGCCGCTGTCCCGAGCGCTTCCGACCCGGCACCTGCCTCTCGACGAGGCGGAAGCGGCTTTCAGGGCCTGGGCGGACAAGCCGGACAAAGCCGGCTATTGACCGGAGCCGCAAGCCGATGCACTCCGGCGACGGCCGGATTCTCGCTCTCCCAAGGAGGCTCGGTTCGATGGCTTGGTTCAGGAACGTCGCGAGCGCCTGCGGGCGGGTCACGCCATGACCGCCCTGGGCACGCGTGCCCTGTTCGATCTCTCGGGGCGCGTCGCCCTCGTCACCGGTTCTTCGCGCGGCATCGGGCAGGGTATCGCGCGCGGCCTCGCGGAAGCGGGCGCGACGGTCGTGCTGAACGGACGCAACCGCCAGGCCCTCGACGCCGCCCACGGGCAGCTTCGGGACCAAGGGTTCGCCGTCCACGCGCATGCCTTCGACGCCGGGCGCCGGGCGCAGGTCGACGCGGCGGTGGCGGCGATCGAGACGGACGTGGGGCCGATCGACATCCTGGTCAACAACGCCGGCATCCAGCGGCGCGGCGCGTTCGAAACCTTCCCCGAGGAAACCTGGACGGAGATCTTCGACACCAACGTCCACGCGGTGTTTCACGTGACGCAAGCCGTCGGCGCCCGCATGGTCGCGCGCAAGCGTGGGCGGATCATCATGATCTGCTCCGTCACGAGCGACCTTGGCCGCGCGACGATCGTGCCCTACGCGGCGACGAAGGGCGCGGTGCGCCAGATGGTGCGCGGGCTCTGCGCCGAATGGGCGAAGCACGACATCCAGGTGAACGGAATCGCCCCGGGCTATTTCAAGACGGAACTGAACGAGGCGCTGATCGCCGACGAGGCCTTTTCCGCCTGGGTGTGCGCGCGAACCCCCGCCGGGCGCTGGGCCGAAACCCGCGAACTCGCGGGGGCGGCGGTGTTCCTCGCCTCCGACGCCGCGACCTTCGTCAACGGGCACCTCCTGTTCGTGGACGGCGGCTTGAGCGTGACCGTCTAGATCGTGGCCGCCGACCGCATCTGGATCAAGGACCCGCTCGCGATCTTCGCGACAGGGGCCGAGCGCGGCGTCGTGGTCGAGGCCGGCACGATCACGGAATGCGTGCCGGCGGGGTGCGGCCCGGCTCAGCCGTGCGCCACGTTCGACGCCGGCCGGTACGTCGTCCTTCCCGGCCTCGTCAACGCGCACCACCATTTCTACCAGACGCTGACCCGCGCCCACCCCGCCGCGATCAACAAGGACCTGTTTCCCTGGCTCGAGGCGCTCTACCCGATCTGGTCCCGGCTCACGCCCGAGGCGTTCAGGGCGGCGATCCGCATCGCGCTGATCGAGCTCCTGCGGTCCGGCTGCACGACGGCCGCCGACCACCACTACCTGTTCCCGAAGGGTCTCGAACGCGCGGTCGACCTCGAGGTCGAGGCCGCGCGCGAAATCGGCATCCGCATGACCGTCACGCGCGGGTCGATGAACCTGTCGCAAAAGGACGGGGGTCTGCCGCCCGACTCGGTCGTGCAGGACGAGGACGAGATCCTCGCCGATTGCGAGCGCGTCCTCTCGCTCTTCCACGACAGGGCGCCGGGCGCCCTGATCCAGATCGGCCTGGCCCCGTGTTCGCCGTTCACGGTGACGCGCCGGCTGCTGGACGAGACGGCCGCGCTGGCGGCGCGGTTCGATTGCCCCCTGCATACGCACCTCGCCGAAACCCTGGACGAGGAGCGCTTCTGCATCGAGCGCTACGGCTGCCGTCCGCTCGACCTTCTGGAGCGATCCGGCTGGCTCGGGCCGCGCACCTGGCTCGCGCACGGGGTCCACTTCGATGACGGCGAAGTGGCGCGGCTCGGCCGGCACGGCGTCGGCGTATGCCATTGCGCCACATCCAACATGATGCTGGCTTCGGGCATCTGTCGGACCCGCGAACTCGAGGCTGCCGGCGCCGCGCTCGGGCTCGGCGTCGACGGGTCGGCGTCGAACGACGCCTCGAACATGATGGAGGCCCTGCGCCACGCGCTGATGCTCGGCAAGCTGCGCTATGGTGCCGGCGCGCTCACCCATCGCGACGTGATCCGCTGGGGGACGGAAGGATCGGCCCGGTGCCTCGGCCGCGCCGATATCGGCCGGATCGCGCCGGGCATGCAGGCCGATCTCGCGCTGTTCGCGCTTGAGGATTCGCGTTTCGCCGGCGCGCACGATCCGCTCGCGGCGCTCGTACTGTGCGGCGCCACCCGTGCCGACCGCGTGATGGTCGGGGGAACCTGGCGCGTGATCGACGGGCAGCCGGTCGGCATCGACCTCGCCAAGGCGATCGCCGATCAGCGGCAGGCCGCCAAGCTTTTCGCTTGAAGGGACGGGGCTTGAACGACAGCGACTCGCGGTTTTCGCGACGCGCCTGGGAGCGCAACGCGCCGCACTACGCGCTCATCCGGGACATGCCCTTCACCGCCGAGCTTTCGGCCGGAACGCTGGCCGGCGACCGCTTCCGATTCTACGTGATCCAGGACGCGAAATACCTGGTGGCCTTCGCGCAGGCGCTGTCGCTCGCCGCCGCCAAGGCCGACGACCCGGACCACGTGGCGCTGTTCTCGCGAAGCGCCACCGAGGCCATCGCGGTGGAGCGCGAACTCCACGCGGACTATTTCCGCCGGTTCGGCATCGATGAAGCCGCGGTCGGCGCGACGGAGGTCTCGCCGGCCTGTCACCACTATTGCGCTTTCCTCCTGGCGAGCGGCTTCCGGGAGCCGCTGCCCGTGCACCTCGCGGCCCTGCTGCCCTGCTTCTGGATCTACCGCGAGGTGGGGCGCCACATCGTGTCCCGCGCCGCGGCGGACAACCCTTACCGGGCTTGGATCGATACCTATGCGGGCGAGGACTTCGCGGCCGCGGTCGACGTCATGATCGATACGACCGACGCCGTCGCACGTGCCGCCGGTCCGGAGGCCATCGAGCCCATGCATCGCGCGTTCGCGCGGGCGGTGCGGCTCGAATGGATGTTCTGGGATTCCGCGTACCGTCTCGAACGTTGGCCGGGTTGAGGCACTCATGCACCTGATCGATCCCGAAGCCCTGAACGCCTTCATCGCGAGCTACGGCTACCTCGCCGTACTGATCGTCGTCGGGCTCGAGAGTTCCGGTCTGCCGCTGCCCGGCGAGGCCACCTTGCTGACCGCGGCGATCTTCGCCGGCACGACGCACCGCTTGGCGATCGAAGGCGTCGTCGGGGCCGCGGCGGCGGGCGCCATCCTCGGCGACAACGTCGGCTTCATCGTCGGGCGGGAGGTCGGGCTGCCGCTGTTGCGGCGCTACGGCGGACGCGTCGGACTCGACCCGGCCAAGCTGCGTCTCGCCCAGTACCTGTTCCAGCGCTACGGCGGGTCGATCGTCTTTTTCGGCCGCTTCATCGCCGTGCTGCGCGCGTTCGCGGCGTTGCTGGCCGGGGCGAACCGCTTCCCTTGGCCGCGCTTCCTGCTGTTCAACGCCGCGGGGGGCATCGTCTGGGCGTCCCTTTACGGTTATGCCGCCTATCTGCTCGGGCGCTCGATCGACCGCATCGCGGGGCCGGTCGGCCTCGCGCTCGCGGCCGTGGCGATCGTCGGCGTCGTGATCGCCTGGCGCTTTTTCAAGCGCCACGAGGCCGCGCTCCAGGCCGAGGCGGACCGCACGATCGTCGACGCCTGATCGGCCGCGCGCCCCGGGGTTTTGCGATGTCCGATCACGTCCGGCTCCGGGGCTCGGCGGCCCGCGCCGTCGAGCCGAGAGCGCGATGGAACGGTCCCTCGAAGCTGACGATAGCTCTCGCGGCCTTGCTGGCCTTGTCGGTTGCGGGCCGGGCTTCGCTCGCAGCGGCGGAAGGCCTTCAACCGCAAAGCTGGCACGACGTGAAGTGCCTCCGCTACAAAAAGGCGTGGGCGGGCGCCCTCGCGAGACTGGGCACGCGGGGGTTGGGACGTGCGTTCCTCGACGCTCACGATGCTTTCCTCGCGTCGAACTGCACCGCGAGGGCCGACGTCTGCCCGCTTTCCGCCGAGGAGTTCAGGCTTGCCAACGTCATGGTCGTCTTAGCGATGAACGCGGGAACGGCAAGCACCTTTCCCCCGTTCGCCTGCCGCCGGCGAGGCTAAGCGGGCGAGCGCCGGCAGCCCGCCGATTTCCAAACCGATACGCCGGCCCGCGTTTGACGACCGCACCGTCCTGCCGCAAATTCGGCCGGATGGAGCATATGGCCTTGGAGCGGGACCGGGCGGCAACCTGGGAACGGGCCGACAAGCGCACGGCGCGTGACGGCAAGGCGCCGCGACGCCCCGCCGTCGATCTCGGCGGCGTGATCTTCCTGCTCGTGCCGTCGTTTTCGATGATCGCCTTCGCGTCGGCCGCGGAGCCGCTGCGGCTCGCCGATCGCGTGCCGGGGAAGGAGGCCTGCCGCTGGCGCGTCCTTCGGGCGACGGCCGCCCGGTCGTCGCGTCGAACGGGGTCGCGCTCGCGGTCGACGGTTCCTTCGGGGAGGCGCCGGGGGCGACCGCGGCGGTGATCTGCTCGGGGGTCGACGTTCACGCGCAGGACAACCGCGACCTCATCGCCAAGCTTCGCGCGCTGGCGGCGCGGCGTCCCGCTCGGCGCGCTGCGCACGGGCACCTGCGTGCTCGCCCGCGCGGGCCTGCTCGCCGAGCATCGCTGCACCGTCCATTGGGAAAACCAGGAAGGGCTGCGCGAGCAGTTCCCCGACCTCGACCTCACCGACGAGTTGTTCGAGATCGATCGCACGCGCTTCACCTGCGCGGGCGGCACTTCGGCCATCGACCTGATGCTGGCCCTGATCGCGCGCCAGCATGGCCAGGACACCGCGGCGGGCATCGCCGACCAGCTCATTCACCACAGCATGCGCGACGGCGACGAACGCCAGCGCATGGAACTGCGGGCACGGCTCGGCGTCGCGCAATCGGCGCGGTCGGCGAGATGGAGCGGTGCATCGAGCAGCCTTTGAGCTGCGTCGACCTCGCCGAAGGCGCGGGCCTCTCCACGCGCCGGCTCGAACGCTTGTCCCGGAAATACCTCGGCCAGGCGCCGACCCGCTATTACCTCGGCCTCAGGCTCACCCGGGCCCGCCAGTTGCTGCTGCGGACCAGCATGCCGGTGTTGTCCGTCGGGCTCGCCTGCGGCTTCGTTTCCGCCTCGCACTTTTCCAAATGCTACGGCGAGTACTTCCACCGGACGCCGTCGCTGGAGCGGCGTCCCACAAGCTGAATGGGACGCCGGCCCTTGTCACCCGTTGAGTTCGACTACGTCGTCGTGGGGGCCGGATCGGCCGGCTGCGTGCTCGCCAGCCGCCTCACCGAGGACGGCCGCGCGAGCGTGCTGCTGATTGAGAGCGGCGGGGGCGACGGGTCGCCCATGCTGCGCATGCCGAGCGCGCTCGCCGTCGCGATGGGCATCGAGCGCGTCAACTGGAACTACCTGAGCGAACCCGAGCCCCACCTCGACGGCAGGCGGATCACGTGCCCGAGGGGCCGCGTCCTCGGTGGGTCGTCCTCCATCAACGGCATGGTCTACATCCGCGGCAACGCCCTCGATTACGAGGCGTGGGAGGAGGCGGGCGCGCGCGGCTGGGCCTATCGCGACGTGCTGCCCTATTTCAAGCGCGCGGAAGCGCGGCAAGAGGGCGGCGATTCCTACCGCGGCGCGGACGGCCCGCTCCACACGAGCTACGGGCCGCTGAAGAACCCGCTCTACGACGCCTTCGTGCAGGCCGGGCGCCAGGCGGGCTATCCCGTCACCGGCGACGTGAACGGCTTCCAGCAGGAAGGCTTCGGGCGGATGGACATGACCGTCCACCGCGGCCTGCGCTGGAGCGCGGCGCGCGCCTATCTCGATGCCGCGCGCTCCCGCCCGAACCTAACGGTGTGGACGCGTTGTATGGCCGAGCGCATCCGGTTCGAGGGCGTCAGGGCTATCGGCCTCGCGTGCCGCCATCGCGGCCGGCCGGTGGACGTTCGCGCCCGTCGCGAGGTGGTGCTGGCGGGCGGGGCCATCAACTCGCCGCAGCTCCTGATGGTGTCGGGGATCGGGGAAGCCACGCACCTTCGCCAGCACGGCATCGCCGTCGTGGCCGACCGGCCGGGGGTCGGCGCCAACCTCACCGATCACCTCGAAATCTATTTCCAGGTGGCCAGCAAGCTGCCGATCACGCTCTACGGGTCACTCGGTCTCGTACCCAAGGCCATGATCGGCGCGCGATGGCTGCTCACCAAGACGGGGCTCGGCGCCACGAACCACTTCGAAAGCTGCGCCTTCGTCCGCTCGCGACCGGGCGTGCGCTGGCCCGACCTCCAGTACCACTTCCTGCCGGCGGCGATCTCCTACAACGGCAAGGATCTGGCCGACCGGCACGGGTTCCAGGCCCACGTCGGCCCGATGCGCTCGAAAAGCCGGGGCCGCGTCACGCTGCGCTCCGCCGACCCGCGCGACAAGCCGGCGATCCGCTTCAACTACATGAGCCATCCCGACGACTGGGCGGAGTTCCGCGCGGCCGTGCGGCTGACGCGCGAGATTTTCGCGCAAGCGGCCTTCGCGCCCTACCACGACGGCGAGATCGAGCCCGGGGCGGGGGTGACGGAGGACGCCGACATCGACGCCTTCGTCCGCCGCCGGGTCGAGAGCGCCTACCACCCCTGCTCGACCTGCCGCATGGGGGCGCCCCACGATCCGTTGGCGGTCGTGGGGCCGGACACCCGGGTGATCGGCGTCGAGGGCCTGAGGGTGGCGGATGCGTCGATCATGCCGACGATCACCACCGGCAACCTCAACGCCCCGACCCTCATGCTGGCCGAGAAGGCCTCCGACCACATCCGCGGCCGCCCCACGCTGCCGCCGTCGAACGCGCCGTTCCATACGGCGCGGGATTGGGAGACGACGCAGCGATGAATGCGCGAAATCGGTGCGCGACCGCCTCGACGCCGTCATGCCCGTGCTCGTCACGGGCAGCCACGTGCACGCCGGCCGGCCCGGCCATGCCCTCATGCCGCCAGCGTGTCCTCGTGCGTGGCCGCTACGACGCTGCCGTTCTCCGACCAGCCGCTTTCCAAAGCAAGGGAGGCGGCGCAGCGCAAGCCCGGCGGCATTCCTTCTGCCGCCGGCGGGAGGAGGGCGGCACTGCGTTCAATGCGTCGCGTCGGGCATCGACGCCTTCTTGCGCTCGATGAAGTCGCGCAGCGCCTCGTCGACGCCGGCGTCGATCGGGGGTGGCTCGTAGGCCGCCAAAACCTTCTTCCATTGCGTGTTGGCGCGTTGCGCGGCGTCCCGCCGCCCTTCCGCCTCCCATTGTTCGACCGAATTGTTGTCGGCCAGCGACGAGCGGTAGAACGCGTTCTCGAAATTGGCCTGCGTGTGGGCGCAGCCCAGGAAATGCCCGCCGGGCGCGACCTCGCGGAAGGCCTCCATGGCCTGCCCGTCGGGCGTAAGGTCGTAGCCGCGCGCGAGCACCCCCATGGCGCCCAACTGGTCGCAGTCGAGCATGAACTTCTCGTAGGAGGAGGCGAGCCCGCCCTCCATCCAGCCCGCCGCGTGCAGCACGAAATTGGTGCCGGCGAGGATGGTCGGGAGCAGCGTCTGCGCGCTCTCGTAGGCCGCCTGGGCGTCCGGGACCTTCGAGGCGCAGAGCGAGCCGCCGGTGCGGAACGGGATGCCCAGGCGTCGCGCCAGCGCCGCCGCCCCGAAGATGGCGAGGGTGGCTTCGGGCGTGCCGAACGTCGGGGCGCCCGACTGCATCGACAGCGTCGACACGAACGTCCCGAAGATGACCGGTGCCCCGGGGCGCACCAACTGCGTGAAGGCGACGCCGGCGAGCACCTCGGCCAGCACCTGCGTCAGCGTGCCGATCACCGACACCGGGCTCATGGCGCCCGACAGGATGAACGGCGTCATGATCACGGCCTGGTTGTTGGCCGCGTAGACCTCCGCGGCCCCCAGCATCGCGGCGTCCCACACCAGCGGCGAACTGGCGTTGATGAGGCTCGTGCAGACCGTGTTCGCCTGGACGAAGTCGGCGCCGAACAGGATTTCGGCCATCTTGACCGTGTCGCGCGCGCGGTCGGGGTGCGTCACCGACCCCATGAAAGGCTTGTCGCTCCATCGCATGTGCGCGTAGTTCATTTCGAGGTGGCGCTTGTTGACCGGCAGGTCGACCGGCTCGCACACGGTGCCGCCCGAGTGGTGGATGAACGGGCTCGCATAGGCGAGCTTCACGAAGTTGCGGAAGTCCTCGATGGTGCCGTAACGGCGGCCTTGGTCGAGGTCGTGCACGAACGGCGACCCGTAGACGGGCGCGAACACGAGGTCGGTGCCCCCGATATGGACCGCACGGTCGGGGTTGCGCGCGTGCTGGACGAAGTCGCGCGGGGCGGTTTGCGTGAGCTTGCGCGCGAGACCTTTCGGGAAACGCACGCGCTCCCCCTGAACGTCGCAGCCCGCGCCCTTCAGCAGGTGCAGCGCGCCGGGATGGCCCCTGAACTCGACGCCGACCTCGCCGAGCAGCGTTTCCGCGTTCCCCTCGATGATGTCGAGCGCCTCGGCCGAGATCATCTCGGGAATCGGGATGTTGCGACGGATGTAGGGGATCGAGACCGCCGAACGCTGGATGCGGGAGGCCCGGCGCGCCCCGCGCCCCCGCCGCCCATCGGCCGCCGCCGCAGCGTCGCTCATGATCGCGCTCCCGCCTGAGGGCGTCGGGTTCACAACCGAGCCGCCGTCATCAGCGGACCATGGCGGGCGCGAGCACGCAAGGGTGCGACCAGGGCGCCATCCTCTTGCCTCGAGGCGACCCGCGGGCACGCTCGTCGCCGCGCGCGAGGAGCGCGGGAGCCGAGGAGCGCGGGAAGGGGTTGACAGGGCTGGAAGGCCTTCGCATAAGCGCGGGCCGTCCGGCGCTGGCGCTCGCGCGTGCACGCCGGCGCTGCCGGAGGAGTGTCCCGAGTGGCAAAGGGGGCGGACTGTAAATCCGCTGGCTAAGCC
>CAXTIC010000050.1:0-26962 GCA_964244255.1 uncultured Lichenihabitans sp. | reverse complement strand
TCTCGCATCAATCAGCAGCGGACCTCCCGCGTCTCATATGTCCTGAACTCGGTCAGCGCCTTGCCAGCCGCGACGCGTTCCCATAGCTTCGGGGTAGCGCACACGGTCGCCAAGGCTGGGGAACCGGCGTGTTTTGGGGATGAAATGCTCGCGAGCAAGGGTGCCGCGCACGGATCGTGCGAGGAGGCGCTGCGCCTCCCGCGACCCGGTGGCGCCGAGGGTCGGCAGGCCGCGCCCGCTCGGCCGCCGAGTATCCCGCCGACACGTCCCGACTCACGCCCGCGACCGGTCGGCGCCGAGGTGGTTCCGCTTCCTCTCTCATGCACCTCTCAAGGGCTAGGCCATGCTGGATAAACCTGTGCCCGTCGACGCCGAAACCTTGCGCCTCATGCGCAGCCCCGCGTTCCGCGCGCTCACGCGGGAACGGACCTCGTTCGGCTGGACGTTGTCGGGGATCATGCTCGTCGTCTATTTCAGCTTCATTTTGCTCGCGGCTTTCGACAGGGACCTGATGGCGTCCAAGCTCGGCGGCAGCACGATCTCGCTCGGCATCGTGCTCGGCCTCTTCGTGATCGTCGTGTCGTTCCTGCTCACCGGGGTCTACGTGGCGCGCGCCAATACCCGCTTCGACCAGCTCACCCGCGATCTCAAGAAGGGCCTGTGATGTTTCGCGCGGCATCGAAGACGGTCCTCGCCACCCTGTTCTCCGCGCTCGGCGCGACCGCCGCTTCGGCCGCAGGCCTCGATATCGGGCAGACCCAGCAGCAGGCCACCAACTGGCCGGCCATCACGATCTTCGTGGTGTTCGTCCTTTTGACGTTGGCGATCACCTATCGGGCCGCGACCCAAACCCGCACGGCCAGCGACTTCTACGCCGCCGGCGGCGCCATATCGCCGTTCCAGAACGCGCTGGCCATCGCGGGCGATTACATGTCGGCCGCCTCGTTCCTGGGCATATCGGGCATCGTGTTCACCTCCGGGTTCTACGGCCTGATCTATTCCATCGGCTTCCTCGTCGGCTGGCCGATCGTGCTGTTCCTCATCGCCGAGCGGCTGAGGAACCTCGGCCGCTATACGTTCGCCGACGTGGCCTCCTTCCGGCTGGACGCGACGGCGATCCGCACCTTGTCGGCCGTCGGCACGCTGGTCGTCGTCGCCTTCTACCTGATCGCCCAGATGGTGGGTGCCGGACAGTTGATCAAACTCCTGTTCGGCCTCGACTACCTCTACGCCGTGGTGACCGTGGGCGTGCTCATGACGGTCTATGTCGCCTTCGGCGGCATGAAGGCCACCACCTGGGTACAGGTCATCAAGGCCTGCCTGCTCCTGGTCGGGGCGAGCCTGATGGCCTTCGCGGTCCTGTGGCACTTCAACTTCAGCCCGAACGCCATGTTCGCGGAGGCCGTGGCCGTGCACCCGAAGGGCGACGCCATCATGGCGCCGGGCATCGGCAACGAGGTGTCCGACAAGATCTCGGTGATTTCGCTCGGCATCGCCCTGATGTTCGGCACCGCCGGACTGCCGCACATCCTGATGCGCTTCTTCACCGTTGCGAACGCCGCGGCGGCGCGGAAATCCGTGTTCTATGCCACGGGCCTGATCGGCTATTTCTACATCCTCACCTTCATCATCGGATTCGGCGCCATCACGTTGCTGATGCCGAACGCGCAGTATTTCAAAATCGGGGCGAACGGGGCCTACGACAAGGTGAAGGACCTCGTCGGCGGCACCAACATGGCGGCCGTCGATCTCGCCAACGCGGTCGGCGGCCCACTCTTCTTCGGCTTCATCGCCGCCGTGGCGTTCGCCACCATCCTGGCGGTCGTGGCGGGACTGACGATCTCGGCCGCGTCGGCCGTCAGCCACGACCTTTACGCCCAGGTCATCGCCAAAGGGCGCATCCCGGAGGGACGGGAGGTTTGGATCTCCAAGATCTCGGCGCTGGTCATCGGCATCGTGGCCATCGTGCTCGGCTACGTGTTCGAGAAGCAGAACGTGGCGTTCATGGTCGGCCTGGCCTTCGCGGTCGCGGCGAGCTGCAACTTCCCGGTCCTGCTGATGTCGATCCTGTGGCGGGGCACGACCACGCTGGGCGCGCTCGTCGGCGGCATCCTCGGCCTCGTCAGCGCCGTCGCCATGGTGGTCCTCAGCAAGGCCGTGTGGGTGACGACCCTCGGCAACCCCGCGGCGATCTTCCCCTACGACAACCCCGCCCTGTTCTCGATGCCGCTCGCCTTCGCGGGCATCTGGCTGTTTTCCAAGCTCGACACGAGCCGGCGCGCCGCGCGGGAACGCGCCGCGTTCGACGCCCAATATGTCCGGTCCGAAAGCGGGATCGGTGCCGCGGTCGCCGGCGCGCATTGAGGATCGGGACCCGCGTGGGGTCCGGACGGAGCCGCCGCCAGGACGGTTCACCGCTGATCCGACAGGCCTCGCTCCCTCGGGCGGGGCATCCTGTCCGCGCGGGCGTGGCGGGGAAACGCGTCGCACGCTTCCCGGCTCCACGCGCCTGCGCGGTTCGTGCTACATCCCTCGATCATGGAAACGAAACCGCCCCTGCCGCGCGCGATCCTGGTCGGCATCCAGGTCCCGGGCGTCGACGATGTCGCGCATGCCGCGAGCCTCGAGGAGTTGGGCCGTCTCGTGAAGACGCTCGGCTACGAGGTCGTCGGCACGATGTCGCAGAAGCGCGACGGAACCGACGGCGGCACGGTGCTCGGCAAGGGGCGGCTCGAGGAACTCGCGGCGCTCACCGGCGGCACGGGCGCGGTCGGAACCATGGCCACACCGCGGAAGTCGAAGGCCCGCGAACGCTTCGAGGACGCGGGCGAGAAGAGGCCGGGAGCCTCGCCGATCGCGCCCGATCCGGCCGCGCCCAAGCCCGATTTCGTGATCGTCGACCACGAGATCTCGCCGAGCCAGGTGCGCAACCTCGAGCGCGCGACGGGTGCGCAGGTGCTGGATCGAACCGGCGTGATCGTCGAGATCTTCCATCGCCATGCGCACAGCCGCGAAGCGAAGCTGCAGGTCGAGATCGCCCGGCTGAAGTACGTCTTGCCGCGCTTGCGCGAGTCCCAAACGGGGGGCGGGCGGCAGCGCGGGGCCGGCGCGGGCGAGTCCGATCTCGATCTCGACCGCCGCAAGGTCCGCGATCGCCGCGCTGAGCTGAAGGAGCAACTCGAGGACATCCAGCGCGACGACGACCAGCGTCGCTTCGCGCGTCGCGACCAGCTCCGGGTCGCGCTCGTCGGCTACACCAACGCGGGCAAGTCCTCGCTCATGCGTGCGCTCACGGGCAGCGAGGTGCTGGTCGAGGACAAGCTGTTCGCCACGCTCGACACGACCGTGCGCGCCCTGCAGCCGGAAACGAAGCCCCGCGTGCTCGTCGCCGACACGGTCGGGTTCATCAAGAAGCTGCCGCACGATCTCGTCGCGTCGTTCCGGTCCACGCTCGCCGAGGCGCTCGAGGCGTCGCTGCTGCTGTTCGTCGTCGACGCGTCGGACCCGACCCACGAATCGCAGCTCGAGGTCAGCCGCGACGTGTTGCGCGAGATCGGCGCGGAGGTCGTCCCGTCGCGCCTGCTCCTCAACAAGATAGATCGCGTGAGCGAGACCGATCGCGCCGCCCTGCGCGAGAAGCACCCCGACGCGATCCTGCTTTCCGCCCAGTCGCCGGAGGATGCGGCGGCGTTGCGCGAGACCATCACGGCGTTCTTCGAAGCCTCGATGGTCGAGGACCAGCTCGTGCTGCCCTACGCGAAGCAGGAGCTGCTCGGCGACGTGTACGAATCCGCGCGCGTGCTCTCCGAGGAATACGACACCACCGGCCGGATCATGAAGGTGCGCGGCCTGCCCGGCGCGATCGCGCGGCTGAGAGCGGCCCTCGCGGCATCGTGAGTTCGAGCGGCCGCGGCGTTGGTCGCCCGATCGTGTGCGAACGGGCTCGGCGTCCCAGGACGGCCGCAGGCGGGGCGTGGACAACGGCGGAACCGAACCCGCGACGGATAATACATTCTTCGTCCGTAGAAATCTTTCAATCTCGTTTTCTGAACCGGAAATCCGTATATGACAGGCGCGCGGTCGCGGGCGGTAGCCTCGAGCGCCGAGGATGGAGTGTCATGCCGCAGGTCGTAACGGGCAGCCGCTTGACCGATGGTGTCGTCGTGTTTCTCGGTTCCGCTTCGGCGTGGGTCGAAACGCTGGCCGAGGCGGCCCGCCTCGAGGGCAAGGACGCCGTCGCGGGCGCTCTCGACGAAGGGCGCCGGGCGGAAGCGGACAACCTTGTCGTGGATGTCTACGCCATCGACGTGGCCGAGCGGAACGGCCGCCTCGTGCCCACCAAGCTGCGCGAGGCCATCCGCGCCCAGGGACCGAGCATCCATCCCGAGTTCGGCAAGCCGATAGCCCCGGTCCCCCCCATCCCGCCGGAGGACGATCATGTATCGGTATGACGAGTTCGACGCCCGGTTCGTCGCCGAGCGGGTGACGCAGTTCCGCGACCAGGTGTCCCGGCGCATGGCCGGCGAACTGACCGAGGACCAGTTCAAGCTGCACCGGCTGATGAACGGCGTATACCTGCAATTGCACGCCTACATGCTGCGCGTGGCGATCCCCTATGGTTCGCTGCGGTCGCGCCAGTTGCGCAAGCTCGCCTTCATCGCCCGTCGCTACGACCGGGGTTACGGCCATTTCACCACACGGCAGAACATCCAGTTCAATTGGCCGGCGCTCGCCGACTGCCCCGACATCCTGGCCGAACTCGCCACCGTCGAGATGCACGCGATCCAGACGTCGGGTAATTGCATCCGCAACGTCACGGCGGACCATTTCGCCGGCGCCGCCGCCGACGAGGTCTCGGACCCGCGTCCCTATGCCGAGATCCTCCGGCAATGGTCGTCGCTGCACCCGGAATATTCGTTCCTGCCGCGCAAGTTCAAGATCGCCGTCACGGGGGCCGAGCGCGACCGGGCCGTGATCCAGTGCCACGATATCGGTCTGCAGGTCGTGCGCGACGCCGCGGGGGGCCTGGGCTTCCGGGTGTTCGTCGGTGGCGGCCTCGGCCGCACGCCGATGATCGGTTTCGAGATCCGCGAATTCCTGCCCGAGGCCGACCTGCTCGCCTATGTCGACGCGATCGTGCGCGTGTACAACCTCGAAGGCCGCCGCGACAACAAGTACAAGGCCCGCATCAAGATCCTCGTCCACGAGAAGGGCGCGGAGGCCATGCGGGCCGCCGTGGAGGCGGACTTCGCCGGCAGGCCGGAGCCTTTATTCCTGCCGCCGGCCGACGTGGCGCGCATCCGCGACTATTTCGCCTCGCCGGTGCGCGAAGCGCGGCCCGCCCGTTCAGCGGCCCTGGAGGCGCGGCGCGGGCGCGACCCGCGCTTCGCGGCCTTCGTCGACACCAACATCGCGCCCCACAAGGCGCCGGGCCACGGCATCGTCACGGTGTCGCTGAAGCCGATCGGCGGCATCCCGGGCGATGCCAACGCGGAGCAGATGGAGGGCGTGGCCGACCTCGCCGACGCCTATTCGTTCGGCGAGGTGCGGGTGTCCCACGAGCAGAACCTCGTCCTGGCCGACGTCGCCTTGGACGACGTGCCGGCGCTCTACGACAAGCTCGACGCCCTGGGGCTCGCCACCCCGAACGCCGGTCTGGTCACCGACATCATCGCCTGCCCGGGCCTCGACTATTGCGCGCTCGCCACGGCGCGGTCGATCCCCGTGGCGCAACGCATTTCCGAGCGTTTCGGGGAGGGCGCGCGCGCCGGGGACATCGGTCCGCTGAAGATCAAGATCTCCGGCTGCATCAACGCGTGCGGGCACCACCACGTCGGCCACATCGGCATCCTGGGGCTCGACCGGAAGGGCGAGGAAACCTACCAGATCACGCTCGGCGGCTCGGGCGACGAGCACGCGTCGCTGGGCGACCTCACCGGGCCCGGGTTTTCGACGGGCGACGTGGTCGACGCCGTGCAGACGGTGGTCGACACCTATCTCGGCCTCCGGCAGGGCGCGGGCGAGGACTTCCTGGCCGCCTACCGCCGCGTCGGCATGGCGCCGTTCAAGAAGGCCTTGTACGAGCGCAACGCCGGCGCGGACATCTGAAGGGGAGGGCGCCCGCCATGAGCGTGCACGACGTGACGCTGTTCGGCGACCAGGTCGCGGCCTCGCGCCTCGGCCGGCGCTTCGCCGCCATGGACGCCGGCGCCCTGCTGCGCCTGGCCATCCGGGACCTGTTCCCGGGCCGGGTCGCGCTCGTGTCGAGCTTCGGCGCCGACTCGGCCGTGCTCCTCCACATGGTGGCGGCGGTCGATCCGGCGACGCCGGTCGTGTTCGTCGACACCGGCCACATGTTCCCCGAAACGCTGGCGTACCGCGACGCGCTCGTGGCGTTGCTCGGCCTGACCGACGTCCGCTCCGTGGCCCCCTCGGGGGACGATCTCGCGGCGCTCGACCCGGAGGGCTTCCTTTGGTCGACCGATCCCGACGGGTGCTGCGACATCCGCAAGGTGGCGCCTTTGTCGCGCGCACTCGACGGCTACGACGCCTGGATCACGGGCCGCAAGCGGTTCCAGAGCGACACGCGCGCCTCGCTGCCCCTGTTCGAGGCCGAGGGCGACCGCGTGAAGATCAACCCGCTCGCCGGCTGGGACGCGAGCGAACTCCTGGCCTATCTCGACCGCCACGACCTGCCCCGCCACCGCATGGTCGCCAAGAACTTCCCGTCGATCGGCTGCATCCCGTGCACCTCGCCGGTACGGCCCGGCGAGGACGCCCGCTCGGGGCGCTGGCGCGGGCGCGGCAAGACCGAGTGCGGCATCCATGTCGGGCTCGCGAACGCCGGATCGGACATCTGATGCGGCTCTACAAGGACGGCGGCTTCGTCGACGATCCCTGGACGGTACCGGACGAGGGGGCAATGCCGGCCTCGCGCCCGTCGATCGTCCCGTTCGTCCGTTGGAACGCCATCAAGGACGGTCTCGCGGGCCTGAACATCCCTTTGGGGGTCCGCATGGAGGCGGGGGAGCCCCTGGATCCCATCCTGGCCGATCTCGACAGGCTGTCGCTCGTCGCGCTCGTGTTCCCGAAGTTCAGCGACGGCCGATCCTTCTCCAAGGCCGCGCAACTGCGCCAGCACGGGTTCGCCGGCGAAATCCGCGCCGTGGGGGACGTCCTTTGGGACCAGCTCCAACTGATGCGCCGGTCGGGCTTCGACGCCTTCGCGGTCGACGACGCCGCGACCTTGCGGGCGCTCGAACGCGGCAAGCCGTCGTTCATGGACGCCTTCTACCAGCCCGGCGTGGGGCCTGAGACGCCCGCCGACGCGCGCCGCCCCTGGGCGCGGCGCGCGCTCGCGCGCTGACGCCAAACGACGCGCCGTCGTTATGTGCGGGCCGTGCCGCGCCCGCCCCTCCGCCATGCTGCGCATGGTCCCCTCCCCATGGTGATGATCCGCAACGGCCTGAAGCTGCTCGGCGTGTCGCCCTCTTGGCGGGGCATCCTTTCGGAATTGCCTATTGCGTTCGTCTACAAGATTTATCTATATGCCCGTCGGGCCGTCTTGCGGCGACGCATCTGGAGGAAGCCATGTGGACGCGACGCGCCGTCATCGGTGCACTGGGTGCACTCGCGAGCGGGATCGGGCCGGGCGTGGTTGGCGCCGCCGCGAGCGTCAAGCTGCTCAACGTGAGCTACGACCCGACCCGCGAATTGTACGCGGACATCAACGACCTGTTCGCGCAAGCCTACAAGGCTTCGGCGGGGGTCGACGTGGCGATCGAACAGTCCCACGGTGGGTCGAGCAAGCAGGCCCGCTCCGTCATCGACGGACTGCGGGCCGATGTCGTGACGTTGGCGTTGGGCTGGGACATCACCGCCATCGAGCGGGCGGGATTGATCAAGCCGGGCTGGCAGACGCGGCTGCCCGACAACGCCTCGCCCTACACGTCGACGGTCGCCTTCCTGGTCCGGAAGGGCAACCCCAAGGCGATCAAGGATTGGGGCGACCTGATCCGTCCCGGCATCCAGGTGGTCGCGGCCAACCCCAAGACCAGCGGCGGCGGACGCTGGAATTTCCTCGCCCTGTGGGGCGCGGCCGCCAAGGCCAAGACGCACGACCTGGCGACGGAGGCCGGTGTCAAGGACGCGCGCGACGGGGCGGCGGCGGCCAAGGACTTTCCCGTGCTGGGGGATGCCGGTGCGCGCGCCGTCGTCGAGGAATTCTACAACAAGCACGTGCCCGTGCTCGACACGGGCGCGCGTGGCGCGACGGTCAGCTTCGCGCAGAAGAACATCGGCGACGTGCTGCTCAATTGGGAAAACGAGTTGTGGCTCGCGAAGCAGGAGTTCGGTGCCGACACGTTCGACATCGTCTACCCGAGCACGAGCATCCTCGGCGAGCCGCCGGTGGCCGTGGTGGACGCCGTGGTCGACGCCAAGGGTACGAGGGCCGCCGCCGAAGCCTACCTCGCGTTCCTCTACACCAAGGAGGCGCAGGACGTGATCGCGCAACTGCATTACCGGCCGCGAAACCTCGCCTCGCTCAAGGCTTACGGCTCCGACCTGCCGCCCCTGCCGCTCTTCACCCTGGACGAGAGCTTCGGCGGCTGGCCCCTGGCGCACAGCACGTTCTTCGCCGACGGCGCCCTCTTCGACGCGCTCTACAAACCCGCCCGGTAGCGCCGATCCCGCAGCCCCGGACGCGGCCGGGCGGGATGACAGCATAGTCGCGCCGTGCGAGCCTGGCGGCGGCGAAGGGTCGGGGGGTGTCAGCGTGAGCCGTTCCGCCCCTTGTCCGAAGCGAGGTTGCCTCGCCGGCGGCGCCGCGACACCGCGCGCCAGCCCGCCCGCGTGGTGGACCCGCGCGTGACGGCCCGCATCCCGAGCGTCATTCCCGGGTTCCGGCTCACGCTCGGCTACACGCTGTTCTATCTCTCGCTGTTCGTGCTGCTGCCGGTCGGCGGCTTGCTGGTGAAGACGGCGCAGCTATCGTGGGCGGAGTTCTGGGGCACGATCAGCGATCCCGTGGTGGTGGCCGCCTACGAGCTCACCTTCGGGGCGGCGTTCGTCGCCGCGCTGGTCAACGCGGTGGCGGGACTGATGGTCGCGTGGGTGCTGGTCCGGTGCCCGTTCCCGGGGCGCGGGATCTTCGACGCGCTGATCGATTTTCCCTTCGCCCTGCCCACCGCGGTCGCGGGCTTGACCTTCTCGAGCCTCTATCTCAAGGAGGGCTGGATCGGCGGCCTCGGCGATCACATCGCCGGCGCGCTCAACGCCGCCGCGACCGCCGCGGGCCACGGCGAGGTCCTCGCGCCCGACGCGCTGTCGTGGCTCGATTTCCCCTACACCAACACCCCGGCGGGGATCGTCCTGGTGCTGATCTTCGTCGGCCTGCCCTTCGTGGTGCGCACGGTACAGCCCGTGCTGCAGGACTGGGACGTCGAATACGAACGCGCCGCGCAGAGCCTCGGGGCGGGGCCGTGGACGACCTTCCGCCGGGTGATCTTCCCCGAAATCCTGCCGGCGTGGCTCAGCGGCACCTCGCTCGCCTTCGCGCGCGCGGTCGGCGAATATGGGTCGGTCATCTTCATCGCCGGCAACATACCCGGCAAATCGCAGATCGCGCCCTTGCAGATCGTAACCAAGCTCGACGACTTCCGTTACGCTCAGGCGACCGCCATCGGGGTGGTGCTGCTCGCCGCCTCGCTCGGCATCCTCCTCCTCACCAACGGGATCGACGCGTGGTTCAAGCGCAACGAACGGACGGCGTGAGGGGCGCCGGGGCCGCCACCCCGCGGCGCCCCGACCCGCGCCCCGTCCGGGCGCGACGGGTGTCCGGCGGCCGTGCGACGCGGCTCGCGCTCGTCTCGGGCACGGTCCTGTTCCTGACGATCTTCATCGTCCTGCCGGTCGCGAACGTGTTCACGCAGGCCCTGTCGAAGGGTGTCGGCGCCTACGCGCAGGTGTTCGCGCCACCAGACCCGCCCGCCGCGACGACGTTCGCGGACAAGCGGAAACTCGCGAGCGCGCGGGCGCAGGCGGAAAGAACCTGGAGCGCGATCCGCATGTCCGCCGCCATCGCGGCCATCGTGGTTCCGGCGAACGTCGTGTTCGGTCTCGCGGCCGCCTGGGCCGTCACGAAGTTCCGCTTTCGCGGCCGGACCCTGCTCGTCGCCCTGATCGACCTTCCGTTCTCGGTGTCCCCGGTGGTGGCGGGGCTGGCCCTCGTGCTGCTGTTCGGCCGCAACGGCCTGTTCGGGGGATGGGCCACGAACCTCGTCTGGCCCGACCCGTCGTCCCTGCGCTGGCGCGGTTTCGCGGACGCCTGGTGGCCGTTCCAGTTCGCGGACTGGAACCAGGGGGTGATCTTCACGCCGCTCGCGGTCGCGCTGGCCTCCGCCTTCGTCACCTTCCCGTTCGTCGCCCGCGCCGTGATCCCCTTGATGGAAACGCAAGGACCCGACGAGGAGCTGGCGGCGCGCTCGCTCGGCGCGGGCGGCTGGCGCACGTTTCGCACCGTCACGGTGCCGAACATCCGGTGGGCGCTGCTCTACGGGGTGATCCTGTGCACGGCCCGGGCCTTCGGCGAGTTCGGCGCCGTGTCGGTGGTGTCGGGCAGTACGGACCGCAACGACACCATGCCGCTGCGCGTCGAGAAGCTGTGGAACGAATACAACAACCAGGCGGCCTTCACGGTCGCCTCGGTGCTGGCGCTGCTCGCGGTCGTCACCCTCGTCGTGAAGACGATCGTCGACCTGCGGGCGGCGCGGGGCCGGGAGGGCGCCGTCCCGCCGGGGGAGACCGGCGCGGGTGAAACGCGCTCGGCCGGCGCGTCCTTGGGCCAGGCCCGATGAGCATCGAAGTTCGCGACATCTCCAAGAGCTTCGGGCCGAACCCGGTGCTGCGCGACGTGAGCCTCGCGGTCGCGACCGGGGAACTCGTGGCCCTGCTCGGGCCGAGCGGCTCGGGGAAGACGACGCTGCTGCGCGTCATCGCCGGGATGGAGGAGGCCGACCCCGGCAGCGGGCCGATCGTGTTCGACGGCGTCGACATGTCGGGGTCGGCCATCGCCGAGCGGCGGATCGGCTTCGTGTTCCAGCATTACGCGCTGTTCAAGCACATGACGGTGTTCGAGAACATCGCCTTCGGGCTGCGCGCCAAACCCTGGCGGGCCCGCCCCGGCGAAGCCGCGATCCGCGCCAAGGTCTTGGAGCTGCTCGATCTGATCCAGCTCGCGTCGTTCGCCCGCCGCTATCCGTCGCAACTCTCGGGCGGCCAGCGGCAGCGCGTCGCGCTCGCCCGCGCGCTCGCGGTCGAGCCGCGCATCCTGCTGCTCGACGAGCCGTTCGGCGCCCTCGACGCGACCGTGCGCCGCGAGCTGCGCCGCTGGCTGCGCCGCCTGCACGAAACCATCCAGGTGACGACGATCTTCGTCACGCACGACCAGGAGGAGGCGCTCGAACTGTCCGACCGCGTCGCCGTCATGAACAAGGGGCGCATCGAGCAGTTCGCCTCGCCCCGGGAAGTGTACGAAAAGCCCGCGAGCTTGTTCGTTTTCCAGTTCCTCGGGCACTACAACGTGTTCGCGGGCCGGGCCAAGGGGGCGGGCGGGCCTCCGGAAGGCCGCGGCGGGGGGTCCGACGCGGCCGCGCGGAGCCCCGTGACGCTGGTGCGGCCCCACGAGGTCGTGCTCCGGCGCACGGATGCGGACGGCACCGGAATCGCGGCGCGGGTCGGCCACGTGGGACTCGCCGGAGCGGTGGTCCGGGTGGAACTCGTGCGGCTCGACGACGGTTCGACGATCGACGCCGAACTCACCGCGGAAGCCGCCAAGGCGCTGGGTCTCGCGGCGGGCGACCACGTGTTCGCGACGCTCCGCGCGGAGCACATGTTTTTCGAGGATTACGCCATCTGAACGGGCCGCCGCGGTCCCTCGCTATCGCGTGGCGGCGGGCCTTTCGATGCGCCTCCCGGATCGGCTCGGGGGGACGGCATCATCCCCGTGTCCTTGTCGTCGGAGGCGGCTTCGACGCCCTTGCCATGCGCCCGCTCGTACACGTGTTCGGGCGGCCCGCAGAGCCTGGGGGTGCCGATCGGCCGTTCACCGCTCGGTGACCGCCACCCAAAAGTTCACCTGGTCGACCACGTGACCGAGGTCGCGGTCGGACAGACCTTCCGACAAGGGAAGGCAGCGGTCTTCCGCCATGGCCATGGCCCTGGTCTGGGAGTTTCCCCGGCGCAACGCCGGGATGAGGTAACCAACCAGACAGCCGCCGTAGCGATCCGCCTTCGAGTAATGGTGCGTATCCGCCTGCGCGAGCACGGTCGGGCCGCCAGCCACAGTCAAGGTGAGAGCGAGCACGAAACGCATGCTGAATTTTACGCCCGTCGAACCGGGCGAGTCCAGGCTCTCGTGACGCGCGGGCTCCGGAGCGGGGATCCCGGGCTTGACGACGACAGCCAGGACGCCGGTGATGCGAACCCCTTACTTCTTGCCCGACACCCTGGCCTTTCGCGCCGCGTAGCGCGCATCGCGCTCCACCTTGCGGTTCGCCTCGTCGGCGAGGATGCGGGCGGCCCGCTCGAGCCGCGCCGATTCCGAGGCCTGCCGTTCGGCTTCCGCCTCGGCCTGGCGGGCCGCGGTGGCGGCCGCTTCCGCCGCCTCGCGTTCCGCCCGCTCCCGGGCCTCGGCGGCTTCCCGCTCGGCCTTCAGGCGCGCCTCTTCCGCTTCGCGGGCCAGACGGGCCGTTTCGCGCTCGGATTCGCGTTTATGGCGGGCTTCGAGGATCGCCTGGCGTTCCGCCTGCTTCTTGACGACGGCGGGATCGTCGGCGGACGGGCGGGCGCGCAGCTTCTCGAGCATCGCGGCCTTCGCTGACGCGGCGTTGCCGATGCGGTCGGCAAATTTGGTGTTGTTGAATGTTCCCACGGAAGGTCCACGTTCGAAAGGGCGGCAGGGATCGGCGGTCGGGGCGTCGGCAATCGGCGGCCGAACGCGCCTTCCGTCCGCATCACAAGATGGGGGGTCCGCCGCCCGAGACCAGTTGCCGGCGCGTTTTTATCCCGCCGGCGCCAGGAAGAAAAGCGCTCGCGACCCGCGGACGGTAAGATTTCGACGGCCGCGGCCAACAGTGACGGAGTCGCTCCCGAGGGGCTCCCGATCCGGCGGAGGTGCCGAGCGCTGGAGACCACGGCGTCCCGACGGGGGCGCGGGTCTCGCTTCGGCCTTGTTCAGACCGCGGCCGCCTTGGGCGTAGCCTCAGTCGGTGTCCGGACCGTCCCAGCCGACGAAACGCACGGCCTCGTGGCCGCGAAACCGGGAGAGCACGTCCTCGAGCACGGCCCAGGCCGCGCCGTCGTGCGCGAGGTGATGCGTGAGCAGCCCGACCGGGCGGCCCTCGTCCAGCGCCGCCGCCACGAGGGGCGCGAGCCGTCGCAAGCAGTCCTCGATCGTGCGCCCGCGTCGGCCGTGCCGCCAGTCGACGATGTCGAGGTCGCTGTTGCGGCGCGCGATGGGGCCGGGGTCGCGCGGCGGCGGCCCGAAGGTCGACAGGGTCGAGAAGCCCAATGCGGGCAGCGCGGGCAGCAGCGCCTCGTCGATGCGGTTCCAGGGTGGCACCAGCACGGGGGCCAAGCGCCGACCGAACAGCGCCCCGAGGCGTTCCCGGCCCCGGGCGAGGTCGCCGATGATGTCGGCCGCGGCGCGGGCGCCGCCGATCTCTCGGGCGCGCTCGCCGGGAGGCGCGTGATTGGCGTGGCGCCAGCCATGCTGGCACGGCGCGACGGCGGGACGACAGGCGACCCACGCGGCGAGCGAGCCGTCCGCGCCGGCCGGGATGATCGCGAGAAGGATCGGCAGCCCGACCGCGGCGCAGAGCCCATGCAGGCGATCGAGCGCGGGCGTCACCGTCACGGCGTCGTCGTCGCGCAGCCAGACGCGAACCGTTCGCCCGGCGTCGCGCGCGCGCGAGAGTTCGGTGCGCAGCTCGTGCCAAGCGGCGCTCAAGCGCCCGATCCGACGGCCGGCGCGCACACGCGGGCGAGGGCGTCGCGCAGCACTTCGGCCGCACCCGCGACCGTGCGCTCCTCGACCACGACGCGCCGCGCTTCGCGCCCGAGGGCGAGGCGGCACGCCCGATCCGCCATCAGGCGATGGAGCGCCGCGACGAAACCGGCACCGTCGCCTTCGGGTGCGAGCAGGCCGGTGCGGCCGTGCGCCACCACGCTCGCGACCCCTCCGCACTCCATGGCGACGCTCGGCAGGCCGGCGGCCGCCGCCTCGAGGTAGGCGAGCCCGAAGGCTTCGCCGAAGCCGGGCCAAACGTAGACGTCCGCCTCCGCCAGCGCCTCCGCGACCGCCGCGGCGGGGAGCTCGCCGCGCCAGGTGATGCGCGCCGGGGGCAGCTCGGCGAACGCGCGCCGCACGGCGTCGCGGGCGGGTCCATCGCCCGCGACGGTGAGGTGCCACGAGGGTCTTGGCGGCAGCGCCGCGAGCGCCTCCGCGAGCGCCTGGTAGGAGCGGCTCTTGTCGCCCGGGCGCATCATCGCGACCGTGACGAGCCGCACCGGCGCTTCATCGTTCGCGCCGCCGCGTGGCCGGGTGGGCGAAGCGCCACCCGCGATGAAGGGCGGCAGGATCATGAGCCTCGCCTCGCTCGCCACGATGGCCGCCAGGCCGTCGCGGTCCCGGGCCGTGAAGCACACGTTGAGACGCGCCGTCTTGATCGCCGCCTCGGCGCTGGCGTGCCAGGCGGCCCACGGCCCGTCCGCGCGCTTGCCGGCGTGCGACGCTTCCGCCGTGACGTAAGGCAGGCCGAACCGCGCCGCGAGCTCGGGGCCGATCAGGTCCGGTGCCTTGTAGTAGGGATGATAGGTGAACCATAGGTCGGGAGGGTCGCCGCCCGGCGACGACCAGCGTGCCGCGATCCGCTCGATCTCGCGGCGCGCGCCGGCCTCGGCCTCGGCGAAGCGCGTGGGGTCGGGATGGGCCGCGAAGCTGCGCGAGCGCGACACCACCCCGACCTCATGGCCGCCGGCTTCCAAGGCCGCGATGAGCAGGCGCGCCACCTGCCTGTCGCCCGACGGGGTCGGGTCGTCCACCGACTTCATGGGGGCGTAGAACGCGACGCGGCGTTTCAACCCGTGTATGGGTCCGCCGCGTCGCGCAAACCGTCGCCCATGAAGTTGAAGGCGAGGATGACGAGGATCACCGGCACGACGGGAAGCAGCAGCCAGGGGTAGAGCGCCACGACGTTCATGTTCTGCGCCTCGTTCAGCATCACGCCCCACGACACGATGGGCGGGCGCAGGCCGAGCCCGAGGAAACTCAGCGCGGTTTCCCCGAGGATCATGGCCGGGATGGTGATGGTGGCGGAGGCGATGAGGTGGCTGATGAAGCCCGGGATCAAATGCCGGAACAGGATGCGCGGGGTCCGCGCTCCCATCAATTGCGCGGCCAGAACGTAATCTTCCTCGCGCAGCGAGAACAGTTTGGCCCGCACGGCACGCGCGAGGCCGGTCCAATCCATCATGCCGAGGATGACGGTGATGCCGAAATAGACGAGCATCGGACTCCACGAGGCCGGCATGATCGCCGCGAGGGCCAGGAAGATGGGGATGTGCGGGATCGAGTGGATGATCTCGATCAGCCGCTGACTGACGAGGTCGAACAGGCCGCCGTAATACCCGGCGAGGCCGCCGATGGTGATGCCGAGGCAGAACGAGATCGTGATCCCGATGAGGCCGACGGTGAGCGAGATGCGGGCGCCGTGGAGCATCCTCGTCAGGAGGTCGCGCCCGAGCCGGTCGGAGCCGAACGGGAAGAACACGCCGTCCTTGGCCGGGCAGGCGAGATGCAGGTCGCCCGGGACGAGGCCCCAGAAGCGGTAGCGGTCCCCGTGGCAGAAGAAACGGAGCGGGAACACGCGGGAGCGGTCGACCGTGTATTCCCGCTTCAGCGTGTCCATGTTGAGATGGTAGTCGTAGCCGTAGACGAACGGCCCGACGAGCCTGCCCTCGTGAAACAGGTGCATGGACTGGGGCGGGGCGCGGATGAAATCGGTGTTGCGGGTGGCGGCGTCGTAGGGTGCCAGGAACTCGGATATCGGGATCGTGGCGTAGATCGCGATGAGGAAGAGGCTCGCCGCCACGGCCAGGCGGTGGCGGCGGAACTTCCACCACATCAGCCGCCACTGCGACGCGAAGTAGATGCGCTCCTGCTCGGGCGTCAGCTTGGCGACCGCCTGCACGTCGAAGGGTTTCGACGACACGAAATGGGCGAGCGGCGACATGGGCGCCGGCACCGGGACGGCGAGGGGCGCGTTCATCGGGTCGCTCCGCCCTGCATGCGGATGCGCGGGTCGAGGAAAGCCAGCGCGATATCCGACACCAGCACGCCCGCCATCGTCAAGGTCGCGAGGAACATCAGGAAGGAGCCCGCGAGATACATGTCCTGGGCCTGGAGGGCGCGGATCAGCAGCGGCCCGGTGGTCTGCAACGACATGACGATGGCCACGAGTTCGCCGCCGGATACGATCGAGGGCAGGATCGAGCCGATGTCGGAGATGAAGAAGTTCAGCGACATCCGGAACGGGTATTTCATCAGCGCCTTGAACGGATGCAGCCCCTTGGCGCGCGCCGTCGTGACGTATTGCTTCTGGAGTTCCTCGAGGAGGTTCGCCCGGACGGCGCGGATCATGCCGCCCGTACCCGCGGTGCCGATGATGATCACCGGGATCCAAAGATGGCTCAAGATGGACCGCAGCTTGGCCCAACCCATCGCCTGATCGAAATATTTCGGGTCCATCAGCCCGCCGATGGACAGCCCGAACCATCGGTTGGCGAAGTAGAGGAAGATCAGCGCCAGCAGGAAATGCGGGATGGCCAGGCCCAGCAGGCCCAGCGTCGTCAGGCCGTAATCGCTCCAGCTATATTGGTGCGTGGCCGAGTAGATGCCGATGGGGAACGCCACGATCCAGGTAAAAACGATGGTGACGAAGGACAGCAACATCGTCAAGTACAGCCGATCGCCAACCACGTCGCGCACAGGCATTTGGTATTCGAGCGAATAACCGAAATCACCGCGAAAAAAACCGCCGATCCAGTGGAAGTAGCGCTGCACCGGCGGCTTATCGAAGCCATATTCCTTCTTGAGGAACTCGACGCGCGCCGTGTCGACCTTTTCGCCTTGCGTCTGCATCTCGGAGGCGAGATTGGTGAAATAATCGGAAGGCGACAGACTCATGACGGTGAAGATGAGCGCGCTCGTGACGAACAGCGTCGGGATCATGACGAGCATGCGGCGCACGAGGTAGGTCAGCATGGCGCGGGCTCCCTCGTCAGCCGTTCGGCGCGTCGGCGAGCCAGAACGTGTCCGGCATGTAGATGCCGAAGAACGAGCCCGGCTCGAAGGAGAACATCGCCTGCTCCGGCACGTTCCGCATCCGGTTCGACACGACCACGGGCTGGCGTGTCGCGTTGACGATGCCGATGCTGAACACCTGCTCGGCGTTGATGCGGAGCATTTTCTCCCAAACGGCGCGCTGTTCCTCGACGGACCCCGATTGCCGCCAGGCGTGATAAAGGTCGACGAGCTGTTGGGCTTCCGGCAGGTCGACGGGCTCGCCCTCGTGCCCCCCGGACTGGAAGTTCAGACCCCACCGCGCCCATTGATATTGCGATTCGCGCGTGGGTGCGAGCGCGTCGGGCTCGAACGTGGCGGAAGGCTCGCCGTTGTCCATGCCGAGCGCGATCGACATCAGGGTCTGGCCACCGAGGATGCGCTTGCGGAAGATGTCGAGGTGCGAGGGATGGGAGAAGGTTCGGATGCCGAGCTTGCTCCAGTCGCTGCTCACGAGCTCGATCATGTCGGCGTAGATCGGGTTCTCGCCCGCCGTCTCGACGGTGATCTCGGCGCGGCGCCCGTCCGGCAGGAGCCGCGTGCCGTCGTCGTCGCGCTTGTCGAGCCCGGCCGCGTCGAGCAGGCGGTTGGCCTCCTCGGGATCGTAGCCGATGAAGGCCCCGGCGAGTTCCGGGCGGTAGAGCGGGCTTTCGGGCAGCACGGTGTTGGCGCTTTCCCGTGCGAGGCCGAAGAAGATGACGCGGTTGATGTCGCGCCGGTTGATGCCGAGCGACAGGGCGCGGCGGACGCGGACATCCCGGAACGCCTTGCGCCACACCGGGTCGGCGGCGTTGAGGTTCGGGAAGAGCGCCGCATAGGAGCCCTGGCCGTTCTGCCAGAGCCGGGTCTGATAGCCGTGGATTTTCTCACCCGCCTTGAGGAACGTATAATCCTCGAAGTTGAGGAAACGCGCTTGAAGGTTCGATTCTCCGCTCGCCACCTTGGCGGGGATGAGGTTCGTCGTCCCGAGCACGATCTGCACGGTGTCGATATACGGGAGTTGGCGGCCGGCGCCGTCGACACGGTGGAAGTAGGGGTTGCGCTCGAAGGTGAACTGTTCCGCGGGCGGCGCCGTCCGGCTTCGCCACGGATCGAGCGTCGGCAGGGCCGGATTTTCGGGCCGTTGTTGGCGCGATTTGCGCTCGTGCAGCGCGGTCCAGTCCATGACGCGGGCCTTCTTGACCGCGGCGTCGAGCTTCTCCTTGTCGGCGTAGCGTGGGTTGAACGGCTTCAGGTAATGGGCCGGCATGAAGATGAACAACGGGGAGGCCGCCGCCAGCGCCGGCACGAAGCCCGGGTTCGGCTTGTCCCAGGAATAGCGCACCGTCAGCGGGTCGAGCACTTCGAACTTGGGGGGCTGCCCGCCCGCCAGCAGCGCGAAATCGGGGCCGGACGGGGACAATTGCTTGTTGTTGGCGACATCCTCCCAGTAATAGCGGAAGTCCTCTGCCGTGAAGGGTGTCCCGTCGGACCATTTATGGCCTTCGCGCAGGTGCAACGTGAACACCCTGCCCTCCTCGACGTCGAGGCGTTCGAGGATGTCGGGCACGACGTCGAGCTTCTCGTCGTAGACGACGAGGCGGGCGTAGGAATAGATCGTCATCATGCGCAGGTCGCGCTGGTCCCCCATCAGCATGCGCCAGGTGCCGCCCGGTCGGCCGTTCTCGCGCCCCATCGCGGGCAGGTCGATCACCCGGGGATGTTTCGGGAGCCGTTCGGCCAAGGGCGGCAATGTCCCGGCCTCGACGTCCTTGGCGAAAAAGGGAGCGTCCCGGAGCGGCGTGTCGGCCCGCGCCGGAACGGCGGCGAGCAGCAGGGCGAGGCAGAGCCCGAGGGTCGTTCTCACGCGACGAGCTCCCGCAGGTTCGCGCTCGGGCGCGCCAGGACGAAGTGCCCGTCGCCGAGGTCGAGCGGCACGAGGCTCTCCGGCACGCCTTCGTCCCGGAACTGCGGCGCCCATTGAGCCGGGTCGGAGGCGGCGCCGCCGGCGATGAGGCGCAGGTCGAGCGGCCGGTCGAGGTCGGGATAGGGAACGGCCTTGAGCAGCGCCTTCGTGTAGGAATGGGCGGGCCGCTTGAACAGGATATGCCGGGGGGCGAGTTCGACGATGCGTCCGTGGGCCAGGACGGCGATGCGGTCGGCCACGTAATCGATCACCGCGAGGTTGTGGGAGATGAACAGGTAGGTGAGGCCGAGTTCTTTCTTGAGGTCCTTGAGCAGGTTCAACACCTGGGCCTGGACCGAGACGTCGAGCGCCGATACCGGCTCGTCGCATATGACGAGGTCGGGGTTGAGGGCAAGCGCGCGCGCGATGCTGATGCGCTGCCGCTGACCGCCCGAAAAGCTGTGCGGGTAGCGGTTGAGGAAGCGCCGGTCGAGCCCCACGGCGGTCATCAGGTCGCCAACCCGTCGCACCTGCTCCTCGGGCGTGCCGCGGCGATGAATCTCGAGTGGCTCCTTGATGATGTTCAGAACCGTCATGCGCGGCGACAGCGAACTCACCGGGTCCTGGAAGATCATCTGCAGGCGCGGGCGAAACGCCCGCAGGGCGTCGCCCTTGAGCGCCAGCACGTCGACCGGCCCGGTGCCGTCGTCGAACGTGATCGATCCGCGATCCGGCCGGATCGCGCGCATGATGAGCTTGCTCAGGCTCGTCTTGCCGCAGCCGCTTTCCCCGACGAGGCCGAGGCATTCGCCGCGCTTCACGTCGAAGCTCACGTCGTCGACCGCCACGACCTTCTCGGCGCGCCCGCCGATCAGGCCGCCACTCTTGACCGGGTAGGTCTTGCGGATGTTGCGCACGCTGAGCAGGGGGACGCCGGACCTTGCGGGCGCGGGCCGTCGCAGCGGCAGCAGCGGCGTCAGATCCGCGCCCGTGTCGCGCAGCGAGGTCAGGCGCTCGCCCCGCGCCATGTCGAAGTGCGGCAGGGCCTTCATCAGCGCCTTGAGGTAGGGATGGCTCGGACGCCGGAAGATGTCCGCCGCGGTTCCGGCCTCGGTGATCTCGCCGTGGTAGATCACCACCACCTCGTCCGCCATGTTGGCCACGACGCCGAGATCGTGCGTGATGAGCAGGATGGCCATGCCGAGCTCACGCTGCAGCTCGCGCATCAGGTTCAGCACCTGCGCCTGGATGGTCACGTCGAGCGCGGTGGTCGGTTCGTCGGCGATGAGCAGCGCCGGGCGGCAGATGAGCGCCATCGCCAGCATGGCACGCTGCCGCAGCCCGCCCGACAGTTCGAAGGGATACATGCCGAAGGCGCGCTCGGGCCTGCGGAAGCCGACGAGCCCCAGCATCCGCTCGACCTCGCCCCGGGCTTCGCGGCTCGGCATCCGGCGATGCAGCTGGAGCGACTCGAGGATCTGGTTGCCGACCGTGTGAACCGGCGAGAGCGAGGACATCGGCTCCTGGAAGATCATGCCGATGCGGGCGCCGCGCAGCGCCCGCATGGCGGGGCCGTCGCGGCTCAGCGCGGCGATGTCGACCGCGCCCCCGCCCGCCTTGGCGGGATCGTTGAACAGGATGCGGCCGCCGTACACCTTCCCGGTCTTGGGCAGGATGCCCATGACGGCTTGGGAAATCACGGTCTTGCCCGAGCCGGATTCGCCGACGAGCGCGACGGTCTTGCCGACCGGGATGCGGAACGACACTCCCTTGACGACTTCGGACGGCCGCCCCTGGAGTTCGAAGCCGACGCGCAGATCCTCGACCCGCAGGATTTCGGCATCGGCAAGCGAGGTCGGGCTCTGAATGGAACGCTCCCTTTCACGTCGGGCTTCGGTTGTCGTCTCGCCCCCGCAGCCTAGATCGGAACCGCGGCGGGCAAGAAGCGTTTTTTCGCGGCTTCGCCGGAGCGCGCCGCCGCGCCTCAGGATGGCGCCGCTTTCAAGTCCCGTGCCGCGACCGCGTAGCCCCCCGCGGCGCCGTCGACGAAATGCACGTGGCCGGGCTTCAGCGCGGACGGCACCACGCAGGTGACCATCGCTTCGGACTGACGATGAAGGCCGAACCGGACCACGCCGGCGTCCCGCGCCCGGGCGAGGCGGCGCTCGATCCCGTCCGCGGTCGCGAGGCTGCAATCGAGCGTCATCATGAGGCCGTCGTCGAACTTGCGGAAATCCGAATTGTGGACGAGCTGGCTCTTGTAGGTGTCCGCGGAAAAGCTGCCGAGGCGCGTGCCTGGCCGCAAGGCATAGGCCGAGAACAGGGTGCGAAGGGCGACGACGACGCGGTTGACGCCCAGCGACCGGCCTCGCGGCCGCGACAGGCGTGCTTCCATGCCGAGGCCGCCCGGGGGCCAGCGGAAATCGGGGCCTCGCGTCGGCACCGGGTGCGCCCCGCGGGGCTCGACCGCCACCACGGACAGGACATCGGCCACGACGGCGAGGAAGCGGGCATCGTCGGTCCCGGCGACCGGCAACGCGATCAGGGACAGGATCACGCCGTTGGCGGCCGGGATGTTCCGGAACCGGCAGGACAGGCCGCTGAGGTCGGGCCGGGCGCCCGGCGGGGCCGGCGGCAGGCGCAGGGCGCCAGCCTTCATGCGGCGTTCCGCCCAGGCACGCCCCCCGCCCGAGAACATGGCGTAGCTCACGTCGTCCGACGCCGCGAAACGCGCGACCTTGAGGTCGTGGCCGGCGGCGCGGACCTCGCGCACCGAGACGGTCGCGCCGCGCAGGATGAGGTCGAGTTCCGCGCCCACCCACGAGACGGTTGCGGCCAGCGCCTGGCGGGCGCGCTCGGCGTCGCCCGGACCCACCGCGAAACTCGCGCCGTCGCCGTTGAACACGAAGGGGAAGTCGAGGGTGCCGAGCGCGTTGGAAACGGCCGAGATCACCGCGGCCCCGGCCGTGTTCACCGACTTGTACCGCCCCGCCGCGATCGCCGCCGTGGATGTCACCACGTCGGCGAGCCCGAGCATCCAATCGTCGGGGACGGGCACGTAGGAGGCCGGGTCCGTGGTGGCGTCGAAGGCCGAGAAGGTCGGCAGGTCGCGGTAGAAGCGTTCGGTCGCTCCCGCCGCGTGGGGGACGGGGTCTCCCGCGGCGCAAGCGACGACGCCGGCCGCCGGCGCGCCAGGTTGCTCGTTCGCCGCTTCCGGCTGGGCCGTCGTCTCGGTCATGCCGTCTCCGCGACCACAGCCTGCAACCCTCAACGCGCCATCGAGCGGTATCGGTTCCGCCATACCGCGAAAGACCCGTAGGTCCGCGCCAACGCGGCAGCCGCGAGCCGCCGACCCCGGGCCGATGGCGCCGCATCCGCCCGCATCCGCCCGACGCGGTTTCCGGTGGCATCCACGCGTACGAATGGCATAACGTTTGCGACACGCGCCGCGCCGGCCCCGTCCTGGAGTCCCTCCCTTGCCCGCCGATCCGCGCTTTTTCGACGAGATGTCCGGGCCGGGAGGGGAGCCGAGGGCGGTCTACGAGCGTTTGGCCGCCTGGCTCGCGCGCGTGCCGCCCGGCTTGCTCGCGTCCCGTCGCGCCCAGGCGGATTTGCTGTTCCGGCGCATCGGCATCACCTTCGCGGTCTATGGCGACAAGGACGCCGCGGAGCGTCTCATCCCTTTCGACCTCGTGCCGCGGCTGATCGCGCGCGCCGAGTGGCAGAAGCTCGAAAACGGCCTTATCCAGCGCGTCAAGGCGTTGAACATGTTCCTGGCCGACATCTACGGCGCGCGGGAGGTGCTCAAGGCCGGCATCGTCCCCGCCGACCTGATCTTCCAGAATCCGTATTTCAGGCCGGAAATGATCGGGGTCCGGGTGCCTCACGACGTTTACGTCCACATCGCCGGCATCGACGTGGTGCGTGTCGACGCCGACGATTTCTACGTGCTGGAAGACAACGCGCGCACACCCTCGGGCGTGTCCTACATGCTCGAGAACCGCGAGGTGATGATGCGGCTCTTCCCCGAACTCTTCGCCGCCCATCGGGTCGCGCCGGTGGAGAACTACCCCGATCAACTGCTGGCGACCTTGCGCTCGGTGACGCCGCGGACCGCCGGCCCCGACCCGGTGGTGGTGTTGTTGACGCCCGGGCCGTTCAATTCGGCGTATTACGAACATTCCTTCCTGGCCGACAAGCTCGGCATCGAACTCGTCGAAGGGCGGGATCTGTTCGTCGACGACGACGTGGTGTTCATGCGGACCACGGAGGGGCCGAAGCGGGTCGACGTGATCTACCGGCGGCTCGACGACGACTTCCTCGACCCGCTGGCGTTCAGGCCCGACAGCACGCTCGGCGTGCCGGGATTGATGAGCGCCTACCAGGCCGGCAATGTGGCGCTCGCCAACGCGGTCGGCACGGGCGTCGCCGACGACAAGGCCATGTACAGTTACATGCCGGACATCATCCGGTTCTTCCTGGGCGAGGAGCCGGTGCTGCGCAACGTGGAAACCCATCGCTGCCGCGAGCCCGACGCGCTGCGCTACGTGCTCGACCACCTGCCCGAACTCGTCGTCAAGGAGGTCAACGGGTCGGGCGGCTACGGCATGCTGGTCGGGCCGCACGCCACGCGGGACGAGGTCGACGCCTTCGCGGCGAAGCTCCGGCACGACCCCGCCAATTTCATCGCCCAGCCGACGCTCGCGCTGTCGACGTGTCCGACGATGTCGCAGGACGGCATCGGGGCGCGGCACGTCGACCTCCGGCCCTTCGTCCTCAGCGGGGCGCGTGGTTCCCGCGTGGTTCCCGGCGGGCTCACGCGCGTCGCCATGACGGAAGGCTCGCTCGTCGTAAATTCGAGCCAGGGCGGGGGCACCAAGGACACTTGGATCGTCGATGACGGGGGCGCCAGGTCATGAGCCAAAGCCAGAGCCAGGGACAAGGCCATGGTCAGAGCCAGAGCCAGAGCCAGGGCGGCGCCGAACCCGCCGCGCGCTTCGACGACGCCGACGCGCGGTCCGCGATGCGCCCGCGGCCGCAACGGTTCACGATGCTGTCGCGCACGGCCGACAGCCTGTTCTGGATGTGCCGCTACATCGAGCGCGCCGAATTCCTGGCCCGGACGGTCGAGGCCGCGCAACGGCTGGCGGCGCTGCCCAGCGCCTATAACGAGCACGGCACCGAGTGGGACAGCGCGCTGGCAAGCTCGGGCGCGGCGGACGCCTATCATGCGAAATACGCCGCCGTCGAGGCCGACCGCCTGGTCGATTTCCTCACCTTCGACGCCGACAACCCTTCGTCGATCCGCAACTGCATCGAATCCGCGCGCACCAACGCCCGCGCCGTCCGCACGGCGCTCACGGCCGAGATGTGGGATGCCGTCAATGGCGCCTGGCTCGAACTGAAGAAGTTCGAACAGGTCCACGCCGACGGCACGGATTCGCGCGACCAGGTCACCCCCTTGCTCGATTTCGTGAAGCAAACCTCGCTGCTGTTCGACGGGTCGATGACGCGAACCATGCTGCGCGACCCCTCGTTCTGGTTTTCGCGGCTCGGCGTGTTCATCGAGCGGGCCGACAACACGGCGCGCATCCTCGACGTGAAATATCACGTGCTGCTGCCCGAGGCCGAGAGCGTCGGCGGGTCGCTCGACTACTTCCAATGGGCGGCGATCCTGCGCGCCGTATCGGCGCTCACGGCCTACCACTGGGTGTACCGGGAGAGCATCAAGCCCTGGCTGATCGCCGATCTGTTGATCCTGCGCTCGGAGATGCCGCGTTCGTTGTTGTCGTGCTACGAGAACATCGTCCGCTGCCTCGACTCGATCGGCAAGGCCTACAACAAGCAGGGGCCGGCACAGCGCCTCGCCCGCAGGACCATGTCGCAGCTCGAGAACGCCTCGATCGGAGGCCTGTTCCAGAGCGGACTGCACGAATTCATCACAACCTTCGTCGACGACAACAACAAGCTCGGGCAGGCGATCAGCGAACAATACCTGATTTAGGCAGATTTCCAGACGACGACGCCATGCACCTGCATATCCGCCACGAGATCCGCTGCTCGTTCCGAGGGCCGGCCCGCAACCGCCTCGTGCTGCTGCGCCTCTGGCCGCGCTCCCACGACGGGCAGTACGTCACCGATTGGCGCATCGACGCCGACCTCGACTGCAGCCTCAAGGCGGGCGGGGACGGGTTCGGCAACATCACCCACACGTTCGGTACGGCCGGACCCGTCGAGGGCTTCGTGGTCGCGGCCTCGGGCCACGTCGAAACGCTCGACGTGGCCGGTGTCGTCCGAAGCTCGGCCGAACGGCTTCCCGTCGAGGTGTTCCTGCGCGATACGGCGCTGACGGTGGCCGACGAGCCCTTGCGCGCGTTGGCGCGTCGCGTCGGCGAGGGCGAACCCACCGTGCTGGGGAAGCTCCATGGCCTCATGGAGGCCATCCACGAGACCGTCGTCCACGACCCGGGGGCCGCGAGCGGGTCCGCGGCGGGCGCCTTCGCGGCCGGCCGCGCCTGCGCCGACGACCACGCGCACATGTTCGTCAGCTGCGCGCGCTTCCTCGGAATACCGAGCCGCGTCGTCAACGGTTACTGTCGGCGGGAAGGGTCGGGGGAAACCGTCATCCACGCCTGGACGGAGGCCTTCGTGGAAGGCTTGGACTGGGTCGCCTTCGATTCGGTCGAGAACCTGTGCCCCCAGGACCGCCACGTCCGCCTCGCGGCGGGCCTCGACGCGCTCGGCGCCGGACCGCTGCGCGGCGTGGGGTTCGACAACCGCCGCGACACGTTGCGCGCCACGGCCACCCCCGCGTAGCATCCCCGGCCACGTTCGCCCCATGGCCGGTCACGCGAGACTGGCCGGCGGCTTACCGGTCGAGCGGCTCCAAGCGACCGCCTGTCGCGGGGCGCCCGCCCGCCGGCTCGAGTTCCGCGCCGTAGATCCCGCGCGTCGGCGCGCGCTCCGTGGCGAGCCGGCTCGCGGTCCCTCGCCGTGCGCCTTGAATTCGCCCCGCTCCTTTGTTGAACCGCTGCCGTCGCCGGGCGAAGCCGCGTCGGCATCCGGCTCTTCTTTTTGAGGGAAATCGCCTCGTGCACGTGTCCCCTTCCCAGCGCGCCGGCGTGCGACGCGTCGCGATCGTCGCCGGCGCGCTCGCGGCCTCCTTGTCCCCCGCCCGTGCCGCCGAGGTTTTCAACAACCTGCCGGGATCCTGGTCGGGCGGTGGTACGGCGGTCCTGCAGGACGGTTCGAGCGAGCGCATCCGCTGCCGCGTCAAATACGCGGTGGCGCCGAGCGGCACGGTGGTGCACCAGGAGCTCGACTGCGCGAGCGACAGCTACAAGATCAACATGAGGAGCGACATCCTCTACCAGCCGGATGGCGGGCTCAAGGGCACCTGGATGGAAACCGGTCGCCAGGTGAACGGCTCGATCGTCGGCAAGGTCGACGGCGACAACATAACCACCAAGGTCTCGGGCTTGGCCTTCAACGCCGATGTCGCCATCACGACGCACAACGCCCGGCAAACGATCCGGATCAAATCCGAAGGTTCCTACGCCAAGCTCGTTTCCATCGACCTGCGCAGCGATTGAGCGCGGCGCCCGGGTGCGCGCCGGCGCCCGTCCGGGCTCAGACACATGTGAGACGGTTGCGTGAGGGGCGGGGGTCCCTGAAGC
>CAXTIC010000049.1:0-27039 GCA_964244255.1 uncultured Lichenihabitans sp. | reverse complement strand
CCCGTGAGCCAAGCCAATCTCCGCCTGGTGGAAGGAACCTCCGTGGACAAGACCAAGGCGCTGGACGCGGCGCTGTCGCAGATCGAGAGGGCCTTCGGCAAGGGCTCGATCATGCGGCTCGGCAAGAACCAGAAGGCGGTCGAGATCGAGACGGTGTCGACGGGCTCGCTCGGGCTCGACATCGCGCTGGGCGTCGGCGGACTGCCGCGCGGGCGGGTGGTCGAAATCTACGGGCCGGAATCGTCGGGCAAGACCACGCTGACGCTGCACGTCATCGCCGAAGCGCAGAAGAACGGCGGCGTCTGCGCCTTCGTCGACGCCGAACACGCGCTCGACCCGGTCTACGCGCGAAAGCTCGGCGTCAACCTCGAAGATCTGCTGATTTCGCAGCCCGACACCGGCGAACAGGCGCTGGAGATCACCGACACCCTGGTGCGCTCGGGCGCGGTCGACGTGCTCGTCATCGATTCCGTCGCGGCACTGACGCCGCGCGCGGAAATCGAGGGCGAGATGGGCGACGTGCAGCCGGGCTTGCAGGCGCGGCTGATGAGCCAGGCGCTGCGCAAGCTCACCGCCTCGATCTCGCGCTCCAACACCATGGTCATCTTCATCAACCAGATCCGCATGAAGATCGGCGTGATGTACGGCTCGCCCGAAACCACCACGGGCGGCAACGCGCTCAAGTTCTACGCTTCCGTCCGCCTCGACATCCGCCGCACCGGAGCGATCAAGGACCGCGACGAGGTCATCGGCAACCAGACCCGGGTCAAGGTCGTCAAGAACAAGGTGGCGCCGCCCTTCAAGCAGGTCGAATTCGACATCATGTACGGGGAAGGCATCTCCAAGGTCGGCGAACTGGTCGACCTCGGCGTCAAGGCCGGCATCGTCGAGAAATCGGGGGCCTGGTTCTCCTACGACAGCCAGCGCCTCGGGCAAGGCCGGGAGAACGCCAAGGGCTATTTCAAGGCCAATCCCGAGATGGCCCGCAAGGTCGAACAAGCCATCCGCGAGAATTCCGGCCTGATCGCGGACCGCATCCTCGCCACGGGCGGGCCTGAGGAGGGCGACGAGGGCGACGAGGCCTGAGCAGCCTTGCGCGGCTCACGGCGCGAGTGATCCCGCTATTCAAGCGGGTTCCCCGTCGCTCCTGCTTTCGGTTGCAAGCAGGTTCGCGGAGACCTGCCTAGGATTCCAGGGTTCCCTTTTTCGGCAGGTGGCCCTTGGCACGCAGGTGCTTGCCGAGAATCTGCCGGATCGCTTCCGAAACGGTCGGGATCGGCGTGCGCCCCCGGCGCCATCCGTCGATCGCCTTGAGCAGGGCCGTGTCGAAGCCGATCACCTTCTTGACGGGGTAGAGCCGCGGCCGGGGCATGAGGATTCTCAGGTGCGCACGATGGCGAGCGGCGTAACGCGGGTCACGCGCCTCGGCAAGGGGCGGTGCCGACCTCGGTTTCGGGAGATTGCGGCGGGACGGCAAAGCGCCTAGAAGCGCGGCTTCCCCGAAACGTGGAGCCGATCCATGCGTCCCTCGCAGCGCGCCGCCGACGCCATGCGCCCCGTTTCGCTCGAGCGTCATGTGGCGCGCTACGCCGAGGGATCGTGCCTGGTGAAGTTCGGCAACACGCACGTGCTGTGCACCGCCTCCCTCGAGGACAAGCCGCCGCCGTGGTTGCGCGGACAGGGCCGCGGCTGGGTCACGGCGGAATACGCCATGCTGCCCCGTGCAACCGCGACCCGGACGCGGCGCGAGTCGGTGGCGGGCAAGCCCTCGGGGAGGACCCAGGAAATCCAGCGCCTCATCGGCCGCTCGCTCCGCGCGGTCGTCGATCTGCCCGCGATGGGCGAACGGCAGGTCACGATCGACTGCGACGTGATCCAGGCCGACGGCGGCACGCGCACCGCGGCGATCACCGGCGCTTGGGTGGCGTTGCACGACTGCCTCGTCTGGATGCGTCATCGCTCCATCATCAAGGACCTGCCCGTGCGCGACCACGTCGCCGCCGTGTCCTGCGGGATCATCAAGGGGGAGGCGCTTCTCGATCTCGACTACGCCGAAGACTCGACCGCGGAGACCGACGCGAATTTCGTCGTCACCGGGGCGGGCGGGCTCGTCGAGGTGCAGGCCACCGCGGAGGGCGCTCCTTTCACGCCCGACGAACTCCTCGCCATGCTGGCCCTCGCGCGGGGAGGCGTCGAACGGCTGGTCACGCTGCAAAAGGAAACGATCGCCAGGAAGCCGTGACGAGGCTCCCCGATCGGTCGGCAGGACATACGGGTGGGTCGGCTCCGTGCTTGCCCCCACGTCACACCGGCCGCGGAACGCGGGGGCGTGAATCCGTCCCCGCATGCTATAGGATCAGGCGGCATCCGGGAGGGTCGCCATGCGCTACAGACTGGTTTCGGCCAACGACAAAAACGTCGAGGTCGGCGACGTGCTGGACGGCTTCGGGTGGGTGTTCTGGATCGTCGACCGCGACGGTCGGCGCTCGATCGTCACGGACGACATGAACTGTCTGCCCAACAGACAGGGCGAGATGGCGACCGCGCGGGCCACCGCCGAGGCGTTCGCATTCGCGAGCGCGGAAGCGCGAAAGCGCGGCGTGGCGGCGTGATATCCGCCCCCGCCGATCGCGACGCGCCGCCCGGCGGGGCAAGGGTCCACCGCGAGGGAGGGGGAACGTCCATGCTGAAGGGGCTCGATCCACTGTTGTCCCCGGAGCTCATCCACGCGCTTCGGGCCATGGGCCACGGCGACGAGATCGCGGTGGTCGACGCCAATTACCCCGCGAGTTCCGCGACCCCGCCGCTGATCCGCCTCGACGGGGTGGACGCCCCGGCGGTCGCCGATGCCATCCTGTCGGTGATGCCGCTCGACGAATTCGAGCCGGAAGCGGCGTGGCGCATGGAGGTCGTCGGGGAGCCCGACGCGGAACAGCCGATCTTCGAGGAGTTCCGGGCCGCGATCCGGAGGCACGAGGGCGACCGTTTCGCACTTGGGCGCATCGAGCGCTTCGGGTTCTATGCGCGCGTGAACGCGGCCTTCGCGATCGTAGCCACCGGAGAGCGGCGCCTGTACGGTAACCTTATCCTCAAAAAGGGGATCGTAAGGCCGCATTAACCGTGACGGCCCCATCCTTGCCGTCCGCCGTTCCAGCGGCGGGCGGCGGACAATCTGCGAGTGGAGGGGCGTCGTGGCAACGAGGCGCGATGCGATGCCGGAGCGCAGCGTCGCCGGGTCCCGATGTGGGGGCTGAGCGCGGTGAGGCGGCGGGCGGCGGCCGACACGCTCCGGCTCGGCGGCTTCGTCGTCACGGCGCTCGCACGAAGCGTCGTGTCGGGTCTGGTCCGGCCGGTGCGCTGGACCGCCGTCGCGCGGAGGCGGCTGCCGCACAGGCTGTTGATCGCCCCGCAAGACATCCGTACGGCCGACCCGACGGTGGCGGCGGACATCTACGCCGGGTATTTCGTCTTCGAGGGCATGTCCGTCAACGCCCACGGAACCTCGCCTTTCCAACTCCAGCCCCCGAGCGCCGCCTGGGCCGAGGCCCTGGCCGGATTCGGCTGGCTGCGCCACCTGCGCGCCGCCGACACGTCGCTCGCGAGGGTCAACGCCCGCGCGCTCGTGAACGACTGGATTACCCACGCCGGCAAGCCGAACGCCGTTCCGGGGTGGTCGCCGAAGGTCGTGGCGCGTCGCGTGCTCGCCTGGTTGAGCCAGTCCCCCCTGATCCTCGAGGGGGCCGACGCCGCGTTCTACCGGAGGTTCATGCGCAGCCTCGGCCGCCAGACGGCCATCCTGCATGCCGCGCTCAAAGGGGGTCTCCGCGGGGAGGTGCGCTTGTTCGTGGCCGTGGCGCTCGCGGAATTCGGCCTTTGCGCGGATGGCTTCGCGCGCCTCGAACGCTACGCGTCGCGCGTGCTCACCGAAGAGATCGGCCGCCAGATCCTTCCCGATGGCGGGCACGTCGGCCGCAATCCCGGCATTCTCGTCGAACTGCTGCTCGATCTCCTCCCCGTCCGCCAGGCCTACGCGGCGCGGAGCACGCCCGTGCCGCCCCAATTGTTGAACGCCATCGATCGCATCATGCCGATGATCCGTACCTTCCGGCACGGCGATGGCGCGCTGGCGCTGTTCAACGGCATGGGGGCGACCCGGCCCGAAGCGCTCGCGACCGTCCTCGCCTACGACGACAGCCGGGGGGGCGGGCTCACCAACGCCCCGTATAGCGGTTACCAGCGGCTCGAGGGCGGGACGACGGTGGTCGTCGTGGACACCGGGCGGCCCCCGCCCGCCGATTTCTCGCGCGACGCGCACGCCGGCACGCTGGCGTTCGAACTTTCCGTCACCGGTCAACGGATCATCGTCAATTGCGGGGCGCCGGGGGCCGGGCAGAAAGCCGCCCGCGAAGCCGCCCGCGCCACGGCGGCCCATTCGACGCTCGTGCTGGCCGACCAGTCGTCGTGCCGGTTCGCTTCAGCCACGCGCTTCGGTCGCTGGGTCGGCGCGGTCCTCTACGCGGGTCCCGGCAAAGTCGTCGTGCGGCGCTCGGACGGGCCTGGGGAAAGCGCGATCGAGGCGTCGCACGACGGCTACGCCGGTCTCGGCTTCCTGCATCGCCGAAGCCTGGCGCTGCGGCGCGACGGCGGCCGCTTCGAGGGGCTGGACCGGCTGGAACCCGTCCCGGCGAGCGCACCGGGACCGCTGCCTTACGCGATCCGCTTCCACCTCCACCCCGCGATCCGGGCGGTGCTGGTCCGCTCCGGCCAGGGCGCGGCCGTCGCCCTGCCCACCGGCGAGCGATGGCTGTTCGAAGCCGGCGAGCTGCCTCTCGCCATCGAGGAGAGCATTTTCTTCGCCACCGCGGAAGGGTCGCGGAGAACCGAACAGATCGTGGTGCGCGGCAACACGGGCGAACGAACGGAGGTGGCGTGGTCGCTGACGCGGATCGAGGGTTGACAGCCGCCTCCGTTCGTCCTCGGAACGGGCGGGGGCAAGACCCGCCCCGCCACCACAAAGGACGCCGATGGCCAGCGACCACCGCCGCATCGAGCGTGCCCTCCTGTCGGTTTCCGACAAGACCGGGCTCGTGGACCTCGCGCGGCTCCTGCATGGGCGCGGCATAGCGCTCGTATCAACGGGGGGCACCCGCGCCGCGCTGGCGGACGCCGGCCTGCCGGTCGCCGAGGTGTCGGACGTGACGGGCTTCCCGGAGCTCATGGACGGGCGGCTCAAGACGCTGCACCCGAAGGTCCACGGCGGGCTCCTCGCGATCCGCGAGAACCCGGCCCACGAGGCCGCCATGCTGGCCCACAGCATCGCGCCGATCGACCTCCTCGTGGTCAACCTCTACCCGTTCGAGGCGGCCGCGCGGCGCGGCGCCGCCGACCCCGAGGGCATCGAGACGATCGACATCGGCGGCCCCGCCATGATCCGCGCCGCCGCGAAGAACCACAACGACGTCGCGGTGGTGGTCGACCCCGCCGACTATTCCGCGCTCGTCGCCGAACTCGACCGCGAGGACGGCGGCACCCGCTTGCGCTTCCGCCGCGCGCTCGCCGGGCGCGCCTTCATGCGCACCGCCGCCTATGACGCCGCGATCGCCCATTGGCTCGATCCCGATGCCGCCGCGTCGAGTCCGCCGGACCTCGCCTTCGGCGGCGCCCTGGCCGAGGCGCTGCGCTACGGCGAGAACCCGCATCAGCGCGCAGCGTTCTACCGGACGCTCGACCCGCGCCCCGGCGTCGCCTCGGCGGAACGCGTTCAGGGCAAGGCGCTGTCCTACAACAACATCGCCGACGCCGACGCCGCCCTCGAGCTCGTGGCCGAATTCCCGGCCGGCGAGGCCGTCGCGGCGATCATCAAGCATGCCAACCCGTGCGGCGTCGCCAAGGGCAAGACCGCGGCCGAGGCTTACGGGCGGGCGCTCCGCTGCGACCCGGCGTCCGCGTTCGGCGGCATCGTGGCCCTGAACCGGACGCTCGACGGCGAGGCCGCCGCGGCCATCGCGGCGGTCTTCACGGAGGCCGTCATCGCGCCCGCCGCCGACGACGACGCGCGCCGCATCCTCGCCGCCAAGAAGAACCTGCGTGTGCTGTTGACCGGCGCCCTGCCCGACCCGCGCGCGGCCGGAACGCTCTACCGGAGCGTGGCCGGCGGCTTCCTCGTTCTCGAGCGCGACACCGCGGACGCCGGCGCGATGGCGCTCGACGTGGTGACCAGGCGCGCCCCGACCGACGCCGAGCGTGCCGACCTGCTGTTCGCGTTCCGGGTGGTGAAATTCGTGCGCTCGAACGCCATCGTGCTGGTCAAGGACGGTGCCACGGTGGGGATCGGTGCCGGGCAGATGAGCCGCGTCGACGCCGTCCGCATCGCCACCTGGAAAGCCGCCGACGCGGCGCGGACCGCGGATGCGGGGCGGGCTGCGGGCGCGGACGCGAGCGTCGCGCGGGGCGCGGTGCTGGCGTCCGACGCTTTCTTCCCCTTCGCCGACGGGCTCGAACTGGCGGCAGCCGCCGGGGTGAGGGCGGTGATCCAGCCCGGCGGCTCGGTGCGCGACCCCGAGGTGATCGCGACCGCCGACGCCGCCGGCATCGCCATGGTGTTCACGGGGGTGCGGCACTTCCGGCATTGAGGGAAGACTTACGCGTCCCCGCGCCACCCCTCGATCGGGGCCGATCGCCCCTTCGGCCCCATCCGCCATAGGTCGCACAGGCGGTGCAGGCCCTCGCGGAGCCGCTCGAGGACGAGCGCCTCGGCGGTGCGGGCGTGGGCCGTGTCGGTGACCAGCGCGCGGAGGTCGCCGGCCGCGCGCTCCTCGATCACGATCCCGGCGACGTAGGGCATGAGGCGTGGGCCGACGGCCTCGGTCGCGCGGCGGAAGTGATCGCGGTGACGCAGGGCGGCTTCCGTCGGGGACAGGCCGCCCGCCCCGAGACCGCCGTCGACGGCGGGGCGGGAAACGTCGAGCGCCGACAGGCCGTTCAGCTTGCCGAGATGCCAGTGGCCGCGCAGGCGGTCGCCCGCCTGCCACAACGCCTCGTTGCCCTGCCGGTCGGCGCGATCGAGCAGGTTCCGGGCGCGCAGCGCGTCGAACGGCTCGCCGATGCGCCGCACGCCGGCTCCGTCGACCTCGGCCGTGCCCCCCCGACGGGCCTGGCGGAGGCGCTCGGGGGTGGCGTCGTCACGCGCCGTGCGCGGTTTGGCTCGCCCCGCCCCACCCCGGGCAAGCGTGACGGGCGCGCTTGTGCGCTTGCGCATGGGTCAGTGTCCCTCCGGTTCCATGCCGAGGCGGCGCAGCGCCGCGCGGGCCTCGGCCACGCCCCGCACGATCGACACCGGAACCCGCGCGGCGCGGCAGCCGTCGACGATGTCGTCGGCAATTCCCTCGGGCCGGCCGACGACGCGCAGCACGGCCGCGCGCCCGGCCGACAGCAGGAGCACCAGGGTGCGCACGCGCGACTCGGGGGGAACATCGACGGGGAGGACGACGACGCCCGGCAGGTGCGTCGCGAGCCAGTCGCGGATCGCCCGTTCGGCGCGGCGCGGGTCGGCGAAGCGGACGTGATCGAGCCCGAAGGCGCCGCGGCGGACGCGAACCACCGACGGTGGGCGAGCACGGATCGGCGGCAGGCGGGGGGCGCTCACGCCCGTGCCCGCGACAAGCGCCGGTGCGCGGCGCAATAGGAGGCCCTGCCCTCACTCGGCACGCCGCAGAACGCGAAGACGTTCCCGCCGGGCTCGCCTTGCGGCCAACGGCATTGCGAGGCGCCGAGCGAAGCGACGGCCCGTGCCGCCGGCCGCAGCAGGGCGGAGCACGCCGAGAAAGGCAGGAAGGCGCGCGCGGCGCGCTCCCCGTCCGGCAACAGGGGGTGTGGCACGGCTGAGGTCCTTTAAGTCTCGAAGCACCCAGAGCGGGCTGACGACGTTTATGCCCCAATAGGGCACGTATGTCAAGATATGTGCCCTGTGTGGGCACTGACATGCCGTCGAAGTCCGTCCATACTCGGACGATGGCCAACAATCTCCGCGCGTTGCGCGACGGACGCGGCTGGTCTCAGGACGCGGCGGCATCGGCGCTGGGCACGACCCGCAACCAGTATGCGAAGCTCGAAGCGGGCACGCGTCCGCTTTCCGACAAGTGGATAAAGCGCGCGGCCGACGCTTACGGGATCGATCCCGGCGAGGTCGTTACCGACAAGCCCGCGACGGTCTCGGTGGCGGGCTACGTCGGCGCGGGTTCGGAGGCGCATTTCTATTCGGAAGCGCAAGGGCCGCTCGACGAGGCGCCGGCGCCCGAGGACGCCACCGCCGACACGGTGGCGGTGGAGATCCACGGCGAAAGCCTGGGGCCATTCTTCAGCGGCTGGCTGGTGTTCTTCGACGACCGGCGCTCGCCCGTGACCGACGATCTCCTCGGGCGGCTCTGCGTGGTGGGCCTCGCCGACGGGCGGGTGCTGGTGAAGAAGCTGCTGCGCGCCCGCGAGCGCGGTGCCTTCGCGCTGCACGGCCAGTTCGGCGAACCGATCGTCGACGCCGAGGTGTCCTGGGCCGCGGCGGTCACGTCCGTGATGCCGCGGTGACGGGATCGATGCCCTTAAGGGGACGGAGCGTCCCTCACGCCTTCAGCATCCACGCGTGGTCGGGGTCGTTGGCGAAGCGCCAGGCGCGTCGCGGGCCGGCCATGACGTTGAGATAATAGAGCGTGTAGCCGTGGGCGGCGCCGACCGGATGGTAGCCGCGCGGGACGAGTACCACGTCGCGGTCGCCGAAGCTCAGGGTTTCATCGAGTGCGCGGTCGTCGGTGTAGACGCGCTGCATGCCGTAGCCCTGGCGGGGCGTGAGGCGGTGGTAATAGGTTTCCTCGAGCAGCGTCTCGTTCGGGAAATCGTCGCGGTCGTGCTTGTGGGGCGGATAGCTCGACCAATGGCCCGCCGGCGTGATGACTTCGACGACGAGCAGGTTTTCGGCCCGCCCGTCCCCCTCGGACAGGATGCTGCGGACGTGGCGGGTGCTGGTGCCCGTGCCCCGCGTTTCCTCGCCGACATCGGATGGCGGAATCAAGCGCGCCGGCATCGCTCCGACGGCCGGCGCGGAACACACCGCGATCTCGCAGGCGCCGTCCGCTTCGACGCGCCAGCGCGAGCCCGCCGGGACGTAGACCGACCAGGGCAGGCCTTCGAACACCGAGTCGCGGGCGCCGAGCACACCGAAATCGTCCGCCCCGGCGCTGACCCGCGCGCGCCCCGACACGAGCACCAGACATTGCTCGGTCGCCCCGCTTTCGCGCGCGACGGTTCCGCCGTCCGCGACGTCGAACACCTCGAACCCGACATAGGTCCATCCCGCGCTTTGCGGCGTGACGTGCAGCACGCGCCCGTCGGGTTCGGGGCGATGCGGGTGTACGAGGAACGGCGACGCCGGCATGGTCAGGCCCCGGGCGGGAGACGTTCGACACCATGGCCCTGCCGCCGGCGCCAGGTCAACGATCGTCGACCAAACGCGGCCTCCGCGACGCGGCGGAAACGCCCTACTGGATCGCCGCCGTCAGGCAGGGCGCCCGCTTGCCCTGCGGGGCGTCGTCGGTCGCGAACGCCGGGGCCTGGGTGGCCGGCAGGCTTTCGGCCAACAGTCGGCCGATCGCCGGAGCGTGCGCGGGATGGGCCGCGAGGAGACGGTCGCGGTAGGCGGCCAGCACGGCGGGCTCGTCCCACGGCACGTCGTGCAGCACGCCCGACCCCGCCGCGAAACAGAGGCCGCGCGGATCGCGATCGAGCTCTTTCGGGAACAGCGCGATGGAGCCCGTCGCGTTCGTCCGGCCGGGGCTCCGGGGCGCCGGGCGGCCGCGCAGGTGGGCCGCCATGGCGCCGTAGATGTCGTGCCCGACGAGCCGGCCGAGGTGGCCGCTCGCGATCGGGCGGGGGTTCATCTCGATCAGCAAAGCCTCGCCCGTTTCCGTCAGCATGAAATCGAAGCTGACGAAACCCGAGCAGCCGAGCGCCGCGACGAGGCGGCCGGCGGCCGCGGCCATCGCCGGATGGTCGAGCGGGCGCAGCATCGTGCTCGAGCCCACGGTGGCGGGATGCAGGCGTTCGGCCCCGAAACTCACCCCGTCGAGCACCCTGCCGTCGACGCAGGCCACCGTGTGCATCGCGAGCGTACCGGGAACGAACGCCTGCAAGGTAAGGGAGCCCGAGGCGCCGCCGCCGAGGCCCAGCGCCAGTTGCACGGTCCGCTTCAACAAGGCCGTCCGCTCCGCCGATCGGAAGGCGGTTTGCAAGGCCTCGGCGTCCTCCGCGACGGCGACGCCCTTGCCGCCGCACGATTGTTCGCGCTTCAGCACGACCGGGTAGCCGAGCGCGGCCGCGGCCTCGATCGCGCCCGCGCGGTCGACGGCGGCGCGCTGCGCGGGCGTCGGGATGCCGAGCCGGGCCGCCAAAGCGATGATACGCTCGCGGCTCGACGCCACGGCGTAGCCCTCCGGCCGCCCGAGGGAGCGCGCGATCAGCGTCCGCAGGCTTTCGCCGGTCCGTCGCGCCTCGGCGATGCCGCGCAGCAGATGCGACGCCATGTCGTCGAGCGGCACGACGAGATCCGGGGCGAAGGTGGCGGCGAGCGCTTCGATCCGACGCTGGGCGAACCGAGCCGCGACCCAGGCGCCGCCCCGCGACGGCAGGACGGCATGGCAGGACACGGCTCGCGACCGGGCCGCGAAAGCGTTGCCGGGGCCGATCACGGCGCATTCCGCGCCTTCGCGCCCCATGTGGGACACGATCCGGTCCGACCCGTCATCGTTGGTGAGGGTCAGGAAGGCGATGCGAAGCGGCCGATCGGTCATGGCGGAGCGGGACGTTCTCGACGACGCGCGGACGAGAGGGTCGCGGCGTTCAGCGGAGGATCGGCAGGGCCACGGGTTCCGACGCGGCGTGCCCGGGCCGGTGCCGTCGCTCGACCGCTTGGAGGCGCGCCGCGACGCGCCGGGCCGCGAACTCGGCACCGCACACGAACCGGAGCATCGGCCCGAAGCTGTAGGCGGACGGCGTCCCGACGAAATAAAGGCCGGGAACCGAGCTTTCGAAGCGGCTCGACAGGGCGGGCGACCCATCGACGAGGCGCAATCCGTTCTGGAGTTCCTGGCTGAGGAACCCCAGGCGCCGGACATCGACCTTATACCCGGTCGCCGCGACGACGTGGTCCGCGGCGAGCGTGGTGAAGGCGCCGCCGGCGCGCTCGACCACGAGGGCCGCGCGCCCATCGACCACGCTGGCTTCCGCGACCGTCGAATCGAGCAGGAAGGGCACGTGCCCTTCCACCGTGTCACGCACGAACCAGCCAGGTGCGGGCCCGAGGTAGCGCTGCACGACGGCGGTTCGAAACCGTTCCGGCATCCGGTGGAAGACCAGGGGCGCCTTCACGCACATGAGCTTCTTCCATCCCGGCCCGAGCGGCGTCATCGGCGCGCGGAGCTTGGCCATCAGGCCGCGGCGCCCGCCGCCCGCGAAGAAGCGGACGGTGGAGCGGCGGCTCACCAGGGTGACGGTGGCGCCGCAACGCCTCAGGGCCGCGGCGGCGTCGAGCGCCGAAGCACCGGCCCCCACAACCACGACGTCGCGGTCGGCGAAGCGGGAATAGTCCGCGTTCCCGCCGCTGTGGGACACGAGGTCGCCGGGCAGGCTGGCGAGCGCCGCCGGGGTCTGGCCGAATTGCCCTATGCCGGTCGCCAGCACGACATGCCGGGCCGCCAACGTGCCGCCCCCTTCGAGGGTCAGGGCGAAGCCGGCGCCCGAACGCGCGACCCGCGTCACCGCGCGGGTGTCGAGCTGCGGCACGAACCGCTTCTGGAACGCTTCGCCGTAGGCCGCGAAGGTTTCGACCGGGACCGGCCAGCCGACGTCGCTGTAGGGAACGCCGCGCTCGCGACAGAAGGCGCCGAGCGTGTAGCTGTCCCCGGGATCGGACAAACTCGACGCGAAACCTTCGGACTTCAGCAGCATGCCCTTCGGCATGCCCTCCTTCCACGTCCGCATCGGGACCCCGAAAACACGGGGCGCCAGGCCGCTGCCGGAAAGGTGAGCCGCGATGGATAGCCCGTAAGGCCCGGCTCCGACGATCGCCACATCCGCCGTCGCGCTCATCCGCCCACACTCCCTCGCTCGAGCCCGCAACGAAGACCGACCCGCCCGGCTCCGGCAAGCACGGCCTCGGATCACGGTAAACGCCGCGCGATGTGGCGATCCTGATAAAGCTGAACGGGCGCTTACGATCGGCGACGCCGCCACGCGCTGCGGCGTGCCGCCCTGGTCTGCGCCCGCCGCATGCCCCGCCGGCCCGCCCGGCCACGCTGAGGCCGCATTTCGAGAGCGAATGCACACCAGCCCGGCACACGATCAGGCCGGGACGCTGCGGACTTTACGTCTTCCGTCCCCCTGCTTCGCCGGCGCCGTCCCTGACGGGGCCACGTTGTTTGTGCCGGATCCTCGCGCTCGAGATATTGTCGATGAAGGCTCGTGCTCTTCCTGTTCGAACGTTGGCAGGCCCGCTGTGCCGCGTGGCTGCGGCGGCGACCCTCGTCGCGGTCGCGGTGGCCCCGGCCTCGGCGCGTCCGCGCGCCCATGATTCGCAGCGGATCGCCTTGCGGTCCACGGTCGCCGACGCGCATGACCACGCGCCAGGCCCGCTCGCGGGCGTCAGGACGCTCTGACGTCGGGCCGCGCTGTCGCGGCGGGCGGCGGCTTCCGAGATTGGTGCGCGGCTCCCCGTGAGGTCACGGGCAGGCTGATCCCGTCGTCGGCCATCGCGACGGACCCGGTGAGCAAACGCGCCGCGTCGCCCGCAAGGCAGAGGATTAAGGGGGCGACGCCGGCCGGCTTCCCCATGCGGCCTATCGGCGTCCCGCGCGGACCCCATTTGCGGCAGCACCAGAATCCGGCGTGAAGGTTCACGTCGATCACGTCGAGCCAGTGCTCATCCTCGACGGCCTCGGCGTCGGTGCCCGAACACGCGATTCCCGCGTCCGCGACGAGGTGTCGACAGCCCCGAGCCTTGTGTCGAGGTCGTGGGCCGCGCTCCGCACGGCATCCGGCTTTGTCACGCCGCATTCGATAGCTTCGACCTCGAAGCCCTCGCCCTTCGGTTCGCGCCGCCGTGCCGCGCCGCCTGAAATGTCGCGACCACGACGCTGGCGCCCGCCCCGGTCAGCGCGTGACACGCCGCAAACCCTATCGCGCCGTCCCCGTAACGCGCGCCGTCCTGCCGTCGAGCCGAAAACGGTCGAGGCACGAGGTCAGGGGACTCGATCCCCGGGGGAAAAGGACCGGCGCTGCTTCGGTGCCATCGCGAGGCCGTCCTTGTCGAACAGCTTGGCTTCCGCGGCATCGACGCCGAGACGCACGCGCTCGCCGACCGATACCGGCGCGCTGCCCGCCGCCCTCACGGTCACGAGGTGACCTTCCCCGACATCGACATAGACCAGGGTTTCGCCCCCGAGGTGCTCCACGACCGCGACGGTGCCGGAGAGCGGGCCCGCATCGGCGAGCTTGAGACTTTCGGGCCGCAGGCCGACCGTGACGGAGTTGCCCGAGGATGCGTTGCGCGGCTCGACCGGCACGGTCGCTTCCCCGCCGCCCGGCAGCACGATGGCGACACCGTCGCTGCCGGCGGTCTTCACCTTGGCGGGCGTGAGGTTCATCTTGGGTGAACCGATGAAGCCGGCGACGAAGGTGTTGGCCGGGTAATGGTAGAGTTCGAGCGGCGAGCCGACCTGCTCGATCTTGCCCGCGCGCAGCACGACGATACGATCGGCCATGGTCATGGCCTCGATCTGGTCGTGCGTCACATAGATCATCGTCGCCTGGAGCTCCTGGTGCAGGCGCGCGATCTCGATCCGCATCTGGACACGCAGGGCGGCGTCGAGGTTCGACAAGGGCTCGTCGAACAGGAACACCTTGGGCTGGCGGACGATGGCGCGGCCGATGGCGACCCGCTGCCGCTGGCCGCCCGACAACTGCCCCGGCTTGCGGTCGAGCAGCTTTTCGAGCTGGAGGATCTGCGCCGAAGCCATCACCTTCTTGTCGCGCTCGGGCTTGGGAACGCCCGCGAGCCGGAGCGCGAACGCCATATTGTCGGCGACCGTCATGTGAGGGTAGAGCGCGTAGGATTGGAACACCATGGCGAGCCCGCGGGCATCGGGCGGCACGTCGTTGACGATCGCCCCGTCGATCCTCAGTTCCCCCGCCGTGATCTCCTCGAGCCCGGCGATCATCCGCAGCAGCGTGGACTTGCCGCAGCCCGACGGCCCGACGAACACCACGAACTCGCGATCCCGGATGGCGAGATCGACACCCTGGATGATGTCGACCGCGCCGTAGCTCTTGCGGATGTCCTTCAAAGCGACCGTTGACATATGTTTTGACCCGTGGGCAGCGCGGAGGCGGAACGATGGAGGGTTACTTTACCGCGCCGAAGGTCAGGCCGCGGACGAGCTGGCGCTGGGTCATCCACCCGAACACCAGGATCGGCGCGATCGCGAGCAGCGAGGCCGCCGACAGCTTGGACCAGAACAAGCCCTCGGGGCTCGAAAACGTCGAGATCACCTGCGTGAGCGGCGCCGCCTTGGCGGTGGTGAGGTTGAGGCTCCAGAACGCCTCGTTCCAGCACAGGATGACGGACAGGAGGCCGGTGGAGAAAACGCCGGGGAGCGACAGCGGCAGCAGAAGCAGCAGCAATTGCTGACGGGGTTTGGCGCCGTCCATGCGTGAGGCTTCGAGGATTTCCTTCGGTACCTCGCGGAAGAAGGAGTAAAGCATCCAGACGACGATTGGCAGGTTCATCAGCGTGTAAACGATGATCAGTCCGGTACGCGTGTCCAGCAGGCCCGTGTTCCGAAAGATCAGGTACATGGGGACGAGCACGCCGACCGCAGGCATCATCTTGGTGGATAGCATCCACATCAAGAGATCTTTGGTCTTACGGCCGGGATAGAAGGCCATCGCGTAGGCGGCCGGCATCGCGAAGAGAAGACAGACGATCGTCGCACCGAAGGATTCGACGACGCTGTTGATCACCGCCTGCACATAATTCACGCGCTCGTTGACGGCGGAGAAGTTTTCCAACGTCGGCGTAAAAAGCAGCTTCGGCGGGGTGGAAACGGCGTCGATCTCGGTCTTGAAGGCGGTGATCATCATCCACAGGATCGGGAAGAAGACGAGGAACGCGACCCCCCAGCCGAGGATCGTCATCGTGATGCGCTGCCGCGCCTTCGCCGACATGGCCATGGTCAGATCTCACGCGTCGAGGTTGCGGGCAACGGTGCGCACCAGGAAAATGGCGACGACATTGGCGAGGATGATCGCGACGATGCCGCCCGCGGACCCGGCGCCCACATTGAAGTCGAGCAGCGCGGTCTTGTAGACGAGGTAAACGAGGTTCGTGCTCGCGTCGCCGGGCCCGCCGTTGGTGGTGACCAGGATCTCGGCGAAGACACCGAGCAGGAAAATGGTCTCGATCATCACCACGACAGTGATCGGCCGGCCCAGGTGGGGCAGGATGATATGGCGGAAGCGGTCGATCGACTTGGCGCCGTCCATGCGGGCCGCCTCGATCTGCTCGCGGTCGAGCGACTGCATCGCGGTCAACAGGATCAGTGTCGCGAACGGAACCCACTGCCAGGCGACGATGATGCCCACCGAGAACAGCGGCAGATCGGTGAACCAGATGACCGGATCGAACCCGATCGAGCGCGCCATGAAGGCGAACAGCCCGTGGTCGGGGTCCATCAGCAGGTTCTTCCACACGAGCGCCGCAACGGTCGGCATTACGAAGAACGGCGCGATGACGAAAAGGCGCGCGACCCCTTGGCCCACGAAATCCTGGTCGAACAGCACGGCGAACAGGGTGCCCAGCACCACCGTCGCGACGAGCACGCCGCCGACGAGGAACACCGTATTGACGACCGAGGTTATGAACGACGGGTCGGTGACGAGGTTGGCGTAGTTGCCGAGGCCCGCGAAGCCCGAGACCGTGGGATCGATGAGGATGTACCTCTGAAACGAAAACCACAGCGTGAGGGCGAGCGGAACGATCATCCACAGGAGCAGGACGCCGACGCTCGGCCAAACCAGCGGCCGGGTATCGATGGCCCTGCCCGCGTGGAACGTCTTCGGCTTGGCGACGAGGTCGGTGGTCAGCGTCGATGACGTCATGGCGACCACCTTCCGTGGCTCGAGGTCGGCGCGTCCGGACAATGAGGGCGCGGCGCGGCTGGCCCGGTCCGCGATCCCGTGAACACGCCCGCCGGTTCGGTCCAGGCACGATCGGGCAAGCCGATCGTGCCTCTGTTGCGCCCGTGCCGCCGCTCTCGCGAACGGCGGCAGGTTCAGCGCGATCTCACTTCGGGTAGCCGGCCTGCTTCATCGTGCGCTCGGTCGAGGTCTGGGCGGCGGCGAGAGCCTTGTCGGCGCTTTCCTTTCCGGCGAGCGCGGAACTGATGTCCTGTCCGACGTTCTGGCCGATGCCCTGGAACTCGGGGATCGCCACGAACTGGACGCCGGTGTAGGGCACCTTCTCGACGGTCGAGTTCTTCGGATCGGTGACCTGGATCGCCTTCAAGACCGTGGCGGCGAAGGGCGCGGCCTTCACGTATTCGGCGTTGTCATAGGTCGATTTGCGGGTGCCGGGAGGCGCCGCGACCCAGCCCTGGCTGTCGCCGACCATCTTGATGTATTCCTTGGATGTCGCCCATTTCACGAACTTCTTGGCGGCATCGGGCTGCTTGGTGTCGGACGGGATGCCGAGCGCCCAGGCCCACGACCAGCCGCTCGCCTTGGGGTTCTTGTCGGTCACGGGCGAAGCCGTGAACGCGGTCTTGTCGGCCACCTGGCTCTGTTTCGGGTCGTAGATGCGGCCGGCCCCGGAGGTCGCGTCGATCCACATGCCGCACTTGCCCGACGAGAACAGCGCCTGGTTCTCGTTGAAGCCGTTGGCGGCGGCGCCGGGCGGCCCGTCCTTCTTCATGACGTCGAGGTACCAGGCGATCGTCTGCTTCCAGGGCTCCGACGTGAGCTGCGGCTGCCATTTCATATTGAACCAGGAGCCGCCGAAGGCGTTCACGGCGGTCGTCAAGAACGCCATGTTCTCGCCCCAGCCCGGCTTGCCACGCAGGCAGATGCCGTAAACGCCCGCCGACTTGTCGGTGATCTTGCCGGCGAACTGCGCGATCTGCTGGTAGGTGGGCTTGTCCGGCATGGTGAGGCCGGCCTTCTCGAACAGGTCCTTGCGGTAATAGGTGAACGAGCTTTCCGCATAGAACGGCACCGCGAAAAGCTTGTCGTCGACGCTCAGCCCCGCCTTCACCTGCGGCAGCAGGTCGTTGTAGTCGTAATCGTCGCCGAGGTCGTTCAGCGGCGTCAGCCAGCCGAGCTTGCCCCAGATCGGCGTCTCGTAGGAGCCGATCGTCATCACGTCGAACTGACCGCCCTTGGTGGCGATGTCGGTCGTCAGGCGCTGCCGCAGCACGTTCTCTTCGAGCACGACCCAGTTGAGCTTGATGCCGTACTGCTCCTCGAACTTGGGAGACAGCTTCTGCATGATGATCATGTCGCTATTGTTGACGGTCGCGACAGTCAACGTCGGCTGGTCCGCCGCCTTCGCGCCCGCGGTCCCAGCCGCCAACGCGGCCGCCATCAAACCGGTCATACGAATAAAGCGCATGCGAAATCCTCCCTGCCTACGTCTTGCGAATTTGCCCGACTTGGGGGCAAATGCTGTTGCGGTCCGATGACCGTGTCAAGCCGAACTATTAGGCGATCGAGGGCGTTCGCGCAAACGTAAGTTGAGCTCTTACGAAAAAAGCTGACGGTCGCGCGTCAGGCCCAGGCGCGGGCCTCCGCCGCCACGGTCGTGTTGTGCAGGAGGCAGGCCACCGTCATGCGGCCGACCCCGCCCGGAACGGGGGTGATGAAGGCGGCTCGGCCCATCGCCTCGGCGGTCGCGACATCGCCCACGAGCCGGCTTCCCCCATCGGCCGACGGGACGCGGTTGATGCCGACGTCGATCACCGTGGCGCCCTCCTTGACCCAACTTCCCTTGACCATCTCGGGCCGGCCGACCGCCGCGACCAGCACGTCGGCGCGCGCGCACACGGCTTCGAGATCCCGCGTCCGCGAGTGGGCGATCGTCACCGTGCAGTCCGAGGCGAGCAGCAGTTGGGCCATGGGCTTGCCGACGATGTTCGAGCGTCCGACCACAACCGCGTTCCTGCCCGCGAGACCGCCTCGCCCGAGCACCGCTTGGAGCATCATGAGCGAGCCCAACGGCGTGCAGGGGATCAGCATGCGTTCGGGGTCGATGGCGGCGGCGGTGTAGAGCTTGCCGACATTGGCGGGGTGGAACCCGTCGACGTCCTTCGCCGGATCGATGGCCCGCAGGACGGCCTCGTTGTCGAGCCCGGCCGGGAGGGGCAGCTGGAGGAGGATGCCGTCGACGGCGCCGTCCGCGTTGAGCCGCGCGATCGTCGCCAGGAGCTCGTTCGCCGCGACCGTATCGGGCAGCGCGATCAGGCGGCCGTCGATCGCGGTTTCCCCCGCCATCCGCGTCTTGGTGGCGACGTAGGATCGGCTCGCCGGGTGCTCGCCGACGATGATGACGTCGAGGCGCGGCCGCCGTCCATGGCGTTCGGCGAAGGCTTCCGCCCGCGCCCGCGTCCGCCCGCGCAGCGCCGTCGCGTGCACGTTTCCATCGATAAGCGTCGTCATGGCCGCCCGTCAGGCATCATGGATGTCGTCCCGTTCCCGTCACGCGGGGCGCGGAGAAGCGCGGTTCCGTCCGCATCGCCGGCTCGATATACCCCGGCGGGCCGCCCGCGCCGAGCGGTCATCCGGCCGCGTCGAGAGGCCCACGATGCGGCCCGCGGCAGGGCGGGGACCGCGGCTGGCCGCAAACCCTCGGCCTTCATCCGTAGCCCGCCGGCAGCGCGTCGAGGAACGCTCGCGCCTCCCCCGCGATCGAGGCCCGCCGCGCCTCGTCCCAACGGTTCAGCGTGCGATACGGCATCGCGAGCCGGGCGTTGCCCGCGAGCTTGCCCGCGTTGGCGATCAGAAACGCCCAATACAGATAGTTGAACGGGCAGGCGCCCGGCCCGCTCTTCACCTTGGGATCGAAGGCGCAGCCGGCGCAATAATCCGACATGCGGTCGATATAGCCGCCGCCCGCGGCGTAGGGCTTCGACGCCATGATGCCGCCGTCCGCGTACATCGCCATCCCATGCACGTTGGGAAGCTCGACCCAATCGTAGGCGTCGGCGTAGACGCACAGGTACCAGTCCTCGATCTCGGCGGGCCTGATGCCCGCCAGCAGCGCGAAATTGCCCGTGACCATGAGCCGGTTGATGTGGTGCGCGTAGGCGTACCGGCGCGTGTCGGCGATGGCCTGGCGCAGGCAGTTCATCTCGGTTTCCCCCGTCCAGTAGAACGACGGGAGCGACCTCGTGGCGCCGAGCGCGTTCGTGCCCGCGTAGTCCGGCATGCGGTGCCAATATACCCCACGGACATACTCGCGCCAGCCGAGGATCTGGCGAACGAAGCCCTCGACGGCGTTGAGCGGCGCGTCGCCGTCGTTCCATGCCGCTTCGGCGCGCGCGCAAACTTCCCCCGCGGTGAGGAGCCCGACGTTGAGGTAGGGCGAGAGCCTCGCATGCCAAAGGAAGGGCGCGTCGGTCCGCATGGCGTCCTGAAAATCGCCGAACGTGGGAAGACAATCGGCGACGAAGGCATCGAGCGCGCGGAGCGCGTCGGCCCGGGTGACGGCCCAGCCGAAGGCTTCGAGATCGCCGAAATGGTCGGCGAAGCGCGTCGCGACGAGGTCGAGGACCTCCCGCGTGAGGTCGTCCGGAAGGAAGCGCAGGCGTTCCGGCGTCGGGCGCGCGCGGGGCAGCGCCTTGCGGTTCAGGGCGTCGAAGTTCCAGCGTCCGCCGACCGCCCGGCCGTCCTCCATCAGCAACCCGGTCCGCTCGCGCATGAAGCGGTAGAACGTTTCCATGCGGTAGGACCGTCGATCCCCCGCCCAGCGGGAAAACTCGACCGTGGAGCAGAAGAAACGGTCGTCGGCCCGCATGTGGACCGGCAGGGAAACGATGTCCTTCCAGCGCTCGATCATGGCGAGCACGCGCCACTCGCCGGGCTCGGTGACGATGACCTGGTCGACCGCGTGGCGGTCGAGGGCGCGGTCGAGTTCCCCGGTGAACGAGCCCGTGTTGTACGGATCGTCCAGGCGGACGTAGTCGACGGCGATGCCCTCGCGCGCAAGTTCCGCCGCGAAGTGCCGCATCGCTGAAAGCACGAAGGCGATCTTCTGCTTGTGATGGCGGACGTAGGTCGTTTCCTCCGCCACCTCGACCATCAGCACAACGTCCGCAGCCGCGTCGAGCCCGCGCAAGGTCGGGATCGCGCGGGTCAGATGGTCTCCGAGGATGAACCGCAAGGCGGGCACGGGCGGGCCTTGTTCCCGAACGAAACGGCCGCGCCTTGATCAAGGCGGAGGACGGTCCCGCGCTTGCGTCCGAAAGGTCGCGGAGCCTCTGCACGGGGGCGGCCCCCGTGCCTCGTCCTCAGTCGAGGGGCGCCGCGGGCACGTCGGCGGGGGCTTTGTCCTTGGGAACCGAAGGCACGGCGACCGGCGCCGGGTCGACCGGCGCCCGCGGCGGAATCGGGGCGCCCGTGACGCTGCCCGACACGATCCGGGGTGCCGCGTTCGGGCGCCCGGCGCCGACGGCCGGAGACGGCCGGTCCGCGACCGGACCGTCGAGCAGCGGCTTCCGGGGCGGTTCGGACGGCCGGCCCTCCGGGCCGGTCACGTCGGGGTGTCCGGGGGCGGGACGCTTCGGCGCCGGATCGAGGGGGACGATCTTCTGGCCGGGGTCGACGACGGCGGTCCGCGGCGGGGTGGGCTCCAATACGTGGGCCGTGCCGGGCGGCGTGTCGCCCGGTCGCAGACCGGCGGGCGCCGCGGAGGGCAGCACCGACGGAACCGGCTCGCGGCGACGCTTCGCCGCCTCCGGCGTCCGCTCGACGACACGGGGGCGGGGCGCCCGTTTCTGCAAAGGCTGCACATCCGGGCCGGGGACCCGCGTCACGTCCCCCTGGGTTCCCATGCCCGGGATCACGGCCGGGGGCACCGGGGGTAGCTCGCGGTCGGCCCGGTCGAAGGGCCGCTGGCGCGGTTCATCGCCCGGATCGCCGTCGCGGGGCGCGAAACCGGGCAGGCGCGGGTCGTCGAGGTAAAAGCGCCGCAGAACTTGGGCGTCGGCGGCCGCGACGACGAGCCGCTCGCGCAGGCCACGCCGGTCGAGCACGTCGGCAACGAACACGGGCCCGTTCCGCCGCAGCGGCGCCAGAACCTTGAACCCGCGTTCCGTGATGGCATCGTAAACCGCCGCCGGGTCCATCCCGCCCCAGGAGGCACCGCCCCCCCAGCCGCCCTCGAAGTTGAAGAACTGCGCACGGGCCGCCTGCGGCGACGCCATGCCGGCCAGCACCAAACCAAGGGCCGCGGCCCGCAGCGCGTTCCCGCGCAGCAACTTCCCTCGCCCAACGACACGCATCGCCGCTTCTCCCACGCACCCGGTCCCGACCATGACCCGTAGATTGCTAAAGTATTGCGGCGAGCATGAGACGAAGATGAACGGCTTCAGGAGGCGCGGGAGGCGGCGACGATGGCCACGCACCGGTCGACGTCCGCGTCGGCCGTCGTGAACGCGCACACGAAGCGGGCGAACACCTCCCCGGCGGACGGCCGGTCCCCCGGGGCGAGCGAGCGCGGGCTCCATTCGTAATAGCGGGCGCCCGCGGCCTTGAGCGCGGCGTCAGCCGATCGCGGCAGCACGGCGAAGATTTCGTTGGCGCCCCTGGGCCACGGGCAGCGGACGCCGGGGATCGCGGCTAAGCCCGCCGCGAGCCGGGCGGCGGCGCGGTTCGCGTGGCGCGCGAGGTGGAGCCAATGGTCGTGGGCCAGGTAGCCGTTCATCTGCGCGCCGAGGAACCGGCCCTTGGACCACAACTGGCCGGCGCGCTTCCGGCGGAAGCCGAAGTCGGCCGCGCGGGCGGGATCGAAGAAGACGACCGCTTCGCAGGCCAGCGTGCCGTTCTTCGTGGCGCCGAGGCTGAGCACGTCGATGCCGGCGCGCCACGTCATCGCGGCGGCCGTCGCGTCGAGCGTCACCAGGGCATTGGCGAAGCGGGCGCCGTCCATGTGGACGGCGAGGCCGATGTCGTGCGCGACGGCGGCCAGCGCGGCGATCTCCTCCAGAGAATAGACGGTTCCGCATTCCGTCGCCTGCGACAAGGACAGTGCCGCCGGCTGCACCCGGTGCACCACGCCGCGGGGAAACCGCCCGAGCGTCTCCGTCAGGGCGTCGGGCGTCATCTTGCCGCCAAAGCCCGGAATGCCGATGAGTTGCGCGCCGCCGGTATAGAATTCCGGGGCGCCCGCTTCGTCCTCGATCACGTGCGCTTCCGCGTGACAGAAAACGCCCCCGCCGGGCGGGACCAGTGCCGCGAGCGCCAGCGCGTTCGCCGCCGTGCCGGTGCCGACGAGGAACGTCGCGACATCGCGTTCGAACAGGTCCGTCAGGCGCCGTTCCGCTTCGCGCGTGGACGCGTCGGTGCCATAGGCCGGCGCGCCGCCGGTGTTCGCGGCCGCGAGCGCCGCCATGACGGCCGGGCTCGCGCCGGCCGCATTGTCGCTGCTAAAATCCATCGTCGCCCGTTCCACCGATAGCGTCCGCGTGGGACTGACATGAACGCCCCCGCGGCGGCAAGCGCTCCCGTCGCGCGGAAGCGCCGCCATCCCGGCAGGTTTGGCCCCCTTCGGTCCCGACGGCGTCAGGGCGTCGTCGACGAGCCGTTCATGCGCGCAACTCCCGCAGGGCGGCCTTGAACCGCGCCGCGATCGCCGGCCCGTCGCGATGCCGCCCGCCTTCGACGCGCAAACGGCCCGCGACCCAAACGCGATCGACGCTCGCGCGTCCGCCGGCGAAAATCCAGGCGTCGAGCAGCGCGTCGTCCGTGCGGGCCACGAAAACCGGGCTGTCCTGGTCGAGCGCGACGACATCGGCCGGCGCGCCGACCGCGAGCCCGGCCGACGGGATGCCGAGCGCCTGGGCGCCGCCCGCGACCGCCGCGTCGAACAGCGCCCGGCCGGTGGAGCCGCCCGCCCGCGCCATCACGTTGCGCTCGCGTTTCGCGAGACGCTGCGCGTATTCGAACTGGCGCAGTTCCTCGGCCGGGCCGATGCTGACGTTCGAATCCGAGCCGATGCCGACACGCCCCCCGGCGCCCGCGAACAGGGGTCCGGGGAAGGTGCCATCGCCGAGGTTCGCTTCCGTGATGGGGCAGAGACCCGCGACGGCGCCGCTCGCCGCCAGCCCGCGGACCTCGTCGTCCGACATGTGGGTCGCGTGGATGAGGCACCAGCGCGAATCGACGTCCGCGTGATCGAGCAGCCACGCGACGGGCCGCACTCCCGACCAGGCGAGGCAATCGTCGACCTCGCGCGTCTGCTCGGCCGCGTGCAGGTGGATGGGTCCGTCGGGCGCGAGGGCGCATACGGCGGCGAGTTCCTCGGGCGTGACGGCCCGCAGGCTGTGCGGCGCGACCCCCATGACGGTGCCGGGCAGGCCCCGCAGCGCCTGGCGGCTCGCCGCCAGCAGGCTGGCGAAGCCGTCGATATCGCAGATGAAGCGCCGCTGCCCCGCCGTCGGCGGGGCGCCGCCGAAGGTCGCATGGGCGTAGAACACGGGCAGCAGCGTCAGGCCGATGCCGGTTTCGGCGGCCGCCGCGGCGATCCGTTCCGCCATCTCGGCCGGGTTGGCGTAAGGCGCCCCGTCGCGGTCGTGATGCAGGTAATGGAATTCGCCGACGCGCGTGTAGCCGCTCTCCAGCATTTCGACGTAAAGCTGCGCGGCGACCGCCTCCGCCTGGTCCGGCGTCATCGCGAGGGCGAATCGATACATGGTTTCGCGCCAGGTCCAGAACGTGTCGGCCGCCGTGCCGCGCACCTCCGCGAGCCCGGCCATGCCGCGCTGGAAGGCGTGGCTGTGCACATTCGGCACCCCCGGCAGGGCCACGGCGACACGCGCGTCGCCCGGGCGGGCGGGGACGTCCGTCTCGACCCGGGAAAGGCGGCCCGCCTCGACGGCGAGTCTGACGCCGCCGTGCCAGCCGCCGGGCAGCAACGCGCGCGTCGCGTGAATGACGGTGTCGATAGCGCTGCTCCTGTGCATCCACGGCAGATTCGGACAGAGTGCCCAAGTTCGATTGCGAACAGCGAGGCGCGGATGTCAACCCGATCGCCGACATCGGCGTCCCTTCGCGCCACGGCAGGGTATCGAGTGCGCGCCTCCGCCGTCACCTCATCGGGCCGCGCTCGCCGCGGCCCCCGGGCCAGCTTCGTCGCTATCGGGTCGCCGGCCCGCGGTCGCCGGGGGCCGGGCCGCGCCCCACGCTGTTTGGCGTCCCGCTTCCTTTGTGGCATCCCTGATGGGCGGTCGGCCGCGGTGACACGGGACACTCCTATGGCTCAAGATGCGCCGTCTGGCGACGTGCTTTGGCGCAACGCGCGCCTCGCCACGATGCGGCGGGACCTGCCGGGCCTGGGAGTGATCGAAGGCGGCATGGTCGCGGCGCGGGACGGTCGCATCGTTTTCGCGGGGGCCGAGAGCGAATGCCCCGCCGCGCTCCGGCGGGGGCGCGACGCGATCGATTGCGCCGGCCGATGGATCACGCCCGGACTCGTCGACTGCCACACGCACCTCGTCTACGGCGGCGACCGCGCCGGCGAGTTCGAACAGCGGCTTGCCGGGGTGAGCTATGAGGCGATCGCGCGCGGCGGCGGCGGCATCGCCTCCACGGTGCGCGCCACGCGCGGGGCGACCGAGGACGAACTCGTGGCCTCGGCCCTGCGCCGCCTCGATCACCTCCTGGCGGAAGGCGTGACCACGGTCGAGGTGAAGTCGGGCTACGGGCTCGACACCGGAACCGAATGCCGGGTGCTGCGCGCGGCCCGGCGCCTCGGCGCGTTGCGCGCGGTGGATATCGTCACGACGTTCCTCGGCGCCCACGCCACGTCGCCCGAGGCCGGCGGCGACAAGGACGCCTATATCGACGCCGTGGTCGGCACCATGCTGCCGGCGGTCGCCGGGGCCGGCCTCGCCGACGCGGTCGACGCCTTCTGCGAGACCATCGCGTTCTCGCCGGAACAGATCGCCCGGGTGTTCGACGCCGCCGGGAAACTCGGCCTGCCGGTCAAGCTGCACGCGGACCAATTGTCGAACGGCGGCGGCGCCGCCCTGGCGGCGCGGTACGGCGCGCTGTCGGCGGACCACGTCGAATACACGGACGAGGTCGGCGCCGCCGCGCTGGCGCGGGCCGGCACGGTCGCGGTGCTGCTGCCCGGCGCCTTCTACACGCTGCGGGAGCGGCAGTTGCCGCCCGTCGACGCTTTCCGCCGTCACGGGACGCCGATGGCCATCGCCACGGACAGCAATCCCGGCACCGCGCCGCTGACCTCGATCCTGCTGGCGATGAACATGGGCGCCACGCTGTTCCGCCTGACGGTCGACGAATGCCTGCTGGGCGTCACCCGCGAAGCCGCGCGGGCGCTCGGGCGCCGCGATGCGCTCGGCACGCTCGACACCGGCGCGTGGTGCGACCTCGCGGTGTGGGACATCGAGCGCCCGGCCGAGCTCGTCTACCGCATGGGCTTCAACCCGCTTCACGCCCGCGTCTTCCGGGGAGTCGTCCGTTGACCGAAAGCGTGCGTCTCGAACCGGGGCGGGTTCCGCTCGCCGACTGGCGGTCGGTGTTCTTCGGGGCGGCCGCGACGATCGATGGTGCCTGCCGCGCGACGGTCGACGCCGGGGCCCGCACGGTCGCGGCCATCGTCGCCGAGGGCGCGCCCGTCTACGGCGTCAATACGGGGTTCGGGAAGCTCGCGAGCGTCCGCATCGCCACGGCGGAGCTTGAGACCCTGCAACGCAACATCGTGCTGTCGCATTGCGCCGGCGTCGGCGAACCGCTGCCCGAGGATGTCGTGAGACTGGTGATGGCGCTGAAGCTCGCGAGCCTCGCCCGGGGCGCGTCGGGCGTGCGCTGGGGCACGGTCGAGGCCCTGGCGGCCTTTCTCGACAAGGGCCTGATCCCGGTGATTCCCGCGCAGGGCTCTGTCGGCGCGTCGGGCGACCTCGCGCCGCTGGCCCATCTCGCCGGCGCCCTGATCGGCGTCGGCGAGATCGTGGCGGCCGGACGGCGGCTGCCGGCCGCGCGGGCGCTGGCGGAGGCGGGCCTCGTCCCCCTCGTGCTCGGCCCCAAGGAGGGGCTGGCTTTGCTCAACGGCACGCAGGTGTCGACCGCGCTGGCGTTGGGCGGCCTGTTCCGCGCCGAGCGCGTGCTGCGGGCCGGGCTCGTCACGGGCGCGCTCAGCGTCGACGCCGCGAGGGGCTCGGACGCGCCCTTCGATCCGCGCATTCAAAGGCTGCGCGGCCATCGCGGGCAGATCGAGGTCGCGGCCACGCTCCTGGCCCTGCTCGAGGGCAGCGCCATCCGGGCCTCGCACAAGGTCGACGACCCCCGCGTGCAGGACCCCTATTGCCTGCGCTGTCAGCCGCAGGTCGCGGGCGCGTGCCTCGACCTGCTGCGCCAGGCGGCCGCGACGCTCGCCACCGAATCCAACGGCGTGTCCGACAACCCGCTGGTGTTCGCCGACACGGGCGAGGTGATCTCCGGCGGCAATTTCCACGCCGAGCCTGTGGCCTTCGCGGCGGACATGATCGCCCTGGCGCTGTGCGAAATCGGCTCGATCGCCGAACGGCGCATCACGCTGCTGACCGATCCCGCGCTGTCCGGTCTGCCGGCCTTCCTGACGCCGAAGCCGGGGCTCAACTCGGGCTTCATGATCGCCCAGGTGACGGCCGCGGCGCTCGTCGCCGAGAACAAGCAGATGGCCCATCCGGCGAGCGTCGACTCGATCCCGACCTCCGCCAACCAGGAGGATCA
>CAXTIC010000048.1:0-28781 GCA_964244255.1 uncultured Lichenihabitans sp. | reverse complement strand
TCCAAGCGCGACATCGCCATGGTGTTCCAGAGCTACGCGCTCTACCCCAACATGACGGTGGCGGGGAACATCGGCTTCGGCATGGAAATGCGCGGCGTCCCCAAGCCCGAACGCGAGAAGGCCATCGCGGCGGTGGCCAAGACCCTGCAGATCGAGCCCCTTCTGGCCCGCCGGCCCTCGCAGCTGTCGGGCGGGCAGCGCCAGCGCGTCGCCATGGGGCGGGCGCTCGTCCGCAACCCCCGCGTGTTCCTGTTCGACGAGCCGCTGTCCAACCTCGACGCCAAGCTGCGTGTCGACATGCGCATCGAGATCAAACGCCTCCATGCCACGACCGGCACCACGATCGTCTACGTCACGCACGACCAGATCGAAGCCATGACGCTCGCCACCAAGATCGCGGTGCTGAAGGACGGCGTGCTCCAACAGGTCGGCACCCCCGCCGAGGTCTACAACAAGCCGTCGAACCTGTTCGTCGCCGACTTCATGGGCTCGCCCGCGATGAACCTCCTGAAAACGCGCGTCGACAGCGAGAACGGGCGCCCGGTGCTCAAACTCGCGCGCAACGGCGCGGGCGAGGTGACGCTGGCCCCGCCGGCGAGCATCTCGGAGGCGCCCCTCGCCAGCGGCCGCGAGCTCATCCTCGGCATCCGGCCCGAGGCGATCACCGATCGGGACGGTGCCGACCGCAAGTCCCGCTCGATCGAGATCGTCGACGGGCTCGTCGACGTGGTCGAGCCCGCGGGTTCGGACACGTTCGTCGTCACGCAGCTCGCCGGCAAGGCCGTGACGGCCCGCATGCGCTCGGACGCCGACGTGCGGCCGGGGCAGACGATCCCCTTCGCGTTCAACCTCGACCGGGCGGTGCTGTTCGATCCCGAAAGCGGGAAGCGATTGTAGACGCGGGTGGAACGACACCGCGGAAGCGACCATGGTTGCCCTCCCAGCCTCATGCCGGGCCGCTCGCGAAGCGAGCGGGTCGAAGCACGCGTCCCTCGAGAACACGCCCGCAACCTGTCCGTCGTCCCTCGACTCGGCCGCTTTGCGGCCGGCTCAGGATGACGGACAGGTCAGCGGTCAAAACCGGATCCTTCCGACATGCCTTCCGCGCCCGACATCGTCATCATCGGCTCCGGCATGGGCGGGGCGACGGCGGCGTGGGCGCTGGCGCCGAGCGGGGCGCGGATCCTGATCCTGGAAAAGGGCCACCAGCTGCCCGACGCGCCCGAGAACCGCGACGCGCGCGCCATCTTCCAGCGCGGGCACTTCCGCCCCGACGAACGCTGGTACGACACGGAGGGCGTGGGTTTCAGCCCCGGCAATTATTACAACCACGGCGGCAACTCGAAGTTCTACGGCGCGGTGCTGATGCGCTACCGCGAGCAGGATTTCGAGGGCGTGGCGCACGCCGACGGCGACGCCCCTCCCTGGCCGGTCCGCTACCGCGACCTCGCCCCCTGGTACGACCGCGCCGAGGCGCTCTACGCGGTGCGGGGCGCGGTGGGGGCGGACCCGACGGAACCCGCCCACGCGGGGCCTTACCCGCATCCGCCCGTCCCGGACGAGTCCGCCATCGCCCGCGTGCGGGCGCGGCTCGCGGCCGTCGGCCTGAAGCCGTTTTCGCTGCCGCTCGGCGTCGATATCGGGCGCTGGCTCGCGCGCGCGAAAACGCCCTGGGACGCGTTCCCGGACGCGCGCAGCGGCAAGATGGACGCCGAAACCTGCGCGCTCCTCCCCGCGCTCGAACACGCCAACGTGACCATGGAAAGCGGCGCCGAGGTGCGGCGGCTCGTGACCGAGCCGGACGGGCGGCGGATCGCGGCCGTGGAATACGCCAAGGATGGCGAGGTCAAGCGCGTCGCGTCGCCGACGCTGATCCTCGCGGCGGGCGCGGTGCGCTCGGCGGCGATCCTGCTGGGGTCGGGCGAGGACGGTCTCGCCAACCGGTCGGGCGCGGTCGGGCGGCACTTCATGAACCACAACCTCAGCGCGGTCATCGGCATGGACCCGCGCTTCACCAACGATTCCGTGTACCAGAAGACCTTCGGGCTGAACGATTTCTACTTTTCCGACGGGCGCGGCGGCCCGCCGCTCGGCAACGTCCAGCTCCTCGGCCGCGTGTCGGGCGCCATCCTCAAGGGCGACCTGCCGCGCGTCCCGGAATGGGTGCTCGACGCCGTCAGCCGTCGCGCCGTCGACTTCCTCGCCATGAGCGAGGATCTGCCCGACCCCGCGAGCCGTGTCCGGCTCGACGGCGCCAAGATCGTGCTCGACTGGCGCCGTTCCAACATGACGGCGCACCGCCGCCTGGTGAAGCGGCTCAGGCAGGCGCTCGTCGCGGCCGGCTTCCCCGTCGTCTTCACGCAGGTGTTCGACCGCCGCACGCCCTCCCACCAGTGCGGTACCGTGCGCCTCGGCGACGATCCCGCCAAGGCGCCCCTCGACCCCTTCGGCCGCGCCTTCGACCATCCGAACCTGTTCGTCGTCGACGCCTCGACCCTCGTCACCTCGGCCGCCGTCAACCCGGCGCTCACGGTCGCGGCGCTGGCATTGAGGACGGCCGGCTCTATCCGGGGCTGGGGTCCCGGCGCATCATGATGACGGCCTCGGTCCGATCCGAAAGCGACCCCAACGTCGACTATATCGTCGCCGGCGGCGGCTCGTCCGGCTGCGCGCTCGCGGCGCGGCTGTCGGAGGACCCGGGCGTCACCGTCCTCCTGCTCGAAGCGGGCGGGCGGGACAGCCATCCGCTGTTCGCCATGCCGGCCGGATTCGCCCGCATGACGAAGGGCATCGCGAGTTGGGGCTATTCCACCGTGCCGCAGCGCCACCTGGGCGGCCGCGTGCTCTGGTACACGCAGGCCAAGGTGATCGGCGGCGGCTCGTCCATCAACGCCCAGATCTACACGCGCGGCAACGCGGCGGACTACGATGCCTGGGCCTATGACGACCGCTGCGCCGGGTGGGCCTACGCGGACGTGCTGCCGTATTTCAGGCGGGCGGAGGACAACCAGCGTTTCGCCGACGCCTACCACGGCACGGGCGGGCCGCTGGGCGTTTCGGTGCCGATCAACCCGCTGCCGATCAACGAGGCCTTCATCCGCGCGGGCCAGCAGTTCGGCATGCCCTACAACCCGGACTTCAACGGTGCGCGGCAGGCGGGCGTCGGCCATTACCAGGTCACGGTGCGCGACGCGCGGCGCTCGTCGGCCGCGTCCGCCTATCTCCGGCCCGCGCGGGGGCGGCCCAATCTCACCGTCAAGACGGGCGCGCTCGCGGTGCGGATCGTCGTCGAGCGCGGCCGCGCGGTAGGCGTCGAGGTCGTGGAGGATGGACGCCGCGCCACGATCCGCTGCGCGCGCGAGGTGCTGCTCACGTCGGGCGCCATCAATTCGCCCCGCCTGCTCATGCTGTCGGGCATCGGGCCCGCCGATCACCTCGCCGCCGTCGGCGTGCCCGTCGTCCACGATCTGCCGGGGGTGGGCGCGAACCTCCAGGACCACCTCGACCTCTACGCCATCGCCGAATGCACGGGCGACCACAGCTACGACAACGTGGCGAAGCCGCACCGCACGCTGCTCGCCGGACTGCGATACCTGCTGACCAAGCAAGGGCCGGTCGCGTCCACGCTGTTCGAGACCGGCGGCTTCTGGTTCGCCGACACGGCGGACGCCACGCCCGACATCCAGTTCCATCTCGGCCTCGGCTCGGGCATCGAGGCGGGTGTCGACCGGCTCACGAACGCCGGCGTCACGCTGAACTCGGCCTACCTCCGCCCGCGCGCGCGCGGCACCGTGCGGCTCGCCTCGGCGGACCCTTTCGCCGCTCCGCTGATCGACCCGAACTACTGGTCCGACCCGCGCGATCGCGCCCTGTCGCTGCGGGGTTTGGCCATGGCTCGCGCGATCCTGAGCCAGCCCGCGTTGAAGCGGTTCATCCTGGCCGAGCGGCAGCCCGGACCCGCGATCACGACGGAGGCCGACCTCGCGGCCTACGCGTTCCGCACCTGCAAGACCGACCACCACCCGGCCGGCACGTGCAGGATGGGTGTCGACGCCCTGGCGGTGGTGGCGCCGGACCTCAAGGTGCGCGGGCTCGAAAACCTGCGCGTGTGCGACGCCTCGATCATGCCGCGGGTGAATTCGTCGAACACCAACGCGCCGACGATCATGATCGGCGAGAAGGCCGCCGACCTCGTCCTGGGCCGGACGCCGCTGCCGGCCGCGAACCTGCCGGGCGATGGTTGAAGGACATGACCCTCGACTGTCGGCGAGGGTTCGCGTGCATCGATCGGCTGCGGCAGCTCGGTCGCGCAGGAACGAGGCCGCGCATGGCCGACTGGATAGGCCGACAACGCGTGCGAATTTGCAAGAAATGGATACCGCGGCCAGGAATCCGCTTGAATTCGCGGAGGGGGGCGCGCCATCCCTCGATCCGTTGTAGCCCGTTGCGGCTGCGTTGGAAGAATTGAGTGCGACGGAAGCGATGCGCCCCGACATCCGCCCGTTTCTCGTGTCCCTCTTCGCCGCCGCGATCGAGAGTGCGCGGCCGGCCCGCTGCCTGCCGCCGCACCTGCCGCGGCCGCCGAAGGGCCGCACGGTCGTCGTGGGCGCCGGGAAGGCGGTGGCCGCCATGGCGTCGGCCGTCGAGGCGCACTGGCCGGGGCCGCTCGAAGGGCTCGTCGTCACCCGCTACGGCCACGGCGTCGCGACCCGCCGCATCGAGGTCGTCGAGGCCGGCCACCCCGTGCCGGACGCGGCGGGCCAGCACGCCGCCGCGCGCATCCTCGATCGGGTCGGCTCCCTCGCGCCCGACGACCTCGTGCTGTGCCTGCTGTCGGGGGGCGGTTCCGCGCTGCTCGCGGCGCCCGCGGAGGGCGTCACGCTCGCCGACAAGCAGGCGATCAATCGCGCGCTCCTGACGAGCGGCGCCGACATCGCGGAGATGAACTGCGTCCGCAAGCACCTGTCGGCGATCAAGGGCGGCCGGCTCGCGCGCGCGGCGGCCCCGGCGGCCGTGGTGTCGCTCCTCATCTCGGACGTGCCCGGCGACGACCCGAGCGTCATCGCCTCCGGCCCCACGGTGCCCGACCGGACGACCTTGGCCGACGCGCGCGCCGTGCTCGCCAAATACGCGATCGACCCTTCCCCCGCCGTCCGGGCGGCGCTGGCCGACCCGCGCAACGAAACCCCCAAGCCGGACGATCGCTGTTTCGCGGCGACGCGGACGGTGCTCGTGGCGCGTCCGCAAGACGCGCTCGAGGCCGCCGCCGCGGTCGCGCGCGCGGCGGGCGTCACGCCCGTGCTGCTCGGCGACGCCATCGAGGGCGAGGCGCGCGAAGCCGCGCGGGTGATGGCCGGCATCGCGCGCTCCTGCGCCCGCCACGGCGCCCCGGCGCCGGGACCCTGCGTGCTCCTGTCGGGGGGCGAGACCACCGTCACGGTGCGGGGTCGGGGGCGGGGCGGGCGCAACGCCGAGTTCCTGCTGGCCCTCGCCGTGGCGCTCGGCGGGGACGCACGCGTGGCCGCGCTGGCCGGGGACACGGACGGCATCGACGGGTCGGAGGACAATGCCGGCGCGCTGGTCCTGCCCGACACGCTCGCCCGCGCGGCGGCGCTCGGGCTCGACGCCAAGGCGCGCCTCGCCGACAACGACGGCCATGGCTTCTTCGCGACGCTCGGCGATCTCGTCGTGACCGGGCCGACCTTGACGAACGTCAACGATTTCCGCGCCGTCTTCGTTGAAGCGCCGTGAGTTCCCGTCCCGTGGCCGTCGTCACCGGGGCGAGCCGCGGCATCGGCCTGGCCATCGCGCATGCGCTCGCGGCGGGTGGGTTCGACCTCGTCGTCGCGGCGCTCGAACCCGATGCGGGGGACATCGCCGCACGCTTGCGGGCGCACGGGGGCGCCGTCACCTACCTGGCGGGCGACATCGGCGATCTCGGCGTGCACGCGGCCTGGCTCGCGGCCGTGCGCGCCGGCCCGGGCCGGGTCGACTGCCTCGTCAACAACGCCGGTATCGGCGCGCTCTCGCGTGGCGACCCGCTCGACCTCCGTCCGGAGAACTTCGACCGCGTCATGGACGTTAACCTGCGCGGCACGATGTTCCTCACGCACGCCCTCGCCAAGCTGATGCTCGCGCAGGCGCCGGGCAGCGGGCCGCGTTCGGTGATCACCATCACCTCGGTCAGCGCGTCGCGCGTGTCGCCCGACCGGCTCGACTACTGCGTGTCGAAGGCGGCGCTCTCCGCCTGGAGCAGGGGCCTCGCCGTCCGCCTCGCCCCCGAGGGGATCGGCGTCTTCGAGGTGCGGCCCGGCATCATCCGCTCGGATATGACGGCAGGTGTGGCGGACAGGTACGACCGGCTCATCGAAGGCGGACTCGTGCCGGCGGGCCGCTGGGGCGAGGGCACCGATGTCGCCAAGGTGGTGGCGGCGCTCGCCGGCGGGGCGTTCGGGTTCGCGACGGGCAGCGTCATCGACGTCGGCGGCGGCCTGCACATCGACCGGCTGTGATCGCTGGCCATTCGCGTGCGGAGCCGGACGGTGGCCTCGACCAGCGATCGCGATGTCCGGCCTCGCCTCAATCCGAAGTGCGAAGCTGCCGCTCGCGCGCTGCAGGCAGACGGACAGGCCCGACGATCGCGCGGGCGGCTGAACGCGCCCCGGTTTGCGAAGCGGCGCGCCCGGTGCGCCGTGCCGACCGGCACGCGCCGACCGGGAGCCTTGCCGCACGGCGGGGCGCTCGGGCATGATCGGCGCGAGGCAGCGCGGCCCCGGCCGGAAAGCGGATCAGGCATGACACACCCGAGCAACGCCGACGACGTCTGGACCCTGGTCGAATCCAAGCGCGAGCGCTTCTTCGACCTTGCCGACCGGGTCTGGGCAACGCCTGAATTGAACTACGCCGAACATCGCTCGTCCGCCGCGCACGAGGACATGCTCGCGGCGGAAGGGTTTCGCGTGTCGAGGGGCGTCGCGGGGCTTCCCACCGCCGTCATGGGCGAGGCCGGGGAGGGCGGCGCCGTGATCGCCATCCTGGGCGAGTTCGACGCCCTTCCGGGGCTGAGCCAGGAGGCCGGGGTCGCCCAACGGCGGCCGATCGAACCGGGCGGCAACGGCCATGCCTGCGGCCACAACCTGCTCGGCAGCGGCGCCCTGATGGCCGCCACCGCGGTCAAGGACTACCTCGCCCATCACGGCATTCCCGGACGGGTGCGCTATTACGGCTGCCCGGCGGAGGAGGGCGGTTCGGCCAAGGGCTTCATGGTGCGGGCGGGGGTGTTCGACGACGTCGACGCCGCCATCTCCTGGCATCCCGCGTCCTTCGCGGGCGTGACCGACCCCGTGTCGCTTGCCTGCGTCGAGATGAACTTCCATTTCGCCGGCCGCGCGTCGCACGCCGCCGCCGCGCCCCAGTTGGGCCGCAGCGCCCTCGACGCGGTCGAACTCATGAACGTCGGCGTGAACTACCTGCGCGAGCACATGCCCTCGACGGCGCGCGTCCACTACGCCGTCACCGATACGGGCGGCTCGGCCCCGAACGTCGTGCAGGCGCGCGCCACGGTGCGCTACCTCGTGCGGGGGCGCGACCTGCCCGAGATGGACGCGCTGCGGCATCGTGTCGAGAAGGTGGCCGAGGGCGCCGCCCTCATGACGGAAACGACGCTGCGCCACGAGGTGCTCTGCGCCGACGCGAACCTCGTCGGCAACGCGCCGCTCGAGGCCGCGATGGCGCGGAACCTCGAACGGCTCGGGCCGCCCGTGTTCGATGCCGACGACCGCGCCTTCGCGTCGGCCATCCAGGCGACCTTGTCGGACGAGGACATCCGCGCCTCCTTCGCCCGCTCGGGCGTCCCGCCGGTGGAGGGCCTGGCTCTCTGCGACCGCATCGTGGCGCAGGCGGACGGGGACCCGAGCCAGGTCGGCTCGACGGACGTCGGTACCGTCAGCTGGGTCGTGCCGACCGTCCAGATGCGCGGCGCGACCCACGCCATCGGCACGCCCGGCCATTCGTGGCAGATCGTGGCGCAGGGCAAGACCGCGGCCGCTCACAAGGGCATGGAGCACGCCGCCAAGGCCATGGCCGGTACCGCGATCGACCTCATGCGCGACGCGGCCTTGATCGAAGCCGCCAAGGCCGATCTCGGGAAGCGGCTCGCGAAGACGCCGTTCCGCAACCCGATCCCCGCCGACGTGCGGCCGCCGATCGGGCGGTGAGGGCCTAACCCGAGTAGAACGGGAACGCGGCTTCGCCCGGCAGGGCCAGCCGGCCCCGGGGCTTCTCGCGGCGCTCGGGCGAATCGAAGATCGTTTGCAGGACCGCGCGCGGCGGCACGCCTGCCCGCAGGTCGTCGAGATAGGCGCGCAGGCCGTCCGGATCGACCTCGCGCTCGAGAACGTAGACGTAGCTGCGGCGAACGAATTCCTCGGCGCCCTCGTCGCTCACGAACCGATCGAGGTAGAGGTCGAGTTGCGCGAACGAAAACTCGGGACGGATCGTGCGCTCGGCGAGGATCAGCTCCGCCACCGAGGTCTCGACCTCGGGGGCGACCGGATTGTGAAGGTCGTCGTCGGGAACGTCGTATTCGAATACGAGTTCGCCGCTCTTCATGCAGCGGGCACTCAACGTCCTGCCTCTGACGAGGGACCAGCGTGGGGCCAGGTCGACCGCGAAGCCGATCCAGCCGAAACCGATCCCCCGGGCGAAGGCGTCGTCGCTGAACCGGTTCGCGATGACGTGGAGCAAAGGCCCCCCGTCCGCGCCCTGGAGGGCGAGATGAGCCCAGGTTTGGGCTTCACCGACTTCGGCCCACCCCGACAAGCGCCAAGGCGGCTCGGCCTTGACGGCCGCGTCGACCACCGCCCCGGCCTCGATCTCGGAGGTGAAATCCTCAGCCGTCGCCGTCGTCATCGGCTCCCTCCAGCCATCCGTCGACCGCCCGGAAAAAGCGCGTCCAGCCCAGCGCCGTGCTGACGTGGGCGTCCCGCGGGTCGGTCGGCGCCCGGCGCCGCGCACGCGTTTCACGCACCATCTCGGCGAAGGCCGCGGCGAAACTGTCGGCGTTCGTCGGGTCGAAAAGAACGCAGCTTTCGTCGACGACTTCCGGCAGGCTCGAACTGAACGAACACAGCACCGGGCGGCCCACCGAAAGCGATTCGAGGACCGGCAGGCCGAAACCCTCGAACAGCGACGGGAAGATCGTGAAGGCGGCGGCGCACAACAGCGCGAGCTTGACGGCCTCGGATACGAAGCCCGTGAACACGACGCGGCTCGGGTCGAGCCCGTGCCGCGCCAAATGCGCCTCGAGCCTATGCCGTTCCTCGAGCCAGCCGTCCCGTCCGACGAAGACGAAGCAGAACTCGTCGAGAACGGCCGCGTTCCGGGTGATGTAGTCGAGGACGAGCCCGATGTTCTTGCGCGGTTCGACCGTGCCGAGCACGAGGACGAACGGGGGCAGGGCGACGCCCTCGAGCAGTTCCGCCGCTTCGAGCCGCGTGCGGAGCGACCAGGAAACGCCGAGCGGCGCCACCACGATCCTGTCGTCGGGGACCTTGAAATAGGCTTTGAGGTCATCCGCGGTGGCGCGCGAGACGCAGATCAGGGCGTCGCTGGTGTCGATGTCGCGCCTCAGCCGGTTCGCATGGTGGAGGACCGTATCGGGATGGTGGTATTCGGGCATCAGCAGCGTCGAAAGGTCGTGGACGACGATCGCCTCCCGCAAGAAGGCGCGACGCACGGGCTTGACGTTCGGGAAGATGCCGACCGAGTCGCGCATCTCCGCGAAGCTCGGCAATTCGCACCCGCGCAGCGTGTCCAACAGGCGGCCTTCGATCCAACGGCCGCTTCTCGCGCGAAGCGCGCGCGTGACGAAGGCGCGGCTCACCAGCTGATTGTTGTAGAGGAAATGCCAGCGGCGGCCGGCATCCGTCAAACCGCGCCGGGCGAGCTGCGCCGTGACGAGGGGAATGCCCGTCCATTGGGTTTCGAGGATCGGGGCGATGTCGAGGTACACGCTCCGCCGACGGGCGCCACCGCGGCTCATCGCAGGGCGGCCTCGATCCTCGCGCAGACGGCTGCGCCGGAATAGTCGCGCGCGATCGTGCCCGCCGCCTGCTCCGCCAAGCCTAGATAGCGCGGGGGCGACAGCGCCGCCGAAGCGCGCAGCCCTTCGTAGACATCGAACATGTCGCTCACGAACCATTTCGCGCCGGCCAACAGGTATTTCCGCGCGATCGCGGGCGGCAGGCTTTCCGCGACCGAGGGCAACACGATCGCATTCTCGTTCGAGATGTAATCCGCCATGGCGGTGTGATCGACCGAGATCGGCACCACCCCGGTCGCCATCGCTTCCTGAAGCGGGAAGTTCTGACCTTCGGCGTGCGATGTGCAGAGGTAGAAATCGGCGAGCATGTACAGCGCGTGCAACTGCTCGGAGGTCAGCGCGTCGTTGCAGATCAAGATGCTGTCGCTGAAATACTGCCCGGCGAGGTCGGCCTCGCGGGCGATCTGGTGCGTGAAGAGGCGCGTGTTGATCGAGGCCGGCGTATCGTCGTGCGAGCCCGTCTTGATGATCCAAACGACGTCGTCGCGCTCCTGGGCGAAACGGCAGAACGCCTCGATGCTTTCCAGCAGACCCTTGCGGGCGTCGTGCGGGTTCAAGACCGTCAGGTAAACGCGCAGGTCGGGACGGCGTTCGCGTTTCGCGCCGATCTCGAACGCGAGATCGAGCTGTCGCGCGGCGGCGTCTTTGCTCGCCTGCGCCTGGTGGCGCGGAAATATGCCGAGCGGTACGGCGGTCAGATCCCGCAAGGCGTCGAGCGCGGCCGACTGCCGGGCCCGCGGTTCCGAGGACCGCGACGCCAGATCGGCGCTCGAATGCGCGATCGGGGCGGGCACGATCGCCACGGGGGTATCGGTGGCGCCCTTCAAGACGTGGGCGGCGTAGCGCGACGGCGTCCAGACCGCGTCGACGATGCCGAGCATGGCCGCCTGCGGCGCGAAGGCGTGCGACGAGAACACGGTGGCCTCGGTTCGCAGCCTCGAGAACTCCCAGGCGAACATCAGGACGTTGCGTACGGGCTTGAGCAAGCGGACGCTCTCGGGGGGGTAGAACGCCATGTGGACCGCGCGGCCCGATCCCCCGCACGGCAGCAGGCTGGCGTCCCCGATGATGGCGGGATTGTCGAGAACGAACGCTTCGCAGCCCTCGGCTTGCAACGCGACCCTGAATTTCTCCATGGCGATCAGGTAGGAATAATTCGGCTGCCCGAGCAGGGTCCGCATGCCCTGCGCCGAACGCGCGAGCCCCGCCCGATAGCCGCAAGACAGATACAGGGTTCGATGCAAGCTCGGTGCCGTCGCGGTCCGGTGACTTCGATGAGCCTGCGACGGTGGAGCCGGTCCGCGTCCGGGCAAGGCGGCATCGATCGTGGGCGAACCCACGCCCGGCTGTCCCTTCATACCGGCGTTCCAGTCATGTTCGCGGGCCGCGTCGGGCGGCGGGTGGCGCACGGCCTGGGGTGCGATCATAACACGCGATACCACAAACCAATGACACATATTTGCCCGAATTGCGAGGACTCGCGGCTTCGGGTCCAGCCCGGATCGAGGCGAGCGTTGCGCCCGGGTCGAGCGCCGGTGCGCGGGCGGCGCGCCCCTGCAAACACCGCCCGGAGCATCGGCACCGGTTGCCTTGGCTTCGGCGCGCTTGCCGTTCCGCGGAGGTCTTTGCCGCGGGAGGGTTCCACCGGCAGGGAATGGGCGCTACGATACTTAAGGATCCTTGATGGATCGGAACGACGAACGTGATGATTCCGGGTCGGGACCGTGCGCGCCGTTCGCCAGCCTTACGGACGCGCCCGCCCCATGCCCTCCGCGCTTCTCGACATCCGCAAGCTGACGGTGACGTTCGCGACGCGCAACGGCCCCTTCACGGCCGTCGACGGCGTCGACGTGGCGGTCGCGCCCGGGGAGGTCGTGGCGATCGTGGGCGAGTCCGGTTCGGGGAAATCGGTCGCGATGCTCGCCGTCATGGGCCTGCTTCCCTGGACCGCGACCGTCACGGCGGACCGCATGACCTTCGACGGCGCCGACCTGCTGACGCTCGCGCCGAGGGCGCGCCGCCGCATCGTCGGCCGCGACATGGCCATGATCTTCCAGGAGCCGATGTCGTCGCTGAACCCCTGTTTCACCGTGGGCTTCCAGATCCGCGAGATGCTTGAGGCCCACAGCGGGCTCGACCGGGCGGCGCGGCAGGCACGCGCGGTGGAACTCCTGGCACAGGTCGGCATCCCCGAACCCGAACGCAGGCTCCGCGCCTATCCCCACCAATTGTCCGGCGGCATGAGCCAGCGCGTGATGATCGCCATGGCGATTTCCTGCCGCCCGAAACTGCTCGTCGCCGACGAGCCCACGACGGCCCTCGACGTGACCATCCAGGCGCAAATCCTCGACCTGCTCGTCGGGCTGCAGCGCGACACCGGGCTCGGGCTCGTCCTCATCACCCACGACATGGGCGTCGTCGCCGAAGTCGCGGACCGCGTGCTCGTCCAATATGCCGGGCGCGTCGTCGAAACCAACCCGACCGGCGCGCTGTTCGCCGGTCGCCACCACCCGTACACGGACGCGCTGCTCGCGGCCCTGCCCGAACGCGCGACGGCGCGCCGACTGCCCGCCATACCGGGCGTCGTCCCCGGCCAGTTCGACCGACCGAGCGCCTGCGTGTTCTCGCCCCGCTGCGCGCATAGCTTCGACCTGTGCCGGACATACGCGCCGACACCCGCGACGGCGGCGCTGGGTCGCGCGCTCTGCCACAGTCCGCTGGTCGACGGGCGGCCGACCCCGCCGCGGGTCGACGAGCTGGGGCGGCGCGCATGAACGCCGCCGCCCGCGACCCCGTGCCGCTCCTCGAAGCGCGCGGGCTCAAGCGCGACTATCAGGTCAAGCGCGGCATGTTCGGCGCCGCCGCGACCGTGAAGGCGCTGGTCGGGGTCTCGTTCTCGCTCCAACCGGGGGAAACCCTGGCGGTGGTGGGCGAATCGGGCTCGGGCAAGTCGACGCTGAGCCGCCTCCTGACGATGATCGAGCGGCCGAGCGCGGGCGCGCTGCTGATCGAGGGCGCCGACGTGGCGGTCGCGGACCGGGCGACGCTGAAGCGGCTGCGCCGCGAGATCCAGATGGTGTTCCAGAACCCGTTCGGGTCGCTGAACCCGCGCCAAACCATCGGCGCCGTCCTGGAAGAGCCCCTGATCGTCAACACGACGACGCCGGCGGCGGAACGGAAGCGCCTCGTGGGCGAAGCCATGGCGCGCGTGGGTCTGCGGCCCGAGTTCGCGGCGCGCTATCCGCACATGTTCTCGGGCGGCCAGCGCCAGCGCATCGCCATCGCCCGCGCGCTGATGCTCCGGCCCCGCATCCTGGTGCTCGACGAGCCGGTGTCGGCGCTCGACGTTTCGATCCGCGCCCAGGTGCTGAACCTCCTGGCCGACCTGCAGGACGAGTTCCACCTCGCCTACCTGTTCGTGTCCCACGATCTGTCGGTGGTGCGCCACATCGCCGACCGCATCATGGTCATCTACCTCGGCCACGCGGTCGAGATCGGCTCCCGCGAGGCCATTTTCGGCGCGCCGCGGCACCCCTATACGCGCGCGCTCCTCGCCGCGACGCCCGTGGCGGACCCGGCGGCGCGGCGCGACCGCGTGCCCCTCAAGGGCGAGCCGCCCTCGCCGATCGACCCCCCTCCCGGCTGCGTGTTCCATCCGCGCTGCCCGCTCGCCTTCGACCGCTGCCGCGTCGAGGAGCCGCCGCTGGCGCGCAAGCACGGCCGCGAGGTGGCGTGCTGGGCGGTGGAGGGGTGAGTGACAAGCTGGGCAGAGGGCCAGCTAATGGATGCCCTCTTCCTCGAGAAGCTGTTTGTAGCGATCGGACCAGAGCCCCTTTTTTTCCGCGCGCGCGGAAACCTCGGCTTCCCGAACCTGGTCCATGAACTTCATGTATCGTTCGTCGCTGACCAATCTTTTAGGGGATTATCCCCTTGACGCATGTAGTAGTGGGGGCGCCAAGAGTGTGGTAACCACAGGTTGAACTCATCGATTCGCGTGCATGAGCGAAGTTGACATCTATTACAAGTGTCCCCCATAATGGTCTTGTTGCCCCAGCGCCGGGGCTTGTGCTCGTGCGGCCCCGCGACCCCGACGCGCGTGTCATCCGCCAGCTTTGGACCACGAGCGAGGTACGAAGCGTTTTGGTGGGGAATGTGGCGGGAGCAGGCTTTCCGGACATGGTGGCGGACGCACTTATAGCCACCTTCACGAGTGGCTTTTATGTCACGGTTAGTCTGCAGGGCGACCCGGAGAAAAAGAGACCCGACCTTGAGCGCTTAGAGGGATTAGACGAATCTTGGGCGATTTGTTTTCGAAAGCCACGGGATCAACAGTGGAGGCTATTTGGACGGTTTGCGAGCTATAACGTGTTCGTTGGCAACCGGCTGCATATGCGTCCGACCATGCCCACTTGGAAAGTTTATACGGCTAAGGCGAAGGAGGCTCTTGAAGATTGGAGTACGATCATGCCGGGGCGAACAGCACTTACTGGCACCCAAACCACAGATTTTCTGAGCAAACCGCACAGAGATGTGTATGAACCAGCATTCTGAGATCACCCCGTCCTACATGAGGTCGTACCACTCCGAGGTTCTGAAGAGCCGGTTTTTTGGCGCGTATCTCGTAGCAATCGAGTTTCGAAAGGCTTCGGAGGCCCTTACGCAGAAAGCCCTCGCTGAGGCTATGGGGAAGGACGAAACGAACATCAGCAAACTTCTGTCAGGCCCGCGGAACTGGACGCTTAGCACGATTTCCGACCTCGCCGTTGCGCTTAACCTCGACTTCGAGTTCGCGCTGGTGGATCGTGGCGATAGAACTCGGTTCTTCCTTGATACAGGGCCGCATAGGTCCTGGTTTTGGCAGGATATCGCCTTTCCTAACACAGTGTCCATGGGGGTGCGCATCGACGATCGACGCAGGAGTCCTCCTAAGGTGTTCGGCAATGAAGTTTTCCAACCTGGTCCTCTGCCAATAATCGATGCGGAGAAAATTCCTCATGAACGGATGCTAGCTAATAGGTCTTACGCTACATATAGTGGACAGACATTATGAGTGATGCTGACGTTAATTTTGACACACTGATTTTGTGCGATGATATTCGTGCGGAGAAAAGTGGAAAGTTGATACTTATCGGGGTGTATCCTACAGACATCGGAAGCCCACAGTTTCCTGCAACCTTTGGCTTCTCAGTCCACACTCAGGGCGATGTCGTGACTCCAGGCAAGGTGGATATCAGATTCGCGGTCGAGGACGAGTCTGGGAGCGTCTTATTCCGATCTGACGACCTTCATCCGATTGTGCCTCCCGGTACAGAGTTCATTTTAGGCCGGTTTGTGGCGAACTTCTTTGCAGCATTCACCGCTAATAAGGAAAGCACAATACATTTCGTGGCGAACGTTTCAGGAAATCGTCATATACTCGGGAAAAGAAAGATAACTGTAAATCAAACGCCGGGCACAATCTAGCAGCGGAGGCGAGATTTGAATCTGAGTTTGCGAGAGGCAGTGCGACTTCGCCGCCTAGCCGACTTCATCGCCCAAGAGGAGGCTCGCGGCATCGGCCCGATTGACCGGGCCGAGTTTGACGCGGGGATCGCGGCTACGATCAAAGCGCCGCAATCAGAAGATCGAACATTGCGTTCCGCATGTGACGATGGTTCGATCGGAAAGCGAACTCACCAAGGTAGAGGTCCGCATAATCAGCGCTGATATGGATATGCGTAGATGCGACAGACTTCTTGAACAGCTTCCAGAACGACTCGACGTGGTTCGTATGATGAACCGTCCGGTGCCGGTAGTCGTAATAGGCCCATTCCTTCGCGCCGTGCTTCACGGTGCCGTGCGTGAAGCCGTCACCCTCTAGTAGACCGTAGCTCATGAGTTCGTCGGTCGACACGGTGGAGCCCGGCTCGACGTTCGCCAGCACCTCGTCGCGGAGCGTCGCCTTCTTCACGTTCGGGATGACCTTCGTCACGATCGGGCCACCACGCTCTTTCATCGCCATGACGATTGTCTTGCCTTCCGCGCCACGACCGCGCTTGCCGGGCCGATGCCCGCCGACGTAGGCCTCGTCAACCTCGACGTGGCCCTTGAGCATTTCGAAGCCGTCGGCCGTGGTCATAAGGTGGCGGATTTGCTGGCCCATGCGCCAGGCTGTCTTGTAGGTGACGCCGAGCACCCGTTGCAGTTCCTTGCCGCACACGCCGCGACGGGTCGCGATGAACAGGTAAATCGCGTAGAACCACACCGGGAGCGACGTGCGGCTGTCCTGAAAGATCGTGCCCGCACACGGATAAACATGATCGCCGCATTGCGCGCAGGCGTAGGCCCGACGTTCGGACAGCTTGTGGAAGGTCGCTTCCTTGCCGCATTTCCCGCACACGTGCCGGAGCCCATAGCGGACCTCCATGATCCGGTTGAGGCAGGTGTCGTCGTCGGGGAACGCGGCGAAGAACTCGCGGACCGAGAACTGTTGAACGTTGCTGGCGCCGGTTCCGGCTTGGCTGGGGGCGGTGCGCTTGCGGGTAGGCATCGGGATAGCTCCTATGCCCAAAAAGCTACCTTACTCCCGTACATGCGTCAAGGGGATAATCGCCGTGCTAATTTGCGCAGGGCCGAGGGGTGCGACGTATTGTGGCCGATGCTTACCGTGGAAACCAAACTGCCCGGAGACGCGCGGCTCAGCGAAGCCGCGCGGGCGGTCGTGCGCGGCACCCGGCGCTATTTGCGCGCGCTCGGGATGGCGACCGTCACCGAATTCGTGCTGCCCGACGGGCGGCGCGCCGACATCGCCGGGCTCGGACCCGACGGGTCGCTGACCATCGTCGAGGTGAAATCCTGCCTTGCCGATTTGCGCGCGGACCGCAAATGGGCGGCCTACCGCGCGCATTGCGATCAGCTGTTCTTCGCCGTGCCGGTGACGCTGCCGCTGGCGGTCATGCCGGACGACACCGGGCTCATCGTCGCCGACGCCCATGGGGCGGAGATCGTTCGCCCGGCGATGGAGCACAAACTCGCGCCGGCAACGCGCCGTGCGGTGACGATCCGCTTCGCGCAGGCGGCCGCCGACCGGTTGCACGGCCTCACGGACCCCTCGGGTCCTTCCTGAGCGCACGCCCGTTCGTTCGTGAACATCGTCCGTCGGGTGCCGCCCGCGGCCGACCGAACCCGCCGGGGCGACAGCCGACCGGAACCCCGCCTTCGAGCGAAACGTTCCGTTAACCATCAATCCTTTATCAAGGAGTCGTCAGGCCGAACCAGGGCGCACCGGACCGTGATCGGCACCGGGTCGATGTCGCGCCGACCGAGGTCGAAAGTCCCGACCTCCAAGGCGGCGACAGGTCGATGGACTCGGAAAGCATGACGCTGGAGGACCGGGTCGAAGCCGAGAACGGCCGGCCCACGCTGCCCGACGAGAACGCCGAAGGGCTCGACCCCATGGGCGAGGACATCCGTCGGCAGGCGGAAGACGTCGACACGCCGGAGACAGACGATGATTCAGGACCCTGACGAAGACCGCATCCGCCGCAAGGCGCACGAATTGTGGGAGGCCGAGGGCCACCCGCACGGACGCGACCGAGCCCACTGGGAACAAGCGCGGGAGATCATCGCCATCGAGGACAGCATGGCCTCGACCCTGCTGCCCCGCGACACGGGGGCTCGGGAGCCGGTGGAGCCAGCGCTGGCCGTGAACACCCTCGGCGACCTCCCCAACCTGACCGACCAGGGCGAACACGCGCTGACCGACACCGGCCGGGAGCCGGCGCAACTGCAGCCCGGCGCCGCCGTCCGCCCGAGCCAGGCACGCACGCCCGGCATCGACGACGCCGAGGTCGTTTCGACACCGGTGGCGCCCGTGGCCAAGCCGGCGGCCCCGGCGACGCGATCCGCGCACGACACGCCCGCCTCGGTCACGCGCATGCCCGTGCCGCCGGCCGGCGGCAAACCCGCCTCGGTGACGGGCAAGACCGCGTCCAAGACCGCGACGAACGCCATGTCCATGATCAAGGTGTCGAAGCCAGGGACGTCGCGCAAGACGAGGTGACGCCACGGGACCGCGGAGCCGCGCGTCCCCGCTGATCCCGCGCTGGCCCTCCCGCCGCGTCGCGCGTGAACGTTGGCGGGGTCGGCTTCGAACCCGGACGCGGCTTTCCGGATCCGATGACCTAATTAGGTCGGGTCGGAGCTTTCACTCCCATGGACAGGTTCGCCTCCCCCTGTTCGAGGGCTCCCCGCGGGCTCCGCGGTGCGCCGCGGCGCCACGATCCAAGCCGCCGCGACCGCGAGCGCGCCGAAAGCCGCGAGGGTCAGGAAGGCGGGCGTCGGACCGAACGCGTCGGCCACGCGCCCGGCGGTGAACGTGCTCACCGTCGCCCCGGCCGTCGCGGCGAGGCCGAACGCCCCCAGGCACAGGTTGAACCGCCCCGTGCCACGCGTGAATGCCGCCGCGACCAGCGGCACCATGATGCCGAAGGCCGAAGCGCTGAGCCCGTCGAGCGCCTGGACCGCCACGACCGCGATGGGGTCGGAGGCCGCCGCCGCGAGCAGCACGGCGCGGGCCGGCACCGCCGCGAACCCCAGGGCGAGCACGAGGCGGATGCCCCTCGTGTCCGCGAGACGCCCCACGCCTGGCGAGATCAAGGCGACGATGGCCTGCGGCAGGACGATCGCGCCCGACACGACGAGGTCGGCGATGCCGCCCGCGCGCCGTGCCATGAGGCCGCTCGCGAGCGGCAGCAAGGCGGCGTTGGCGGCGTGGAACAAGACCACGCACAAGCAGAACGCCAGCACGCGGCGATCGGTGACCAGGGCGAGGACCTCGCCCCGCCATGGCGGCGGCACGGTTTCGGACGCGGCGCCGCCGTTCTGCTTCCGCAAGTCGGCGGGCGCGATGCGCCATAGCGCGAAAAGGCCCGGCACCGCGAAGGCCGCCGTGACCCAGAACACGGCCGCGCCCGGGGCGTAATAGCCGGCGGCGCCGAGCACCGCCGCCGCGAAGCCGTTGCCGAGCGCCGCGAAGCGCGCGTTGCGCCCGAGTCGCGTGCCGAGCGCCGCCCGCCCGACGAGGGCGAGGCTGATCGCCGCGAGCGCCGGCCCGAGCATCGTGCTCGCGAAGGAATGGAGCACCTCGGCGGTCATCACGACGGCTGTCGATGCCGACAAGGCGAACAAGACGGCCCCACCCGCGACCGCGACGGCCGCGCTGGCGGCGGCCAAGCGCTTGTCGCGAAGCCGGTCCACGGCAAAGCCGCCCGGCAGCTGGCTGATCGCGGCGGCCGCGGTGCCGACGCTCAACGCCTGTCCGATGTCGCCCTGCGACCAGCCGTTCAGCGTGAGGTAGACGGCGATGAACGGGCCGAAGCCGGTCTGCACGTCGGCCACGAAGAACACCAGCGCGTCGAGGGCGCGTCCGCTGCCGTCCGCCCTGGCGCGCGCGCCGAAAACCGACATAATCATGCGCCGAAGCACGGCAGCGGATCCTGGGGACATGTGTCATGGTCGACGTCACGCGCCGTGCGGCGCTCGCTTTCGGCGGCGGCGCGTTCGCGGCGGCGCTGCTGCCGGACGGCGCCATCCGGGCCGCCTCGGGCCAAGGCGAGAGCGAAAGCCACGGCCTGTCCGTGTTCGGCGAATTGGGCCTGCCGCCGGATTTCAGGGCTTATGGCTACGTCAACCCGCTGGCGCCCAAGGGCGGCACGATCACGGTCGAACCGAGCACGGCCGGCAACAACCAGAATTTCACCACGTTCGACTCGCTCAACGTCTACATCCTGAAGGGCAGCGGCGCGGCGGGGGTCGGCACGATCTTCGACGCGCTGATGGCGGGTACGCTCGACGAGCCGGATACGCTTTACGGCCTCGTCGCCCGGGCGGTCCGCTGGTCGGCCGACCGGCTGACCTTCCGCTTCCTGCTGCGGCCCGAAGCGCGTTTCCACGACGGCACGCGGCTCAAGGCTGACGACATCGCCTTTTCGCTCAACCTGCTGAAGGCCAAGGGTCATCCCAACATCCGCACGAGTTTGCGCCACCTCGAGGGCGCGGAAGCGGAGGGCGACGACCTCCTGCTGGTCAAGCTCAACCCCGCGCGTTCGCGCGAACTGCCGCTGATCGTGGCCAGTCAGCCGATCTTTTCCAAGGCGTTCTACACCGCGCATCCGTTCGACGAGACCACGCTCGAACCGCCGTTGGGTTCGGGCAATTACAAGATCGGCGCGTTCGAGCAGGGCCGCTTCATCTCCTTCGACCGGGTCAAGGACTATTGGGCCAAGGACCTGCCCGTGAACGTCGGCCAGGGCAACTTCGACACGATCCGCTACGAGTATTTCCGCGAGCGGCAGGTCGGGTTCGAAGCCTTCAAATCGGGCCTCGTCACGTTTCGCGAGGACTCCACGTCCATCAACTGGGCCAGAGGCTACGATTTCCCGGCGGTCAAAGAGGGCCGCGTCAAGCGCGAAACCATCGCCGACCAGGCGCCCCGGGGCGCGCAGGCCTGGTGGCTCAACACCCGCCGGGCCCAGTTCGGGGATCCGCGCATCCGCCAAGCGCTCGGGCTCGCCTTCGACTTCGAGTGGACCAACCGCAACATCATGTTCGGCTATTTCCAGCGGACGTGGTCGTTCTTCCAGAACTCGCCCATGGCGGCGACGGGCGTGCCGGGACCGGACGAACTGGCGCTGCTCGAGCCGTTCCGCGGCAAGATCCCCGACGCCGCGTTCGGCGAAGCCGTGATGCCCCCGATGTCGGACGGTTCGGGCCAGGACCGCGCACTGCTCGGCCAGGCGGTCAAGCTGCTGCAAGCGGCCGGATGCAAGCGCGACGGCAACATCACCCGGCTGCCGGGCGGCCAGCCGTTCCGGATCGAATTCCTGGATTTTCAGGACGCCTTCGAACGCCACACGAGCCCGTTCATCAAGAACCTGCGCCTGCTCGGCATCGAGGCGAACTTCCGGGTGGTCGACTCGGCGCAGTTCCAGTCGCGCGTGCAGGATTTCGATTTCGACGTGATGACCTCGCGCCACGGCGCAAGCTTCACGCCGGGCGAGGACCTGCTCGTTTACTACGGGTCCGAAGCGGCGAAGCAGCCGGGGTCGCTCAACGTGATCGGCGTGGCCGACCCGGTCGTCGACGCGCTGATCGGGAAGGCCCTGGTCGCCCCGACCCGGGCGGAGCTCGACGCGATCTGCCGCGCGCTCGACCGCGTGTTGCGCGCCGGCTATTATTGGGTGCCGATGTGGAACCTTCCCGACCACTGGCTGGCTTATTGGGACCAGTTCAGCCGGCCCGCCACCCCGCCCAAATACGACCCCGGCGTGCTGGCGACGTGGTGGTACGACGAGGAAAAAGCGAAGAAGCTCAAGCTCGGGTGAGTATGGTGTGCGCAGTGTCCTCCCCCGCTTCGCGGGTGAGGATATCCGCCCCCCGGCCGGCACGCTGGCGGGCTCACGATGCCAGGATCGCCGGACATTCATGCTCGCCTATATCGCCCGCCGCCTGCTGCTGATGATCCCGACGGTGTTCGGGATCATGCTCGTGTCGTTCGTCATCGTGCAGCTCGCCCCCGGCGGCCCGGTGGAGCGGATCGTGGCGCAGTTGCAGGGCTTCGGCGGCGGCGACGCGACCCGGCTCGGCGGGGGCGGGGCGGATTCCGGCGCCGGCGCCGCGGCCGGCGCCGCGGCGGGCGGGGAATCGTCGCGATACCGTGGGGCCCAGGGGCTCGACCCGAAGTTCATCAAGGAGCTCGAGGTCCAGTTCGGCTTCGACAAGCCGGCCTGGCAGCGGTTCGCCCTGCTGGTGCGCAACTACGCGGTGTTCGACTTCGGGCACAGTTATTTCCGCGACGTGTCGGTGTTGAAGCTGATCGGCGAGAAACTGCCCGTGTCGATCTCGCTCGGGCTCTGGATGACACTCATTTCCTACGCCATCTCGATCCCCCTCGGCATCGCCAAGGCGGTGCGCGACGGCACCCGCTTCGACGTGTGGACCTCGGGCGTCGTCATCATCGGCTACGCCATCCCGAGCTTCCTGTTCGCGATCCTGCTGATCGTGGTGTTTTCGGGCGGCTCGTTCTTTCAAATCTTCCCGCTGCGCGGGCTGACGAGCGAGAACTGGGCGGCCCTGTCCTGGCCCGCCAAGATCGGCGACTACCTGTGGCACATCACGCTGCCCGTGATCGCCATGGCGACGGGCGCCTTCGCGACCTCCACGTTCCTCACCAAGAATTCGTTTCTCGACGAGATCCGCAAGAATTACGTGCAGACGGCGCGGATGAAGGGGCTCGGGGAGCGCCAGGTGCTCTACGGCCATGTGTTTCGCAACGCCATGATGATCGTGGTTTCGGGGTTCCCGGGCGCCTTCGTGTCGGCCTTCTTCACCGGCGCGCTGCTCATCGAGAACATCTTCTCGCTCGACGGTCTGGGCCTCCTGTCCTTCGAGTCGGTGCTCAATCGCGACTACCCGGTGGTGTTCGCGACCCTCTACATCTTCGCGCTGCTGGGCCTCGTCGTGAACCTCCTGTCCGACCTGACCTACACCTGGATCGACCCGCGCATCGACTTCGAAACGCGAGGCGTGTGATGGACGCCATCGTTCCGTCGGCGCCCCCGCTCGCCCCCGCCCTGTCCCGGGAGGGACTGCTCAAGCTGTCGCCGATCAACCGGCGGCGGCTCGACAATTTCAGGCGCAACCGGCGGGGCTATTGGTCGCTCGTGGTCTTCGCGGTCATGTTCGTGCTTTCGCTCGGGGCGGAGTTCATCGCCAACGACCGGCCGATCGTCGTGTCCTACAAGGGAGAGACGCTGTTCCCGTTCCTGGTCGATTACCCGGAGGACAAGTTCGGCGGCTTCCTGGCGCAAACGGATTACCGCGACCCCGTGGTGGCCGACGAGATCGCCAAGAACGGCTGGATGGCGTGGCCGCCGATCCGCTATTCCTTCGGAACCCACAACCTCGATCTGCCGGTACCCGCACCCGCTCCCCCCACCTGGCTGCTGGCCGACGCGCAGTGCCGCGCTTCGATCGAGCGCCACAACGGCACGCCGCCCGCGCAGCACCCCTGCCGGGCGATCGAGTGGAACTGGCTCGGCACCGACGACCAGGGCCGGGACGTCGTCGCCCGGCTCATCTACGGGTTGCGCATCTCCATCCTGTTCGGGCTGATCCTCGCCGGCCTGTCGTCGGCGGTCGGCATCGCGGCGGGTGCCGTGCAGGGCTATTTCGGCGGCTGGACCGACCTCATCATGCAGCGGGTCATCGAGATCTGGTCCTCGCTGCCGCACCTCTACCTGCTCATCATCGTGGCGGCGGTCATCACTCCCTCGTTCTTCGTGCTGCTCGGCATCCTGCTTCTGTTCTCCTGGGTGAGCCTGGTCCACGTGGTGCGGGCCGAGTTCCTGCGCGCCCGCAATTTCGAATACGTGACGGCCGCGCGCGCCCTCGGCCTGTCGAACGGCCGCATCATGATCAAGCACCTGCTGCCGAACGCCATGGTGGCGACGTTGACGTTCCTGCCGTTCGTCCTCAACGGCTCGATCACGACCCTGACCTCGCTCGACTTCCTCGGCTTCGGCCTGCCCCCGGGCTCCCCGTCGCTCGGCGAACTGCTGCTCCAGGGCAAGTCGAACCTGCAGGCGCCCTGGCTGGGCCTCACGGGATTCTTCGCCATCGCGATCATGCTGTCGCTCCTGGTGTTCATCGGCGAGGCCGTGCGCGACGCGTTCGATCCGCGCAAGACGTTCCGGTAGACCGATCGGGGCGACCCTAGTCGGCCTGGCGCGGCCGGGCGTTCCCGCGACTTTCGAACAGGGTTCTGGCCCGCCGCATCAACGGGACGTGTTCCGCGAAGACCGCGCGGAGTCCGGCGATGTCGAACGCCATGACGAAGCCGCCGTAGACGAGGATCCCGGCCGCGACCTGCAGGGCGAGCGTGAGGGCGCCCGGCGGGAGCTGCCGCAGCGGCGCGAGGACGAGCGCCATCGCCACCGTTCCGGCCGCCGTCAAGGCAAGGTCACGCGGGCGCGGCCAGGCGGCGCCGGAGATCGCAGCCGCCGCGACGAGCGCCGCGAGCCCCGCCCCGAGCGCCGCCGACAAGCCTGCCGCATAGGTGACGGCGCCCGCCGACGGCGGCGTCAGGAAGACGAACACGAGGTTCACGCAAGCCGCGAGCGCGGCCGCCGCGATCAAGGGCGCGGTCCGCTTGCGGATCTGGAACACCGGGTGGACGGCGTAGTGGATCAACGGGTAGCAGAAGAACCCCGGCAGCAGGACGGCGAAGAAATGGCCGAACGGGCCGCGGAAATCCGGCGGGACGACGAGAAGCTCGAAGCTCGGCATCACGAGCCAGCAGCCTGCGCAGGTCGGGGCGAGGATCGCCAGCACGATCCCCATGTTGCGCGCGATCTGCCGCGCCGAATGGTCGGGGCCGTGCGTCTCGTCCGCCCGCACCGCGATCTGGAACAGCAGGACGTCGAGGGTCGAGCCGACCGCGAGCACGATGCGGATACCCAAATCGTAGGCCAGGGAGAACTGGCCCGATTCGGCGAAGCCGAACCGCTCGGCGATCAGGGCACGGTCGAGCAGCGGCACGATCTGGTAGAGCATGTTGGCCAGCACGATGGGGACCGCGTAGCGCAGCGCCACGGCGGCGAGGCCCCGTGCGGCGAGGCGCGGGCGCGCCTCGGGGTCGGTCAAGGGGCGCCGGAACATGAGCAGCGACCCGGTCATCGACAGGCACAGGCCCGTCAACGCCAGGATGGACGAGCCCGACCACCACGCGCCGCCGACCGTCAGCAGCAGCGACAGCACGTTCTTGCCGAGGATGATGCGGGCGTAGACGCCGTCGAGGAAGCGGGCGCGGATCAGCGCCGTATGGTAGTCGAACAGCCCGTTGGCGACCGCCGCCCCGACCGCGAGCCCGACGAGGCCGCGCGACAGCGGCACCTCGATGCCCGACACGAGGAACGCGATCGCGGCCGTGCCGAGGATCACGATCAGGCCGGCGAAGCTCACGTCGAGCGTCGCGCGCAATTGCGGCTCGGCCGCGCGCGTCCGCTCCGAGTAGAAGCGCGTCGCCGCGAGCCTCAGCCAGTCGAACGCGACCGTCTGGACGACCTGGCCGACCGCGAGCGCCAGCGCCATGCGGCCGTATTCCGCCGGCCCCAGGAAACGCGCGAGCAGGAGGCCGATGACGAAGTTCATCAGCGTATTGCTGATGAACGGCAGCACGATCTTCATGGCGCCGTTCCGGCGTTTCGGCGGACGCGGGCCGGAGGCGGCCCGTTCAGGATGCCGGGGCGGGCGGCGAGGCGCCGCCACCCGCGAGCAGGTGCGGCTGGAGCGTACCGTTCGGGCTCAGCCGATCGATGATGACCGGCAGCGTCTTGGCGATGATGCCGTTGAGCTGGTCCGGCGTCATGCCGAGCTTGGCCGCGATATCGGCCATAGGCCCGTGCCCGAGCGCGCCCCCGACCTGGCCGGGGCTGACCGACTGGTTCGCCCCCGTGCCGATCCAGGACGCGACCTGCCCGCCCAAGCCCGCCTGCTGGAGCTGGCCGAGGACCCCCTGGACCCCGCCCATGCGGTTGAACACCTCGGTCAGCGCGGCTTGAGGGCCGCCGTGTTCGTCGATAAGGTTACCGAGGATGCCTTCGAGATTGCCGAAGATGCTCATGGTCGCTCCCATCCCGCGTGCCGACGCGGTGCGACCACACCACGTCCCGCTCCCGCCCGCAATCGCGCGCGGCGCGTCGCGCGGGTCGGCGCGGTTCCTTTTAGGATAGAATTCGCCATGGATGCGATGCGGGGCAAGGTCGTCGTCCTCACCGGTGGAACGTCGGGCATCGGGCTCGTCGCCGCCGAGACCCTGGCGCGCGCCGGCGCCAAGATCGTCCTCGTGGCGCGCGACCGAACGCGCGCCGAGGCGACCCTGCTTCGCCTCCGCTCGCTCGGCCCCGGCGCCGACCACGCCGTGCACCTCGGCGACCTGTCGCGGCTGGCGGACATCGGGCGGATCGGCGAGGCGATCCGGGCCGCCGAGGCGCGCATCGACGTGCTCGTCAACAACGCCGGCGCGATGTTCAGCGATCTCGCCGAAACCGAGGACGGCTTCGAACGCACCTTCGCGACGAACCACCTGGCCTATTTCGCACTGACCGAGGCGCTGAAGGACCGACTGGCGGCGGCGGCGCCCTCCCGCGTGGTCTCCACCGCATCCGACGCGCACCGCATGGCCAAGATCGACTGGTCCGACCTGCAATCGAAACACCGCTACGGCGGGCTCAAGGCCTATTGCCGATCGAAGCTCTACAACATCCTGTTCACCCGCGAATTGGCGCGACGATGGTCGGGCACGGGGGTCACGGCCAATTGCCATCATCCCGGTTTCGTCGCGACGCGCTTCGCCGACAACAACCGCGGCCTGACGCGGCTCGGCGCCGGGATGCTCAAATCCCTGTTCGCGATCTCACCCGAAGAGGGCGCGCGGACGCTGATCCACCTCGCGGCCTCGCCCGACGTGGCGGACGCCACGGGCGGCTATTTCGCCAAGTCGCGGCCCGCCAAGCCCACCGCGGAGGCGCAGGACGACGCCGCGGCGACGCGCTTGTGGGAGGCCACGGAGACGATGGCCGGGACTGCCCGCTGAGGCGCGGGGCGGCGCACCCCCGCTCCCTGTTCGCGAGGGCGCCGTCAGTTCATGTTCATGCCGGGCATGGCGCCGCCGGGCTCGCGCGCACCCAGGGATTCGACCACGAAGGTGATGCCGACCGTGCCGGCCACCGCGAAGGTGAGCGTTCCCTTGAATGTGTCGCCCTTCTTGAGCGCGCGCTTCAGGTCTTCGAACATGAGGTGCAGAGAGCCGGGCTTCAGCGCGACCGATCCGTGCGCCGGCACCACGAGTCCATCGGGCAGCGCCCGCATGGTCATGACGCCGTCGGCCATCGCCATCTCGTGGGGCGAAGCCCGGCCCGCGACCTCCACCGTCGCCCCGACGAGCCGGTCGGGCGCGTCGCCCGCGTTGTCGACGACGAGATAGCCGCCCGCGATCTTCGCGCCCCCCGGCGTGGCGCGCGACCAGGGGTGAACGATGGTCAGCGTGCCGACGTGGTAGTCCTGCGCGCGGGCCGGCCCCGGCGGCGCGAACGCCAGGACGATCGCCAACGCCGCGAGCCGACGCGAGGCGTGACGTGCGCGGCGCCGCGGACCGGCCACGCTATAGGCCTTCGCCAAGCGGACCCGCGCCGAGGCGGGCGAGGTCGAAGGCGTCGATGTCGCGGATGAGTTCGACGAAGGCCGTGGCCCCGTAATCGGCCGAGGCCTCGCCCTTGGCGGCGGTGGCGGCGCCGGCGTCGCCCATGGCCCCGCTGGCCGACACGTCCTGCGCCATCCAGCCGAAGCCGATCGGCTGCGTCACCCTGAGCCAGGTGAAGTCCTGCTCGATGGCGACGCTCGAGGGCACGAAATTGCGCGCTTCCCCCATGCGCACGAGATCGGGGCGGAACGCCAGCATCAGCGACGTTTCGACGGTGCCGGCGTGGATGCCGTGCGCGCGCTCGGCGTCGTCGAACAGGGCGTCGGGATAGCCGAACCGGTGCCAGGAGGCCGACACCGCGAGCATGCCGAGGCGGACCCGCAGCTCGCGGGCGACGATGTCGAGCGGCGCCATGTTGCCGCCGTGCGAATTGACCATCAGCAGCTTGCGGCACCCCGCGCGGTGCACGCTTTCGCCGATCTCGAACCAGGCCCGCAGCACGGTTTCGGTCGAAAGGGTCAGCGTGCCGGGAAACCGGACGTGCTCGTTCGACTTGCCGATGGCCTGCACGGGCAGCACGAGGGCGGGAAGGTCGGCCGGCAGGCGCGCGACGGCGCGCCGAAGGTAGCCTTCCATGATGAACGCGTCGACGCCGACCGGCAGATGCGGCCCGTGCTGCTCGATGGCGGCGACGGGCAAAACCGCGACCACACGGCCCATGTCGGCGCGCTGGAACTCCGCCCAGCTCATCTCGGCCCAGAATTTCGTGCGCAAGTTCATGCGGACGCCTGCCTTGTCATCCGGGGGACCGGGCCGCGACGGCCTCGATCTCGACCAGGAACTCGGGCCGGGCGAAGCCCGACACGATCACGAGCGTCGAGGCCGGCGGCGGCACCGCCAGGGCGCGGTCGCGCGCCGCCATGTAGCCCGCGAGGTGCTCCCGCGCGGTGACGTAGGCGTTGAGGCGGACGATGTCGTCGAGCCGCATGGCATCCTCGGCGAGGATGGCCGCGATCGCCGCGAAGCAGAGCGCGGCCTGCGCCTCGACGTCCGGCGGCACGGTGCCGTCCGCCCGGATGCCGAGTTGCCCCGAACAGAACACCGTCCGCGCCCCCGCCGGCACGGCGACGCCGTGCGCGTACCGCGCGAACGGCGGGTGGATGCCGCCGGGGTTGAGACGTATGTTCATGAGTGGACGCTAGTGGCGCTTCCGCGAAGGCGCAAGCCGTCGAAGCGCAGGTAGTGTCTCAGTTTGAAATCTCGGCCGCCGCCTTCCGGTAGGGACCGCGCTTCTTCGCCGGAGCGTCCGCCGCCTCGACCAAGGCCGCCACGTTTTCCATGCTCCAAAGCCGATCGGAGATGCCGGCCGCCATGGCAGGGCTGACCCAGGGCAGAATCCTAAATCGTTAACGTTGTTTCAACCACGTTGAGTTTTGGAGG
>CAXTIC010000047.1:0-29278 GCA_964244255.1 uncultured Lichenihabitans sp. | reverse complement strand
CTGTCAAACCGAAGCGACCAGAAGCGAAGCGGTAAATCGTCGATGCTTCCTTAGGTGCCGAGCTTGCCGCCGAGCGCCGCCCGATGGCGAAGCGGACGAAGGCTTTCGGCGCGCTTTCACACCTTCCGCTTGCGTCGAGCGCCTGACAACGCCGACACCGGCCGGGACGGCCGCACCGATCGACGCCATTCGAACACGCGCAAGCCGGCCCTCCGGGCTCAAGTCCGCCCGCCGAGCCGGTCGCGCTCGAACGCTATGCACTCGCGCATCATCCCGCGCCAAATCCGTTCGGCGGTATCGGCGTCGAAGCCGACCGCGCCGTCGCGGACGCGAGCCGCGACGCTTCCACGCGCCAAGCGACCAATGCTTCGTCGGGCGAAGATTTGAGCTCCGACGCACGCCTGATGGCACGAAGGCGATCCGCCAAGAGTTCGACAAGGCATCGTCGATCCGGTCGATGGCGGCCCGCACGTCGGCCATCGACGTCGACGCGTTCCGCGCGCCCTCCGGTCGGCTCAAAGGCGCCGCCGCTGCCGCACGCTGGTCCCGGCAGCGGTCAAAGCTTGATCGCCACGGACTTGACCTCCGTGTAGTGCTCCATGACCTCCTTGCCCATTTCCCGGCCCCACCCCGATTGCTTGTAGCCCCCGAACGGCCATGCGGGATCGCCGTAGTTGTGCGCGTTGACGCAGATCGTGCCGGCCTTGATCTTGCGGGCCATCATGTGGGCGACGCGCAGGTTGGTGGTCCAGACGCTCGCCTGCAGGCCGTATTCGGTGTCGTTGGCGAAACGGGCCACGTCGTCGAGATCGTCGTCGTCGAACGATTGCACGCACACCACGGGTCCGAAGATCTCCTCGCGCACCACCCGCATGTCGCGGTCGGTACGGGCCAGCACGGTCGGCTCGACGAAATAGCCCTGATTGCCCGCTGTCCCGCCGCCGGCGACGACCTCGACGCCCTCCTTGCGGCCGGACTCGACGAAGTTCGTGACGCGCCGGTGCTGTTCCTTCGACACGAGCGGGCCGAGGTTGACCGACGGGTCGAGCCCGTGGCCGATCTTCAGCTTGCCGGCCTCGGCCGCGACGCCGCTCACGACCCTGTCGTAGATCGAGGCGTGTGCGAACAGCCGCGAGCCGGCCGTGCAGCACTGCCCCTGATTGTAGAAGATCGCGTCCGCCCGTGCCGGCGATCGCATGGTCGAGGTCGGCGTCCGGGAACACGATGGCGGGCGACTTGCCGCCAAGTTCGAGCGACACGCGCTTGAGGTTTCCGGCCGCCGCCTTGACGATGAGCTTGCCGACTTCGGTCGACCCCGTGAACGCGACCTTGTCGACGCCCGGGTGCTCGGCCAGGGCGGCGCCGGCGGTCTCGCCTAAGCCGGTCACGATGTTGACGACGCCGTCCGGGATGCCGGATTCCGCGATGAGCTCGCCGAAGCGCAACGCCGACAAAGGCGTCTGTTCCGCGGGCTTGAGGACGATCGTACATCCGGCGGCGAGCGCGGGAGCGAGCTTCCAGGCCGCCATCATGAGCGGGAAATTCCACGGGATGATCTGGCCCACGACGCCGACCGGTTCGCGCAGCGTATAGGCATGCCAGTTCCCGGGCGTCGACACCGGCACGGTTTCGCCCGCCAGGCGCTGCGGCCAGCCCGACATGTAGCGGAACATGTCGATCGATCCCTGCACGTCGCCCTTGCGCGCGTTGGTGACGGGCTTGCCGTTGTCGAGCGCCTCGATTTCGGCGAACTCGTCGGCGTGCTGCTCGAGGAGGTCGCCGAGCCGCCAAAGCAGGCGTGAGCGCTCGCCCGGCGAGAAGCGCGACCAGGCCCCGGACTCGAGCGCGGCGCGGGCCGCCGCGACGGCCCGGTCGATGTCGGCCTTGTCGCCCGCGGGCACGTGGGCGATCACCTCCTCGGTGGCCGGATCCTCGACCGCGAAGGTTTCCCCGCTGCGCGCCTCCACCCATTGGCCGCCGATCAGCATGCGGTGCGGCTTGGCGAGGAACAGCGTCGCCGCCGGGCCAAGCGCGGGTTTGCGGATCGCGATCGTCATGATGTCCCTCCGTGGCACGCGCACTCGGCGTAGCGCTATAGCTCAACGAATATAACGCCGGAGCGCGCTTGCATAGCGGCGATCGCCACCGCTGCGCGGCATGCGGAGGGAGGCACCCATCACAAGCGCGCGCCATCGCGGGCGGGCATGGGCGAGCGCCACGATTACTCCTGGCCCGGACGGGACCGCCCCTAGTCTAGCCGGCGGGAAAGGGGCTTCGATCCTTGCCGGTCGCCTGCCGGGGGGTTCGATCCGCCATCGCTTGCGCGACCCTGGAAGCGGGTCGGCGACCCAGGGCCGTCCCGATGAAAAAGGCCGCTTCCACGAGGCGGTCGAGGTCGAGGCCGGTACGGATGCCCATGCCGTGCAGCATGTAGACGAGATCCTCGGTGGCGACGTTGCCGCTGGCGCCGGGCGCGTAGGGGCAGCCGCCGAGGCCCCCCACCGCCGCATCCAGCACGGTCACGCCGAGAGGCAGGCAGGCGTGGATGTTGGCGAGCGCCTGCCCGTAGGTGTCGTGAAAATGAAGCGCGACGCGCTCGACCGGGATCTCGCGCAGGACGGCTTCGACCATGCGGGTCGCGGCGACCGGTGTGCCGCGGCCGATCGTGTCGCCGAGGGAGATCTCGTAGCAGCCCATGGCGGCGAGCCGTCGCGCGACGTCGGCGACCGCCGTCGTCGCGACGTCGTCGCCGAAGGGCGATCCGAGCACGCAGGATACGTAGCCGCGCACCTTGATGCCGTGCGCGTGCGCCCGGTCGAGCACGGGCTCGAAGCGGCGCAGGCTGTCCTCCACACCGCAGTTGATGTTGTTCCGTGAAAACGCTTCGGAGGCCGAGGCGAACACCGCGACCTCCCGCACGTCGCTGGCGATGGCATCCTCCAGGCCCTTCGGATTGGGCACGAGGACCTGGTAGGCGACCCCCGGATGGCGCGCGATCCGTCTCAGGACCTCCGCCGTATCGGCCATCTGCGGCACCCACTTTGGCGCCACGAAACTCCCCGCCTCGATCGTCCGTGCCCCGGCCTCGGCCAGGCGATCGATCAGCGCGACCTTGACGTCGACGGGCACGCGGCCCGGCTCGTTCTGGAGGCCGTCGCGCGGGCCGACCTCGACGATGCGGACCCTGTCGGGATAGGTCATGTCGGTCGTCTCCCGGCGGGCCGCTCAGGCCCCGCCTGCGATGTCGAGCGCCGTCTTGAGGAAGCCGAGGAACCGGGGGTCGGCGCCATAGGCGACGTTGATCCGCATTGCGGCCCGGCGGCCCGGAACGCGATCGGGATGAAACACCTGGCCCGGCGCCAGGAAGATGCTCTTGGCCGCCGCGGCCCGGCAGAGATCGAGTTCGTTCACGTGCCCGGGAAGCTCGGCCCAGAGATAGAAGCCGGGGATTTTGCTGGCTTGAACCGGCAGTCCGAGTTCCCCCAATTCGGCCACCGATCGTTTGTTGGCCTCCTCCAATCGCGTGCGCAGGCGACGGAGATGGCGCAGGTAGTGCCCACCCAGGATCAGGCCGAACACGAACCGCTCGACATAGTCCGAGGTCGCCACGACCGTGACCATCTTCAGGTTTCCCAGCGCCCCGATGAGCCTCGTGTGTCCCGCGATGAAGCCGCAGCGGAGACTGGCGGACAGCGTCTTCGAGAACGTCCCGACGTAGATCACGCGATCGAGCTGATCGAGCGCGGCGAGGCGCGGCGCCGATGGTGGCAGGACATCGGCGAAGGCGTCGTCCTCGACCAGGAGGAAACCCCATCGCTCGGCGGCTTGCAGCACCCCGTAGGCGCTCGAGAGCGACAGCGTGCCGCCGGTCGGGTTGTGCGCCTGGGACTGTGTGAAGAAGGCCTTCGGCCGCACCGTCGCCAGTTTGGCGTTGAGGTCGTCGAGATCGGGGCCGTCCCGACCCCTGCGGATCCCGACCATCTGGACCTTCGCCAAAGCCAGCTTCCCGAACAGGGGATAGTAGCCGGGGTCGTCGACGAAGACGACGTCGCCCGGCTCGAGCAGATGGCGGACGATCAGGTCCAGCGCATGGTTGGCGCCCTGCGTGAGAAGGAGTCCTTCGACCGCCACGCCGATCGAGCGCTCCATCAGCATGAGGCGCACGCGCTCGCGCAACGGACCGTAGCCGCGCGAGCTGCCGTAGCCGAAGTCGACGGCATCGGTGCCGAACGTCTTGAACCCGGTGAAATGACGGCGAAGCTCCGAGGCCTCCATCCAGGACGGTGGTGGCCGGCCATCCCCCGGCCGGACCTCGTAACGCTGATCGAGCTGCTCGCGCAGCAGCGAGACGAGGTCGGTGGCGTCGGCGAGATGGGGCCGGGCCACGGGCGCGCGCGCGGGTGCGAACTGAGCGACGTAGTATCCCGATCCCACGCGAGCCTCGAGGAGACCTTGGGCAACCAGGCGGTCGTAGGCTTCCGCCATCGTGTTCTTGGTGACGCCGTTGTGCTGCGCGCCCTGCCTCACCGATGGCAGCCTTTGCCCGACCTGGTAGCCGCCGCCGTGAAGCAACAGGCTCACCTGGGCGACGATCCTATCGACCCTGGTCGGCGACGGCGATCGAGCGGCCACAGACCGTCCCCCCGACTTCATAGGGACAGTGGCACCCGAATGCACCGGAACCGTCCCTTGATTGTCCCTCTCAAAATAGAGGAAATACCAGGAATATCCAGGTAAGAATGCGCTCCGCGGAGCACTCGGGAGGACATGATGAGCGACGCCGCCGGCGTTCCGCCCCCGCTCAATTCGCGGCTCGAGAACTACCGGAACAAGTCGCCGGGCGAGCGGCTCCATGTTCTCGCCGAAGCGGCGGGCCTTTCCTCCGACGACGTCCGCGTCCTGGGACAACCCGGCGCGTTGCCGATCGAGCGCGCCAACGGCATGATCGAAAACGTCATCGGCACCTTCGAGCTGCCGATCGGCGTCGCGACGAACTTCCTCATCAACGGCCGCGACTACCTCATTCCCATGGTGGTCGAGGAGCCCTCCGTCGTCGCCGCCGCGTCCTACATGGCGCGGATCGTGCGCTCGAACGGCGGGTTCGAAACGTCCGGCACGCTGCCGATCATGCGGGCCCAGGTTCAGGTCCTCACCCTCGGGGACCCCTACGGCGCACGCCTGAAGCTGCTCGCCGCGAGGGACCGTATCGTCGCCCTGGCCAACACGCGGGACTCCGTCCTGGTGGGCTTCGGCGGTGGCTGCCGCGACATCGAGGTGCACGTCTTCCCCCGCACCCCGCGCGGGCCGATGGTGGTGATGCACCTCCTGGTCGACGTGCGCGACGCCATGGGGGCCAACACGGTGAACACCATGGCGGAGGCCGTGGCGCCGATGGTGGAAGACCTCACCGGCGGCGTCGTCCGGCTCCGCATCCTGTCGAACCTCGCGGACCTCAGGGTCTCGCGAGCCCGCGTCCGCCTCTCGGAACAGAGCCTGGCGACGAAGCAGTTCTCCGGACGGCGGATCATCGACGGCATCCTCGATGCCTACGCGTTGGCGGCGATCGACCCCTATCGGGCGGCGACGCACAACAAGGGGATCATGAACGGCATCGATCCCGTGATCGTCGCGACAGGAAACGACTGGCGGGCCATCGAGGCCGGCGCCCACGCCTATGCGGCCCGCAACGGGACCTACACGTCGCTCTCGACGTGGGAGGTGGACAACGACGGGCACCTGGTCGGGACCCTCGAAATGCCCATGGCGGTCGGCCTGGTCGGCGGGGCGACGAAGACGCATCCGGCCGCCCAGGCGGCCCTGCGCATCCTCAAGGTGGGCAGCGCGCAGGAGTTGGCGCAGGTGGCGGTCGCGGTCGGCCTGGCCCAGAACATGGCGGCCATCCGCGCCCTCGCCACGGAGGGCATCCAGCGCGGCCACATGGCCCTGCACGCCCGCAACATCGCGATCCTCGCGGGCGCCTTCGGACCCGAAGTCGACGTCGTCGCCGGCAAGCTCGCGGCGGCCCACGACGTGAGGGCCGCCCGCGCGCAGGAACTGCTCGAAGACCTGAGGCGGGCACCGGCGGGCGCGTCATGACGAGCCTGCCCTCGATCGGCCGACGTCGAGCGTTCGGCGGCACCGTCAAGCGCGTCCTGCTCACGCAGGAGGGCATCGTCCTCGCGCTGGCGGTCGCCGCCCTCGTGGCGTTCTCGATCGCCTTGCCCGGCTTCCTTTCGCCCGGCAACCTGATCTCGCTCGTGCGGAGCGTATCCATCCTCGGCATGCTGGCGCTCGGGATGGGGCTCGTCGTGATCGGCCGGGGCATCGACGTCTCCATGATCGCCACCATGGTGGTTGCGGTCTCGTGGGCTTTCGTCATCGCGCAGGCGGGCCTGCCATTCGGGATCGGGCTGCTGATCGGCGCGCTCTTGGTCGTCGCCGTCGGCCTCGCCATCGGCTTCCTGATCGCGTTCTGCGATGTGCCGGCCATCTTCACCACCCTGGCGATGGGCTCGGTCGTCTACGGCCTGGGACGCACCTTCTTCATCAAGCTCGACATGCAGAACGTGCCGCCCGGCCAGGCTTGGTTCGACCTGATCGGCCGCGGTTCGATCCTCGGCATCCCGCTCGCCATCGTGGCCTTCGGCGTTCTCTCGATGGCGATCCACGTGCTTCTGACGCGGACCCGCTTCGGCTGGCTGCTGCGGGCGATGGGAACCAATCCGGCGGCGGCGCGCATCACCGGGTTGCCCGTCCGTCCGATGATCTTCGCCCAATACGTCGCGAGCGGGCTCACCGCTTACCTGGCGGGGCTGGTGATGGCCTCGTCGGCCTCGGCGATCAATGCCCGGCTCTACAATTCGACGATGATCTACGACGTGCTGCTCGTGGTGGTGCTCGGCGGCATAGGATTGAGCGGGGGCCAGGGCGGCGTGCGCAACGTCATGCTCGGCACCATCCTGGTCGGCACGCTGCTGAACGGGATGACCATCATGAACATCGATTTCACGATGCAGAACCTCATCAAGGGCACCGTTCTCCTGCTCGCCATCGTGATCGACGCCTTCGTCAACCCCCGCGACGAACAGACCGGCCAGCAAGGGGACATCTAAGGCCCCGGTCCCGAATCAACACGATCATAGGAGAGGAATAATGCTCAAGAACCTGATGGCCGGCATCGCGGCTTTCGCCCTCGCGGGCATCATGGCGACCGCACCCGCGCTGGCCGCGAACGAAGGATTGGAGAACCCGCGGAGCACCGGGTTCGACAAGGCGCTCAAGGGCAAGAGGGTGATCTTCATTCCCCTCGCCATGGGGTTCGACCTCACCGAGGGCTGGGCCGCGGTGATGCGCCAGCAGGCCAAGCGGCTCGGTTACAGCTTCGAGATCCGGGATCCGAACTGGAGCACCGACGCGGGAACCCGCGCCCTCTCGGCCGCGATCGGCGAGAAGCCGGACCTCCTCGTCGTCCACAACCCCGACATTCAATCCTATGCGCGGCTGCTGAAGCAGGCCCAAGCGGCCGGCATCAAGGTCGTGCAGGTGAACCTCGAATCCAACACCACGACGGATAGCTACGTGGGCGCGAACTGGACCGAGATCGGCGTCCAGGCGGCGAACGCCATCGTGCAGAAATGCGGGACCGGCAAGGCGGGCTCGACCAAGATCGCGATCGACACCGGGGTTCCGACGGCGGCCTCCGACGTGTTCCAGCTGAACGGCATCTACGCCGTGCTCAAGCAACACCCCGAGATCCAGGTCGTCTCGCAGCAAACGACCGAGTACAACGCCGAGAAGGCCCGCTCGATCATGGAGACCGTGCTCCAGCAGACGCCGGACCTGTGCGGCGCCATCGGCATTTGGGACAACCAGGATACCGGCACGGCATCCGCCATCGCGCAGGCCGGCAAGGCCAGCCAGATCTTCCTGGTCACCAGCGGCGGCGGCAATCAGGTGGGTTGCGACAACGTCACCAAAGGTTTGTTCAACCTCTACATCAGCTACAACGTTCCGCTCCAGGGCGACATCCTCAATGCCGAGATCGCCCGGCTGCTGCAGTCCGACCAGCCGGCCGGCGCCAACAAGGCGCTGTACTTCAACCCGTTGACGCTGATCACCAAGGCGAGCGCCAATCAGCGGAACTGCTGGACGCTCGAGGATCTGCGCTGAGCCTCGGCCGGTCCGGGGACCGTGTCCGCCCGCGGCTCCTTGCGGCAAGCGCGATATCGCTGGATCCCCGACCACCTGGTCGGGGAAATCCTCGCCAAGAGCTGGATCGACAACGCGATCCCGGTGGTCGCGCTGGTGCTCGTCACCGGGGTGGCCTCCCTGTTGCTGCCGGGCTTCCTGTCGGCCGGCAGCCTGTCCGATCTGTCCCGCCAGACGGCCGAATTCGGTCTCGTGGCCCTGGCGCTCACCATCGTGGTCATCGGCGGCGGCATCGACCTGTCGGTCGGATCGATGTTCGCGCTTTGCGTCCTCGCCGCCCTGAGCTGCATGAACGTCCAGGGCTGGTCCATCGGCGCCTCGTTGGCCGCCACGCTCGGCGTCGGCGCGGCATGCGGCGCGGTGAACGGGTTCCTGATCGGCTACCTGCGCGTCCGGGCGTTCATCACCACGCTCGTCACCCTGGTCATCTTCCGGGCGATGTACGATATCGCCTTTCCACGTCTCGCCAGCATGATCGTCGGCGGTTCCGCCACCTCGGACCTGTGGGACTTCATCGGTTTCGGCACCGTTCTGGGGGTACCTTCGTCCTTCGGCATTTTCGCGCTGATCGCGCTCGTGTGGCACGTCGTTCTGTCGCGCATGCGGCCCGGCTGGCGGCTGCGCGCGGTCGGCGGAGCCCGCCGGTCAGCCCATAACGCGGGCATCAACGTCCGACAGGTCGTCTGCCTCAGCTACGTCTGGTCGGGTCTGCTGACGGCGGTCGCGGCCTTCCTGTTCTCGGCGCGCCTCGGCAGCACGGGCGCCGATACCGGGGTCGGCATGGAGATCTCGATCCTCACCGCCGTCGTGCTCGGCGGCACCTCCCTCGGCGGGGGACGCGGCTCGGTCTTCAACGCGGTCATCGGCGCCGTCCTGGTGTTGATGGTGACCAACGGCCTGATCCGCCTCGGCGTGCCGGGCTCGGTCAACCTGCTCGTCCTCGGCCTCGTCCTGATCCTCGCGGTGTTCATCGATGCCAAATGGGTGAGGAATCGCGGCAAGATCCTCGGCCGGATCTACGTGTCGCCGACCTACCTCGACCTTCCGGCCCGCCCGGCGAACATCGCGGCGGCCTTCGCGCCGAACGATCGCCTGCGAACCGTCGACACGATCGGGCTTGGCGAGATCGAAGGCCCAGAGGACGTGATCCTCGACAGGAACGACCACCTGTATTGCGGCACCCGCCACGGCACGATCGTCCGCTTCCTCGCGCCCGACTACCGACGCCACGAGGTCTTCGCCCACATCGGCGGACATCCGCTGGGCCTCGCCTTCGACGCCCACGACAACCTCGTGACCTGCGTCGGCGGCATGGGGGTCTACCGGGTATCGCCCGACGGCGTGGTCGGCAAGGTGACGGACGAGACCGGGCGCAGCCCCTTCTCGATCGTCGACGATTCGCGGCTGCGGCTTCCGGACGATCTCGACATCGCGCCCGACGGACGGATCTTCTTCAGCGAGGCGACGATCCGCTACGAGATGTCGTCATGGGCGCTCGATGCCCTGGAGGGGCGTGGCAACGGGCGGATCGTGTGCTTCGATCCCCGCACCGGCAAGACCCGGACCGTGCTGCGCAACCTGATCTTCCCCAACGGCATCTGCATGTGCCCCGACGGGCGCTCCTTCCTGTTCGCCGAAACCTGGGCGTGCCGCATCAGCCGCCACTGGTTCGACGGGCCGCGAAGCGGTCGGACCGACGTCGTCATCGCGGACCTTCCCGGCTACCCCGACAACATCAACCGCGCCTCGGACGGCCACTACTGGCTCGCGCTGCTCGGCATGCGCACCAAGAGCTTCGACCTTGCGATGCGTCGACCCGGCTTCCGTAAGCGCATGGCGCGCCGCATCGCCCCGGACCAATGGCTCTTCCCGAACATCAACACCGGCTGCGTGGTGAAGGTGTCGGACACCGGCGCGGTCCTCGAGTCGTTGTGGGACATCGACGGCGAGAACCACCCGATGGTCACCTCCATGCGCGAGCACAAAGGGTCGCTCTATCTCGGCGGCATCTCCAACAACCGCATCGGCCGCTTCCGCCTGACGGACGCCGACGCCTCCTGGACCGCCTCCCGGGCGTACTGGGGAAATGGCCGATGACGATCCTGAGCGCGGCCCTGGGCCGCGTCCTCGGCCGGCGCGGGGCCGGCATCACCATTCCCGTGATGGACGGCCCCCTGCGGCCGAACCGCCTTCTCGACGCGGCGGACGTCGCGGCGCGGATCCCCGCCGTCGACAACCTCGTGTCGGACGGCGGTTCCCTGCTGTGCTCCAGCGGCGCGGACCTGCTGCGTTTGGCGACGGGCGGAGCGGGCGCGACCGAGGTCGAACGCCATCGGCTCCCCGGCGACATCACGGCACTGGCGGTCGGCCCGGACGGCACGGTCGCGGCGGGACTCGCCGGCGGCGGCGTCGCTCGGCGCGATCCCTCGGGGCGGTGGAGCGCCCCCGCCGATTTCGCCATGGGCCTCGGCTGCGTGACCGCGCTGCTGTTCCTCGACGCGCGAACCCTGGTGGTCGCGAACGGCTCGGCGACATGCCGGAGCGGCGAGTGGAAACGCGACCTGATGAGCGGCGGCCGAACGGGCTCGGTCTCATGTTGCGACCTGGCCGGCGGAAGCGGCCGTCCCCTGGCCGGGGGCCTCGGCTTTCCCTTCGGCCTCGCCAGGGACGACCAGGGCCGGATCCTCGTGAGCGAGAGCTGGCGCCACCGCGTCCTCGCCCTCGACCCGGCGGGCGGGAAGCCGCCCGAGATGGTGCTGGAGAACCTCCCGGCCTATCCGGCGCGCCTCAGCCGCGCTTCAGGCGGGGGCTTCTGGCTCGCCCTGTTCGCCCCGCGCAACCAGCTCGTCGAGTTCATCCTGCAGGAGGACGACTACCGCCGCGCCATGATGGCCGAAGTCGAGCCCGACGCCTGGGTCGCGCCATCGCTCGGCCGCGGCCGCGCCGTGGACGCGCCGCTCCAGGCCGGCGCGGTGCGGCAGATGGGCATCCTGAAGCCCTGGGCGCCTTCCCTGTCGTGCGGGCTCGTCGTGTCCTGCGACGCCGCCCTGGTTCCCCGCGCGAGCTGGCACAGCCGGACCGACGGCGCGCGGCATGGCGTGACGTGCGCCCTCGACCACGGCGGGGCGCTCTTCGTTGCCGCCAAGGGCGCCGACAGCCTGCTCCGGATCGAACCGCCCTCCGCTCCCGAGCGAGGCCGGTCATGACCGCGATCATCGAGCTTCGCCAGGCCACGAAGGCGTTCGGCGGCAACGCCGCTTTCAAGAACGTCGATTTCACCCTCGAGCAAGGCGAGATCCATGCCTTGCTGGGCGAGAACGGGGCTGGCAAGTCGACCCTGACCAAGGTTCTCGCCGGCCTCTACCCGCTGACATCCGGCGAGATGCTCCTCGAAGGTCGCCCCGCCTCCTTCACGTCGCCCGCCGACGCGCTCCGCCGCGGTATCGCGATGGTGTTTCAGGAGACCAACCTCGTCCCCTCGATGACGGTCGCCCAGAACATCTACTTGGGCAACGAGGCCTTCTTCAACAGGCTGCGCGGCGTCTACATCGAGGCGCAGCAGTTCCTGCAGGGACTGAGCTTCCACGTCGACCCAACCGCCCTCGTATCGACGCTCGGCGCCGCCAAGAAGCAGATGGTCGAGATCGCCCGCGCGGTTCACCACAAGGCCCGTGTCATCATCTTCGACGAACCGACCGCCACCCTGACCCCCGAGGAGAAGTTCCATTTCTTCACGCTGGTGCGCCGCCTGAAGCGCGAGGGTACCTCGATCGTCTTCATCACCCACGCGATCGAGGAAGCGCTCGACCTCTCGGACCGCATCACCATCCTCCGGGACGGGGAACGCGTCGTCACCGGGCCGGCCGCGACGTTCGACCGTGCCAAGATCATCCAGGCCATGGTGGGCCGAACCCTGTCGAGCGAGCTCTACGGCGAGAGCGGACGGAAAATCCGCGAGCCGGGCGCACGCGTGCTGAGCGTCGAGAACGTCAGCATGGGAAACGCGGTGCGCAACACGTCCTTCTCGGTCTTCGCCGGGCAGGTCACCGGCGTGTTCGGGCTCGTCGGCGCCGGCCGCACCGAGATGATGAAGATCGTCGCCGGGGTGCTCAAGCGCGACGCCTTCCAGGGCGGCGAAATCAGGCTGAACGGCCGGCCCGTGCGCTACGGCGTGCCCGAGCAGGCGGTCGCGAACCGGGTGGCCTACATCACCGAGGACCGCAAGCTCGACGGCATTTTCGAGACGATGTCGATTGCCCAGAACATCTATGTCGGGCAACTCGCCAAGGGGCGCAACCTGCTATCCCCGACCACCATGGGCATGGCCCTGGGCAAGGCGGCGGAGTGGATCCGCGGCCTGCAGATCCGCGCGATCAGCCCCGACGCGCGCGTGGTCGAGCTGTCCGGCGGCAACCAGCAGAAGGTCGTGATCGCGAAATCCCTGATCCAGGCCCCGCAACTCGTCATCTTCGACGAACCCACCCGGGGGGTCGACGTGGGGGCGATCGTCGAGATCCACGAGCTCATCAGGGCGCTCGCCGACGGCGGTGCGGCCGTGGTCGTGATCTCCTCCTACCTGCCCGAGATCATGTCGTTGTCCGACCGCATCCTCGTCGCGCGGCAGGGGCGGATCGTCGAGGAGATGGATGCGGCCACGGCCACGACCGAAACCATCCTCTACGCCGCGGTCCATTGAGCGACGCCGTGCCACGACCGAGCCCCATGGGGGCAGCTTCGCTCGAGCTCGAGAGCGCCAGGATGCTCGCGACCGAGAGGTCGATCTCGCGCGCGACGATCAGCAGCACCATCGGCCAGACGGCCAGGGCACGTTCCGAAGCGCCCGCGATGGCCTGGGACACGTCGAAGCTCGTCGAAAAATCGGGAACGAGCAGCAGCGCGCAGGCCAGCATCGGCAGGGTCGGCGCCGCGAGTACGTTCTCCCAGGTGCCGAAACGTTCCGTCCGTAGCGGCTTCATGAGCGGCCCGACGCATGCCGCGTCCTCCGGCCGATCAGCGTGTCGGTGCCGACCGCGGGCAGGATCACGAGACCGTGGACGCCCTGGCGCCAGAGCGGATCGACCCGCACGAGCGTCAGGCCGTTCTGGATGACGAGCAGGGTGACCAGGAGAGGGTCGGCTGCCGGGCCGGGGGATAGGTCACGATCGGCTCTCCCGGGCGCTCCTGGCGGCCGCGACGGCCGCGCGCGCCTTGCGGGTGATGTCGGCCCAGCGGCCGTCGCGGATGTCGTCGGTGCGGGCGATCCAGGTGCCCCCGACGGCGAGCACGGACGGCATTCGGAGCCAGTCCCCCATGGTGGCCTCCGTCACCCCGCCGGTGGGGATGAAGCGCGGACGCAGGTGCCAGAAGGGCGCCACGATCCCGTCGAGCGCGGCCGGCCCGCCCGCGATGCCGGCGGGAAAGAACTTCAGCAGACGCGTCCCGAGCTTCAGGGCCGCGCCGAGTTCGCTCGGCGTCATGACGCCGGGCGCGAAGGGGAGCCCCGCCTCCCGGGCGGCGGCGACGATGGCGGCGTCGAAGCCCGGTGCCAGCCCGAAGGTCGCGCCGCTGCGGCGCGCGGCGTCGATCGACCCCTGGTCCAGGATCGTGCCGGCGCCCACCATGAGGTCGGGCCGCTCGGCCGTCATCCGCGCCATGACATCGGCCGCGGCCTTCGTGCGGAACGTGATCTCGGCCAACGGCAGCCCGCCCTCGAGCAAGGCATCCGCGAGCGGGACGGCGTGCTCGACGCTCTCGATGGCGATCACCGGCACGACGCCGACGGCCTCGATCCTCGCGAACAGGTCAGGCATGGTGCGCTCCAGCGATGTTCAGGCGGCGGTCGCCAGGACGCGACCGATCTCGGCCGCGGTTCGGGGTCTGTAGTTGAGGTTGCCGACCCTGGTCCAGCCGCCGGGGCCCGCCGAGGCCGACGGCTTCAGATCCCCGACGGCGTAGACGAGCCGGTCGCCGCTCTCGCGCAGAAGCGTCGCGAACGCATCCGCGTATATTCCAGCGAGGTCGGAAAGCCGGCTTTCGTAGCGGCCGTCCCGCCGTCGAGCTTTCCGGTGGACACATCCACCCCGCAACACCTTGGCTGCATCGTCCCCTCCGCAGTCCTGTGTCGTCTTGTTGGCGCCCTCGCCCTACCAGCAGGCGTAGCCGCCGTCCGCGAGCACGATCGCGCCCGTCATGAGGCTGGAAGCATCGCCGGCGAGGAACAGCACCACCGATGCCACCTCGTCGGGGCGTCCCAGGCGGTTCATCGGGGTTCCGCCGACCCAATACCGATACATCTCGGCGTTCTCGTAGACATAGGCGTTCATCTCCGTGTCGATATAGGTCGGCGCGACGGCATTGACGCGCACGCCCCGCCCGCCCCACTCGGCCGCGAGCGAGCGCGTGAGGTGATGAACCCCGGCCTTGGAGGCATTATAGTTCGCCTGCTCCTGGGGGCGGTTGACGATGAAGCCCGACATCGAACCGACGTTGACGATCGTTCCCGCCCCCCGCTCGAGCATGCCGGCCCCGAAGGTCCGGCAGCACCAGAAGACGCCGTTGAGGTTGACGTCGACCACCTTCTCCCAGACCGCGTCCGACATGGTCTCGGCGGGATGGTTGGAGATCGCGATGCCGGCATTGTTGACGAGGATGTCGACCCGCCCGTACCGCCCGGCGATGACGTCGTGGACGCGCTTCACGGCCGCGGGGTCGGTGACGTCCAGCACCGCGCCGTCGACGGAGTGCCCCTTTGCCGCCAGGCCCTGGACCGCCGCCGCCAAACCCGCGGCGTTCACGTCCGTGAGCACGGCGGTCGCGCCCGCTTCGGCGAGAGCCTCGGCGATGGCGAGACCGATCCCTCGCGCGGCCCCGGTGACGACCGCGACCTTACCGTCCAGCTTGAATTTTTCCAGGTACATCCGACAGACCTCATGGCGCGAGCGGTCGCGATCTCAACGTGTAGCCATGCTACGTCGTGGCGGTCTACGTCATCTCGGGCGCGCTCGCCGCGCCGGCCGGCATCCCTCACGGGGAAGCGGCTCGGCCGTCACCGCAACGCGCGCGCCCAGTTCTTCGGGATCGGGGCGTCCCACGCCCTGCCCGACCTGCAACGCGCGAAGCGATCCGGGACATCGAGGTCGAGACGTTGCCGGGCGTTGTGCTCGGCCACAAGAACATTCCGGTCAATTCCGTGGGCTGCTACGTTCCGGGTGGGAAATACCCGCTCCTCGCGTCCGCGCGCATGTCGGTCATCACCGCGAAGGTCGCCGGCGTCGCGCGGATCGCGACGTGCGCGCCGCCCTACCAGGGCAGGCCGGCGCCCGCGATCGTCGCGGCGCGGCACCTCGCCGGCGCGGACGTGATCTATTGCCTCGGGGGTGTGCAGGCCGTCGGCGCGATGGCGCTCGGGACCGAAACGATCGCCGCGGTCGACATGCTGGTCGGGCCGGGCAACGCTTACGTCGCCGAGGCGAAGCGGCAGCTTTTCGGCCGGGTCGGGATCGACCTGTTCGCCGGGCCGCCCGGGAGGCAACATCGCCTTCCTGCATGGCATCCACGGCAGCGACCATCACATGATCGCCTTCGTGAAGGCGGACGGGCCGGGGCTCCACCACACGAGCTGGGACGTGGGCACCATCCACGAGGTCGGCGTCGGCGCCATGCAGATGGCCGACAAGGGCTTCGACCGCGGCTGGGGCCTCGGCCGGCACGTCCTCGGATCGAACTTCTTCCACTACGTCCGCGACCCATGGGGCAGCTACGCGGAATTCTCCTGCGACATCGATTTCATTCCCGCCGACGTGGATTGGCACACCGGGGACCATGACGCCGATGACGCGTTATACGTCTGGGGACCCAAGCCCCCGGACGACTTCGGCGTGAACTACGAGAGCCGCTGAAGCACCACGCCCGCGGCAGGCGACCGTCGCGAGGGCGCGCGTTCGAGCCGCCTCGCCTCCCACTTTCGCGAGACGATCTCCGATGGCTGCGACGCTGGCCTTGGCGGCGCGCGAGCAAACGCTTGCCCGAAGCGATCCCGTTGCCTCGAATTCGAACGCGGCGCCCCGGTCGACGGCGGCCTGAACTGCCTCGAACGGCTGATCGCGCTCCACGCCGGGCATGCGACGCGGGGCGCGGGCGCGGCGCGAGTTCCGGGCGCCGCGGCAGATGCGGGCGACCCGCTGCGCATCGCCAGGCGGAGGCGTTTCGCCCTGTGCGCCCGCTCCGCGCGCTCGGCGCGGCGAAACCCGGCGGCGGTGACGGCCGGCGGCCGGCGTGCTACTGGGCATCGATGCTCGAACGAAAAGGAGCGACAACCCGATGCAAGAGGACAGAGAGGTCGCGGCCCTCGCTCGGCTCGTCCGCCAGGGCACCATCGACGAGCGGGCGGCCGCCTACGGCATCGCCTTGAAGGTCATCTCGGATGGGCGGGCATCGTTGGACGCGAGGCAGGAAGCTTTGTACGAGGCCGAGGTCGCGCCTCTGATCCGTGCGAACACGGCGGCCGACACCGCGTCGGCTCGAACGGGCGAACGCCCATAGGCCCGAGCCGGCCCGCTCAAGCCGCCGCGTGCGACGACGCAGCGTCGGGGTCCCTGAGACTTTCGGCGGTTCGGGGCATTTCATCCCGCAGCATCATGCAGGCCCGACTCGCTGCCTTACCGCGCCGCCTGCTTCACGTCGGCGATCTATATCGAGATGAGACAGTACCGGGCGGTCGCATAGCCCAGCGATCCCCCCAGCATCGCCCCGGCGCATACGTCGCTGGGGTAATGGTGAGCGGTCGCCACGCGGGCCCAAGCCATTGCGACGATGACACCTATCCCCGGCAGAGCGGACCCGGGGGTGACATAGATGATCGGCGCCAGGGACGCCGCTAAGGTCATCGTGTGCCCGCTCGGAAACGAGTGCTCGTCGAGAACCTCACTGATCGAGTGCAGTGCCGGGTCTGCTTGAAACGGACGCACGCGCCCGACCCGCCGCTTCATGTATGGATAAAAGCAGTGAAGGACTGCCACGTTGCAACCAGCGACGACAATCACCGGAAGTCCGCTTTTGCCCAACCGCTCCAAGACGAACGCTGACAGGATCAGATAAACACTGCCATTCCCGAGGTTACTGATCCCGACCGCCGAGGCCCGTATCAGCGTCGGTCGTGCCAACGCGGTGATGAAGCGAACGAGCGCCATATCGGCTTGCAGGAAAAGCCTGAGAATCCTTTGTAGAAAGGTTTCACCAAGATCTGCCAGGCGTTCCGCGGCGTCCGGCTGCGCGACCGGTGTCGGATCTGTCGGGGCGTTCATCGACGTCGCTCCTCGGAATTGCCGCGATGGACGATACATCCGGGACACGGACGCCGTCGCGCGGCGGCGCAAGACGGTGCATCATGGGGGTCATACCGCCGCGCCTTCCTTGTACCGAGCGAAACCGGCGCCGATGCGGCGCATGGAAGGCATCGCCGACCGCTTGCCGCGGGTCCCAGCCGTGGACATCAGGAGATCGTGGTGCCGCTCATAGCGGGCGTCGTCGGATGGGCGCGGCACCACGAGTCCAGCCAAGTCGGGTCCGACGCCGCGGCCGCGGAATACGGGATCGCGGAACATCGCTCGTGGAAGCGTCCTCGGATCAGCGCTCATTCCGCCCTCCGCGCCGTCCATCATCCGGCGACCGGCATGCAGATTCGTCTCTGCCGGAACATAGCACACCGCATGAGCCGCGCATCACGCGTGCGGCGTCGATCAACCGGTCCGGCCGCACGCCTGTTCGCCCCGCCGGATGCCGAGACGTCCGCGAGGGCTTCGTATCGACATTCGCGGCCAGCACCGGCCTTGCACGCCGGCCGACGCGCAGCGCCCCGAACAGCCGTTGCAGCGGTCCGGCGGAGTTCGACGGCCCGCTACCGGACAGGTCCGGTCAGCGCTGTCCCTCGTAAACCTGGCACGACGCATCCAGCGTGATCGGCTCGGGTGCGCCATTCACCGTGGCGGATCCGCTGATCGCGCAGACACCACCCTGCGCCCGAAGGTAGCCCCGCAGGACGACCCGCGACCCGTCTTGATCGAACACGTCCTCGTACACGAGGGTCGTACCGCTGACGAGGAAGCGCTGCTGCGTCGCGCCGAACGTCAGGAACCTCCCGAGCGGAAACACCTCGCCGCCCTCGGAGCGGAGGTACGAGTAGAGTCGCCCCGATCTGGCGAGGAACACGTGAATCGGCGTCGTCGGCAAACACTGCCCCGTCCGCGCCGAACACACGCGCGCCGAACCGATGAACGTCTTGCCGTAAGGGCCTTCAGCCGCGCGGGACGGCGAGGCGGCCGCGCATGCCGCGAGAGCGAGAGCGATAAGCTGCGATTTCGCCACGATAATCTCCGACAGACCGCCCGGGTTCACTCGCAGACGCGCTCGCCGTTGAAGACGAAGCAACTGGCGCCGCCCGATCTTGGCGCGGCCGGTCGCGGCGTCGTGGGGCGCGGCACGAACGGGCGGGCCGGCGCAACCCGCTCAAAGGCGTGCTCCGCGCCCTGCACCACACGCTGCGGCGCGGGCCGGCGCGGCGCAACCGGATGTCGCGGCGGCACGGGCTCGAGCGATGCACGTTTCGTCGGGGGACCGGGCCGCGGCGAGGGGCTGAACACCGGCGGGCACACGATGCCCCGCTGCGACCGCACCGCCTTCAGCGCCGCTTCGTCGGGCTTGTCGACGTCCAGGTTCAGATTCGCGTGCTGAGAGAAATCGAGCAAGGCCATGCGCGAGCGCACCGTCCACTGGCCGTTCGAGGGACCCGCGTCGCAGCCCACGCGCCGCAATTCGTTCTGTACCGCGAGCGCGATGACCTTGTCGTCCGCGGGTGCGGGGCGCGGCGCGATCGGCGGCTGTTCGAGCGTCGCCGTGACGACGGGTGCCACGGGCGGGCTTTCCGGGGGGCGGGGAGGCTTCGTCGCGACCGCCTCCGGAGCCTTGGGGCCAGGCTCGACCGTGATCGTCCGATCCGCGACCTCGGGTAAGGACGGCGGGGCCGCCGCCGCGACCGGCAAAGGCGGCCGGAAGTAAAGCTCCTCTCCCGGCAGCTTGCCCTCGGTGGAGGGCGATTGCTCTTCGTTGGTGGCCTGCTCCACTTCGTCCTGCACCTTGCGGATCACGAGGTTGAGCTCGACCCCGGGGGTCTCGATGTTCTTGAGGAGGGCCTTGACGAAGGGGCTGTGCTCCCCTTCCCCGTCGCGCGCGACCTGGCCGCTTTGCGCGGAATAGAGGATGTAGAGCCTGCCTTCGGGCTCGACGCGCGCAAGGCCGCGCGACGCCGACCGAAAGGTCGTCGAACGTCTCATGGTCGTGAGAAACGGGTTGTCCCGGCAGGCGTCGAGAATGACAAGCCGAAGCTTGCGCGCCCCGCCGACAGCCGCCAAGACCGTTTCCATCGGCACGGTCTCGAATTGAACGTCCCGATCGACCGCGAGATGGGCATCGATGGGCACGAGATAGTTCTTGCCGTCGACTTCGACACCGTGCCCGGCGTAATAGAGGACGGACCAGTCGGCCGTGACGGACTCGTCCGAAAACCGCCTCAACGCATCGAAAAGCCCCTGGTGCGTGAGATCGGTGACCACGGTCACCTTGGTGAAGCCGACATCCCGCAAGGCCTGCCCGATGGCCGCGGCATCGGAGGGTGGGTTGGGCAGCCGAGGCACGGCCGTATAAGCACCGTTGCCGATGACGAGCGCCACGCGCTTCTGCGGTTCGCCTGCCAGCGCGACGTTCCAGCCGAACACAAGGGCGGCCATCGCGACGAGCCAGCGACCGGCACTCACGGCACTTGGGCCTGCGGCCCGGCGCAGGTGGCGACCGACTCGCCCGCGATCGACCGCACTTCGACCCGCCGGTTGGCCCGCTGCACCTCGGCGGCGGTCAAGGTCTTGGGATCATCGATCTGCAAGGGCTCGGATTTTCCCTTGGCTTCGGTATCGAGCGCCCCCTTGAACCCGCCATCGGTGAAAACCTTGCGGACGCTGACGATGCGCTGTTGCGACAAGGCCTGATTGACGGCGTCGCTTCCCCGGTCATCGGTATGGATCGACAAGCCGAGCTTCGTCCATTTCTGGGAAACGGCGCACTCGAGCAGCGCTTTCGCGGTCGCGGCCCCTTCCGAGGTCATGGCCGCGCTGCGATCCTCGAAGGTGATGGGCACCACGCGCGGACGCTCGGCCGCGACGGGGCCGTGCGCCAGGAAGGCGAGGCTGCACGGCGCGCACTTGCTGTGGAAGAACGTCAGCGGCTTGGCCAGCAAGGTCGCGAGCGACATCTTGCGGACGATGCCGTCATAGCCCGCCTGGTCCGGAACCTGCGGCTCGCCCTCGCATAGCGCCGGCTCGTCGATCACGGAAATCGCCGTCTGGAAATCGATGCTGGCATCCGACCATTGCTTGCCATCGTGCGTCGCCCGCGCCTTCTCGACCGCCGCGTCGCCGAGTCCCACGAGCAGCGGCCACGGTTCGCCGAAGCGGCGCCCCGCCTCGAAGAGACCGGCGGCCTCCGCGCCCCGGCCTGTCGCGGCCGCGGCATAGGCCGCCTCGACATGGGCCAGCGCGGCGCCGCGCCCCATGCAGAACAGCGCCTTGGGTTCGCACCCGACGGCGGCCTGCTCGGCCTCGGCGTACAGTTTGGCGACATCCTTGAGGTTTCCCGCGGCGCGCGCGGCGGCGAGGTCCGCCTCCACGGCCGCACATGCGCGGGCCGCCGGCTTCGGCGCGACCGCGTCCTCCGCGAACGCCGCTCGAGGCGCGAAAATCAGGCCGAAGCAGCACAGGAGAACGAAACGCATCATGGCGTCACCGTGTAGGGCACGCGGACGAAGGCCCAGCGCGCGGCGCGCGTGGGCTCGGCGAGAGTGGCGCTGACCACCGGTTTCTCGACTGCCGTGCCGATCACCTGGAGCAGGCGCGACGTTTGCGCGAGCGGCTTGAAATCCATCGCCACCCCGGTCGCCTCCGTGACGTCGACGCCGGGCTCCGTCACCAGCACCAGCATCGCTCCCGCGCCGGCGGGCGGCGTCGCCCGCAACGTCATTCCCCAAAAGGCATCCGGCATGGTGAGCGGCGCGTTGGCGTTCACTTTCCCGGTCCGGTCGGTCTTCGCGTTGGGGAAGATCTGCGTGAGGTCGCCATCGGGCGTGAGGTCGAAAACGGCGACCTTGCCGGGCTCGCCCGATTTCACGCGCAGCTTGAGCTGCTGCCCCATCTTCAGCGTTGACCCGGGCAGGATCGCGACCTCCAGCGGGAAATCGTTGCGGTGGCTCAGGATGGCGTTCAGCGAGGCCGCGAGCGCCTGGCCGACCGGCGGCGGCGGCGGCGGCGTCGGCGAGGACGCCACGTCCTTGGTCAGCGCCGCGACCAGGTAGTCCGGCGGCGCCAACAATTGAGGCGTCAGCCCGGCGCTGCACGCCGGCCCCGCCCCGCCGCAAAACACCTTCGCCTGGTCGCGAACGAAATTGAGCAGCGCCGCCGCGGTCACCTTGCCCTGGGCGTCGAGGACGGCCTTCTTGTCCCGAAGGCCGTCGGCGAAGCTTTGCGTGAAAATGCCGCCCGGCCGGTCATTCAGATCGAAGGTCACCTGATCGGTCGTGGCCGCCGCCCAGACCACGAGCGATCCCTGCCCCGTGTCGGCGGTGGCGGACGGGGCGATCTCGAGAAGACGGCCATTCAGCTTCGCATCGAGACGCATGGCCGTGTCGGCGTCGAACGCCGCCTGCGTCATGCCGACCGCACCGGCCGGCGTAAGCGTGCGGACACGGATGTTCGGAGGCAGGACGAACGGGTGGAGCGCATCCCGGCTGATCGAGCCCGATTGGCACGAATCGGCGACCACCGTCACGCTGCGGCCCGGCAGTTTCGCGAGCAGGGCCTTGATCTCGACGCCGAGGATCATGCCCTGGACGCCGACCGGCTGCTGCACGAGGTCGCCATGCGCGTCCGCCGGAACGATCGCCGAGGTCATGCGCGAGGCGCTCGTCGCCTCGTCCTGGACGCTCACCGCCGCGCCGTGCCCGGCGAAATAGAAGAACACGCGATCCCCCGCCGTCGTGCCCTCGATGAGCCACGTGCCGAACTCATCGAGGATGCGCGTCCGCGACGCTTCGGCGTCGAACAGGGTGTGGATGTCCTCTGGCGCGACGCCGAGCTGGTTCTCGAGGAGGCCCTGGAACGTCTTCGCATCGAAGACGGCGCCCTGCAGATCCTTCTGCCCGGGGACGCCTTGGACCGTGATCCCCGGATAATGATTGACGCCGATGACGAGCGCCCGGTCGGTGGCGCGGGCGGGGCTGCAAGGCGTCAAGGCCGCCAAAGCGCAACAGGCGGCCGCGACGGCGAGCCACCGCCCGCGGACGACAGGCCGCGTGAGACGTGGCACGCCACGGCGCCTACCGGCGTGGCGCGCCGAAACAGGGGTGCCGATCACCCGCATACGCCGTCCTCCCTCAGGGCCGCGCACGTGAACACCGACTGGATGCCGAGCTTGAACGTCACCTGCGGCAGCCAAAGCTTCAACGAATCGTAGAACGGAAGCGGCGCGATCTGCCCGTCGAGCCTGGCGAGCTCGCCGTGCAGTTCCGTGAGCGCGCGGTCGCTCTCGATGAAGATCAGCGTGTCCTGGCCGAAAGGCGCCACCACATGGACCTTGAAATTCGGCCGCTCGGCGGCCTTCCATTCGAGCGGATCGCCCTTGAGGGGCCACAGGAACTGGACGGTGCCGTCGGCCGTGAGGTCGACAACGGTGAGGAAGCGCAACGGCGTCGCCTGCGCCTCGATGCGGATATCCTCGTTGGGCAGGTAATACCGGTCGGACGGCGGCTTGCCCTTGGCGGCCACGCTGGTTTCCAACGCGCTCCCGGACTGCCCGACGGCTTGTGTCAGCGCTTCCAACACGCGCCGGGCATCGACGGCGTCCTGCAAACGATTGGCCTCGACGGCGCTCGCCACCACGTCGCCATGCGCGTTCAGCACCCGGCTTTGGCCCAGCCAGGACACGACGGCGTCGGCCTGCTTGTCGGCCCGGGTGACGCCGGTCACGCTCGGCGGAGAATCCCGGTCGGTGAACAGCGCCACGGATGGCAGCGCCGGGAAGGTCGGCTTCTGCGGGGGGGCGCCGCCGTCGAAGATCGGCATGTCCGGGTCCGGCGTCACGGCGCTCGGGATTTGGGTGTTGTTGGACCTCAGTCGCACATTCGCCACGACGTAGCGTCCGAGGTCGCCCTCGGTCAGTCGCCCGTTCGGTTCGGCCGCGGCACCGTCGAGCCCGCGCGCGAGAACGAAGCTCAGGGCGCCGCGCCGCTGCCCGTCGAGCGTGAACTCCTGGATCGTCTGATGCTCGTCCGCCGCCGAATAGATGGTCAGGCCGGAGATCGGCGGCCGATGCACGACGGCGGCCGCGGCCGGGGCAGGCGGGGGCGCTTTTCCGTGAAGCTGGAAGACCTGAAACTTCGGCACGGCGGGCGATCCGGGCACGCCGCGCACGGTGGCCCCGGAATGGCAGGCGTCCGCGACGAAGACGACCTTGAAGCCCTGGTCGGACACCGCCTTGAACAGGTCGTACAGGTGTTCGTCGCGGAGTTGTTCCTCCGGATGCTGATCCTCGTCGTAGGACGGCAGCAGGAAACCCTTCTCGAACCCGTCGGGCGTATGCTTCGGCTCGCCCTTTTCCGGCGAGCGGTTGCCATGCCCGGAGAACGAAACGAACAACACGTCCCCCGGCGCCGCCCGCGCGACCATCGCGGCCCAGGCGCGCTCCACCGTATCGCGCGTCGTCCCGGGCTCGCTGATGACGGTCACGTCGGCGACCCCCCGCTTGCGTAGCACGCCGGCGATATCGGCGGCGTCGTTGCGCGACCCTTCGAGCGACACCTTCGGCGAGTAGGCGTCGAAACCCATGACCAAAGCGTGCACCGCCGCCTGCGCGGGAGTCGGCCCCGCCGACATCGCGGCAAGGACGCCCCAGGCGAAGAACTTGTTCACGACTTCACCTCGCGGAGCTCGACGCGGCGGTTCATCTGGTCGAGCTCATCAGCCGAGTGCTGCGTGGGATCGTCGGGCTGGAACGGCTCGCGCATTCCCTTCGGTATGAGGTGCAGCTTCCCCGTGTAGCCCCCGGCCCGCAAGAACGCTTCCACGGTGATCAGGCGCCGCGCCGACAGATCCAAGTTGTAGGCGTCCTTGCCGTGGGTGTCGGTGTGGCCCGTCAGGGTGATCTCCGGCAGCTTCTTTTCGCGCAGACACAGCAACAGCGAGTCGGCTGCCTTCTTACCCTCCTCGGTGAACTCGGCCTTGTTGTATTCGAAGGTGATCGGCACGGGGACGGCCTCGGCGTCGACGCCCTTGACGACGTCGAGGAAGATGCCACCGCAATCCCCCTGTTTCGTGCGCGCGATGTCGAACCGCGGCGACAACAGGACCGCCTCCGCGGTCCGCTTCCGGATCCGGCGAATCTCGTCCGGATCCGGACGTATCTCGTTGAACTCCGGGCACAAGGAAGGCTCGTTGATGGCGTTGATGGCGAACTGCAGGTCGCTGGCCGCGTCGTGGTAGAGGGCCGGCTTGGCGTCCTGACGCGCCAGCGCGGCCTCGACGTCGCCGAGCGCCACGAGCAATTGCCACGGCGCCCCGTTGGCTCGGCCTTGCAGAAGCATCGCACGCGCCGAGGCGAGGTCCGGCGTCGCCGTCACCAGAAGCGAGTACGCGCGTTCGACGGTCTGGAGCGCCGCCTTCATGCCGACGCAGTACGCGATCCTGCTGTCGCAGTCCGGAGGCGCCGTGTTGAACCGACGGACCAGGGCAATCAGCCGGTCGGGCTCGAGCGCGTCCTGGGCTGCGAGGTTCACGAGCTTGTTCACGTCGGGCTCCTTGCAGAAGCCAGCCTCGGCCGCCCGCACCCCCGGCGGCAGAAAACACGCCGATGCCAGGCCCAGGAGGAAGGCGGCGAACACCATCGTCCCTCGCGCCCCGCTCATGTCGTTGCCCATGGCTCATCCCTCACAAGCGCCGCGACCTCGATTCCCCTCACTTCGCCCGGATGTTCAAGACCACGCCTTTTTGAGCCGTGATCGGCACCGCCGGTTCGATCGGGTTCGCGACCAGCTGCTGGCCCGCCGTGACGACGACATTGGATACGCTGCCCTTGAGGGACGCGCCCGTGCCGTCCACCCCCGGCCGGGCGAGCGGACCCTCCGTCGGCTGGACCGAGAGGACGCGGCTGGCGAAGCTTTGCAGCGCGTCCGCCTTGGCGTCGATGAGGGCTCGCGTGCTGGAGAAGGTCGTGAACTGGCTCTTGTTGAAGTCCTGCGCCACGTCCGGGAACGAGGCATTGCAACTCGCCGTGATGCGCTCGACCCCGGGCTCGGTCGCCGTGATGTTGAAGCCGGCGACCTTCGGCCCCGGGATATCCACCGTCGCGCCCGCCTCGATCCTGCCATCCGGGTGGATGGCGTTCGGGAACAGGACCGCCGTCTGACCCTTGTCATCCGAGTCGAACAGGGTGAGGAAGCACGGCTGTTCGGTGCGCAGCGTGAAGGTCACGTGATCACCGACCCTGTAAGCCGTCGCGTTGGCGTAGAAGGCGAGGTCGAAGGTCTTCGACGTTTGCGGCGCCTTCTTGCCTTCGTGGGCGACGACCTCGGGCGTCGTTGCCGTCTGCACCGCCACCTTGGTGAGGTCGATCGCCTTGTCGCCATCGTCATTGATGGTGTTGACGAGGGGGGCGAACAACGAGACGAACTGGTCGCGCGGCACGAGATCCTGTTGCAAACGAAGCTTCAGGTCGTGCGCCTGGCCGCCTGCCGCGTCGAGCCGGTCCATGAACGCGGCTTCCGTCATGCCGACCTCGGCCGCCGCCAGCTTGGCGTTGAGGTTGTCCTCGAACCGTTTCGAGAGCGCGTTGACCATTTCGACGCCTTCGGCCTTGGCGTTCATATTGACGCCCGCCGCCGTAAGGGCGTCGGCGTAGCGCTTCGCGTCGGCCTCGAGGCGATGGTTCATGTCGGCGCCGGTGGGGAACACCTCTCCGACGAGCTCCTTGACCTCCGACGGGTAGGTGCCGCTGCGCAGGACGAGGTCGCGGACCTGGTCGAGCGGCTGGCCGGGGCGGCGGTCGTTGAACTTGATCCCCTTGTCGTGGCAGCCCATGCACGAGATGCCGTTGGTGACCGCAAGGTCGCGCTGGGACGGATCGCGGACGATCTTCGTGGGGCCGATATCGAGCCGGTTACCCTTGCCGTCGGTCAGGTAATAGCCGTGGAAGCCGTTCGGGAGGCTGAAGATGATCTCCCCGCCGTCCTGATTGAATCCGAATTTCTCGGACAGCGTGCCGAAAGCCCCGGGCGGTCCGAGCGGGAATTGGAACAGGCTCTTACGGTCCCCATTCGCTCCGAAGTCGTAGGATTCCCAGTAGCCTCCGGTGCCTATGGCGTGTCGCTCGACCAGGCGGTTGTTGTCCGACACGCCCGAGAGCTGGTAGCCGGCCCTCTCGATGCGTCGATCTTCGAAGTCGCGGCTCACGTTCAATCCGAGCCTCTTTTGCAGCTCGCCCTTCGTCTTCGGCATGTCGAGGATCGTGTAGTAGAGTGGCGGGCGGGACGCCGAGAAGGTGAACCAGTCGGCGCGGATGAACGGCGTTATCGTCCCGAGGTCGTGAGCCAGCGCCCTGAACTGCGCGTTGTTGTAGATGGTGACGTAGGGGTCGGCGGCGACGATCGCGTCCCAGGTCGCGGGACGCCAGCCGAGGCGCCTCAGGTCTATGCGATAGATGGTCTGGGCCGGGTCGATGGCCATCGGCGTGTAGGGATCGGAATCGGTCGACAGGCTGTTCAAGAGCTTCGACAACGCCATGCGGTAGACCCGCATGTCCTTGTCCGGTTCAGCCACGTTGTAGAGGTGCGTCAAGGTCAGGTAGCGGTAGTTCGGAGCGTCGGTCGTATTGGCTCTGGCGATGTCGTCCGAGATCATGCGGATGATGTCGCGATCGGTGATGAACGCGGCTTGCGTCGGCGCCGCCGCCGGCTCATGGGGCGCGTCGTGCGCCCCGCCCTCGGCCGGCTGCCCGCCCTCGTGGGGCGCCGCCTGCGCCACCGCCGCTTCCGGCGCCTGCGCCACCATCGCGTTGATGGCATCGTGCAGCAGGGCTTTTTCCTCCTTGCTCAATCCGCAATAGGTCTTCTCGGTCGCGCTGCCGTCGAAACACGCGTCGTCGATGTCCTTGGGCATGTCGCCCTTCATGACCTTGACGAAGATTTCGGATCCGTCGGCGTTGCCCGGGATCAGCTTGTTGCGCTTCAGCAGTTCCTCTTGATCGAGGACGAAGCCGAAATTGCCCGCCGGCTTGTCCTTGTAGCGCGCCGTCAGGTGTCCGACGGCGTGGCAGCGCGCGCAATGCTTGTCGAGGATCGGCGCCGCCGCGCCCCAGCCGTGAGCATCGCCGCCGCCCTCGGCGCGCGCCGTGGCGGCGGACGCCGCAACCCCAACAAGAAGCCCCGCACCGAGGAGGTGAGCACGCCTGACCGCAAGCATCGGACAACCCTTTCGATCCGCAGATCAACGGATACAATTATCTGAGAAGACTGTTCCCGGAAAGAACCACGCCGCCGCCGACGATCGCGGCAGCCGCGACCAAGCAGACGACAGCCCGTGCCGCCGGCGCGACGCGGGCCTGCTGCTGGTCGACGTAGACCATCGCGGGCTTCATCCCCGTCACCATGGAGGTGATCAGACGATCCTTGAGGACGAAATGGTAGGTGAGATTGGCCGCGACGTGCACCGCAGCCAGCGCCAGGATGATCCAGAAGCCCTTGGCGTGGAACGCGTAAGCCCGCGCCGCCACGATCGCGGAGGCATGGTCGTGGAGCGGGCCTTGCGCGAGGGCGTCGTCGGACGTGAAAAGCCCGGTGCAGGCCTGCGCCGCCACCGCGAGCAGCATGACGAGGATCAGCGCGCTGCCGAGGGGGTTGTGTCCGAGATAGTGGAGCGGCTTACCGCGCAGGAGCGCCGCGAGATAGCGGAACGCGGGAACCGGTAACGGAAAGAAAGCGGCGAACCGCGAAGTACTCGACCCGACGAAACCCCAGAACAAGCGGAACAGGAGCAACGTCAGGATCCCGTAGCCGTTCAGGCGGTGCAGATACAAGAACGGATCGTCGCTGTATCGGCGCGTGAGGTAGGCCGACACGATCAGCGCCAGAAACGTCCAGTGAAACAGCCGGGTCGCGCCGTCCCAGGCGCGCACCCGGGCGAACACCGAGGCACCGACCGAGGAGGGGCGCGACACCGAAGTCATTTGCTGCCGCGGTATTCTTTGTGGCACGCGCCGCACTGGCCGACGATCTTTGGCATCGTCGCGGCGAAGCTGGCCTGATCGGTGATGCTGGCCACAGCGGCCTCCGAATCGGCGGCCAATTTCGTGAAGCGGCCGTTGAAGTCGTCCTTGTGTTCCCAGATCCCCGGCAAGGCCGCGGTGTCGTGCCCTGTCTTGGAATCATCCGGGAAAAGCCCCGGCAGCTTCTTGGCGCCGGTGGCGTAGACGGTCAGCGCTTCCTTCACGGTCGCGGCGTTGAACGGGATGTCGCCCTTCAGCATCTGCCCGATCGGCTTCGTCGTCTCGCCGAATCCCTTGTAGATCGTCTGCCGCGCGACGATCGCGTCGATGTTTTGCGCCGCGGCGGCGGAAGCGAACCCGGTGAGGGCGATAAGCATCATTGTTTTCCGAAGCAACGTTAGCTCCTACCAAGACAGGGTTGACATGAACCTCAACTGAACAGCGAAGCAATCAGCCTCGCCTAAGCAAGTTCGCACGAAACGAACGCTTGCGGCGTGAGCCCACAGTGTCGGACAGACGGCGCGCGCACGGCGGGCCGTCGCCCGACGCCTTTGCCTAAGCGGGTACGTCGACGGATTGATGACAAGGACCTCATCGGGACGCCGCGACGACCGGCAAAAACCCAACACAAGGCTTGATGGTTGTCAACGGCGACAGGTCGGTCGCCCAGGGCGATCGCTTCGGGTTAACGGGTCGGGTTGGGCTGCGGTGCGGCTCGGGA
>CAXTIC010000046.1:0-30439 GCA_964244255.1 uncultured Lichenihabitans sp. | reverse complement strand
CCGAAGGTGGCGCAGCCCTTGCCCTTCATCCACTGGCCGCCGCGCTCGGTCTGGAATTCGCGCTCCGACACGTCGTTGCAGATGCAGAAACCGGCGACGTGGTCGAACACTTCCTTTTCGCCGATGTAGGATGTGCGCTCTCCGATCACGATCGCGAGTTCGACCTCCCAGTCGGTCTTTTCGGAAGCCTTTGGCAGGACCACGGTGTCGTTCGGGCCGACGATGCAGTTCGGCGTCTTGGTGAACATGATGGGCTCCTTGGGGATCGGAGCGCCGGTTTCGGCCGCGTGATCGGCATAGTTCAGGCCGATGGCGATGAAGTTGCAGGGACGTCCCACGCAGGGTCCGAGCCGGGGGGAGCCGGGCACCGCCGGCAGGTCGCCGGGCCGCGCCGCGGCGATCTTCGCGAGCGAGGCGCGGGACAAATGCGCGCCCGCGAGATCGGGCACGAGATGGCTGATGTCGCGCAGCGTTCCACCCTCGAACAGGCCGGGCTTTTCCCGCCCGGGCTCGCCGTAGCGCACCAGTTTCATCGTGGTCTCCTGAGGATGTTCGGCATGCCGCCTTCGATGCGGCGGCGCGGGACTATGCGTCGCGTCGCGTGACCGGACAAGGGCCGTCCGCACCCGGCTAACGATCGCTTGGTGTTTCGCGATGTAGGCTGTCGCTCCGTTCAGCCCGCCCCGGCATCCCCGTGACGCCTCCTCATCTCGCCGCCATGCCGCGCGGGGCCGATGCGGCTCCCTCGCCTGTCGCCGGCTTCCGCGCGTCCGGCCTGGCGGTCGCGGCGGGAGCCCTCCTGGCGCTCGTCCTGACGCTCGGCAAGGCGCTGACGGTGTGGCGCACGGGCATGTTCTTCGATCCCGACGACGCCATGCGGGCCGTCGAGGTTCGGGATTTCCTGGCGGGGCAGGGGTGGTTCGACCTCGTGCCGCACCGCCTGTCGCCCGACCACCCCTTCCTTCTCCATTGGTCGCGCCTCGTCGATGTCCCGCTCGCCCTGGCGATGGGACTGTTGCGGCGCGTCACGGACGCGGACACCGCCGAACGTCTGACGCGCCTCACCGAACCGGCCGCGCTATACGTCCTCTTCCTCACGCTGCTGGCGTCGCTCGCCCGCGCCCTCGTCGGACGCGGCGGGCCGCTTGCGGCGGCATTGCTGGCGGCGGGCGGTCTCGACCTCGTCGGCAACTTCGTACCGGGGCACATCCACCATCACGCCCTGCAGGTGACACTGCTCGTCGCCATCGTGAAACTCCTGATCGATGCGCTCGATCCCGAGAAGGCCGGCCGTGCGGGCTGGGCCGGCGCGCTCGCGGCGCTGTCGCTCGCCGTCAACCTCCAGAACCTGCCGTTCGTCGCGGCCGGCGCGGGCCTGCTCGTCTTCTTCTGGGTCGATCCCAGGAACCGACTCGGCCGGGCGCTCGGCTTCCACGCGCTCGGGCTTGTCGCGGGCGCGACCGTGGTGTTCCTGCTGCAGGTACCGCCTTCGCGCTTCCTCGCGCCCGTCTGCGACGCGTTCGGGGCGCCGCACCTCCTCGCGGCCTGGGTGGGCGGCGCCGGCCTGCTCGGCCTCGCGGGCGTCTCACCCCGTTCCGCGGCGTGGCCGGCCCGGGCCTTGGCGGCGGCGGTGCTCGGCGCGGGCACGCTGCTCGCGGTGAAGCTCGCGTATCCCGCTTGTCTCGGCGACCCCTACGCGGCCGTCGATCCTTTGCTGCGCGAGCGCTGGCTGAGCGAGGTCGGCGAGGCGATGCCGCTGCGGGCGCTGCTGGCGCGCGATCCGGCCGGCACGCTCCCCCTCGTCGCGACGCTCGTCGCGGGTCTCGCCACCACCGCCGCGGCCGCCTGGTCGGCACGGGGCCTCGATCGGCGCCGGTGGATGGTCGTCGCGGCGCTGAGCGCGCTCGCCGTCCTCGGTAGCTGCTGGGAAGTGCGCGTCGCGGCATCGGCGGAAGCCTTCGCGGCGCTCGGCGGCGCCTGGCTGCTGTGCCGGTGGTTCGGCCCGGGGCGGCCGGGGCTGCCGGCGCGGCCGGCCGTTCTCGGCGTCGTCTGCGGCCTGGCGCTGACGCAGGCGGGCTGGGCCGCCGTCGTTCCGGCGCGCCTCTTGTCCCGTCCGTCCCCGGCGGCGCAGGGGCGCGCATGGCCGCCCCTCGACGCCGAGGCGTGTTTCGCGCCGGCGAGCTACGCGACGCTCGCCGCTTTCCCTCCGGGCCGGGTCCTGTCCGGCATCGACCTCGGCAGCCACATCCTCGCGCATACGCCGCACGACGCCTTCGCAGCGCCCTATCACCGCGATGCCGCTGGCAACCGGCTCGCGCTGCTGGCCTTCGTCGCCGCGCCCGCCGCGGCCGAGCGGATGATCCGGGAGGCGCGCGCGGACGCCCTCGCGCTCTGCCTCGCCTCGCCCGAAATCCAGGACTTCGCGCTCCAGAACCCGGACGGGCTCGCCGGGCAGATCATGGCGGGCCGCACCCCCGACTGGCTTGCGCCCGTGCTCCCCGACGCCGGGCCGATGCGCGTATTCCGCGTCGTTCCGGCCGGCGGATAGCGATCAGGATTGGACGCGCACGTATTCGCCCGGCGCGTCGCACAGGGCTGCAACGCCGCCCTCGCCCGGGATGCGGGGCGCCACCTTGGCGGGCGCCTGCGCGGTGATCCAGGACAGCCAATCCGGCCACCACGAGCCGGGATGCTCGGTGGCGGCCGCGAGCCAATCCTCGAACGTACCCTCGACGGGTGGACCCGCCCAGAACTGGTACTTCACCTTCGACGGCGGGTTGACCACGCCCGCGATATGGCCCGAACCCGCCAGGACGTAGCGCATCGGGCCAGCGAAGAATTTTGCGCCGGTGAACACGGAGCGCGCCGGGGCGATGTGATCCTCGCGCGTGGCGAGATTGTAGACCGGGATCGTCACCTTGCCGAGGTCGAGGGTCTCGCCCCCGATCACCATTTCCCCGCGCGTCAGCGTGTTGCCGAGATAGCAGTTCCGCAGATAGAAGACGTGGTTGGCGGCCGGCATGCGCGTCGAATCGGCGTTCCAGGCCAGAAGGTCGAACGCCTTCGGGGCCTGTCCGCGCACGTAGTTGTTGACGACGTAGCTCCAGATCAGCTCGTTCGGGCGCAGCATGTTGAAGGCGTTGGCCATCTTGGCGCCCTTGAGGTAGCCGGTCTCCTTCATCTGCTGTTCGAGCAGCGCGATCTGCTCCTCGCCGGCGAACACCCTGAGATCGCCGGCGTCGCGGAAATCGGTTTGCGCCGTGAAGAAGGTCGCGCTGCTGAGGCGCCGGTCACCGCGCGCCGCCATGTACGCCAGCGCTATGGCGAGCAGCGTGCCGCCGACGCAATAGCCGATCGCCGTCGCGTCGCGCTCGCCCGTCGCCTGCTCGATCGCGTCGAGCGCCGCGAAAACGCCCTCGCGCATGTAGGCTTCGAAGTCTTTCGCCGCGTGCCGCTCGTCGGGGTTGACCCAAGACACCACGAAGACGCTCAAGCCCTGGGCGACCGCCCAGCGCACGAAGGATTTTTCCGGGTTGAGGTCGAGGACGTAGAACTTGTTGATCCATGGCGGCACGATGAGGAGCGGACGCCGGTACACTTCGGGCGTGGCCGGCGCGTACTGGATCAACTCCATCAGTTCGTTGCGCAGCACGACCTTGCCGGGGGTCGTCGCCATGTTCACCCCGAGCGCGAAGGGCGAGGGATCGCTTTGTCGGACCTTGAGGTCGCCGTGACCCGCCTCGATGTCTTCGGCGAGCATGCGCATGCCTCGGACCAGGTTGTCGCCGCTCTGTTCCATCGTTTCCCGCAGCAGTTCGGGGTTGGTGGCGACGAAGTTCGAGGGGGACAGCGCGCCCGCGACCTGCCGCATGTAGAAGCGGGCGCGCCGGCGCGTATCGGGATCGAGGTCGGCTTCGTCGACGAGCGTGTTGGCCCAGTCGCTCGTGAGGAGATAGGCGCGGCGCAGGAAGTCGAAGGCGGGGATGTCCCGCCATTCAGGCGCGGCGAAGCGTCTATCCTCCACGGGTTCCGCCGCCGGCGGGGCCTCGACGCCCGTGAAGCGATTCAAGGTGTGCGTCCAAAGATCGACGAATTGCCTCGACAGCGCCGCTTGCGTCTGCAGCGCGCGGGCTGGATCGCCGAACCATTGTCCGGCGACCTGGCCGAAGGTCGTGACCATGTCCTTCACTTCGTCGCCGAAGCCCGGGACGGCCTGCCCGGCTTCGCGCGGCTTGAGGTAGGCCGAAGCCGCCTTGCCGCTTTCCTCGACGAGCAGCGCCATATTGCGGGCGAGGCGGTCGAAGTCGGGCAGCAGCGGCTGAGGCGCCGCCCCTGACTGAGGCACGGCCCCTGGCTGAGGCACGGCCTCTGGCTGAGGCACGGCCTCTGGCTGAGGCGCCGCGCCCGGTCGAGGCGCGGCCGCGTCCCGCCAGGCGGTCGCGGCGGCGGCGGGGGGTGCCGGGACGGCATCGGCGGCTGGCGGAGCCGCCGTGGCGCGCGCCGGCGCCGCGACGGCGTTCGCTCTTTTCTTCCGCGCGGGTCGCGCCTGGCTCGACGGATCCGCCTGCGCCGGTTCTCCGCCGTGTGGCGCCCCGGCCGGCTGTGGCGCGGTTGGAAGCGCGGTCCTTTCCTCGCTCCCGGAAAGGCCGGCCTGTTTCTTCGGCCGGGACATGCGCTTGGCCTTCATGGCACGGTTCCTCGTGGTCTCGGCGATGCGGCTCGAACCCCGTTTAGGACAAATTGAGCCTGTAACGCTACGTTGCGTGCGGCACGGAGCGCGGCTCGTCCCGTGGAACGGATCGCGCGCCCCCGAGGTTGCTTATCAAGGTCGGCACGTATGCCTTGCGATCCGCGGAAACAACGTCACCCCCGGCGGGCCACGCGCGGCTCGGGCGCCCGGCGCGGCGCGGCGGCCCTGTTCGGGATCGCGCTTCAGCTCGCTTCGAGCGGCGCCGCGCGCGCCGAGGAAACGGCACCGCCCGGCCAAGGCGACGATCCCTGGCATTCCTTGCTCGAAGGGTTGGACATCCGGGCCAAGCGGGGTCGTCCGCCGGATTTCGTCGAGGCGACCCGGCCCGACCCGGCCCGGCTGAACTACATACCGGCCGGCGCGGTGGGGGCCAAGCGTCCCGATCCCGTGCGGACCGCCGCCCAGATCAAGGCCGCGGAAGCCGCGCTCGACGCGGCGCGCCTGCGGCAGCTCCAAGGTCCGCCACCCGCGCCGCCCAAGGCGGCGAAGCCGCCGCCCCTCGCCAAGCGGGTGACCGCCGCCCGCCGCCCGGCCGCCGCCGATTGAAGGCGACGGCCGTCCCTTCGCATCCTGAGTTCCGCCGTCCATGACCGACTTCCATCGCATCCGTCGCCTGCCCCCTTACGTCTTCGAGCAGGTGAACCGGCTCAAGGCCGCGGCCCGCAACGCGGGGGCCGACATCATCGATCTCGGGATGGGCAATCCCGACCTGCCGGCGCCCAAGCACGTGGTGGACAAGCTCGTCGAAACCGCGACGAAACCGCGCGTCGACCGGTATTCCGCTTCGAAGGGGATCCCGGGTCTGCGCCGCGCCCAGGCCAATTATTACGCCCGGCGGTTCGGGGTGAAGCTCGACGCCGACCGGCAGGTGGTGGCCACCCTCGGGTCGAAGGAGGGTTTCGCCAACATGGCGCAGGCCGTCACCGGCCCGGGCGACGTGATCCTCGTCCCCAACCCGTCCTATCCCATCCACGCGTTCGGGTTCCTGATGGCGGGCGGCGTCATCCGTTCCGTGCCGGCGGAACCCACGCCCGCGTTCTTCACCGCGCTCGAGCGCGCCGTCGCGCACTCCATCCCGAAGCCGCTCGGCGTGGTCGTGTGCTATCCGTCGAACCCGACCGCGATGGTGGCCTCGCTCGATTTCTACCGCGATCTCGTGGCCTTCGCGAAGCGGCACGACATTTTCGTGCTGTCCGACCTCGCCTATGCCGAGGTCTACTTCGACGGGCAGCCACCGCCCTCCGTGCTTCAGGTTCCGGGCGCCATCGACGTGACGGTCGAGTTCACGTCGATGTCGAAGACCTTTTCCATGCCGGGTTGGCGCATCGGCTTCGCGGTCGGCAACGAGCGCCTGCTCGCGGCCCTCACCCGCGTGAAGAGCTACCTCGACTACGGCGCCTATACGCCGATCCAGGTCGCCGCCGCCGCCGCCTTGAACGGACCCGAAGACTGCATCGCCGACATGCGGGCGGTCTACAAGGCGCGCCGCGACGTGATGGTCGACAGTTTCGCCGCCGCGGGGTGGGTCATTCCGGCGCCGGTCGCCTCCATGTTCGCCTGGGTGCCGATCCCCGAACGGTTCCGCCACATCGGCAGCCTCGCGTTCGCCAAGCTGCTGATCGAGCGCGCCGACGTGGCGGTCGCGCCAGGGATCGGCTTCGGCGAGCACGGCGACGACCACGTGCGCCTGGCGCTCGTGGAGAACGAACAGCGCATCCGACAGGCGGCGCGCGGCATCAAGCGCCTGTTCGACGCTTCCGACGACCGGCTGCACAACATCGTGCCGCTGAAGCGCCCGGCCTGACGCCCGCCCCGCATGCGTCCCGCGAACGCCGGGGAGGGGAGCGGGCGCGACCTCGCCCGGCTGCTCGCGCGAGCCGAACGGATAACGGTGCTGACCGGGGCGGGGCTCTCGACCGAATGCGGGGTGCCCGATTTCCGCTCGCCCGACAGCCCCTGGCGGGTGCACGTCCCGATCGATTTCCAAGCCTTCCTCGGCGGGGAGGCGGCGAGGGCGGAAGCGTGGCGGCGCAAGTTCGCCATGGACGACATCTATGCCGGCGCCAAGCCCGGGCGCGGACACCGCGCCCTCGTCGAGCTGGCGTCGGACGGTCGGCTCGCGGCCGTCATCACGCAGAACATCGACGGGCTGCAGCAGGCCGCGGGTCTATCGCCCGACAAACTGATCGAGCTGCACGGCAACGGCACCTTCGCGCGCTGCCTGTCCTGCGGAAGCCGCCACGAACTGCGGAACATCCGGGTCGCGTTCGTGCGCACCGGACGAGTGCCGCCTTGCGCTTGCGGCGGGCTGGTGAAGTCGGCCAGCATAGCCTTCGGCCAGCCGCTCGACCCGGGCAGCCTAGGACGCGCCCGCGCCGCGGCCCTCGCCTGCGACGTCTGTCTGGTCCTCGGTTCGTCGCTCCTCGTGCGCCCGGCCGTGCGTTTCCCCGAAATCGCGAAGGCCAACGGCGCCGCGCTCGCGATCGTCAACCGCGAACCCACGCCGCTCGACGGGCGCGCCGACCTCGTGGTTCACGACGACATCGGCAACGTTCTTTCCCTGTTGTAAGGGCGCGAGCGCGGGGGCAAAGGCAACACACCCGCCACAATCTTGCCCCGGGGGCGCCAGTTTCGGCTTTGAGCCGTTCCCGCGAATGTTATGTTCGACTTGCCCCTTGGGCGACTGATTCGATCTCTGCCGCCGACGCTGGTGCGCGCGCGATACTTGGCGAACTCGGGCGATGTGGGCTCCTCACGGGGTGGATGCGTTGGCTAGCGAAGACCCGACCTCAGACGCCGTCACGGAACCCGCCGAGGGTGGCGAAAGCCCGCTCGACCTGATCGAAGTCGTGGGCGAAATCAAGTGGTTCGATGTCGCCAAGGGCTATGGCTTCGTGATCCCGGACAACGGGTTGCCCGACGTGCTCGTGCACGTGACGACGCTGCGGCGCGACGGCTTCCAGGCCGCCCGGGAAGGCGCGAGGGTGGTTTGCGAGGTGCTCAAGCGCGCCAAGGGCCTGCAAGTGTTTCGCGTGCTGTCGCTCGACCTGTCCACCGCCGTCCACCCGTCGCAGACCGGCCCGGCCCGGACCCACGTGCAGGTGACGCCGAGCGGAGGCTTCGAGATCGCGATCGTGAAATGGTTCAACCGGGCGAAGGGGTTCGGTTTCCTGACGCGCGGCGACGGAACCCAGGACATATTCGTGCACATGGAAACGCTGCGCCGCTACGGCATCGCCGAACTCAAACCCGGCGAAAGCTTCCTCGTGCGTTTCGGCGACGGCCCCAAAGGCCTCATGGCGGCCGAGGTTCGTCCGCTCGACGCCGGCTCGTCGGCCTCGCACTGACGCGCACCCCGCGCGGGGTGCGCGTCAGTGCGTCAAGGATGAACCTCGGGGCGCGCGCGCCGTTTGCCGCAAGCGTCCTTCGCGCGGAACGGAAACGGCCTCATGAACGCTTTGCGCTCCCTCCTCCTTGTCGTCTCGCTGGCCTTCGCCACCGCAGGTGCGAGCCAGGCCGGCCTCGCGGCGGAGCGGCTGACGATCGTCACCGGCAGCGGTTCCCATTCCTTCGAAGTGGAGGTGATGCGCACGCGGGACGAGTTGGAGCGCGGGCTGATGTTCCGCCGCCAACTCGCGGCCGACCGCGGCATGCTGTTCGACTTCGGCACGCCGCGGTCCGTGTCCATGTGGATGAAGAATACGTTCCTGCCGCTCGACATGCTGTTCATCGCCGCGGACGGCCGGGTCGTGTCCGTGAAAGAGGGCGCGGTGCCGCAATCGGAGGACATCATCTCGTCCGAGGGAGCCGCCCTTGGCGTCCTCGAGGTCAACGCCGGCACGGTGCGCAGGATCGGTGTGCGGCCCGGAGACCGCGTAGGCCATCCGATGTTCGGTGGCTGAGGCTGCGGGCGGATCCCGCGATGGCGACGGGTCGACACCTTGAAACTTCTTTCGATATCCGCTGAGTCCGTGGTCGGGCTTGGCCCGCAGGAGTGGTGGCGATGAAGAGCGCTTGTTTCTCCGTCTTCGTAGTTCTGGGCCTCGCGGTCGGCCCCGCTTTTGCCGCGAACAAGTCGGTCATCGTTATCAACGAGTCGTCCCACACCATCCTGCAGGTTCAAGCGACCAACTCCGGCGATGAAAATTGGGGTGAAAACCTGATCTCCGACACTATTCCACCGGGAAGTCAGGAAGAGGTGGACTTGGAAGACGGCGCAACGACGTGCATCTACGACATCCGGGTGCTGCAGCGCGGCGGTTTCAGTGCGGAAGACTTTAAGATAAACGCTTGTAAAGTCGAAAGCTGGACAGTCACGGATTGAAGCCAGCTGATGGGCGCCAGAGCGAAGCCCGCTCGTGCACCCTTCGAGCCGCGTTACAGGCGCGATAGCCCCGCGTTGAGCCCCGGGCGACCGGTCGAGTACCGCGCCGCGGTTTGTTGCCGGCAAGGGGCACGGACGTCCGCTCCTACGACCTCCGTGACGCTGAGAAACCGTCATTGTGACCCGAAGGCGAAGCAATCCAGCCTCGTAGGGCGGTGCCGCTGCATTGCTTCGCGCTGCCGGCAACGACGGATCGTGATTGCCTGCCGTCGTCGCGACCGCGAGCGGAGCGTCGCGGGCGGCGATCCCGACCGCCCGCGACGCTGAATGGACCGCCGTGTCCCGCCGCGGCTCCGCCCAGCCGGCCTTCGCGTTGACGATGCCCCAGGGTGGCCTTCACCCGACTGCCTGTCGTGACGCCCTTCCGCGCTTGTTCCTGTTTACCCCGCATGATAGCGGAGGGCTGTGGCGGTCGGCTATCATGCGGGGTATAGCGCAGTCTGGTAGCGCAGTAGTTTTGGGAACTACAGGTCGCAGGTTCGAATCCTGCTGCCCCGACCAGCCGCTGTCCGAGCCGCGTCGCGGGATGCAAACGGGAACGGGATGATCGCGAGAATCCATCGTCCGACACGGGGCGCCACGCAGTCCGGCCATGCCCGTACCAAGGCCTGGCTTCTCGAATACGAGCGCGATACGCCGCGGGAAATCGAGCCGCTGATGGGGTGGACCGGCTCGGCCGCGACCGAAACGCAGGTTCGGATCGCGTTCGACTCGCGCGAGGAGGCGACGGCTTTCGCCGAAAAGCTCGGCGTCGAATATCGCGTCGAGGAGCCCACGCCGGATCGCGAACGGCGCGGGTTGTCCTATTCGGACAATTTCCGGCCGGGACGCACGGGTCAATGGACCCACTAGCGCCCGGCCACCCTTCGCGCGGTCGAAACAGCGTTTCTCAAGGCTCCGTAGCTCAGCCGGATAGAGCAGCCGCCTTCTAAGCGGCAGGTCGCAGGTTCGAACCCTGCCGGAGTCGCCAATCACCACAAGGGCTGAGACAGCGTTCCCGGGAGAACGCCTCGGTCGTTTTGCACCGCGTTTACAGGCTGCGTTCCCGATCTGGCCGTTCACCCATGATCCTCATCGAACACGATCGATCGCCACCGAGGCCGATCCCGGCGACCGGTTGGCCCGCCAAGACCCGCCCTTGGATGGTGGTTTTCCTCGTCGCCTTGCTCGGCGCGGCGTTCCTCGACGCAAGCCTCGCAAGGTGGGCGAGCACCGCCCCGCCGGCCCTGGTCGGGTTCGGCACGCGCGTGAGCAGCTTCGGTCTGTCGGGCTACATGCTGGTCGTTTCGGGCGTGCTGGTCCTGGCGAGCGTGGTGGCGCGACGCCGGGGCGTCGCGCGCCTGTTCGGCGCCGATGCCGTCGACCTAGGCCAGCGCGCGGCGTTCTTCTTCCTATCGGTGGCCGGCACCGGCATCCTGGCGCAGGTCGTCAAGCATCTCGTCGGTCGAGCCCGTCCGAAGCTGTTCGAGACCTTCGGCGCGTTCCACTTCGATGGCCCGACCATGTCGCCCTTCAGCCTGGCGAGCTTTCCTTCCGGGCACGCCACGACGGCGTTTGCGGCCGCGTTCGCGCTCGGCTTGATGGTGCCCCGCGCCCGGGCGCCCCTGTTCGCGGCGGCGGTGGCGATCGCCGCGTCCCGCGTCCTGATCGGCGCGCATTTTGCCAGCGACGTGGTGGCGGGCGCTGGGCTCGGCGCGGGCGTGACATTCCTCGTGGCGCGCGCCTTCGCGCGTCGCTCGATCGCGTTCGACGGCCCCGACCCGGTCCGACCCATCGAGCGCCGGTCCCCCCGGTGGGGCGAGCCGGGGACGGACACCGCTCCGTTCTGATGCCGCGCGGCGCTCACCCGCTCCGCAGGCGCGCGAAGCCGCGATCGAGATCGTCGATCAGGTCCTCGACATCCTCGAGGCCGATGCTCAAGCGCAGCGCGGGCCCGCCGGGGCTCCAGGCCGTCGCGGTTCGGTAGGCGGCGCAATCGAAAGGCACTAAGAGGCTCTCGTAACCGCCCCAGGACACGCCGATCCCGAACAGTTCCAAGCCGTCCACCATGGCGGCGACCGCCTTGGCGGCAGCCGGCCGAAGGATGACGGAAAACAGCCCCGAGGAGCCCGAAAAATCCCGTTTCCAGAGGTCGTGGCCGGGACAATCGGGCAGTGCCGGGTGCAGGACGCGGGCCACCTCCGGCCGGTCCGCGAGCCAGCGCGCCACGGCAAGCGCCTGTCGCTCGGCTTCCCGCAGCCTGAGGTCCATGGTCCTGAGCCCGCGCAGGGCCAGGAACACGTCTTCGGGTCCGGGGCACATGGCGAAGTTCGTGAACGTGTCGAGCAGCCGGGGCCAGACCTCGGCTTTTGCTGAAACCAGTCCGAGGAGCAGGTCCGAATGGCCGGACAGGTACTTGGTGCCGGCCTCGACGCAAAGGTCGGCGCCGCGCGCGTGAGGCGGAAAGAACAGCGGCGTGGCCCAGGTGTTGTCGAGGACGACGCGGGCATTCCGCGCGTGGGCAGCCGCCGCGATCGCGGGGACATCCTGGATCTCGAAGCTCTGCGAGCCGGGACTCTCGACCAGCACCGCCCGGGTGTTCGGCTTGAACAATCGATCGATCCCGCCGCCGACGAGGGGGTCGTAGTACGTCGTCTCGACACCGAACCGCTTGAGCACCTTGTCGCAGAACCGACGCGTGGGCCCGTAGGCCGAATCGGTCACGAGCACGTGGTCGCCCGCGTCGAGCACGGCCATGAGCGCGAGGGTCACGGCGGCGAGGCCGGAGGGCGCCAGCACCGTGCCGGCGGCGCCGCACAGTTCCGTCCAGGCTTCCTCGAGCGCGCGCGTCGTCGGGGTCCCGTGGGTGCCGTAGGTGTAGGGCTGGGCGCCCGTCCGGTAGCTGTCGACGCTCTCGAAGAGCACGGTCGAGCCGCGGTACACGGGGGTGTTCACGAACCCGAACTGGTCGCGCGGCTCGCGTCCCGCATGCACCAGGCGGGTGCGGGCGCCGAGCGACGGGCGCCGGCCGGGGTCGAGCTTGGTCATCGCTGCCGCCTGGGAAACATCGCCGCAACCTGCGGACGCCACGGGCCGCCGTCAAGGCCGTTGAAAGCGCGCGAGCGCTCGCCTGCGCGGTGCGACGGACGATGATCTCGCCCACATCGATATCGCCAGGCTGCTCGATCGCGAACGCCATGGCACGGGCGACCGCCTTCCGCGCGCCCGAGGACGACGGCGCCGCGCGCGGCGAGCAGCAGCGCGGTCGCCTCGCCGATGCCGCTGCTTGCGCCCACGACAGCCACGACCTTGATCTCGATGCCCGACATGGGAGTTCTCGTTTCGCGTTCTGGAGGGCCGCTCGCAGGTTCGCCGGCGGCGCGCATCCCAAACGATTCGCCGCGTCGGGCCGCGCGCTCTCGGCGAGCGCGTTTTGGGGACGAACCCTTACATGGCGATCAGGGTGTCCCAATGGCGTCCGTGGGTTTGACCGGCTCCGACCAGTCGCTGTAGTTTCCCCCGCGATGGGAATGCCCGCCCCGAGACGGCGGGCCGACGAGGATCACATGCCGGATTTGTCCAACATCCGCATCGACGGGGCGCGCTTGTGGGACAGCTTGATGGAGATGGCCAAGATCGGCGCGACCCCGAAGGGGGGCAGCAAACGCCTGACCCTCACCGACCTCGATCGCGACGGCCGCCGCTTGTTCGCCGGCTGGTGCGAGGCCGCCGGCTTGCGCATGACCGTTGACGCGATGGGCAACATGTTCGCCCGCCGGCCGGGGACGGAGGAGGCGCTGCCGCCCGTGGTGATGGGAAGCCACCTCGACACGCAGCCGACGGGGGGCAAGTTCGACGGCGTCCTGGGCGTCCTCGGGGCGCTCGAAGTGGTTCGCTCCCTGAACGACCTCGACATCAAGACCCGGCATCCGATCGAGGTCGCGAACTGGACCAACGAGGAAGGGTCGCGCTTCGCCCCCGCCATGATCGCCTCGGGCGTTTTCGTAGGTGCCTACACGCAGGACTATGCCTACGGCCTGCGGGACCGCGACGGACTCGCGCTCGGCGACGAGTTGGCGCGCATAGGGTTCAAGGGCGCGGCGCCGGTCGGCGGGCGGCCGATCCACGCCTTCTTCGAACTGCACATCGAGCAGGGGCCGATCCTCGAGGACGAGGCCATCGACATCGGCGTCGTGACCCACGGGCAGGGCCAGCGCTGGTACGAGCTCACCTTGACCGGCTTCGAGAGCCACGCCGGTTCGACCCCCATGTCGCGCCGCAAGGACGCGCTCGTGGGCGCCGCCAGGGTCGTGGGCCTCGTCAACGAGATCGGCCTCGCGCATCCGCCGCTCGCCGTGTCGACGGTCGGCATGCTGAACACCTATCCGGGCTCGCGCAACGTCATCCCCGGGGAGGTGTTCCTCACCTGCGAGTTCCGCCACCCGGACGACGCGGTGCTCGACCGCATGGACGCCGCGCTGCGCGAGGGCGTCGCCAGGATCGCGGCGGCTGGCGGGCTCACGTTCGCGCTGAAGCAGGTTTTCTCCTACGCCCCCGTGCCGTTCGACGCCGGCTGCGTCGCCGCGGTGCGGCGCGGCGCGGAGGCTTGCGGCTTCACGCATCGCGACATCGTATCGGGCGCCGGGCACGATGCTTGCTACGTAAGCCGCGTCGCGCCCACGGCGATGATCTTCACGCCCTGCGTCGACGGCGTCAGCCACAACGAGGCCGAGGACATCAGGCCCGACTGGGCGAGCGCCGGCACGCAGGTGCTCATGCACGCCGTCCTGGAAAAGGCCGAAATCGTCGCCTGAGGCGGCTTGAACGCGGAAAGGTATCGAGGGCGCATGTCGATCGTGATCAAGGGCGGAACGGTCGTCACCTCAGAGCGGACGTTCGCGGCCGACGTGCTCGTCGAAGGCGAAACCATCCGGGCCGTGGGCGAGGGCCTTTCGGGCGACGAGGTCCTCGACGCCTCCGGCTGCCACGTCATGCCGGGCGGGATCGACCCGCACACCCACCTCGAAATGCCGTTCATGGGCACGACGACCGCCGACGACTACGAAAGCGGCACCAAGGCGGCGCTCTCGGGCGGCACCACGACGGTCGTCGATTTCTGCATCCCCGGCCAGGACCAGAAACTGATGGACGCCTGGGCGGATTGGGATCGGCGCTCGGCCGGCGCCGCGACCGATTTCTCCTACCACATGTGCATCGTGTCGTGGTCGGACGCGATCCGCGACGAGATGGCCGAGGTCGTCCGGCGCGGCGTCAACACGTTCAAGCACTTCATGGCCTACAAGGGCGCGCTGATGGTGGACGACGCGCAATTGTTCGCCTCGTTCACGCGCTGCGCCGAACTCGGCGCCCTGCCGCTCGTCCACGCCGAAAACGGCGACGCCGTGGTGGCGCTCCAGGCCGAAGTCCTCGCCGCGGGCATCACCGGCCCGGAGGGTCACGGCTATTCGCGCCCGCCGGAGGTGGAAGGGGAAGCCGCCAACCGCGCCATCATGTTCGCCGACCAGGCCGGGGTGCCGCTCTACATCGTCCACACCTCGTCGATTCCCGCCCACGAAGCGATCCGGCGCGCCCGGGCGCTCGGCCAGCGGGTTTACGGCGAGCCGCTGATCCAGCACCTCGTGCTCGACGAAACCGAATACCTCCATCCCGATTGGGACCATGCCGCCCGGCGGGTGATGTCGCCGCCGTTCCGGGACAAGAAGCATCAGGACGATCTCTGGAACGGCCTGCGGGCCGGCTCGCTCCAGGTCGTGGCGACCGACCACTGCGCCTTCACGACGGCGCAAAAGCGGATGGGCCGCAACGACTTCACCAAGATACCGAACGGCACCGGCGGGCTCGAAGACCGCTTGCCCGTGCTTTGGACCCGGGGGGTCGGCACGGGTCGCCTCACGCCGAACGAGTTCGTGGCCGTCACCTCGACCAACATCGCGCGCATCCTGAACCTGTATCCGAAGAAGGGCGCCATCGCGGCAGGTTCCGATGCCGACCTCGTCGTCTGGGACCCGAAGGCCACCAAGAGGATCGCGGCGGCGACGCAGTTGTCGGCGATCGACTACAACGTGTTCGAGGGCATCGCCTGCGAGGGGCTGCCGCGCATCACGCTGTCGCGCGGCGAGGTCGTCTGGCGGGACGGGAAACTATCGGCCCGGGCCGGACGGGGCAGGTTCGTCCCGCGCCCGCCGTTCACGCCGGGCGCGCAAGCGTTGCGCCAGTCGCGAAGCCGGACGGCGCCGCGGAAGGTTTCCCGCTGAATGGGCATCGATGTCGCGGCCGATGTGAGAGGTCGGGCCGGGATGGCTCCGGCGACGATCGCGATCGACGATCTGTCGCTCACGTTCGACGCGGCCGATGCGCCCGTGCAGGCGCTCTCGCACATTTCGCTGTCGATCGCGCCGGGTGAGTTCGTTTCCCTGATCGGGCCTTCCGGCTGCGGGAAAACCACCTTGCTGCGCGTCATCGCCGACCTGGAGCAACCGACATCGGGGCGCATCGCGGTCAACGGCGTGAGCCCGCGCCAAGCCCGCCTGCAGCGCGCCTACGGCTACGTGTTCCAGGCCCCGGCGCTTTACCCGTGGCGGACGGTCGGACGCAATATCGCGTTGCCGCTCGAGATCATGGGCTACGCGAGGGACGAGCGGGCCGCTCGCGTCCGCGCCGGGCTCGACCTCGTCAGCCTCGCCGGCTTCGAACACAAGTTCCCGTGGCAATTGTCGGGCGGCATGCAGCAGCGCGCCTCGATCGCCCGCGCGCTGTCGTTCGACCCCGACCTGCTGCTGATGGACGAGCCGTTCGGCGCGCTGGACGAGATCGTCCGCGACAAGCTGAACGAGCAATTGCTCCGGCTGTGGGACCGCACCGGCAAGACGGTCGTTTTCGTGACCCATTCGATCCCCGAGGCCGTCTACCTTTCGACGCGGGTCGTGGTGATGTCGCCGCGCCCCGGCCGCGTGCACGACGTCGTCTCGTGCGACCTCCCGCGGGACCGGACCCTCGACATCCGGGAAACGCCGGCGTTCCTCAGCGTCGCCCACCGGGTCCGCCAGGGGCTGCGGGAAGGCCATTCGTATGTCGACTGAAGCCGGCGTCGCGATCCCGGTCTCGCTTCGCCGACCCGGGGCCTGGCCGCAGCTCACGTTCGCGGGGCGGATCGCGCCCGTCGCGGTCGTGGTTCTCGCGATCGTCGCCGTCTGGTACGGGGCCGCCATCGGCATGAACGCGGACCTTCAGCGCGATCGATTCAGCAACGCCGGTGTCGAAACTTACGGCGTTGCCGATTTCGTGGCGGGAACCTGGTCGCAGGAGCGACCCAAGCTGCCGGCCCCGCATCAGATCGCGCTCGAACTCGGCAAGACCGTGTTCGGCACCCCCTTGGCATCGAAGCGCAGCCTCGTGTTTCATGCGATCGTGACCATGCAGGCGACGCTGCTGGGCTTCGCGCTTGGCTCCGTGTTCGGGATCGTGCTGAGTTTGCTCGTCGTGCACGTGCGCAGCCTGGATCGGGGCTTGATGCCCTGGATCGTCGCCTCGCAGACCATACCGATCGTGGCGCTGGCGCCGATGATCGTGGTGATCCTCAACCAGTTCTCGATCACCGGCATCGTGCCCAAGGCGCTGATCGCGGCCTACCTCTCGTTCTTCCCCGTCGCGGTCGGGATGGCGAAGGGGCTGCGGTCGCCCGATCCGCTCCACCACGACCTCCTGCGGACCTATTCGGCGTCCGGCGCGCAGGTGCTGGCGAAGTTGCGATGTCCGGCGAGCCTGCCGTTCCTGTTCGGCGGGCTCAAGGTGGGTATCGCCGCGAGCCTCGTCGGGACGATCGTTGCCGAGGTGACCAAGAGCGAGGATGGCGGCCTCGGCGCCCGGCTCCTCGCCGGATCCTATTACGGGCAGACGGTCCAGATTTGGGCGGCGCTGCTCGTTGCCGCCGCATGCGGGGCCGCGCTCGTCGGCGTCGTCGGCCTGGTGGAGCACGCCGCGGCGCCTGCCGCGAAGGCCGCACGGTGAAACGGGGTCTCGCTTTCGGGGGCGCGCTGGCCGGGCTCGCGGCCGGCGCGGTGCGCGCGGCGGACGCGGACGCGGTGTCGGCGGCGGGTCCAGGGCCGCTCTACTGGATCGGTTGCGCGCTCGTCTGGATCGCGGCCTGGGCGGTGGTCGAAGGGCTGGTGCGGCGCGGTGCGCGGGAGGGTCTGGCCGGCCGCCTCGAACGGCTCGCGATCCCGCTCGTCTTCGGCGCCACGGTGCTGTTCCTGTGGGAGATGACCGTGCGCGGCTTGGGCGTGCCCGGCGTGATCCTGCCGCCGCCTTCGGCAATCGCCGCACGGCTCGCGACCTCGCTGCCGACCGTCGGCGCGGACCTCGTCCAGACCCTCAAGGGCCTCCTGGCGGGCTATGCGCTCGGTTCCGGCGCCGGCTTGGTCGTGGCGATCCTGACCGACCGCGTTCCCTTTCTGCAGCGCGGTCTGTTGCCGCTCGGGACGCTCGTGTCGGCGCTGCCCATCGTCGGCATCGCGCCGATCATGGTGATGTGGTTCGGGTTCGACTGGCCGTCGAAGGCCGCGGTGGTCGCCGTCATGACGTTTTTCCCCATGCTCGTGAACGCCACGGCCGGGCTCGCGGCGTCGGGCGCGGCCGAGCGCGACCTCATGAGCACCTACGCGGCGTCACCCGCCGAGACGCTGCTGAAGCTCCGGCTGCCGGCCGCCTTGCCGTTCATCTTCAACGGGCTGAAGATCAACACGACGCTCGCGTTGATCGGGGCCATCGTCGCCGAATTCTTCGGTACGCCGATCGTGGGCATGGGATTTCGCATCAACGCCGAGGTCGGCCGCATGAACATCGACATGGTGTGGGCGACGATCGCGGTCGCGGCCCTGGCGGGCTCGGGATTCTACGGATTGGTGGCGCTGCTCGAACGTCGCGCCACATTTTGGCATCCATCGTACAGAGGGCATGCCACCTAGCTCGGTTGAGCTCACGACAGGAGGGTACATGATGAAACATTGGCTTTGCGGCATGCTGGCCTTGGCCGCTTCGGGGAGCGTCGGCGCCGCCCACGCCGCGGATGCGGTGACGCTGCAGCTGAAATGGGTCACGCAGGCGCAGTTCGCCGGCTACTACGTCGCCAAGGACAAGGGGTTCTACAAGGAGGCCGGCCTCGACGTGACGATCAAGCCGGGCGGCCCCGACATCAACCCCGAGCAGGTGCTGGCGGGCGGGGGCGCCGATGTCGTCGTCGATTGGATGCCCTCCGCACTCGCCACGCGCGAGAAGGGCTCGCCCGTCGTGAACATCGCCCAGCCGTTCAAGCGCTCCGGCCTCGAACTGACCTGCCGTGCCGACACCGGCGTCAAGACCCCGGCCGATTTGAAGGACCGCACACTCGGCGTCTGGTTCTACGGCAACGAATATCCGTTCCTCGCCTGGATGGCCAAGCTCGACATCAAGACCGACGGCTCCGCCGGCGGCGTCAAGGTGTTGAAGCAGGGCTTCAACGTCGACCCGCTGCTGCAGAAGCAGGCCGATTGCATTTCGACGATGACCTACAACGAATATTGGCAGGTGATCGAATCGGGCATGAAGCCGGCGCAACTCGTGGTGTTCAACTACACCGATCAGGGCGTCGCCACCATGGAGGACGGGCTCTACGTGCTCGAGGGCAAGCTCAAGGACGCGGCGTTCACCGACAAGATGGCCCGCTTCGTCAAGGCTTCGATGAAGGGCTGGGACTATGCCCGGTCGCACGCCGACGAGACCGTCAAGATCGTGCTCGAAAACGACGCCTCCGGCGCCCAGACCGAAGCGCACCAGAAGCATATGGTCGACGAGGTGAACAAGCTCACGGAGGGCGCGACGGGCGCGCTCGACCCCGCCGACTACGCGCGGACGGTCAAGACCCTGCTCTCGTCGGGCTCCGATCCGGTCATCACCAAGGAGCCGCAGGGCGCCTGGACCCACGCCGTGACCGACAAGGCCGGCTTGGCGTCGAAATAGGGGCCGCGGATCCGTCAGTCGTGGGGGTTCTCCCTGCCCGCGCGAGCGCGCACGGGCGGGGCGCGTCCACGATCCTGGGTGCCGCGGCGATCCCGAGCGCGCGTCGGGTCACCGACCCGCGCCTGTGGGCGGACGGTAGGTCAGGGACTTTGCGGTTTTCATCGCCTCCGCGCCCTCCGCCGTGGACAGCAGCGGGACGGTCTTGAAGCTCGTGAAATTCCCGCTCGCCGCCACCTGCATGGACAACGCCATGGCGGCCTTGGTGTCGGGCAGCTCGCCGACGATGAAGAAGTCGCTTTCCCCCAGGGCGAGGTACATGTGGTGCAGCGTGCCGCCCGCCGACGAGAACATGTCGCCGGCGGCCTGGCCGCGATCGTGCGGACTGTCGATCATAGCCTTGGCGGCCGCGGCGTTGTAGGACCCGTGGAAAAGGTAGAGTGCCATGCGTTCCTCCCTGAGATCGCGTTGGCGCCGCTCGGTATCCCGACCCGGCGCGCTTGCACGGTATCATTTGGAGCCGCCCGGTGAAGCCGCTTTTCGCCGCCCGACGGGCGTGACCTGCGATTGCCCGCGAAGCGGCACTTCGGGCGGTGCCCTCGGCGTCGGTCGGGCCAGGAAAGAGCCCGCGTGAGCATCGTCCCCGAAGCGCCCCCGAACCGTCGATCGCCGTTGTCTTCCTTGACCGCCCGCCCGCGTCTGGCGAGCGCGGTGGGGGCGGGCCTGCTGCTCGCCGGCCTGCTTTGGGTGACACCGAACAGCCTTGCCCTGAGCACCCGCACGATCCTGTCGTGGGACGCCACCTGCGTGCTGTTCATCGGCCTCGTCCTTTTCAGCTTCCGCAACCGCGGCGTGTCGCACATGACGATGCGGGCGAAGGCCCAGGACGAAGGCCGTCACCTGATCCTCGCCCTGGTCCTCACCGCCGCCGTCGTCAGCCTCAGTGCCATCGCGGGGGAACTGTCCCTCGCCAAGGACGAGCACGGCTTGGTGAAGGGGCTCAGGGTCGTGCTGGCGTTCGCCACCGTTTCCGCGTCCTGGTTCATGGTGCAACTCATCTTCGCGCTGCATTACGCCAACGAATATTATTCCGCCGCGGACGATGCAGATGGCTTGCGGGGAGGCTTGTCGTTTCCGGGCGGCCAGTCGCCCGACTATTGGGACTTCGTGCATTTCTCGGTGGTGATCGGCGTGGCGTCGCAGACGGCCGACATCGCGTTCACGTCCAAGGTGCTGCGGCGCCTGGGCACCATCCACAGCCTGATCGCCTTTACCTTCAACACGATCGTGCTGGCGCTGACGATCAACCTCCTGGCCGGTCTTTTCTGAACCCTGCGGCCCCTGCCCGCGTGCCGGCTTTCCCGCCCGCGCCGGGGCGCTCGAGCGCGATCGACTTGGCGGGGGACGTTCCAACCGAAACCGAACGTGCTCTAATGCCAGGCGAAGCACAGGGTCACGCCGGTTTCGCGGCAGGAGCGCGCGCGCCAGAGAATGAGTGATCCGTTCATCGTCGACGGCGGCGAGATGGGGGCACGCCTGCGCGCCCACGCGTGGTCCGCCACGCCGCTCGGTCCTCTCGGGGACTGGCCGCGGCTGCTCCGCACGCTCGCCGGCGTGATGGTCGGCTCGCACCAGCCGATGGTCATCGTTTGGGGTCCCGAGCGCACGCTGCTCTACAACGACGCCTACGCGGCGATCCTCGGTCGCAAACATCCGGACGCGCTCGGGCGGGACTTGCTCGCGGTGTGGTCGGAAGCGCGGGACGAGCTTTCACCCCTGGTCGAGCGGGCCTACGCCGGCGAATCCTTCCACATGGAAGACATCACGCTCGTCCTCGAGCGGGACGGGTATCCGGAGGAATTGCATTTCTCGTTCTCGTTCACTCCCGTGCGCGACCCCGCGGGTGCTGTGTCGGGCTTTTTCTGTCCTTGTACGGAAACCACCCGCCACATCGTCGCGGAGCGCCGGTTGCGCGAAAGCGAAGCCGAAAACCGCGGCGTCCTGGAAGGCATGGCGGAAGCCTTCATCCTGCTCGACGGCAACTTCCATATCCGCCGTGTCAACGCCGAAGCCCTCCGCATCGATGGGCGGGAGCGGGACGCGATCCTGGGCCGCCACCTGCTCGAGGTGTGGCCCGAAGCCGAGCACCTGCCGACCTGGCCCTTGTTCCAGCGCGCCATGACCAACCGCACGCCCGAGGCGCTGACCTACCGGCACCGTTCGGAGGTCCACGACGTTTGGCTGGATGTGCGCGCCTATGTTTCGGGCGACGGCCTGGCCGTGTTCTATCGCGACGTGACCCCTGCCAAACGGGACGAAGTGGCGCTTCGCGAGAGCGAGGAACGCCTGCGCCTCGTCGTCGACGGCGCGACCGACTATGCCATCCTGACGACGGATCCGGAGCGCCGGATCACGAGTTGGTCGGCCGGCGCGGAGCGCGTTTTCGGCTACGCCGCCGCTGAGGCGATCGGGCGGTCCGCCGACACCATCTTCACGCCGGAGGACCGTGCGGAGGGGCGGCCCGACCAGGAGGCCGCTCTCGCACGCGACCAGGGCTGCGCCAATGACGAGCGCTGGCACGTGCGCGCCGACGGCGGCCGCGTGTTCATGAACGGCGCGATGCGACCGCTCCCGCGTGACGCACAGGGGCGCGAACAAGGCTTCATCAAGATCGCCCGCGACGAGACGGCGCGGCGGGCCGCCGAGCAGGAAATCGCCAGCAACAGGGAGCGTCTCCAAACGGCGCTCGAAACGGGGCTGGTCGGTTTCTTCGAATGGGATGTGGCGCTCGACCGGATCGTCGCCGATCGGCGCTGGGCCGCCTTCTACGGGATCGATCCCGCCGCTGCCGCCGCGGGTGTCCCCCTGGCGGGGATCGCCGGGGTCATGCACCCCGACGATCGCGCGGCCGTGTTCGCCGCGGTCGAGGCGGCGCTGACGTCGGCGAACGACTACGCGCAGGAATTCCGGCTGCTGCGCGCGGACGGGGGAAGCGGATGGCTTCTGGTGCGCGGCCATTGCGTCGAGCAGGGGCACGGCCGGGGGCTTCGGTACGTCGGCGTCGCCATCGACATCACGGCCTCGAAAGCGGCTGAAGCCAAGGCTCGCGCCAGCGAGGAACGGCTCGCGTTGACGCTGTCCAACGCGCAAATCATCGGCACGTGGGACTGGGATGTCCCGAACGATCGCGTATACGCGGACGAGCGGTTCGCACGGCTATACGCGGTCGAGCCCGCCGTCGCGGCGGCCGGAGCTCCCATTTCGGCGTTCCTCGGCAGCACGCATCCCGACGACGCCGCTAGGCTCGAAACGCAAATCCGGCACGCCCTGCGAACGGGCGAGCCGTTCGTGGCCGAATATCGGCTGACGCGGCGCGACGCCGAGGTGCGGCACGTCCTGGCCCGCGGGCGATGCGCGTTCGACGACGCCGACGCGCCCACGCGCTTTTCCGGCGTGAGCGTGGACATCACCGATCAGCGCCGTGTCGAGCAGGCCTTGCGGGAGCTCAACGACACCTTGGAGCAGCGTGTCGCGGAGCGGACCCGCGAACGCGACCTGATCTGGCGGGCCTCGCGCGACCTCTACGTCGTGTGCAGCTTCGATGGCGTGTACCGGTCCGCCAACCCGGCCTGGCGCGATCTCGGCTACGAACCCGAGGCCCTCGTCGGTGCGCGGTTCGAGGCCTTGATCCATCCCGACGATGTCCCCGCGGTGCGCTCGCGTTTCGCGGCTCTCGTGGGCGGCGACCCGGATGCCGGCATGGACTCCCGCATCCGTGCAGCAGACGGCACCTATCGCTGGGTCGCGTGGACGGCCGTGGTCGCGGGCGAGGACATCTACGCCGCCGGACGCGACGTGACAGAGCGACGCGCGCTGGAGGAGCAGCTTCGCCAGTCGCAGAAGATGGACGCGATCGGGCAACTGACGGGAGGCATCGCTCACGACTTCAACAACCTGCTCACGGGTATCATCGGCGCGCTCGACATCGTGCGCCGCCGGATCGACGGCGGCCGGCTCGACGATGTCGCGCGGTTCATGGACGCGGCCTCGACATCGGCGCAGCGCGCCGCGGCCCTCACCCATCGCCTGCTGGCCTTCGCGCGACGCCAACCGCTCGACGCCAAGCCGTCCGACGTCAATCACCTGATCGCCGGGATGGAAGACCTCCTCAATCGCACGCTCGGCGAGCAGATCGAACTCGCCACGGTGCTCGAAGCGGGTCTATGGCCCGCGATGACCGACGCCAACCAGCTCGAGAACGCGATCCTGAACCTCGCGATCAACGCGCGCGACGCCATGGTCGGGGGCGGGCGCCTGACGGTCGAAACGGCGAACGCGCGCTTGCATGCCCCCTACACCCTGGTGAACCGGGACGTCACGCCCGGAGACTACGTGGTGGTCTCGGTTTCGGATACGGGCGCGGGCATGACCTCGGACGTGGTCGACAAGGCGTTCGAGCCGTTCTTCACCACCAAGCCCAGCGGGCAGGGTACCGGACTCGGGTTGTCGATGATCTACGGGTTCGTGAAGCAGAGCGGCGGCCACGCCAAAATCTACAGCGAGGTGGGGAGGGGGACGACCGTCAAACTGTACCTGCCGCGGGCCGTGTCGACCCGGGTGGAGGCCTTCGGGCGGGAGAACGCGGCACCGCGTGGCCGGGGGGAAACGGTCCTGGTGGTCGAGGACGATTCCACCGTCCGCCTGCTCGTCGCCGAGGTCCTCGAGGAACTCGGCTATCGCCACCTCGACGCCCGCGACGCCCCGACGGCCCTCGTTCACCTCGAATCGAGGCAACGGATCGACCTGATGATTTCGGATGTCGGGCTGCCCGGCATGAGCGGGCGCGAACTCGCGGAGGTCGCGCGGCAGACCCGGCCGCATCTGAAAATCCTGTTCGTCACCGGTTACGCGGAGAACGCCGCGGTCCGCGGCGGCTTCCTGGCGCCCGGCATGGAGATGCTCACCAAGCCGTTCGACCTCGAAGCCCTGGGCACGAAGATACGGCAGATCATCGAGGGGCCGAGTGGGACGATTTAGGGGGCGGAGGGCGGACGCGCGCGGTGACGCTTGCGGAAGCTCTTCACGGGCCAATCGAACGGCGACAATCCCGCTCCTTGCGGCAGCAACCCGTGACGCGATCCTTCACACGAACGGAGCGTTGCCCTGCGACGACCGGCGCCCCTTTTTGGCGAACAACGGGCTACGCCGCCTTTTCCTCCGCCGGGAACAGGCGCGTCAGTCCAGCCTCGGAAGCGTCGCAGACGCCGCGCTCGGTGACGAGCCCCGTCACGAGCCGCGCCGGCGTCACGTCGAAAGCAAAGTTTCGGGCAGGGCTGCCGCGCGGCGTCACGCGGATCGTTTGCATCGTGCCACCCGCGGTCTCGCCGGTCATGAACGCGACCTCGTCGGGAGACCGCTCCTCTATCGGGATCTCGGCCAAGCCGTCGCGCACGCGCCAATCGACGGTCGAGGAGGGCAGGGCCACGTAGAACGGCACGCCGTTGTCATGCGCCGCGAGGGCTTTGAGATAGGTGCCGATCTTGTTGCAAACGTCCCCGGTCCGGGTCGTGCGGTCCGTACCCACGATGCAGAGGTCGACCATGCCGTGCTGCATCAGATGCCCGCCGACGTTGTCGACGACGATCGTGTGGGGCACGCCCTCGCTCAGCAGTTCGTAGGCCGTGAGGCTGGCGCCCTGATTGCGCGGCCGCGTTTCGTCGACCCACACGTGGACGGGTATCCCCCGGCGATGCGCCTTGTAGACCGGCGCGAGCGCCGTGCCCCAGTCGACCGTCGCGAGCCAGCCCGCGTTGCAATGCGTGAGAACCTGCACCGGACGGGACCGGCCGACCTTGGCCCAAGTATCCGCGATGAGCGCGCAGCCATGCTCGCCCAGCGCCGCGCAGGTCGCGACGTCCGCCTCGGCGATCAACCCGGCTTCCTCGTAGGCGGCCTCACGCCGCTCCGAGGGGCGCAGCGGCGCGAGCCGAAGGCGCATGCGGTCGAGCGACCAGCGCAGGTTCACGGCCGTGGGCCGCGCGACGATGAGCGTATCGTAGGCGGCCGAGAGGCTTCTGTCGGACGGATCGGCGCGCATCGCGAGCGCCATGCCGAATGCGCCCGCGGCCCCTATGAGCGGAGCACCGCGCACCGTCATGTCGGCGATGCCGTCGGTCGCATCTTGCGCGCCGCGCCAAGTCTTCACCGCGAAACGATGCGGAAGCGCCGTCTGATCGATGACATTGACGCCCGCACCGTCGTCATCGACCCATATCGTGCGGAAGTCGCGACCCTCGATGCGCATGGCGAACTCCTTGCCGATCCGCGCGGCGGCCCCATCATACTCAGGACGGGAACGACCGCTCGGCCGCTTCCCGTCAACCCGCGGTCGGCGCATGCCCGGCGGCGGGACGCATCCTCAAGGTTCGAAACGGAGCTTCCCCGTGTTGTCAAGGTTCACTCTGGCGTTCGGTGCGCTTTGCGTCGCCGCCTCCGCCGCGCTCGCCCAAGCGCCGCTTCATGTCCGCGGCGTGGTCGCGTCGCTCATGGGCGATGTTCTCGTGGTCACGACGAAAGATGGCCCCGACGCCACCGTCGCGCTCGATCCCGGCGCGAGGGTCACGGCTGTCGTCCCGTCATCCCTGGGCGAGGTGAAGCCGGGCAGCTTCATCGGCACCGCCGCGCGGACGCAGCCCGACGGCACGCTGAAGGCGCTCGAAGTGCACGTGTTCCCTGAAGCCATGCGCGGCGCGGGCGAGGGCCACACGCCGTTCGACCTCGGCCCCAAAAGCACGATGACCAACGGCACCGTCGACCACCAGGTGGTGAGCACGGACGCGAATACGCTGACGGTCCGCTACAAGGGCGGAGAGAAGGTCATCGCCGTACCGCCCGATGTACCGGTCGTCACGTTCGAGCCGGGGGACCGCGCGCTGCTCGTGGCCGGTGCGCATGTCATCGTGTTCGGGACCGAAAACGCGGACCACACCCTGACGAGCCGTGAGGTCGTTGTCGGCAAGAACGGCCTCACGCCGCCGATGTGACGCGATCAGGACGGGTCGCCGGCGCCCGCCATCGTGACGGGCTCCGCCCGGTACAGCTCCGGATACAACCGGTGCAGCAGCGTGATCTTGGGGGCGTCGTTGACCACGATGTACATGCTGTCAGGGTGGTGGATGAGATAGTCCTGGTGGTAGCCCTCGGCGGCGTAGAAGCCGCTCAGGGGCTCGAGCGTCGTCGTGATCGGGCCCGTGAAGGCCTTGGCTCGGCCCAGTTGGCCGATGTAGGCCTCCGCGACCCTTTTCTCTTCGTCGTTCGCGACGAACACGGTCGAGCGATACTGAGACCCCTCGTCGGGACCTTGGCCGCCGACCTGCGTCGGATCATGCGCGGCGGAGAAGAACACCTGCAGAAGCTCGCCGTAGGAGACGGCGCGCGGATCGTACTCGATCTTCACCGACTCGGCGTGCCCTGTCCGGCCCGAGCCGACCGCCTCGTATAGCGCCGTGTCGGCGCCGCCGCCGGCGTAGCCCGCGACGACGCGCCGCACGCCCTTCACGTGTTCGAACACGCCCTGCAATCCCCAGAAACAGCCGCCTGCCAGCACGACGCTGCGGGTTCCGCCGGTACGCGGAAGGTCCTCCCTCGGGGCGGGCAGGGGCGCCGGCCTTTCCGACGCGGGCGCAAGCGCGAACGCGCCTGCTCCGAACAAGGCAGCGATCCCCGCCAAGAAGGCGATGCGCCGAGGTTTCCCGAAAATCAACATAGCCATCCCCTTCGATATGAACGTGCCGCGGACGGCGCGCCCCGGCACGAGACGACCGGGTGACTCGCCCGCCCCCTCACGTCGAGCGAAGCTCCCCTGGGTTTCGGGCCGGCCAAGCCGATTCGGGAAGGGAGCGGAGAGCGAACGCGAAGCATGCGACTCGAAGCACGAGGCGCCTCCCCGTCCTTCGACCCGGCCGCTTCGCGGCTGCTCTCCGCCCGCTTCTCCAACAGGCCGCCCGCTGGAACCACAAGCCGGTTTCGCTCAGGATGAGGCCCTTGAGGGGCTTCACCCGCTTGCCCTGACCCCACCCGGGCCGGGCCGCGTCCTTGTTACGCTTCGCCGCGTCGCGAGGTTACGCTTCTCCGGCGGCGGTGTCGGCGACGCCGCCGCGGGCGGGCGAAGCGCTCCCCAACGCGTCGAGGATTTCTGCCCGGCGCGGCATCGGGTCGACCGCGCCATAGCCCAGCGTCGACAGGGCCGCGGCGGCGTTGGCGTAGAGGCCGGCCCGAAACGGGTCCCGGGTCAGCAGGTATTCGGCGAGGAACGCGCCGTCGAAGGTGTCGCCCGCGCCCGTCGCGTCGACGGCCTCGACGGGCATGGGCGGTACGTGCAGCGTCTCCTCCCGCGTGGCGACGAGGCAGCCTCGGTGTCCGAGCTTCAGCGCGACGATGCGCGCGCCGAGACCGAGGTAGCGGGCCGCGATCGCTTGCGGGTCGTCCGAGCCGACCAGCAAGGCCGCGTCGTCGAGCCCGGGCAGGGCGATGTCGACCATCGTCATGGCGGCGTGGATCACGGCGCGGGCGCGGGCCAGCGGCCAAAGCTTCAGCCGCAGGTTGGTGTCGTAGGAAACGAGGATCCCGGCGTCGCGCGCGAGCGCCAGGGCATCGAACACGCCGTCCGCCGCGCGGGTCGAGATGGCCTGGCTGATCCCGGAAACGTGCAGGACGCGCGCCCGCGCGATCGCGTCGCGCGGCAGCTCGTCGGGGCCGTAGCGGCTCGCGGCCGAACCTTCCCGGCGATACGAGAAGGTGTGGCCCGTCTCCGCATGGCTGACGAAGTAGAGGCCCGTCGGCGCATCGGGGACGACCTTGACATGCTCCGTGTCGACGCCCTCCCGCCGCCACAGGGCGAGCAGCGCCTCGCCGAACGCGTCGCCGCCGACCGCCGTCGCGAGCCCGGCCGAGGCGCCCGAACGCGCCGCCGCGATGGCCGCGTTCGACACGTCGCCCCCGAACCCCATGACGAAATGGGCCGCGTTCTTCGGCCGGTTGAGTTCGATCAGCGGCTCGCCGAGCGCGAGAATGTCGGGCATCCGATCGAGCCCCGCGGGCAGGTCCCACCCCGCCGGGCATCGGTCGGGGCACGTCGCGATTGATGCTTCCCGCCCGCGTCCTTGACAAGCCCCTCGCGGCTTTGAAAGACTCGCGGACGGTTCGTGTGTCGGGCCGGGCAATCAGGTGCCCGGAAGGGGTCCGAATGACATCAGTAGGGACTGACGGCGTCGTTGCCGGTCGGCTTTCGGCGGACGATTACGCGAGGAACTTCGCCGATCTGACCCCGCCCCTCACGCGGCACGAGGCCTTCGTCGAGGCCGAGCGTTGCTACTTCTGCTACGACGCGCCGTGCATGCACGCGTGCCCGACGACCATCGACATCCCGCTGTTCATCCGGCAGATCGCCGTCGGCAACGACCTCGGGGCCGCCGAAACGATCCTTTCGGCCAATATCCTCGGCGGCATGTGCGCCCGCGTCTGCCCGACGGAAACGCTGTGCGAGCAAGCCTGCGTGCGCGAAGCCGCCGAGGGCAAGCCGGTCCGTATCGGCTCGCTGCAGCGCCACGCGACCGACGCCATCATGGCCACCGGCCGTCACCCCTTCAACCGTGCGCCCGCCACGGGCAAGCGCGTCGCGGTCGTGGGCGCGGGTCCGGCGGGGTTGAGCTGCGCCCATCGCCTGGCCCTGCTCGGGCACGCGGTGACGCTGTTCGACGGCAAGCCCAAGCTCGGCGGTCTCAACGAATACGGGATCGCGGCCTACAAGACGCCCGGCGACTTCGCGCAATCGGAGGTCGACTTCATCCTGGCCGTCGGCGGCATCGACGTGAGGCCCGGCGTGGCGCTCGGGGTCGACACCGACCTCGCGACGCTGCGGCGGGACTACGACGCCGTGTTCCTCGGCCTCGGGCTCGGGGGCTTCAACGCCCTCGAGGGCATGCGCGACCACGCGCACGTCGTCGATGCCGTGGCCTTCATCGAGATGTTGCGGCAGACCAAGGACAAGGGGGAGGTGCCGGTCGGACGCCGCGTCGTCGTCATCGGCGGCGGCATGACGGCGATCGACGCCGCCGTGCAGTCGAAGAAGCTCGGCGCCGAGGAGGTGACCATCGCCTACCGTCGCGGGCCCGAACACATGAAGGCGAGTCCCTGGGAACAGGAACTGGCGCAGACCAGCGGCGTCGCCATCCGGCATTATGCCACCCCGAAGGGGTTCGAGGGCCGCGAGGGTCGCGTCAGCGCGGTCCTGTTCGAGCATCGCGGCCCGGGTGGCGCCGGGCCTGCCGAATCGCTCGTCATCCCGGCCGACCTCGTGCTGACCGCGATTGGGCAGACCTTCCTGGACGGGCCTTTGGGGCCGGGGACGCTGATTCTCGAAGGCGGCCGCCTCAAGGTCGACGCGGAACGGCGCACCTCGCTGCCCGACGTTTGGGCCGGGGGCGATTGCGTCGCCGGCGGGCAGGATCTCACCGTCAGCGCGGTCGAGGACGGCAAACAGGCCGCGCTGGCGATCGGTCGCACTCTCAACGCGCAGCCCTCGGGGCTGGCCGGAGCCGCCTGATGGTCGACCTTTCCACGAACTTCCTGGGCATCAAGTCGCCGAACCCGTTCTGGCTCGCCTCGGCCCCGCCGACCGACCGCAAGACCAACGTGGTGCGGGCGCTGAAAGCCGGCTGGGGCGGGGTCGTATGGAAGACGCTGGGCGAGGAAGGGCCGCCCGTCGTCAACGTTTCGGGGCCGCGCTACGGCGTCATCCACGGCCCCGACCGGCGCGTGCTCGGCTTCAACAACATCGAGCTCATCACCGATCGGCCGCTCGACGTCAACCTGCGGGAGATAAAGGAGGTCAAGCGCGCCTTCCCCGACCGGGCGCTCGTGGCCTCGATCATGGTGCCGTGCACGGAGGAAAGCTGGCGCGCGATCCTGCCGCGCGTCGAGGACACGGGCTGCGACGGCGTCGAGCTCAACTTCGGCTGCCCGCACGGCATGAGCGAGCGCGGCATGGGCTCGGCCGTGGGCCAGGTGCCGGAATATATCGAGATGGTGGCGCGCTGGTGCAAAGCCGCGACGCGCATGCCCGTGATCGTGAAGCTCACGCCGAACATCGCCGACATCCGCCACCCCGCCCGCGCCGCGAAGCAGGGTGGGGCGGACGCGGTGTCGCTCATCAACACCATCAATTCGGTGATGGCCGTCGACCTCGACCGCATGGCGCCCTCGCCCCACGTCGACGGCAAGGGCACGCACGGCGGCTATTGCGGGCCGGCGGTGAA
>CAXTIC010000045.1:0-31273 GCA_964244255.1 uncultured Lichenihabitans sp. | reverse complement strand
CCCGCCGGACGTTATCCGGCACCGTGTCTCCGTGGAGCCCGGACTTTCCTCCGCGTCGAGCGCGACGGCCGTCCGGCCGACTGGCCCGGTTGCCCTAGACCCTCGCTCCGGCGGACGCAAGCCTATCCGTCCGCGCCGACCCGCTCCCGGCGCGGGCCGCACCCGACCCGTTACACAACGATTCAGACATGGGCGAAAACGTCGTCCCGCGAACTCCCCGAGCCCGGCATCCACCTTTGTGAGAACGATCGTTACGATTATGCGCGAGGCACCCGTCAAACGGGACCGCCAGGGCCGCAAAGGCGGCCGACATTGGCCGCCACGTGCTCGCGGTAGCGGCCGATCACCGCGTCGGGGGCGCCCCCGCCCATCAAGGTCGCCCCGGCCTCGAGCGCCGCATCGACCTTTTCGCTGAACATGCGGTGCGCCTCGTCGCGTGCGTCCGCGCCGCCGGCGGCGAATTTCAGGAGGCGTAGGCCGATCACGGCGTTGGATTCAAAGGCCAGCATCATGGCCGCATACCAGGGAAAGAACATCGCAAGACCCTTACGCGCATCGATGCCGCACCGCAGCATATGACGGGCAACGCCCGAAGTGCCAAATCGGTCGATGGGCACTTCGTCGCCGTGGCCGGCGAGACCGCCGGTTCGAGGATGAACCGGCGCGGCGGATCACGAGGTGTGGCCGCGGCGCCACGGCGTCGGCGGAACGACACGGCAGGCCGGCCAAACGGCCTGGCAGCCGTTGCCGCGCGCCGGCGCGGCGGGCGAAATACTTACGGGCGACGGGCAATCCGGCGCCGACCCGCCACAACGGGTTTCAACCAAGAGGCACGTCGATGCGTCGTTACGCCATCGCCCTGGCCGGGGCCGCCACGACCGCCCTGTTCGCGGCCCAGGTCCCGGCCAAGGCTTGGGAAGGCTCGTTTTTCCTCGAGCAGCACCAAAGCTACTTCGAGAGGCCCGGCGCACCGGGTGCCCGGCCCGCGTCGCCCGTCGTCCTGCCGTCGGCGGGAACGCGGTCCGTGGCCCTGGCCACCCCGACGGAGCCGGGTCCGGAAGCCGACGCCTCCCAGGAGCCCGTTTTCGGCTCCGGGCACGCGGTTTACGGAGGCCAGCCGGCCATCGAGGGGCGTCCCCTGGTGTCGCGGATCCCGCGCGAAATGGTGGCCTACGACGGTCCGTACACGCCGGGAATGATCGTGATTTCGACCGAGGAGCGACGGCTCTATTACGTGCTGCCGGACCACCAGGCGATCCGCTATGGCGTCGGCGTGGGGCGCCCCGGCTTCGAATGGTCGGGCGTCAAGACGATCGTTGCCAAGAAGGAGTGGCCGGAATGGACGCCGCCGCCCGAAATGATCAAGCGCCGCCCGGATCTGCCGCGGCACATGGTGGGCGGCATCGGCAACCCGCTCGGCGCCCGTGCGATGTACCTCGGCGGCACGATGTATCGCATCCATGGTTCGAACGAGCCGGATTCGATCGGCCAGGCCGTGTCATCGGGCTGCATCCGCATGACGAACGATGACGTGGCCGACCTGTACGAGCGCGTGAAAGTCGGCACCCGCGCGGTGGTGGCGCGCTGAACCCGGCCGGAGCGGCGCACGCGAAGGCCGGGTTCCCGCCCGGTCTTCCCCGTTCAAAACGTCGCACGTGATCCGGCCCTAACGCGAAAGACCCTTCCGTTCGAGTTCCGCGAGGTAAGCGGTCCAGTTGGGTTCATAGGCTGAGCCGAGTTCGTGCAGGTAGGCCCAGGTGTAGAGTCCGGTGTCGTGACCGTCGTCGAACACGAGCTTGACGGCATAATGGCCGACCGGGGCGACATCGCGCACCACGACATCCCGCTTGCCGCCGACCGTCTTGCGTTCGGCGGCCGAATGGCCCTGCACCTCGGCGCTGGGGCTCGCCACCCGCAGGTATTCGGCCGGCAGGTCGAAGGCCGTCCCGTCGTCGAAAGCGACGCGGAGGCCGCGCCCCGCCTGCGTGAGCCGGAGTTCCGTGGGCCAGGGCGTCGCCGGCATCGCGGGTCCTTTTGTTTCGCGGCCGCGTGCGATCATCGCGCCGATGAGCGGCTTACTCCACCTGCGGGGCCAGGGCGAGTACGGGCCGAGGCTGCGATGGGCGGAGCGGCTTCGAACCCGCTGCGAGCGCCCGGTTCGAGGGCCGCCGGGACGATCCGGCGTGCCTCTCGGGGTGCGGGGTAGAACCGTTTTGGACACGCCGATCCTCGGCCCCGTCGCCCTCGACAGCAACGCGCTCGACCCGGCCGCGGCGGGAGGGGACGCCCTGTTGGCGCGGTTTCACGCCCTGGTGGCTGAAGCCGGGGTGCGGGTGTTCGTTCCCCTGACCGTTGCCGGCGAACTGGCGCGCGAAGGCACGCCCGCCGCGCTCCGGGACGGACTCGCGCGCCGGGCGTTCGAGAAACGGCGGGCGCCGACCGCCGCCGAGCACATCGCCCGCATCCGCGTCCGCGCGATCCTGCGCGGGGACGCGCGCCCCGGCAAGCACGACGCCGATGCCGCGCATGTGTCCGAGGCGGCGGAGAACGGCTGCGCCTGGTTCATCACCCACGACAAGCGGATCTTGCGCAAGCGCGCGGCACTACAGGCGGCGTTGCCCGCCGGCCCCCGCATCGCGACCCTGCGCGCGTTCCTGGCTCAGGTCGGTTGTGAGGACCGCGACGACGACACGCCCTGAGACGGCCCGAACCCGGCACGGCGTCGACCCCGCCGGGCTTTTCCGCTACAGCGGCGCCATGACCCTTCCCCCCGCTACGGACGATGGCGACGCGCGCCGCCACAAGCTGAAAATGGCCGCCCGCAAGGCCGTGCAGGACGCCGAGGTCGCGTCGAAGACGATCGCGAGCAAAGGGCTGCTCATGGTCAACACCGGCCCGGGCAAGGGCAAATCGACCGCCGCCTTCGGGCTCGTCTTGCGGGCGTTGGGGCACGGCTGGCCGGTCGGCGTCGTGCAGTTCATCAAGGGCGCGTGGGACACGGGCGAGCGCCGCATCCTGGAAGGCTCGGACCTGGTGCGCTGGCACGCGATGGGCGAGGGGTTCACCTGGGAAACCCAGGATCGCGCCCGCGACGTCGCGGCCGCCGAGGCGGCCTGGGGAAAGGCGCGGGACCTCATGGCCGAGCCCGCCATCCGTCTCGTCGTGCTCGACGAACTGAACGTCGCCTTGCGCTACGACTACCTGCCGCTCGACGCGGTCGTGGCCGCGCTCCAGGCGCGACGGCCGGATCTCCACGTCGTGGTGACGGGGCGCAACGCCAAGCCGGCCATGATGGCGGCGGCCGACCTCGTGACCGAGATGGTCGCGACGAAGCACCATTTCGCCGCGGGCGTGAAGGCGCAAGCGGGCATCGAGTTTTGAGTGGCCCGGCCCGGGCGCTCATGATCCAGGGCACGGGTTCGGACGTCGGCAAGTCGACGCTCGTGGCCGGGCTCGCCCGCGCCTACGCCAAGCGGGGTTTGCGCGTCCGCCCCTTCAAGCCGCAGAACATGTCGAACAACGCGGCCGTGACGGCCGATGGCGGCGAGATCGGCCGCGCGCAGGCCCTGCAGGCGCGCGCCGCCGGCGTGCCGCCTTCCGTTGACATGAACCCGGTGCTGCTGAAGCCGCAAAGCGAGGTCGGTTCGCAGGTGGTGGTGCGGGGCCGCGTCCTGGGCAACGCCCGAGCCCGCGAATACCAGGACTGGAAGCCCCGGCTGATGGGGGCCGTGCTCGAAAGCTTCGCGCGCATCAGGGGCGGGGCCGACCTCGTGCTGGTCGAGGGCGCGGGCAGCCCGGCCGAAGTCAACCTCCGCGCGAACGACATCGCCAATATGGGCTTTTCGCGTCGCGCGGACGTGCCGGTCGTGCTCGTCGGGGACATCGACCGGGGCGGCGTCATCGCCCAGATCGTCGGCACCCACGCCGTGATCGAGCCCGCCGATGCCGCGATGATCGTGGGCTTCGCCGTCAACAAGTTCCGTGGCGACCCAACCCTGTTCGAGGCCGGCATGGCGATCATCGCGGCGCGGACGGGTTGGCCGGCGCTGGGCCTCGTGCCGCACTTTCCCGCTGCCGCGCGCCTGCCGGCCGAGGACGCGGTGGCGCTCGGCGCCTACTGCGGCGGCGCGACGGGGCGCGTCATGGTGGCGGTCCCGGTTTTGCCGCGCATCAGCAATTTCGACGACCTCGACCCCCTGAAGCTCGAGCCCGACGTGCGCCTCGTTCTGGTGCGCCCCGGCGCGCCGATCCCCGTCGCCGACCTCGTGATCCTGCCGGGATCGAAGGCGACCATGGCCGATCTCGCCGCGCTCAGGGCCGAGGGATGGGACATCGACATCCGCGCGCACGCGCGCCGGGGCGGCCATGTCCTGGGGCTTTGCGGCGGCTACCAGATGCTCGGCCGCCGCATCGCCGACCCAAGCGGCATCGAGGGGCCGCCCGGCGCGTGCGACGGCCTGGGCCTGCTCGATGTCGATACCGTCCTCGGAGGCGACAAGACGCTGCGTGCCGTGGCGGGGGCGACCGTCGCGGACGGGGTGCCGTTCGCGGGCTACGAGATGCACGTCGGCACGACGACCGGCCCCGGCCGGGCGCGGCCCGTCCTGCGCCTTGCCGACGGCTCGCTCGACGGGGCGACCTCTGCCGACGGCCGCATCGCGGGCGCCTACGCGCACGGCTTTTTCGCCGACGACCGGCAGCGGGCCGCCTGGCTGACGCGGCTCGGCGGCTCGCCCTCGGACCTGCGCTACGAGGGCGAGGTCGACGCCTTGCTCGACGCGCTCGCGGCGCACCTCGAAGCGCACCTCGACCTCGATCACCTGCTCAGCCTGGCGCGGTAGGCGCTTCCGACGGTCTTCTTCCGCGACGCGCTCCGACAGGTGGGTTCCGCGCGGCGGCGGCAGGTTCGACGGATCGCCGAACCCAAGCCGTACCGACCCGCCGCCTGGATGAACTCGGCGCCCTCATCTGCCATCGGACGCCAGACGGCCTTTTTATCGACCGCCACCTGACCTTGCCGCGCGATCGCCGCCTCGCGGCCTCAACGACGTGGACAACCTCTTGGGATAACGCTGGTTTCCGACGATTACCGCACAATCCCGCGCGATCCCGTCCAATGCCACCGGTCCTTGCCGGCGACAAAAGCACGGATTGAATGCCGCCAGGTACGGTGCCTAACCTGTCTGTCCAGGCCGCTTTCCAACATCCGCTTGATCCTGCGCATCGTCGACGGGCGTCGCGATCCCTCCCGCATCATCGGGTGAACTCGAGTGTCATCACGGCCAACACGCCCATTTGCACCCCGCACGCCGCGCGATACAGCCGCAGCGCGCGGCGGATGTCATCGACATCGGCCTCGCACCGCCCGTCGCCCATGAAGGCGTCAGCCACCTGTTCGGCGCCGTAAACGCGCGGGCCCGCGAGGCGGAGCCCGAGCGCGCCGGCGAAGGCCGCTTCCGGGTACCCGGCGTTGGGAGAGCGGTGGCGGGGCGCGTCGCGGCGCACCGCCGTCGCGATCGGCCGGAGGGGCAGGCGCAAGGCGGCCGCCGCGAGCGCGACCCACAGCACGGACAGGCGCGACGCCGGCAGGTTCACGACATCGTCGAGCCGCGCCGCGGCCCAGCCGAAGGCGCCGTGGCGTGCGTCGCGGTGGCCGATCATGCTGTCGGCCGTGTTGATCGCCTTGTAGAGGGTACCGCCGGTGAGCCCGCCCGCCGCGATCCAGAGGGCCGGGGCGACGACCCCGTCGGAAAAGTTCTCGGCCAGGCTTTCGATCGCGGCCCGGCACACGCCCGCCCGGTCGAGCACCGCGGTGTCGCGGCCGACGATCATCGCCACCGCCGCGCGTCCGGCCTCCAGCCCGTCGCGTTCAAGCGCGTCCGCGACCGCGCGGACGTGGGCGTCCAGGCTGCGCTGGGCCGGCAAACTCGCGGCGAGGATGACGAGTGCCGCGAAACCCCAGGCCGATCCCGGCAGCAGCAGATCGGGCGGCATGGTCGCGAGCGCCGCCGCGCCGAGCAGGAGCGCCAGCGCCGCCACGCCCGCGCCGCGCCGCGCCGCGAACGAGAGCTGCGGCCGGTTCAGCCGCCGTTCGAGCGCGGCGAGGAGCGCGCCCATCCAGGTGACGGGGTGGCCCAGGGCGCGGTACACGCCCTGGGGATAGCCCGCGAGGGCTTCCAGGACGAGTGCGGAACAGGCGAGCGGGATGGTGGTCGACAGCGACATGGCGAACAACGGCGGCAGCGGGGCGGCTTTCACCTACCACGGCGGCAACCTCGCCGCCGCCCGTGCCGTCTTTCCAGACGCGCCGGAACCGTGGGTCGACCTGTCGACGGGGATCAACGGGCGGCCATACCCCGTGGGCTCGCTCGATCCCGCCCTCCTGGACCGGCTGCCCGAACCGGCCGGCATCGCCGCGCTCGAAGCCGTGGCGGCCCGCGCCTACGGCTGCGCGCCCTCGGCGGTCGTCGCCGCGCCGGGGACGGGGGCGGTGATCGCGTGGCTGCCATATCTCGTGCCCGCGCGCCGCGTCGGCGTGCTCGGCTTCACCTATGCCGAACACGCCAGCGCTTGGCGCCAAGCCGGCGCGGACGTGCGGTGCGTGCGCGAGACGGAGGATCTCGCGGGGTTCGACGCCGCCGTCGTCGTCAACCCGAACAATCCCGACGGGCGGCGGCTCGCGCCCGAAGCGCTGCTCGCCATCGTGGCCCGGAACGGGTTCGCGGTCGTCGACGAAGCCTTCGTGGACATGATGGCCGCCGGATCGAGCCTCGCACCCTTGCTGCCGCCGGCGCGCACGGTGATCCTGCGCTCGTTCGGCAAGCCCTACGGCCTCGCGGGGCTGCGGTTGGGCTTCGCGCTCGGCACGCCCGACATGGCAGCCATCCTGCGCGCCGCGCTCGGCCCCTGGGCCGTCAGCGCCTTGGCGGCCACCATCGGCACACGGGCGCTGGCCGACCACGCCTGGCTCGCGGCCGCGACCGCGCGGCTCGAAGCCGACGCGCTTCGGCTCGACGCGCTGCTGACCGGCGCGGGCGCGACGATCCTCGGCGGCACGCCGCTGTTTCGGCTCGCGCGTTTCACAGACGCAGCCGAGATGTTCGCGCGCTTGGCGCGAGCGGGCATCCTGGTGCGGCCCTTCGCGGAGCACGCCGACTGGCTGCGCTTCGGCATCCCGGCCTGCGGCGAGCATTGGCGCAGGTTGGCGGTCGCGATGGCGGGGCCGGCGCCTGGCGACCCGGAGTAACGGTGGGGGATCGGGGCCGTCATTCCGCCGCTTCGGCCACCGGCACGTAGTTGAGGACCGGCGCGAGCCAGCGCTCCACCTCCGCCACGTCCATGGTCTTGCGCGCGGCGTAGTCGGCGACCTGGTCGCTCTCGACCTTGGCGACGCCGAAATAATGCGCCTCCGGGTGGGCGAGGTAGAGGCCCGACACCGACGAGCCGGGCGTCATGGCGAAGCTTTCGGTCAAGGCGACCCCCGTGCGGGCTTCCGCCTCGAGCAGACGGAACAGCGTCGCCTTCTCGGTGTGGTCCGGCTGCGCGGGGTAGCCCGGCGCGGGGCGGATGCCCCGATAGGGCTCGTCCGACAACGCCTCCGGCGCGAAAGCCTCGTCGGGGGCATAGGCCCAGAGTTCGCGGCGGACACGGGCGTGCATGAACTCGGCCAGCGCTTCGGCGAAGCGGTCTGCCAGGGCCTTGACCATGATCGACGAATAATCGTCGTTGGCGTGCGCGAACGCGCGGGCCAACGCCTCCTCCTCCGGCCCGGCTGTCACGACGAAGCCGCCGACGTAATCCGCGAGGCCCGTCGCGACGGGGGCCACGAAATCGGCCAGCGCCAGGTTCGGGCGCTCGTCGCGCTTGGCGAGTTGCTGGCGCAGGGTGAAGAGCGTCGCGACCTCCCGGTCACGCGCGTCGTCGGCATAGAGCCGGATGTCGTCGCCGACCGCGTTGGCGGGCCAGAAGCCCACGACCGCCCTGGGCCTGAACCAAGCCTCGCCGACAACGCGCCGGAGCATCGCTTGCGCGTCGGAAAACAATTGCCGCGCCGCCGGTCCCTGCGTGTCGTGGTCGAGGATGGCGGGGTAGCGGCCCTTCAATTCCCAGGTCTGGAAGAAAGGCGTCCAGTCGATGTAACGCGTCAGGGCCCCGAGGTCGAAATCCGCGAACGCGCGCGCGCCGAGGAAACCCGGGCGCGGCGGCACGTAGCGCGTCCAATCGGTCTTGTGGGCGTTGGCGCGCGCCTTGGCCAGCGGCAGGCGCCGCTTGTCGGCCTCGCCGCGGGCGTGCGTCTCGGCCACCTTGCGGTATTCGGCCCGGACCGTTTCGACGTAGCCGGCGCGCGCCTCGGGCGACAGCAAACGCGACACGACGCCGACCGCCCGGCTCGCGTCGGTGACGTAGACCGTCTGCCCGCGCGCGTAGCGGGGGTGGATCTTGACCGCGGTGTGGACGCGGCTCGTGGTGGCGCCGCCGATCAGCAGCGGCAAGGAAAAGCCCTCGCGCTCCATCTCGGACGCGACGTGCGCCATCTCGTCGAGCGAGGGCGTGATCAGGCCCGACAGGCCGATGATGTCGACGTTCCGCTCGCGCGCGGTCTGCAGGATTTTCGCCGCCGGCACCATGACGCCGAGGTCGATCACCTCGTAATTGTTGCAGGCCAGCACGACGCCGACGATGTTCTTGCCGATGTCGTGCACATCGCCCTTCACCGTCGCCATGAGGATCGTGCCGGCGCTCTTGCGGCCGACGGCGTCGCCGTTCGCCTGCTTCTCCGCCTCCATGAACGGCAGCAGGTAGGCCACGGATTGTTTCATCACCCGCGCCGACTTGACCACCTGCGGCAGGAACATCTTGCCCGCGCCGAACAGGTCGCCGACGACGTTCATGCCCGCCATGAGCGGGCCTTCGATGACGTGCAGCGGACGGGACGCCGCGCGCCGCGCCTCCTCGGTGTCCGCCTCGATGAAATCGGTGATGCCGTTGACGAGCGCATGGCTCAGCCGCTCGCCGACGGGTTTGTCCCGCCACGCGAGGTCGGGCGCCTTGCCCTCCATGGCGCCGCCGCCCCTGAACCGTTCGGCCAGGATCAGCAGCCGCTCGGTGCCGTCGGCCCGGCGGTTCAGGACCACGTCCTCGCAGGCCTCGCGCAGGGCGGGGTCGATCGAGTCGTAGACCGCGAGCTGGCCCGCGTTGACGATACCCATGTCCATGCCGGCCCGGATCGCGTGCAGCAGGAACACGGCGTGCATCGCCTCGCGCACGGGCTCGTTGCCGCGGAACGAGAAGCTCAGGTTCGACACCCCGCCCGAAACATGGGCATGGGGCAGGGTGGCGCGAATCCGGCGGGTCGCCTCGATGAACGCAACCCCGTAGCCGTCGTGTTCGGCGATCCCGGTCGCGATCGCGAAGATGTTGGGGTCGAACACGATGTCTTCGGGCGGAAAGCCCGCCTGCTCGACCAGCAGCCGGTAGGCGCGGGTCGAAATCGCGACCTTGCGCTCCAGCGTATCGGCCTGGCCCTGTTGATCGAAGGCCATGACGACCACCGCCGCCCCATAGGCGCGCACCAGCCGGGCCTGCCGCAGGAACGCGTCCTCGCCTTCCTTCATCGAGATCGAGTTCACGAGCGGCTTGCCCTGCACGCATTTCAGGCCCGCCTCGATCACCTCGAACTTGGACGAGTCGATCATCAGCGGCACGCGGGCGATGTCGGGTTCGGCCGCCACGAGGTTCAGGAACTCGACCATGGCGGCCTTCGAATCGATCAGGCCCTCGTCCATGTTGACGTCGAGGATCTGGGCGCCGTTCGCGACCTGGTCGCGGGCCACCGCGAGCGCCGCCGGGAAATCGCCGGCCGTGATGAGCTTCCGGAACCTGGCCGAGCCCGTGACGTTCGTGCGCTCGCCGACGTTGACGAACGGGATGTCGGGCGTGAGCGTGAACGGCTCCAAGCCCGACAGCCGCATGGCGGGGGCGATGACGGGGATCGCGCGCGGCGGGTGGCGGGCCACGGCCGCCGCGATGGCGCGGATGTGGTCGGGGGTCGAGCCGCAGCAGCCGCCGACCACGTTGACGAGGCCCTCGGCCGCGAAGCCCGCGATCTGGGCGGCCATCGCCTCGGGGCTTTCGTCGTAGGCGCCGAATTCGTTGGGCAGGCCGGCGTTCGGATAGGCGCAGGTGAACGTGTCGGCCGCCGCCGCAAGCTCGGCCAGATGCGGCCGCATGGCGGCGGCGCCGAGCGCGCAATTGAGCCCGATCGCGAAGGGGTTCGCGTGGCGCAGAGCGTGCCAGAAGGCCGTCGGCGTCTGCCCCGACAACGTGCGGCCCGATAGATCCGTGATCGTGCCCGAGATCATCACGGGAAGGCGGATGCCCTTCTCGGCGAAGACTTCCTCCATCGCGAACACCGCCGCCTTGGCGTTCAGCGTGTCGAAGATGGTTTCGATCAGTACGATGTCGGCGCCCCCGTCGATCAGCCCGCGCACTTGTTCCGCGTAGGCGGCACGCAGGTCGTCGAAGGTGACGGCGCGATAGCCGGGGTTGTTCACGTCGGGCGAGATGGAGGCGGTGCGGTTGGTGGGTCCCAATGCGCCGGCGACGAAGCGAGGGCGGCCGTCGCTTCGCTCCGCCTTCGCGGCCGCGCGCCGTGCCAGCCGCGCGCCGTCGCGGTTGAGGTCGTAGACCACCGCTTCCATGCCGTAATCGGCCTGGGCGATCGACGTCGAGGAGAACGTGTTCGTTTCGATGATGTCGGCGCCGGCCAGCGCGTAGGCGAGGTGGATGGCCTCGATCGCCTCGGGTTGCGTCAACGTCAGCAGGTCGTTGTTGCCTTGAAGGTGGCACGCGCAGGCGGCGAAACGGGTCCCGCGGAAATGGTCCTCGCCGAAGCCGAGACCCTGGATCTGCGTGCCCATCGCGCCGTCGAGGATCAGGATGCGTTCGCGCGCGGCCCGTTCCAAGGCCGCCAGGATCCCCGCTCCGTCGCGTGGGCGAACGGGGCCTCCGAAGAGTGCCTCGAAGGTCGCGTCTTGTTCGCGCCGCACGGGTTCGGTCACGTCTCAGCTCCGTATAACGACATAAAGATATCGTTATATCACCGATCGAAGCTTGTACAGCGATGGTTGACCTTATTGCCAAGCGGCCGCATTGAAGCGCACGGCGACAGCGTCCGCATGGGCGCGACCGCTATCCTTCGCCGGCGTCGCTTTCACGCCGCCTTTTGACGAAAGCGACCTTCAGGCGACCGGTTCGGGAGCCTGATCGAGGGACGGGTCACCGAATTCTCACCGGGTCACCCTGGAATGGTCGCGATAGCCTGCCCGCCCCCGCGTCCCGAGCCCCTCGCTGAGGGCCTGCCCGGCGGCAAGCTGGCCGAAAACGTGCTGTACTTCGCGCGCGCGCTCCGCGCCGCGGGTCTCCCGATCGGGCCCGGCGCGGTGCTCGACGCCATCGCGGCGCTCGAAGCCGCGCCCTTCACGACGCGCGAGGATTTCCGCGCCTTGCTGCACGCCGTGATGGTCAAGTCGCACGAGCACGAGGTCGTCTTCGATGGGGTGTTCCGCATCTTCTGGAAGCGGCGTGGCTTTCTCGAACAGCTGATCGCCTCGATGTCGCCGCGGGCGGAAACCAAGACGCCGCCGAAGGCGGAGGCTGGGGCGTCCCGCGTCGCCGAGGCGCTCTTCAGCCGGGCCAAGAACCCCGAAGCGCCGAAACCCTCGCTCGATCTCGATGCCCGGTTCACGACGTCGGCCGATGAGGTGCTGCGTCGGAAGGACTTCGCGCAGATGTCGGCCGACGAGGTGGCACGCGCCACCGCGCTGATCGCGACGCTCCGCTTGCCGGCCGATGATCTACGCACCCGCCGTGCCGCGCCGGACCGGCGCGGTGCGCTGATCGACCCGCGCCGGTCGTTCCGGCGTTCGCTCCGGGCCGGCGGCGCGACGATCGACCTCGCGCGCCGCGCGCCCGCCGTGAAGGTCCCCCCGGTGGTCGCGATCTGCGACATCTCCGGGTCGGTCAGCGACTACACGCGCGTCTTCCTGCATTTCCTGCACGCGCTGTCGGCGCGGCGAAAGGTGCATAGCTTCCTGTTCGGGACGCGCCTGACCAACATCAGCCGCGCCCTCCGCCACAAGGACGTCGACGACGCCCTGGCTTCGGCTTCGGCCAACGTGGAGGACTGGTCGGGGGGCACGCGAATCGCGCAATCCCTGCACGCCTTCAACAAGCTGTGGCTGCGGCGCGTGCTCGGGCAGTCCGCGACCGTGATCCTGTTCACGGACGGGCTCGAACGCGACGGGTCGGGCGAGCTCGTGGCCGAGATGGCGCGGTTGCGGCGGTCCTGTCGGCGTCTGATCTGGCTCAATCCGCTGCTGCGCTACGACGCTTTCGAGGCGCGGGCGGCCGGCATCCGGGCGATGCTGCCCTTCGTTGACGAATTCCGCCCCGTCCACAATGTTGCGGCCGTGGCCGACCTCTGTCGCGCGCTCGCGGGTGCGCGGCCGGGCGAAGCCGACCCGAAAGCCTGGCTCACGGGAGCCGCCGCGTGAGAGCCGCCATGATCTCGACGGACGACGATATCCTTGCCGCCGCGGAAGCCTGGTGTCGCACCGGGCGCGGCGTCGCGCTCGCGACCGTTGTCGAAACCTGGGGGTCGGCGCCGCGCCCCGCCGGCAGCCACCTCGTGGTCGACCGCGACGGCAACTTCCTGGGCTCGGTGTCGGGAGGGTGTGTCGAAGGCGACGTCGTCACCGAAGCGCTCGACGTGATCGCGGCCGGGACGCCCAGGATGCTCGAGTTCGGCGTTGCCGACGAGACCGCGTGGCGGGCGGGCCTGTCGTGCGGCGGGCGCATCAAGGTCTATGTCGAGCGGGTCGACTGATGCGGCTCGACACCCTTTCCGTGCTGAACGCCGCGCGTGCCGCGCGGCGCGCGGCCGTACTCGTGACCGATCTCGGAAACGGCGAGCAGCGGCTGGTCAAACCCGAGGCGATCGGTGGCGACCCTCTGGCCGAGACGCTCGAAGCCCGCTTGCGCTCGGGCGTGAGCGGCACCGTCGCGCACGACGGCCGGTCCTACTTCCTCGCCGTCCAGGTGCCGCCCGTCCGTCTCGTGGTGATCGGCGCCGTGCATGTCAGCCAGGCGTTGGCGCCCATGGCGGCGCTCGCCGGCTTCGACGTGACGATCATCGACCCGCGCACGGCCTTCGCCACGCCCGAACGGTTCGCGGGCGTCCGCCTGCTCGCGGAATGGCCCGACGCGGCCCTGCCGCGCCTCGGGCTCGACCGCTACACCGCGCTCGCGGCGGTGACGCACGACCCCAAGATCGACGATCCCGCGCTCGCCGAAGCGCTCCGCGCGGAATGCTTCTACATCGGCGCCCTCGGCTCGCGGAAGACGCATGCGGCGCGCGTGGCGCGGCTGCGCGACACGGGCTTCGACGCGCCCGCCGTGGCACGCATCCACGCCCCGATCGGCCTCGACATTGGCGCCGTCAGCCCGGCCGAGATCGCGGTTTCCGTGCTGGGCGAGGTCATCGCCGGGCTGCGCAAGAAGCCGCCGCGGGCCGAACCGGCGGCGTCCGTCGCGTGAGGTTCGGTCCCGTACCGGTCGCACGCAGCGTCGGCGCGATCGTGGCCCACGGCGTACACGAGAACGGCGTCGTCCTGCGCAAAGGCGAGGTCGTGCGTGCGCAGGACGTGGCGGCGCTGCTCGCGGCTTCGGTTCAGACCATCGTTGTGGCGCAGCTCGAAGCGGACGACGTGCCCGAGAACGAGGCGGCGCGGCGCCTTGCCGAAGCCGTCACGGCCGACGGCTTGCGGATCGAGCGCGCCTTCACCGGACGCGCCAACATCTTCGCCCGGGGCAACGGCGTGCTGCTCGTCGACGCGGCGGCCGTGGAGCGCGTCAACGCCGTCGACGAGAGTCTGACGCTCGCCACCCTGCCGCCTTACCGGGCGGTCGAGGCGGGCGAGATGGTCGCGACCGTGAAGGTGATCCCCTTCGCGGTGCCGGTTCGCGTGCTCGACGCGACGGTGGCGGCCGTGGGCGCCGCCCCCGTCGGGTTCAGGCCGTTCAGGCCCCTGCGCCTCGGTGTCGTGTCGACGCTCCTCCCTGGCCTGAGGGCGTCCGTGGTCGCGAAAACCCTCCGCGTTCTGGAGAACCGCCTCGCGCCCGCTGGCGCCACGATCGTCGCCGATGTGCGGGTGCCGCACGCGATCGAGGCGCTCGCGGACGCGCTCCGGCGCCTCGGCCCGGACTGCGATCTCCTCGTGATCTATGGTGCGTCGGCCATCGCCGACAGGCGCGACGTGATCCCGGCGGCGATCGAACGCGCCGGTGGAAGCGTCCGGCATTTCGGCATGCCGGTCGATCCCGGCAACCTGCTCCTTCTCGGCAAGCTCGGCGGCAAGTCCGTGATCGGCGCGCCCGGCTGCGCGCGCAGCCCCAAGGAAAACGGCTTCGACTGGGTGCTGCAACGGCTGCTGGCGGGACTCGACGTCACGCCCGCCGACCTCCGCCGGCTCGGGACGGGCGGACTGCTGATGGAGATCGTGTCGCGTCCGCAGCCCCGTCTCGGCGAGACCGCCGAGCCCTCGAGCGCCGCCGCCGAGCGCGCCGGGTGAGCGCCGTGGCCGCCATCATCCTGGCGGCCGGCACGTCGAGCCGGTTCCTTGCGTCCGGGGCGGAAGAGCCGACCAAGCTCGTGGCACGCGTGGACGACGTTCCGCTGGTCCGCCGTGTCGCCCTGGCGGCCCTCGCGAGCCGGGGCCGCCCCGTGATCGTCGTCACAGGCCACGCGGAAGGCGCCGTCCGCGCCGCGCTCGCCGGCCTCGATCTCGCCGTGGCGCACAATCCCGGTTTCGCGTCGGGCCTCGCCGGTTCCCTCCGGACGGGTCTCGACGCGCTGCCGCAGACCGCGATCGCCGCGCTCATCCTGCTCGGCGACATGCCTTATGTCGATGCCGGCGTGCTCGACGCCCTGATCGAGACCTTCGCCGGCACCCCCGGTGTGGACGCCGTCGCGCCGGTGCGCGACGGCCGCCGGGGCAACCCCGTCCTGCTCGGACGCAGCCTCTTCGCGCCGGCCCGCCGTCTCACGGGCGACGAAGGCGCTCGCCGGCTGCTTCGCAAGGCCCGGGTCGCGGACGTCGCGGTCGCCCACGGCGGGGTCACGACGGATATCGACGTCGTGTCCGATCTGCGGTGTCGCGAGACCGCGCCGGGCGAGCGCGGCGATGCGTGAGCGGTGTGCCCCATCGCCGCGGCCCCGCGGGCCAAGCCACCAGCGACAACGGCACCGAGCGGGCACTTTATCGCGCGTTAACCTTCCCGGCGTGCACTTATGTTCCGGCCCGCTTTTTGCGATGGTCATTCGGCCCTCCGGCGAAGGAGAGAATGGCATGACGTCCAACCGCGACCCGTCTCCCGACTTCATCCGGCAGCTCGCCGGCTATGGGCTCACGACGGCGGAGATCCTCTACCATCTGCCCGATCACCCATCCATGCTGCAGACCTACGTTTGGCAGGACTACGATCTCGCCCCGGCCTTTCCGGAACTGGGCCGGTTCCTCAAGTTCTGGCGCGACACGATCGACGGAGCGCTCCATTCGGTGCGCGTCGCGCATTCGCGGCTGATCCGACCCGCCGAGCTTCGCTGGCGAGGGCACGAACTCACCCTGCAATAGCCGGGCGGGACGCCGCCGGGCCTGCCCGGAGGAACGACCGGGCAGGGTCCGCTCATGCGACGGCGCGGATCGCGTTCGCTTCCCCGGCGTCGATCGCCGGCCCGTGGTGATCAAGGAACGCGCACATGGCGTTGAGCGGCAAGGGTCGCGAGATCAAGTAGCCCTGCAGTTCGGGGCACTCGAGGCCTTTCAGGAACGCGATCTGCTCCTCGGTTTCGACGCCTTCGGCGGTCACCGTCAGCCCCAGGGCGCGGCCGAGCCGTACGACCGAGTCGACCAGGATGGCGCTTTCGCCGGAGGGCTCCAGCGCTTCGATGAAGGCGCGGTCGATCTTGATCTTGTCGAAGGCGAACCGCCGCAGGTAGATCAGGCTCGAATAGCCGGTGCCGAAGTCGTCGAGGGCGAGGCGCACGCCCTTGTCCCTCAGCTGGTCCATCGCCGCGACGGCCTCGTTCTCGTTGTCGACGACCACGCCTTCGGTCAGTTCCAGTTCGAGCCGGCTCGGTTCGAGGCCGGTCTCGCTCAGGATGCGTCCAACGCTCGCCACGAAGGCGGGCTGCCGGAACTGGATCGGTGAAACGTTGACCGCGATGCGCAGCCCGCGCAGCCTTCGGGCGTCGGTGCAGGCTTGGTGCAGGACCCACTCGCCGAGGGGGATGATGAGGCCACGATCCTCGGCGAGGCTGATGAAATCCTCGGGCGCGATCAAGCCCTCCGCCGGATGGTTCCAGCGAACCAACGCCTCGACGCCCACGACCCGCCCGCTCGCGCTCGACACGATCGGCTGGTAGTGCAGCACCAACCCGTGATGCTCGATCGCGTGACGCAGTTCGAGCTCGATCGCGTTGCGGCGGCGCCATTCGTCCTCGAGGACGGGCTTGTAGAACGCGACCCGGTTCCGCCCTTCGCGTTTGGCGCGATAAAGTGCGAGATTGGCGAGGCGCATGAGCTCCGAGCGCTCGGTCGCGTCCCCCGGCGCGAGCGCCACGCCGATCGATGCCGAGACGTTGATGCGCGAGCCGTTGATGTCGAAGGGCTCGCGCAACACGCCCTGGATACGTTCCGCCAGGAGTTCGCAGTCGCGCGGGCCGCGGATATCGCGTTGCATGATCATGAAGGCGTCGCCTTCGAACCGTGCCACGAGGTCGCCGCGACGCACCACGTTGGCGATCCGTTGCGTCGCGATCTGGATCATGCGGTCGCCGGTTTCGATGCCGAAAGCGTCGTTGACGTCCTTGAAGCGGTCGAGATCCAGGTAAAAGAGCCCGATCATCTTGCGGGCCGATTTTATCTGATTCAGTTCGACATCGAGCGCGTGACCCAAGAACACGCGGTTGGGGAGGCCGGACAGCCAATCGTGGTTGCTCGCCGTGGTCGCTTCCGCGCCGTCCGCGCGGGCTTTGCCGGCCAAGCGTCTGGCCCGAACGGTCACGAGGGCCGCGAACAGGCTCGTCAGGGCGACGATGATGGTGGTCCCCTCCATCATGAGGTGGTCGCCCGGCGTTTCCGGCGTCCAGGCGAGCCGGAGCCCGCTCGCGTCGTCGATCGGGTACGTGGGGCTGTCGGCGTCGACGGGCTCGCCAGGCCCGATCAGCCTCAGGGCTCGCGTGTCCGCCGCGAAGCTCAGTTCGGCCAGGAGCGCCCGATCGATCGTGACGAGGCCGACGGCGAGCGCCCGCCCGCCCGGGGAAGCCGGTGCCGCGCCCGGAGCCTCCCAGGGCAGGACCAGCGCGGCGAACGTCCCGCCGCCCGCCGCGACCATCGTCCGAAGCTTCTGGCCGGGTTCTAGGAACGCCGGCGGCGCGAGTTTCGCGACGGCGGCACGCACGTCCTCGCCCGGCGCGTCCGTCCCGGGCGGCCGCAGGAAGACGGGAGGGGTGCCGGGCTCGATCCGGGCAACGGCGTCGAGCATGTCCCTGCCATGCCGGACCGGATTCGCCGCGAGCGGATACGGCGCGTCGCCGCGGCCTGCCGCGACGAGGGCTTCCGCCATCCCGAGCCACCTGCCGGTCACGGCGGCCGCGACCCGCGCGCGTTCGTCGCGTACGGAGGCCGCGTTCATTTGTCGCACCGCAAAAGACAGGCTCGCCCAGCCGACCACCAGCGTGAGCACACCGAGAAGCGCGAGCGTGCCCACAGGGTTCGCCTGCAACGCCTTGGAGGCTCTACGTTCCGCTTGCCGCATGAGGGTCCCGAAGTTCGGCCGACAACGGCCGAAACAGGGCTACGCCCGGCAGGTTAATGCCTTGTGCGCGTTTGCCGCGCCGGTGGCGAATAGGGGCGCGAGCGGCGGAAGCCGCCTAAGGGCCGAACCGGGTCAGGGCCCGAGCAGATCGATCAGCGGCGGGACGAGGGGCGCATCGGCGGGCGGCATGGGATAGTCTCGCAAGGCACGGGGCCTGACCCAGGCCAGGGTCTGATTCTCCCGCGCCGTGGCGGATCCTCGCCATTTCCGGCAGACGTAGAGCGGCATCAGGAGGTGGAAGTCGGCATACGCATGGCTCGCGAAGGTCAACGGGGCGAGGCACGCCGCCGCGACCTCGATGCCGAGTTCCTCGCGCAGCTCTCGCAACAGGGCCTCTTCCGGACGCTCCCCGGGCTCGATCTTGCCTCCCGGAAACTCCCACAAGCCCGCGAATGCCTTGCCGGGAGGGCGCTGAGCGATGAGAACGCGGTTGTCGCCGTCGACCAGGGCGACGGCCACGACGAGAAGCAGGCGGTGGGGATCGGGCATGGTCGGTGATCATCTTCTTTCGCGGGGCAGCGGAGCGGGATCGCGCAACCGGCTGGGTGTCGAGCTTGGAGGCCGCGTGGCCGAGGGTGGGTGGCGTCGCGGTGTTCGGTCGAGATCCCGCCTCGCGGTTGCGATCAGCGGCGGATCGGCGACCGCCCATCCTACCTTCGCACGCGGCGGGCGGAGAACGACGGGGCAGGCCCGCCGGCCCGCCGGCGGCTCGAAGACATCATGATCCCGAATGTCCTCTCGATCGCGGGCTCCGACCCGAGTGGCGGCGCGGGCATCCAGGCCGACCTGAAAACCCTCGCCGCGCTCCGCTGCCACGGGATGGCGGTCGTGACCGCGTTGACGGCGCAAAACACCCGCGGCGTCGTCGGCATCCACGTTCCCCCGTCCGCCTTCGTCGGCGCGCAGATCGACGCGATCTTCGCCGATGTGAGCGTCGCGGCGACCAAGATCGGCATGTTCGGCTCGGGCGAGGTTGCCCGCCTCGTGGCCGATCGCCTGGCCGGCCGGCTTCCGATGGCGCTCGTGCTCGATCCGGTTCTGGTCGCGACCAGCGGGGACAGCCTCGGCACGCCCGATGTCGTCGCGGCGATCCGGGACCGCCTGCTGCCGCTCGCCACCGTGGTCACGCCGAACCTGTCCGAGGCGGCGCGGCTCGCCGACAGGCCCGTGCCGCGCGACGAGGACGGCATGCGCGCGTTGGCCGAACGCCTGCACGCGCTTGGCGCGCCGGCCGTGCTCGTCAAGGGCGGGCACCTCGGCGGCCCAGAGGCCCGCGACGTGCTGTTCGACGGCACCTGCCACCGCGTGTTTTGGGCGCCCCGCGTCGCCACCCGAAACACGCATGGCACCGGCTGTACGCTGTCTTCGGCGATCGCCGCCTTTCTGGCGCACGGCGAGACCCTGGCCGACGCGGTCTCGGCCGCCAAGGACTACCTCACGGGCGCGCTTGCGCGCAGCGACGAACTGCGTGTTGGCGGCGGCCACGGCCCCGTCCACCATTTCCACGCGCTATGGACGCCAACACTTCCGAGGTCGGATGACGCTCAAACCTGACATCGCCGCCGCGGCCGGCCCGCTTCCGCCGGGACACCCGGTCGTCAAGCCGCGCCGCATCGGCGTGCTCCTGACGAACCTCGGTACGCCCGATGCCACCGACTATTGGTCGATGCGCCGCTATCTCGCCGAGTTCCTGTCCGACCGGCGGGTGATCGAGGCGCCGCGCGCGCTGTGGTGGGTGATCTTGAACGGCATCATCCTGACCACGCGGCCCGGGCGGAAGGGCAAGGACTACGAAACGATCTGGAACCGGGAGCGCGACGAGAGCCCGCTCAAGACCACGACGCGCGCGCAGGCCGCGAAGCTGCAGACGATGATCGGCGCGGGCCTGCTCGGACCGGCGGGCGCCGCGGTCGTGGTCGAATGGGGGATGCGCTACGGCAACCCGTCCGTGCGCTCCGCGCTCGAGCGGCTCGCGGATGCGGGTTGCGACCGGGTGCTCCTCGTCCCGCTCTACCCGCAATACGCGGCCGCGACGACCGCCACCGCGTGCGACAAGACCTTCGAGGCGCTGATGACGATGCGCTGGCAGCCGACGTTGCGGGTCGCGCCGCCCTATGCGGACGAGCCCGTCTACATCGAGGCCGTGGCGCAATCGATCCGCGACGCGCTCGCCTCGCTCGCCTTCGAACCGGAGGTGATCCTCGCGTCCTTCCACGGGGTCCCGAAGGACTATCTGCTGAAGGGCGACCCCTACCACTGCCAATGCGCCAAAACCTGGCGGCTGTTGCGCGAAGCGCTCGGCATGACGGCCGAGCGCTTCCAGCTGACCTTCCAGAGCCGGTTCGGACGCGCCGAATGGTTGCAGCCTTACACGGACGAGACCGTCAAGGCGCTGGCCCGGCGCGGCGTGCGGAAGCTCGCCGTGGTGACGCCGGGGTTCTCGGTCGATTGTCTCGAAACCATCGAGGAGATCGGCGCCGAGAACGCGGGCTATTTCCGCGAAAACGGCGGCGAGGACTTCGCCCGGATCGCCTGCCTGAACGACGGCCTCGGCGGCATGCGAGTCATCGAGACGATCGTCCGGCGGGAGCTGATGGGCTGGATTTGAGGGGCGTGCCTCATTCCACGCAGCTCGCGTGGGCGCCCGCTTCGCCGGCGAGCCGGACGATCCGCGCCGCGAGCAGGCTTTGCGCGCGGCTCGGATGGGCCGGGGAGCGGAGGATCGGGTTCGGCAGGGCGGTCGCGAGGAGCGCGGCTTCCCGTGCGCTCAGCTCCGCCGCGCCCTTGCCGAACGCGTGACGGCTGGCCGCCTCGGCGCCGAACACGCCATCGCCCCATTGGGCCACGTTGAGGTAAGCCTCGAGGATCGCCTTCTTGCTCCACAGCGCATCGAGCAGCAGCGCCAGCGGGATCTCCACCGCCTTGCGCAAGTACGAGCGCGCCGGCCACAGGAAAAGGTTCTTCGCGAGCTGCATCGTGATGGTCGAGGCGCCGCGCGACGGGCCGCCCCGGCGCGCGACGACTTCGCGGATCGCGCCCCAATCGACGCCGTGATGGCGGCAGAACTGCCCATCCTCGGAAAGGATCACCGCCCTGGCGAGGTGCGGCGAGATCGCCCGCAGCGGCACCCAGTCTCGCTCGACCGGCCTGCCGAACAGCGCGCGGGCGAGCATCAGCGTGGAGCGGGGCCGGCCGAGGCTTTGCGCCGCGAAGGCTGTCGCCAGCAGGACCAGGAGCAGCAAGGTCAGCCGCGAAGCCCAGCGCAAGGCCGCCCTAAGCCCGGTCAGGATGTTGGACATCGGTTCGGTTTCAGCGCGTGCCGGGCCGTCGCGGGCGGGGCGCCCTTATAGCCCGTCGTTCGGCGGAACCGAACCCGGCGCACCGGCGTGGCGGCGCCCGAGCAGGGCAGCGCGCTTGGGATTCCGATTGAGCGTCGGCTTCCAGATCGCGCTTCCCTGGTGCGCCTTGACGCGGGCGCGCGAGGGGTGCTGGAACGTCGCCATGCCGGTCTACTTGGTCAGTTGCGCCTTGCGGGCGCTCGATCACAATTACGAGCCGCTGTGGGAGGCGCTCGACCGGGCGAACGGCCGCCGCGCCATGGATTCGACGTGGCTGGTGGACGTGGAACAGAGCCTCGAACAGCTCACAACCGCGGTGCTCGGCCTGGTGACGCCGCTCGACGGCGTCTTCATCCACGAAATCGCGCCAGGGACGACGTGGTCGGCGACCCGCCTGCTCGGCGACAGCACCGAATGGCTGAGGCTTCGACGCCCCTGATCGGGGGCGCGGGCGCCGCCTCGCCACCATGCTGCGCCGGGGAGGTTCATTTCATCGGAACGCCGTTGACCGTGAAGGTTCCTCGCGCGTCGGCTTCCACGTCCCAGGTCAGGGCGCCGTCCGCGGCGGGTTTCGCGAGGTTCTTGGCCCCGACGAAGGCGCTCAGCACCTGCCCCGCCATCTCGTCCGTCCCCGCCGCGGCCTGGAGCACGGCGATGGCCTTGTCGAGCCCGGTACCCGTGACCGACAGGCGACCCGACGATACGGCGCCGCCCACGAGGGCCTCGCCGTTCATCCTCACTTCGAGCAGGTCCGAGGTGACGCGGCTATCGGCGAGCCCGATCCTGACGCCTTCGGACGGCATCATGAGGCGGGTGATCTTCTGCTTCTGGGCGGGGGTGAAACCGTCGCCCTTGAGATCGAAGTCATCGACCGCCTCGCGGGCGGCCTCGTTGAGGCGCAACCCCGAAACGGTCGGCCGAATGTCGATCGATGTCGGGATCATCCGAAGCGACCACGGCGGCAAGCTTTCGGCGGGGACCTTGAGCCCGTCGAAATTCAGCGCCAACGCGACATCGGCGGCGGCGGCAAGCTCCGTGAGCGCGATGGAACCCGCGATCTTGCTGAACGAAAAAGGGCCGACGGGTGTCGCGACGGCCAGGGCGTCGACCGAAGCGCCTTCCTTCAGACCCGCCATGACGGGCAAGGTCGACCGGAGCAGCCCGCGCAGTTCGTCCTGCGCCGCCTTGATGGCGTCGGCGTTGGGGTGCGCGACGAGGAACGCCCACACATCGAGCAGCGCGTCGTTGCGAAGCTTGTCGATGGTGAAATCCACCGTCGAGGTCGGCGTGTCGTAGCGTACTTCCACGGGTGCGGGCGGGGCCGCGGGCGGCACGGCGGCGGTGGGGTCGGGATCGGAGCCGGCGGTCGGCGGTGATCTGAACGTCATCTTATCGGTGGTGCCGGAGATGACGTAATGAACCTCCATCGAAACCGAGCCGCCGTCGGCCAGCGCGCCTGTCTGCGTTACGGTGGAACTCGCGGAGCGACGTTCCTGCGACAAGGTCGGCGCTTCTTGCGACAGCGTCGACGCGGTCTGCTGGGTCGTCGCGTCCGAAAAACTTTTGATCTTCGGATCGAATGTGCCGCTGAACGCGTAACTTCCGGAGCGGAGCGTGACCGTCTGCGTGCCCGCGTGGACGACGAGCGCGGGGAAATCGGCGCTCGACACCTTCCAGAGACCGTCGGCCTGCGGCAGCAGCGAGAATGTCTGCGAGGCCGGCTCGACCGAGAAGCCCAAGGCTTCGAAGGGCCGCGCCATCCCCTGGATGTCGAAGGTCGCCCGATAGGACTCTCCCTCGGGGACCACGGTCACGCTTCCAGAAGCGCCCGCGGCGGGATGACCGAGGTAACGCTCGAATACGGCCATGAGCGCGTCGGCGCCCTCCCGCGTGGCCGGCGCGGCCTGCGCCGCCATGGCGGGCATTGCCGCCGCCAACAGGCCCAGTGCGATCGATCTTGCCATGGTGGGCCCGGTGGGTTGGCGGGGTCGGTGCGGACGCCGCGGTGGAGGTACGCCGCGAGCGGCCGGTTCGGGCGCGAGCATAGAGCAAAACCGCGACGCTGAAACAGGCGCTCCCGGCATTTTTCGCTTCCCATCGGCAATTTGCGCGCCGCATCGCGCCATGCGGGATTTGACCTGGAGCGCCAGCCGGGGCTTCGGCTCGAGTGCCCGACGACGCCGGCCCGAACGCCGCTCGGCGTGCTTTCCTCTGCAACCGATCCGCCGTTGGCGCGTTTAACATGTCCCTGGCCGGCGGGTCTCGGCAGGGAGGGTCGCGTGCGAGGCGCCGCGCCTGCCGGGGGGTTTTCATGCGCGGCAAGCTTCATCGATCGACCGCCCGGGGAATGACCCGCGCGGCCGTGGCGGCAGTGACGTTCATGGCCGCACTGGCGGGTGCCGCGGCGCGCGACGATTCGGGGGTCCACGATTTCTTCGCCACGCAGGGTCGCGACAGCGCGCCGGCCGCTTCGGTCGAGGTTCGCCCGGCTGCCGCGCCCACGTCTGCGCGTCGTTTCGACCGTGCGTCGGCGCCACTCACCGTAAGGATGCGTCGGCCCCGCGGCGAGACGATGCAGATCGCGGAGCGCTCGCGCCCGGAACCCGGGAAAGTGACGATCTACGAAGACACGACGCTCCGGCGGGGCGATGCGGTGATGACCACGAAGGGGATTCGCGTTTTCGCCGGGTCGCGTTCCTTCCCTTACCGAGACGGCGACTTCGTTGCTCTCGCGGACGCGGGACGCATCGACGCCCGCGTTCAAAAAGCGCTCGCCGAACTCGATCGGCTTCCCCCGGGCTGACCGTCGGCCGATGCCCGCGAGGCGACGAGCTAGAGCCCGTCGCTCGGGTCGGGATCGATCAGCGGTTCGAGGGCATGGATAACGCCGCGCCGAGCGATGGCGTCGAGGAATCCGACCAGCGCTTCGACGAAAAGGGGGTTCCGCGGCAGTATTTGGCCGAAGATCGTTTCCCGCGCGAGAAAGGCTCGCGCGATATCGGATGCGGACGCCCGCGACTGATCCGGTCGGTTCGCCCAGGCCTGTAGGATGGCATCGTCCGTCTTCAGGGATCTGCCATGGTCGTCTCGGCCACCGCACGAGCGGACGACAGCGGCGACCGCGAAGATCATCGCGGGGGCGGGGGCGCCGGCTTCCAGCCGTTCGCGCAGCGGGTCCAGGATGCGCGGCGGAAGTTTCAGCAGCGCGTCGACGGCGATCTGGGCGGTTCGGTGCGGCAGGGCGCGGTTGCCGAAGCGCCGCAGCAGCAGGCTCGTGTAGCCCTCGACCTCGCTTGCCGAAAGGGCGAGCGTCGCCGCGACCTCATCCCAGTAGAGGTCGAGGAAACGCCGCACGGAGGGCTCGTCCACGGTTTCCGCTACGGTGGCCAGTCCCGCCAGGCGTCCGATGGCGGCGATCGCGGAATGGGCGCCGCTGAGCAGGCGCAGCTTCATGCGCTCGTAGGGTGCGACGTCGCCGACGAACCTGACGCCGGCGTCCTCCAGAGGTGGACGGCCCGCGGGAAAACGGTCTTCGACCACCCATTGGAAGAATGACTCGCCGACCACCGGGCAGGCGTCTTCGAGACCCAGGCGCGCCTCGACCGCGGCGCGATCGTCCGCCGTCGTGGCGGGAACGATCCGGTCCACCACCGAGCAGGGGCAGGCGACGGCGGTTTCGATGAAGCGCGCGAGATCGCTGTCGCGCGCCGACGCGAAGGCGACGAGCGCCCGACGCAAGGTGGCGCCGTTGCTCGACAGATTGTCGCAGGAAAGGACCGTGAAGGGAGGTGTGCCGGCGTGCCGCCGCAGGCGAAGCGCCTCGCTCAGGAAGCCCAGAGCGGTTCGTGGCCGGTCGGGCGTGGCGAGGTCGTGCGCCACGTCGGGGCGATCGCGCTGGAGCGCGCCCGATGCGGGATCGACGCCGTATCCCTTCTCGGTGACGGTGAGCGTCACGATGCGGATGCGCGGGTCCGCGAGCGCGGCGAGGAGAGCGGGCGGGTCCTCGGGGGCGGCGATCACGCGGCCGATCGCACCGATGACCCGCTCGCGCGTTTCGGCGGCGTCGCGGATCGACAGCGTGTAGAGCCCGTCCTGCGGCGCGAGCGCGTCGCGCACCTTCGGGCCGCGCAAGGAGGCGGCCACGATGCCCCAGTCCGAGTGGCCGGCCTCGAGACAGTCCTCGATGGCCACCGCCCCGTGCGCTCGGAAAAAGGCTCCGAGACCGAGGTGGACGATGCCGGGCGTCAGCGACCCGCGATCGTAGGTCGGGCGCCCGACCGGGGGCGCGACACGGCGCAGCGTGGTGTTCGAGAGCCGCATGGGTCACGTTTCGTGCCGCGCGGACCGCGGGTCAAGCCGCCGGAAACGTAGCCCCACGGACCGGAAAGCATGACGGCGGAGATCAGGCGAAGGGCGCGTGCCTTGATTGCGACAAACCGGGTCGGTCAAACCAATCGGGCAAAGCGGCCAGCCCTTGAACGAAGGCTTGGAAGAAGCATGGTGTGGAGCGTATGTTTCAGGGATTCCACCGCGTTCCGGCAAGCCGGTTTCAGGGGCGGCTGAAGCGCGCTGGGGGTTGGTGCCGACGGGCGCGCTGAGCGCGTCGCTTCGATTGCCGGTCAAGAGCGGCGAAACCGCATCGGCGCGACAAGGGTGGCACGCCACCCGGTGTCATTCAGGGTGGAAACCGGGGCATCGGAGCGCGCGGCGGGCACCCCGCCGCGTTGGCTCGACGAAACACGAGATGAGGCGTGGATGCGGGGATTTGGTGCCGGTTTGGCTTTGGCGACCCTGGTCGCGGGGAGCGCGCTGGCGCAGGCGCCGGGCGGGCAGCCGCCGGCGGTCGGCGTGATGAAGGTCACCAAGCATCCGGTGACGGAAACCGAGCAGTTCATCGGACGCATCCAGGCGATCAATCGGGTCGATGTCGTCGCGCGGGTGTCGGCGTTCCTGGATCAGGTGCTGTTCTCCGACGGGCAGGAGGTCAAGAAAGGCGACCTCCTCTACCGTCTCGAGCAACCTCCGTTCGCCGCCGACGTCCAGGCCAAGACGGGCGTCGTGGAAACCATTCAGGCCCAGCTCGTCAACGCGAACGTCACGCTGCAGCGCGCGCAGACGCTTCTGAGCTCCCCGGCCGGGCAGCAATCGACGGTCGACGCCGCCAAGGCCAACCAGGGCAACCTGCAGGGTCAGCTGCTCTCCGCTCAGGCGACGCTGACGACGTCTCAGATCAATCTGGGCTACGCCACGATCGCGTCGCCGATCGACGGCAAGATCGGCCGCACGAACGTCACGCTCGGCAACGTCGTCGGTCCGGGCAGCGGCGTCCTCGCCACCGTCGTGGGGCAGGACCCCATGTACGTGGTGTTTCCGATCTCGGCCCGCGCGGCGCTCGAACTGCGGTCGCGCTACGCGCCCAAGGGCGGGCTCAGCGCGGTGCAGATCAAGATCGTCCTGCCGGACGGACGCACCTATGGCCAACTCGGCAAGGTGACGTTCGTCGACAACACGATCGCGACCTCGACGGACACCATCACCCTGCGCGGCACCATTCCGAACCCGCGCCTCGCGGGTCCGGACACGTCCGCGAACCTCCGCGAACTCACGGACGGGGAATTCGTGACCGTGCTGCTCGAAGGCGTGCAGCCGGTCGAGCTCCTGGCGATCCCCCGCGCGGCCGTCCTCACGGACCAGGCCGGCGACTACGTCTACGTCGTGGGTGACGACAACAAGGCCACGCGCACGGCCATCAAGCTCGGCCAGTCCACGCCGACCGAAGCCTCCGTCCTGACGGGCCTCGCCGAAGGACAGACCATCATCGTCGACGGGCTTCAGCGCGTCCGTCCCGGCCAGGCGGTTTCGCCGGCCTTGGCGCCCCCGAGCGCGACGGATGCCGCCAAAAAGGCGGCGCAATGAGGCCATTCCACCCTCGTCGCCTTTCCGCGTCGCGAGGGGCGTGCCCCACCCGCTTTCCAAGGCTCGATCCGGCATGATCTCTTCCGTCTTCGTCGACCGCCCGCGGCTCGCCATCGTCATCGCCGTCATCGTCACGATCGCCGGCGGGCTCGCGATGCTGCGCATCCCGGTGGCGCAGTTCCCCGATATCGTGCCCCCGCAGGTCCGGGTGTCGGCGACCTATCCCGGCGCCTCGGCGCAGGTGGTCGAATCCTCCGTCGCCCAGCCGCTCGAGGCCCAGGTCGTGGGCGTCGACCAGATGCTCTACATGAAGTCGACCAGCGGCAACGACGGCAGCTACAATCTCAACGTCTCCTTCGCCCTTGGCACCGATCCCAACGTCGATACGGTCAACGTCAACAACCGGGTGCAGACCGCCCTTTCGCAACTGCCGGCGCCGGTGCAGCTGCAAGGCCTGACGGTGCAGAAGCGCTCGTCCGCCGTGCTGCAGTTCATGATGTTCTACAGCGACAACGGCCAGCAGGATCCGCTGTTCATCACCAACTACGTGACCATCAACGTCCTCGACGAGCTGTCGCGGACGCCGGGCGTGGGCCAGGCTTCGCTGTTCGGCCTGCTGAAATACTCGATGCGGATTTGGTTCGACGTGTCGCGTTTGAACAATCTCGGCATGGCGCCCTCGGAGATCGTCACGGCGATCCAGTCCCAGAACGTCCAGGCCCCTGTGGGCCGCATCGGTGCGCAGCCGATCGCGTCCGACCAGCAGTTCCAGTTCAACGTGCAGACCAAAGGACGGTTGACGACCCCGGAGGACTTCGGGGCCATCGTCGTGCGGGCCAACGCCGACGGCTCGCTGATCCGGGTGCGCGACGTGGCCCGGGTGGAGATGGGCGCGCAGAATTCCGACAATTTCTCCCGCCTCGACGGCAAGCCCGCCGTGGCGGTCGGCATCTACCTCGCGCCCGGCGCGAACGCGGTGTCGACGGCGGCGGCGGTCAACGCCACGCTGGCCAAGGTCGGCAACCGTTTTCCCGAAGGCCTCAAGAACAAGGTCGTCTACGATTCCACGACCTTCGTGACCGACACGATCACCGAGGTCCTCAAGACGATCGCGGAAGCGTTCGTCCTCGTCGTCATCGTGGTCTTCCTCTTCCTGGGTAACCTGCGGGCGACGATCATCCCCGCCGTCGCGGTACCGGTGAGCCTCATCGGCACGTTCGCGGTGCTGCTGGCGCTCGGTTATTCGGCCAACACCGTGTCGCTGCTCGCCATGGTGCTGGCGATCGGCATCGTGGTCGACGACGCCATCGTGGTCGTCGAGAACGTTGAGCGCGTCATGGAGGAGGAGCCCGGGCTGACGACCGCGGAGGCCACCAAGAAGGCCATGCGGGAGATAACGGCGCCGATCGTCGCCATCACCCTGGTGCTGCTCTCGGTGTTCGTCCCGCTCGCCTTCATCCCGGGCCTGACGGGCGTGCTGTTCCGTCAGTGCGCGGTGACGATCTCCGTCGCCATGCTGATTTCCGCCCTCAACGCGCTGACCCTCTCGCCCGCGCTTTGTGGGGTGTTCCTGCGGCCGGGCGGCCACAAGCGCGGCATCATGGGCATGGTGCTGAAGGGGATCGACAAGACGCGGCACGGTTACTCCGCCGTCGTCACGCGGCTCGTGCGGGTCAGCGCCGTGAGCCTCCTCGTGATCGGAGGCTTCGCGGTCGGGATCTATTTCGCGGCGCTGCGGACGCCGACGGGGTTCCTGCCCGAAGAGGACCAGGGCGCCTTCTTCGTCTCCATCCAGCTGCCCGACGGCGCCTCCGTGGCGCGGACCAGCGAGACGGTCAAGACCATGGAGGACCTGGTCCTCAAGATGCCGCAAGTGGCCGACACGTTCGCGGTCATCGGCTTTTCGTTCCTCGACGCGGTGAGCGAGCCCAATTCGGGCTTCATGGTCGTGAAGCTCAAGCCCTTCGCCGACCGCGCGGCGGCCGCCGACTCGGCCCAGGCCATGATCGGCAAAGTGTTCGGCGCCGCGCGGCAGGTCCGTACCGGCAATGTCATCGCGTTCAACCTGCCACCGATCATCGGCCTGTCGACGGGCGGCGGGTTCGAGTACGACCTCGAGGCGCTGGAGGGCCAGGACCCGACGGTCATGGGCGGCGTCGCCCAAGGCCTGATCGCCGCCGCCAACGGCGACGGCCGGCTTTCCCGGGTGTTCTCGACCTTTACGGCGTCGAACCCGTCGCTCTACCTCGACATAGACCGCGAGAAGGCGAGCGCGCTCGGCGTCAACATCGGCGATATCTTCAGCGTGTTGAGCGCCTCGCTCGGCGGCCAGTACATCAACGATTTCAACCTGTACGGCCGCACATGGCAGGTCAATATCCAGGGCGAGGCCAAGGACCGGCGCGACATCAACTCGATCTGGCAGATCTACGTCAAGAACAAGACGGGGGCCGAGGTGCCGCTCCGTTCGCTCGCGTCGCTGCGCGTGGTGGAGGGGCCGCAGGTTATCACCCGCTACAACAACTACCGGGCGATTCCCATCCAGGGCAGTCCCGGGCCGGGCGTTTCATCCGGAACCGCGCTGACCGCGATGGCCGGCGTTTCCGGCAAGACGCTGCCCAACGGCTACGGCTACGAGTGGACCGGCACCGCCTATCAGGAATACGCCGCCAACGGACAGACCGGGATCGTGCTCGGCCTCGCGATCCTGTTCGCCTACCTGTTCCTGGTGAGCTTGTACGAGAGCTGGATCATCCCGGTGCCGGTGCTGCTGTCGGTGACGGTCGGGGTGTTCGGGGCCTTCGTGGGCATCATCGTGGCGGGCCTGGTGCTCGACCTCTACGCCCAGGTCGGCCTCGTCGTGCTGATCGCGCTCGCCGCCAAGAACGGCATTCTGATCGTGGAATTCGCCAAGGAGCGCCGCGCGGAAGGCTTCTCCATCGTGGAATCCGCGATCCAGGGCGCCAGCATGCGGTTCCGTGCCGTGGTGATGACGTCGATCGCATTCGTGCTCGGGCTCGTGCCGCTCGTCGTGGCGCACGGGGCCGCGCAAATGAGCCGGCGCGACGTCGGCACGCCGATCTTCGCCGGCATGATCGCCGCCTCCGTCGTCGGCCTGTTCCTGATCCCGATGCTCTACGTCACCTTCCAGCACGCGTCCGAATGGATCGACCGCCGCCGCGGCATCGCGCCGCCCACGCGCAAAGCCGGGACTCCCTCGCCGGGCGAGCGGGAGCAGGAGCCACGGCACGGCCGGGGCGAACGCGAGCCGCTGCCGGCGGCGGCGGAGTAGGGCGCCGTTACGTTGGTCCCGGGCTGACCATTTGGGCGACCTTCGTCCGTTGAGCGCAGCGTTCGACGCTCCTTCACGATCGAGCAATCGCCCCGGCCGGTCTGGCTAAGGTTCGTGGCCACTGGCGCTTGGCAAGGTCTCGCGACCCACGTCGCTCGACGATGTGTAACCTCGGGTCGCCACCTTCGCGTTCACGAACGCCGCCAATTCCCGCTCGGCGTCGCGCTCATCTCCAAGGAAGGACGTTGTCTGCTGCAGCGTAAGGCGACGCTTCCACGAAACATTCGTAAGTTCCGGGGGCCTCGGTCGTCCCCAAGGTGGGCATTCGAAGGCGTCGGTCCGATGTGCAGGGAGTTCGGAGAGCCGTCGCGGGGCAAGACGCATCGTCCTTGACGCCACGCGCCTCGGCAATGGTCGAACGTCACCCCTCCAACGCCCGCATCACCCCGCGCAGCTCCGCCAGCCCCTTGAGCCTTCCGATCGCCGAATAGCCCGGATTGGTGCGCTTGAAGCGGTCGTCGAGCATCTTGTGGCCGTGGTCCGGCCGGAACGGGATCTTCATGCCGTCCGGGCGGCGGCGGTCTTCCGCCAACAGTTCGCGGATGACGGCGACCATATCGACGTCACCGTCGAGGTGGTCGGCCTCGAAGAACGAGCCGTCGGACTCGCGCCGCGTCGAGCGGAGGTGGGCGAAGTGGATGCGGTGCGCGAAGCTCCGTGCCATCGCGGGCAGGTCGTTGGTGGCGGCGACGCCGAGCGAGCCCGTGCAGAAGCACATGCCGTTGGCGGG
>CAXTIC010000044.1:0-32276 GCA_964244255.1 uncultured Lichenihabitans sp. | reverse complement strand
TTGTTGCGGCTCCGCAACGGTCTCTACGCCCGGCTGTGGTCCCTGCAAACCGACCAGGTGAGCGCATGAGCCAAGGCGATCGTGTCGGCGGACGGGACGCGCTCACGGTGGTGGCCATGCGCGCGCCCGAGCGTCCGGCGCGCCAAGGGCTGCCTGCGCCCGAAGCGCCGGGAAAGCGCGCGCCGCGTCAGGACCCGCCCGCGCGGGTCGTCGAACCCGAAGATGTCGGGCAGCCCGCGTCCGCGACGGGATCGGCTGTGGTGCCTGCGCGACAGGGCCGCCAGGGCCAAGGTCGACAGGAGATGCAGCGGCAGGGCCAGGAACGGGAAGGCCAGGGACGACAAGGGAAAGAGCGTTTCGGACCGCTGACCCCGGCCAGCGCGCGACGCAGGCCCGCGCGTCCCGACATCGACCTCGACGAACTTTGGGCGCCGCTCAAGCGGTATCGCGCCCCGGAGGATCGTGAATTCCTGCCCGGAGCGCTCGAGATCATCGAGGCGCCCGCCTCGCCGATCCGGGTGGTTCTCGCCTATGCGCTTTGCGGATTGATCGCGGCCGCCTTGGCGTGGTCCTGGTTCGGGCGTCTCGACGTTTACGCCAGCGCCCCGGGGAAGATACAGGTGTCCGGACGCACCAAGGTGGTGGAGCCGCTCGCTCCGGGGACGGTCACTCAGATCCGTGTCAACGACGGCGACGCCGTCAAGGCGGGCGACGTCCTCGTCGAACTCGACCCGGCCGAGGCGATCGCCAACCGGACGGTCGTGGTCAACAGCCTCGACATCGCCCGCGCCGAGATCGTACGGAGGCAGGCCGCGATCGCCGCCGTCGGCCGAACGCCGGTCGAAACCCGGCCGTCGGTCCAATGGACGGGCGACCTTCCCGCCGCGGTGCGCGACCGCGAGGAACAAGCCTTGCGCAGCGACCTCGCGAGCCTGGCCACGACGCTCGCCAACCTGAGCGCGCAGAAAAAAGAACTGGAAGCGCAGCGCGACAAGTACCAGGCGAGCATCGCGCCACAGCAGGCCAACAACGAGCTGCTCAAGGAGCAGGTCGGGATGAGCGATCAGCTGTTCAAGAACGGCTGGAACAGCCGCCTGACGCTGCTCGGCTACCTGCTTCAGCTGCAGCAAGGACAGATCCAGATCACGACGCTACAGGGAAGCCTGGAGGCGGCGAAGGCCGCGATCCCGGTCGTCGACAGCCAGATCGCGCAGAACCTGCAGACCTTCGTCACGACGAACACGCAGGCGCTCGTCAGCGCGCAGCAGCAGGTCGACGAGCTGGTCCAGAGCCTCGCCAAGGCCGATGTCAAGCTCGGCAACATGACCTTGCGGGCCTCGACAAGCGGCACGATCCACGCCTCGGCGGTGACCACCGTCGGCCAGGTCGTGTCGACGGGCCAGCAAATCATGCAGATCGTGCCCGGAGGGACGGCGCTCGAGATCGAGGCCTACGTGCTCAATACGGACGCGGGTTTCGTCAAGGTCGGTCAGGAAGCGATCATCAAGGTCGACGCGTTCCCTTACACCCGCTACGGCACGATATCCGGGAAGGTGGTCAAACTCGCGGCCGACGCGCTTCCGGGAAAGCAGGCGGCCCAGCAGCAAAAGAACGCATCGACGCCGCCTTCGTCGAGCGGTGACATGTCCATCACCACCGCCGCGGAGCAGACCTCCGACCTCGTGTTCCCGGTGATCGTCGTGCCCGACCAGACCACCGTCAACGTCGACGGCCGCCCGGTTCCGCTCACCTCCGGAATGACCGTCAGCATCCAGATCCAGACGGAAAGCCGCCGGGCGATCGACTACATCCTATCGCCGATCCAGAGCGCGCTGTTCTCGGCGGGGCAGGAGCGCTGACCGCAAAGCGAGGGTATGTATGCTCCACCATGGTGAATGGGACACACTGTTGGTTTTTTCTGGGCAACAACCCAGCCAGTGGCTTGTCGCGGAACCTGAGCTCGTTGATGGTGTTGGCTGTGAGAACGTAATTTGGCGTTCCCGTGAGGTGCGGGTCGGTGGCTGGGCGCGCTGGCCGCCCTTGATCGCGGCGCGAGTGGAGGAGGTCTGACATGTACGGTTATGGTTACGGATACGGTTACGGCTATGTCGGGTATGGCTACGGCTACGTCGGCTATGGCTACGGCTACGTCGGTTACGGGTATGGCTACGGCTACGTCGGTTACGGGTACGGCTACGGCTACGGCTACGTGGGTTACGGCTACGGCTACGGCTACGTCGGTTACGGGTATGGCTACGTCGGTTACGGGTACGGCTACGGCTACGGCTACGTCGGTTACGGGTATGGGTACGGCTACGTCGGTTACGGCTATGGCTACGTCGGCTATGGCTACGTCGGCTACGGCTACGTAGCCTAGGTTACTGAAGCTACGGCTACAGCGGTTGGTACGGCTGAACGTAGTTCGACAGACTGGATTGATGGGATGAGGCGCCGCGCTCTATCGGCGCCTCTTCGATTCTAGCGCCTGAAAAGGCTGGCCGCCCAGGCTTGCGCGACCTCGAGAGGCGGATGCCGCGCATGCGAGGCACGATGGGCCGCAGCGATGGCCACGTCCCTTAAGCTTTGATCGCCGCCAGGTGTCCGAGCCAGTTTCGGTAGATTTGGGCGGCCGAGTCGCGCCAAACCCGCACGAGCGCCGGCCGAAATACGAGATCTCCCGTCGTCGCCTCCGCCAGCGCATGCCCTTCCGCACCCCTATCGGATGCCGCCCTAAGCTTCGCCTCGGTCTGCGGATCGAAACAGTGAAGCGGGAGCGACGGCATCGATGCGCGGACGCCCTCGCGGAACCGCTGCACGTCGCGTCTGTATTCGCGGTACAACGCCTCGGGCTGGTATTCCGGGTGCCCTTGAAAGAAGAGGAACGTGCTGCGCCATTGTTTGACGAACATGTCGATCCCCGCTTCGGGCGAGCGCGTGAGAATCCGGTAACCGTGAGCGCGAAGATCGTTTTCCCGGAGGTCGTTCCAGCGCGAGTGAGGGATCCGCAGTGCGGGCGGCGTACCCTCGAGCAGCGGGTGCTCGACGAGCTTCGCGCATTCGAAGAGCCCGAATCGTTTCTCGGGCAGGCGATGCCGGCCGATGCCGTCGAGGTGAAGTACGGCCGCGTGGGCGGCGAGGCACGACCATATGGTCGAGAGCGTGTTGTGCTCCGCCCAGTCCACCACCGCCGCGAGCTCATCCCAATAGGGTTCCTCGAACAGCGAAACGGCGACGGGTTCGCTTCCGGTCACGATCAGCGCGTCGAGCCGCGCGCGCGTCAGGTCGCGTAGATTCCCGTAGGCTCGGCTGAGGCGGTTGAGGCAGGCCTCGCCGCGCGCGATCCCCGGCAGGGAGAAGAAGTGAAGCCTCACCGTGAGTGGACCCGCCGCACGGCTGAGCACATCGATGAACTGGCGTTCCGTGGCACGCAAGGCGGCGTCGGGCATATTGTTCAGGAGCCCGACGTTGAGCGTGCCGGCGGGTGCCGCGTCGCGCGCATCCATACGGCCGTCGGACGAAACCGCCGCCGTTGCGCCGGGGTGGGCGCGTGACAATCTCCGGTCGAGCATGAGGGGCATGACCGTCACCTATCGTCCGACGTCGATCAATCCGCCGCGAGGGCGCGGCGCCCGGCAGGGCAGGCGGCTTCGAGCGCCTGGCGAAGATCGGCCAGGATGTCCGAGACGTGTTCGATGCCGACGCTGAGCCGAATCATCTCTGGTCTGACGCCGGCGCTCTCCTGCTCCGCCCACGACATTTGCCGATGGGTGGTGGAGGCGGGGTGGCAGGCGAGCGATTTGGCGTCGCCGATGTTGACGAGGCGCTTCACCATCTTGAGCGCGTCGTAGAACGCCTTGCCGCCGTCGAGCCCACCCGCGACACCGAAAGTGAGCAGCGAAGGGGGTAGCCCGCGCAGGTATTTCCCGGCCAGGGCGTGATAGGGGCTGTCCGGAAAGCCCGCGTAGCTGACCCACGCCACCCGCGGGTCAGCTCGAAGGGCCTCGGCGACAGCGCGGGCGTTCGCGACGTGCCGCTCGACCCTCAGCGCCACGGTCTCGATCCCTTGCAGGAGTAGGAACGCGCTCATTGCCGGGAGAACGGCGCCCGTCGTGCGCTGGTAGACGCTGCGGCAGCGCGCCGAGAAGGCCGCACGGCCGAATCGCTCGGTGTAGACGAGGCCGTGGTAGGACGCGTCCGGCTCGCTGAACAGCGGGAACCGCCCCTTGTGCGCCGCCCAGTCGAACGAGCCCGCGTCGGTTATGGCGCCGCCGAGCGTGGTGCCATGGCCCCCCATGAACTTCGTGAGCGATTGCACGACGATGTCGGCGCCGTAGTCGACCGGCCGAAGGAGGATGGGGGTGGCCACCGTGTTGTCGACGATCAGCGGGACGCCGTGGCGGTGCGCGACCGCGGCCAGGGCTTCGATGTCGCAAATGTTGCCGGCGGGGTTGCCGACGCTCTCGCAAAACACGGCCTTCGTGTCGCGGTCGATCAGCGCCTCGATCGCGTCCGGCCCGTCTGTCGCCGCGAGCCGGGCGGCGATGCCTTGCCGGGGCAGGACGTGCGCGAGCAGCGTGTGCGTGGTCCCGTAGAGCTGCGGGACCGAGACGATGTTGCCGCCGATGTCCGCGACCGTCGCGAACGCATAGTAGAGCGCCGTCTGGCCGGTGCTGGTCGCCACCGCCTCGACGCCGCCGTCGAGCGCGGCCACGCGGCGCTCGAGCACGGCGGTCGTCGGGTTGCCGATGCGGCTATAACGGAAGCCCTCGCGCTCGAGGTTGAACAGCGCGGCGCCGTGATCGGCGTCGTCGAAGGCATAGGCGACGGTCTGGTAGATCGGCACGGCCACCGCCTTGGTGGTCGGATCGTCGTCGTAACCGCCGTGCACCGCGATGGTTTCGCTTCGCATAAGGTCTCACCTTGTTTCGAAACGGGACACCGGCGACCTTGCGTGTTTCGGAAGAAGAACCGCGAGCCGCGTTGCCGGGAGCCCTGCAATTCCTGGGTACAGTTACCCTTGATCCCTGAAGGAAAGCATACGGTTCGGAGATTATTCCGCACGCTTCGAGGCATGCGGGATCGAATACCGTTAATTTTAACGGTTTTGGTAGCAGTCAGCGCGTTAGACTTGCCCGATCGGTGAAGTCGTGACACCTGGACGATCGGCGGGGAGCCGCACGCCGGAGGGCAGCGCGTTTGAACGTTCACCAGCCCGCGTCACCGCGTTCACCCCCCGGTTCGTCCGCGCCGCGGGCCTGGCTCGCGGCGCTCGAGCGCACGTCGACGCTGGACGCGGACCCGTCGAGGACGCTTCCCCGCGTGATCGATGAACTGGCGGAGCGGTTCGGGGATGCCCCGGCGCTGCTGTCGGCCCGCGAGACGTTCGGCTTCGTCGACCTCGCCCGACGCTCGAATCAATGGAGCCGCTGGGCGCTCCGCGCGGGGCTGCGTCCCGGCGAGGTCGTCGCCCTGCTGATGCCGAACAGGCCCGAGTATGTGGCCATCTGGCTCGGGCTCACGCGCGTGGGCGTGGTCACGGCCCTGCTGAACACCCACCTGTCCGGGAGCGCCCTCGCGCATTGCCTCAGGCTCGCCGATCCTTGCTACGCGATCGTGGACGCGACCCTGTCGGCTTCCTACGCGGACGCCGTCGGCCTGCTCGACGAAGGGCCACGCTGCGCGATCCTCGATGACGGGCGCCACGGAACGGGGGCCGCGCAGGTTCTGGCGGGACTGAGCGCCGCGCCGCTCGACGGTTCGGAACGGCGCCCAGTCACGCTTTCACGGCGCGCCCTGCTGATCTTCACGTCCGGGACGACGGGGCTGCCCAAGGCCGCGGTCGTGAGCCATCGCCGCATCTTGACATGGAGCTTCTGGTTCGCGGGCCTTGCCGGGATGACGCCGCAGGATCGCATGTACGATTGTCTGCCGCTCTACCACAGCGTCGGCGGCGTCGTCGCGGTCGGCAGCGTGCTTGTCGCGGGCGGTTCCGTGGTGATCGCGGAGAAGTTTTCGGCCCGTGGCTTCTGGGACGAGATCTCCGGGTGGGATTGCACGCTCTTCCAGTACATCGGGGAACTGCCCCGCTACCTCCTGAAGGCACCGATTTCAGCGGGCGAAACGATCCATCGCTTGCGGCTCTGCCTCGGCAACGGCCTCAAGGCCGACGTCTGGCAGCCGTTCCAGGATCGTTTCGCCATCCCGCGCATCCTGGAATTCTATGCCGCGACGGAAGGCAGTTTCTCGCTGTTCAACGTCGAGGGCAAAGTGGGGGCGATCGGCCGGACGCCGGCCTTCCTCGCGCACCGCTTCCCGGCCGCGATCGTGCGGTTCGATGTCGAGACGGGCCTGCCCGGGCGCGACGGGCAGGGATGGTGCGTGCGCTGCGCGCGCAACGAGACCGGCGAGGCGATCGGGCTCATCAACGATGGCGGCGCGGGGCCGGCGGGTGCCTTCGAGGGCTATACGGACGAAGCCGAGTCCGAACGCAAGGTCCTGCGCAACGTCTTCGCCGAGGGCGACGCCTGGTTCCGCACGGGGGACCTCATGCGCATGGACGACGCGGGGTTCTACTTTTTCGTCGACCGCGTCGGCGACACCTTCCGCTGGAAAGGTGAGAACGTTTCGACCGCGGAAGTGGCCGACGCCCTCGCCTCGTTTCCGGGCGTGGCCGACGTCAACGTCTACGGCGTGGCCGTGCCGGGGCACGACGGGCGCGCCGGCATGGCGGCGATCGTCGCTGCGCCGGGGTTCGATCTCGAGGCGTTCGCTGGGCATATCGCGTCCGCCCTGCCCTCCTATGCGGTGCCGGTGTTCCTTCGCTTCGTGGCCGACCTGGCCGTCACCGAAACGTTCAAGCCGAAGAAGGCCAAACTGGCGGCGGAAGGCTTCGATCCGCTCGTCGTCGGCGATCCGGTGTTCGTTCGCGACGCCGCCGGGCGCGGCTATGCGCGCCTCGACCCGCTTCTCTACTCCCACGTCGTCGACGGGACCGTGCGGGTGTAGGCACGCCGCGTCTCAATCCGGTCGGACGAAGGCGTCCCGCATTTCGGCCCCGATCTCTGCCAGGATGGCCCCCGCGCGCGGGATGACGCTCGAAAGTCCGTAGAAATGGTGGATCATGCCGGCGTGGCAGGTGTGGCGGACCTCGACGCCGGCGCCGGCCAGGCGTTCCGCGTAGGCGCGACCTTCGTCTCGCACGGGATCGCATTCGGCCGTGTGAATGAACGTTCGCGGCATGGCGGCGAGGTCGCGCGCGCGCAGCGGGGACACGCGGGGGTCGGCGAGGTTCGTTGCGCCCGGGGCGTAGTCGGCGAGGTCGCGCATCATCAGCGTCCGGTCGAGCAGGAACCCTTCCCCGAAGCTGCGGCGCGATTCGGTCTCCGCCGCCGCGTCCAGGACCGGGCACAACAGAAGGAGCGCGAACACGCCGGCGCCGCGGCGCGCCTGGGCGGTGACGGCCGCCAGGGTTCCGCCGGCCGAATCTCCGCCGATCGCGATCCGCCCAGGGTCGAGCCGCAGGGCCGCGGCGTGCCGAAGGACGTGTCCGACCGCCGCGTCCGCGTCCTCGACCGCTGCCGGGAACGGGTGCTCCGGAGCAAGGCGGTAGGCGACCGCCACGACCCGGCAGCCGATCGCGTCGCACAACACCCGGCACAGCGGATCGTGCGTGTCGAGGCTGCCGGCCACGAGCCCGCCCCCGTGAAAGTATACGAGGCCCGGCAGCGGGCCCTCGCTGCCCCGGCGCGGGGAATATATCCGCAGGGCGATCGGCCCCGCCGGTCCGGCGCTCCACGCCTCGTCGACGGACGCCACTTGCGGAGGGGGACCCGCTAATCGCATGAGGTTGGCCAGCGCCCGCCGGCGATCCTCGACGCTGGACGGCGACGGGCCTGCGGTTCGTGTGGCCGCGATCATGGTCAGCAGCCGCTGGGCGGACGGGTGGACGGGCAAGCGCGATCCCCCAAGCAGCCTCGCGTGGCTGACGCCACGATCGCTTGAATTTTGAATTGTAAGCATGTTCGTAAGAACCTGCTTGGCTGTGTCCGACCGCACCGCCGATCGTCCCATCGTCACCCTAAATACGCGTTCAGGGTTATGGATCATGACGGCGGAGCGGACACCGTTCGATGCGAGGAGGAGCGGCCATCGTGCATTCCCCCACCTGGACCTTCTTCGAAGACCGATGGCACGAGGGCAACGTGCCCATCATGGGGCCGCGCACCCACGGCGCCTGGCTGAGTTCGACGGTGTTCGACGGCGCCCGCGCGTTCGAGGGCGTCGCGCCCGACCTCGACCTGCATTGCGCGCGAGTCAATGTTTCCGCCCGCAACTTCACGCTCGCGCCCGTGGTGCCCACCGAGCGCTGGGTCGAGCTCGCCCGCGAGGGCATCGCGCGTTTCGCCCGCGATGCAGCGCTCTACATCAGGCCCATGTACTGGGCGGAAGAGGGCTACGGCGGCGGGGTGATGTTCGACCCCGCCACGACGCGCTGGTGCCTGTGCGTCTACGTTTCGCAGATGCCCAGGCCCGACGGGCTGTCGGCGACCCTGTCGCCCTTCCGACGGCCGACCGCCGAGACGGCGCCCGTCGACGCGAAGGCGGGCTGCCTTTACCCGAACGGCGCCCGCGCGCTGATGGAGGCGAAGGGGCGGGGCTTCCAGACCTGCCTCATGAAGGACGCCCTGGGCAACATCGCCGAACTCGCCAATGCCAACGTGTTCCTGGCGAAGGGCGGGGTCGTCCATACGCCGGCGCCGAACGGCACCTTCTTGAGCGGCATCACGCGCGCGCGGGTGATCGGCCTCATGCGCGAGGCGGGCGTGACGGTGATCGAGCGAACGCTCTCCTACGAAGACTTCCTCGGGGCGGACGAGATATTCTCGTCGGGCAACTTCGCCAAGGTGGTGCCGATCACGCGGCTCGACGGGCGCTCCTTGCAGCCCGGTCCCCTCGGCCGCCGCGCGCGCGAGCTCTATTGGGCGTTCGCGCACGCGTGATGCTCGGGCGGCTTCGAGCCCTCGCGGACGTCGGCCAGCGCCCGGACGCGATGGGCTACTTGACGGCCGGGGCGGCGGCGGGCGGGGGCGGCACCGTCCCGGGCGCACTGCCCTGCTCGAGGTTCTGACGCTGCTGCCGCGCCCGCTCCTCGAGCTGCTTCTGCAATTCCTGCTGTTGCGCTTCCTGCTGCGCCTGCAGGACCTTGGGGTCGATGGCCGGTCCGTCGAACGACTTGCCGAAGCCGGACAGCGGCAGCTGGAAGGTGACCTCGTCGTTGTTCATGTTCTTGGCGACGATGTTGAGCTGCGTGCCCTTCTTCATGGAATCGACGGTCGCCGGCTTGACCTTGCTTTCGACGAAACATCCGTTCGGCAGGCAGAACTGGTAGGACCCTTCCTGCTGAGCGCCCTTGTCGATCGACAACCGGACCCCCGGCTTGATCAGCAAGGCGGTCGGCATCAGGACGCGGATGAGCCGCGTATCGTCGCCCTGGACCGCGTAGACCGCCAGGGCCAGCGGCGGCTGCCGAGGATCGGAGAAGACGAAATCGTGCGTGACGACGCACAATTCCTTGGGATTCGCCCCCGGGGGCTTTCCACAGATCTTGGCCCATTCGGTCGGGGCCTGCTGCAAATCGATCTTGAACGGTCCCTGAGGCGGGGGACCCCCCTGCGGAGGGGCGCCAGGGGGCGGTGCCGCACCCGCGGGAGGGTTCGCGGGCGGCGTCGTTTGAGCAAGACCGTTTCCGGCAACCAGGGCTGCGGCCCCGAAAGCCAAGGCGGCCCCGATGTGCTTCGGTTGGAAAGGCATAAGGTCCTCGTGGGATGCGTATAGGTGTCGAAGTCGAAGCCCCACGGCGGCCTGGAGCTGACGCCAGGACGCCACCGAAGGCCGCGAGCCTGATGTCCTCCGCGGGAAAAGCCCACGGATCGATCATTTCGCAGTCCATCGCTGCGGAATGCGGCGACACGGTGGCGTTCCTGCTCTGCACCGGCTTCCCCTCGCTTCGGCGCGGGTCGCAGGGTCGACCTGCGGCCGGCGGCGGGTTAACCTCGAAACGAGGCTCCGACGATCGGTCATGACGTTTCGCAAACGAACCCTCGCCGTGGCGCTCGCGCTCTGCGCCGCAGGACTGGAACCGGGAAGGCTCGCCGCGGCCCCCGCGGTCGCCATGCACGGGGAACCCGCGCTCCCGGACGGCTTCGCGCACTGGCCCTACGCGGCACCGGACGCGCCCAAGGGCGGGGCGTTGCGCCTGTGCCTGCTCGGGACGTTCGACAGCCTCAATCCGTTCAACCTCAAGGCGGGCTCGACCGCGCAGGGCCTCAACGGAATGGTGTTCGAGAGCCTGATGGCGCGCTCGTCCGACGAGCCGTTCACGGTCTACGGCCTGATCGCGCGCGCTCTCGACACCGACGACCAACGGTCGGTCGCGACCTTCCACCTCGACCCCGCCGCTCGTTTTTCGGACGGTACGCCGGTGACGGCCGACGACGTGCTGTTCACGTTCGACCTCCTGAAGCGAAAGGGCCGGCCGCAGCAGCGCTCGGCTTTCGCGCTCGTGCGCGCGGCGGAAGCGCCCGATGCGGCCACCGTGCGCTTCGACCTGACCGGCTCGGGCGACCGCGAGTTGCCGCTCTACCTTGCCCTGATGCCCGTGCTTTCGCACAAGGCGACGGACGCGGCGCGATTCGACCAGACCACGCTCGATCCGCCCCTCGGCAGCGGACCCTACCGGGTCTCGCAGGTCGAACCCGGGCAGAGGCTGACCCTCGAACGCAACCCTGATTACTGGGCCGGCGGGTTGCCGACCCGCCGCGGCATGTTCAATTTCGACCGCGTCGACCTCACCTATTACCGCGACGCCAACAGCCTGTTCGAGGCCTTCAAGGCGGGGCTTTGCGACTACCGCCTCGAAACCGACCCGACGCGCTGGCTCACCGGCTACGACTTCGCCGCGCTCCGCGAGGGGCGGGTCGTCAAGGCGGCGGTGCCGTTCGGGTTGCCGAAGGGCATGGAGGGCTTCGCTTTCAACACGCGCCGCCCGCTGTTCGCCGATGTCCGCGTGCGCGAGGCCCTCGGCACCATGTTCGATTTCGAGTGGATCAACCACAACCTCTACGGCGGACTCTACCGTCGTACGTCGAGCTTCTTCGCCGAAAGCGACCTGGCGTCGAGCGGCCGGCCGGCGGACGCCGACGAACGCGCGCTGCTCGACCCTTTCCCCGGTGCCGTCCTGCCGGACATCATGGCTGGAACGTGGGTGCCGCCCGCGAGCGACGGGTCCGGACGCGACCGGGCACGCGCCAAAGCGGCGCTCGCGCGGCTCGCGGACGCCGGCTACCGCCTGCGCGGCACCGAACTGATCACACCCGAGGGCGCGCCGTTCGCCTTCGAGATCGTGGTGGCCGACCGCCGCCAGGAGCGCCTGGCATTGAGCTACGCCGACAGCCTCGCCCGCATCGGCGTCAGCGCGCGGGTGAGGCTCGTCGACGAGGTGCAGTACCAGCGCCGACGGCAGTCGTTCGACTTCGACGTGATGCCGGGCACCTGGCTCGCCAGCCCCTCCCCGGGCGTCGAGCAGCGCTCCCGCTGGGGTTCGGCGAGCGCCCGCCAGGACGGATCCTTCAACCTCCCGGGAGCGGCGTCGCCAGCCATCGACGCCGCCATCGCGGCGATCCAAGCCGCGACCTCGCGGGAAGCCTTCACGGCCGCCGTGCGTGCCCTCGACCGGCTTCTCCTGTCGGGTTTCTACATCGTGCCGTTGTTCCACACGTCCGACCAGTGGATCGCCTATTCCGCGACGCTCGGGCGCCCCGAAACCGTGCCGCTGTTCGGGCTCACCAACGTCAGCCCGATCGAGTTGTGGTGGAAGAAGGAGCCGAGATGAGGGACTGGACACCGCCGGGTGCCGACCGTTATCACGGCCTCGATGGAGGTTCTCGATGGCGTTCCGCTGCGACAGTCCGGCGGTTTCGACCGTGCTGGACGACAACGACCGGGTCAGGATCACGCGCTGGGACTTCGAGCCCGGCACGAACACGGGCTGGCACGAGCACGGCATGCCGTACTGCGTCGTCATGGTGACCGCGGGCACGCTGTCGATCCACGACGGCGAGCACGTGTCGCACACGCCGCTGGCAGCCGGCCAGAGCTATTCGCGACCGGCCGGCATCCGGCATGACGTGATGAACGGCACGGATCGTCCCCTGACCTTCATCGAGATCGAGATGAAGCCGTAACCGGGCCCTTGTCGCGCGGGATGTGCCGGTCGTCCTTGCGTTCCGCCATGTCGACCAGCTTGCGCAGGATCGCCCGCGCGCCCTCGATCCGGTCCTCCGCCCGCTCGAAGTCTCGCATGAACGCCACGCGCATGTCGGGCCGGACCTTGGCCTCCGACCGCGGATCCTGGACGTAGCGCACCAGCGCGGGCGGATTGGCGAAACTGTTGTCGCGGAAACCGACGATGACGCCCTTCGGCCCGGCGTCGACGCGCGCGACGTTCGCGCGGCGGCACAGGCCCTTCACCTGCATCAGCTTCATCAACTGGCGGACCTCGTCCGGCATGGACCCGAAACGGTCGACTATTTCCGCCCCGAAAGCTTCGATGTCGGCCTCGTCCTCGAGCGCGGACAGGCGGCGGTAGAGGTTCATGCGCAGCGCGATGTCAGGCACGTAGTGCTCTGGAATCGTGACCGGAACCCCCAACGTGATGGCGGGTGACCAGGCCCCCTCCACGATCTCGTCCACGCTGCCCGCCTTGAGCGCCTCGACGGCGTCGCGCAGCATCTGCTGGTAGAGTTCGTAGCCGACCTCCTTGATATGGCCCGATTGCTCGTCGCCGAGCAGGTTGCCGGCGCCGCGAATGTCGAGATCATGGCTCGCGAGCTCGAAACCGGCACCGAGCGTATCGAGCGTCTGCAGCACCTTCAGGCGCTTTTCCGCCTGCGCGGTCGGGGGCTTGTCGGCCGGCAAGGTGAACAACGCGTAGGCCCGGCTCTTCGAGCGCCCGACGCGTCCGCGAAGCTGGTACAGTTGCGCGAGGCCGAACAGGTCGGCGCGGTGCACGATCAGCGTGTTGGCGCGCGGGATGTCGAGACCCGATTCGACGATCGCGGTCGACAACAGCACATCGTACTTGCCTTCGTAGAAGGCCGACATCCGGTCCTCGAGTTCGGCGGCCGCCATCTGCCCGTGCGCCGCGATGGGCTTAACCTCGGGCACGCTGCGGGCCAGGAACGCGGAGGCGTCTTCGAGATCCTCGATCCGCGGGCAAACGTAGAAGGACTGGCCGCCGCGGTATCGCTCGCGCAGCAGCGCCTCGCGCACGATCAATTCGTCGAAAGGGAACACGGAGGTGCGCACGGCGAGGCGGTCGATCGGCGGCGTGGCGATGATCGACAGGTCGCGCACGCCCGTCATGGCCAGCTGAAGCGTGCGGGGGATCGGCGTCGCCGACAAGGTGAGGACATGGACCGCGGCGCGCATGTCCTTGAGCCGCTCCTTGTGGGCGACGCCGAAGCGTTGCTCCTCGTCCACGACGACGAGGCCGAGGTCCCTGAAACTCACCCCCTTGCCGAGCAGCGCATGGGTGCCGACGACGATGTCGACGCTGCCGTCGGCGACGCCCGCCTTCACGCGCTTGAGTTCGGCCGAGGGCACCATGCGCGACATCTGCGCGACGCGCACGGGCAGGCCCGCGAACCGTTCGGAGAACGTCTTGTGATGCTGGCGGGCGAGGAGCGTGGTCGGCACCACCACGGCGACCTGGGCGCCGTTGATGGCGGCCGAGAAGGCGGCCCTGAGCGCCACCTCCGTCTTCCCGAACCCGACATCGCCGCACACGAGGCGATCCATGGGATGGCCGGAAGCGAGGTCGCCCAGCACGGCGTCGATGCTCGACGCCTGATCGTCCGTTTCCTCGTAGGGGAAGCGGGCGCAGAACTCGTCGTAGAGCCCTTCCGGCGGGGCGAAGCGCGGCGCCGCCTTGAGTGTGCGCTCCGCCGCGATCTTGATGAGCCCGTGCGCGATCTCGCGGATGCGGCTCTGCATGCGGGCCTTGCGGCCCTGCCACGCCGCCCCGCCGAGGCGGTCGAGCGCGACGTCGTTCTCCTCCGAACCATAGCGCGACAACAGTTCCAGGTTCTCGACCGGAAGGTAGAGCTTGTCGTTGCCGGCGTAGTGCAATTCGACGCAATCGTGCGGCGCCCCGCCGACCTCGATCGTCTGCAGGCCGACGAAGCGCGCGATGCCGTGATCGACGTGGACCACGAGGTCGCCGGGCGCGAGCGACGCGACCTCCTGCAGGATGTCCTGACCACGCCGGGGCCTGCGTCGCGCCCGAATGAGGCGGTCGCCGAGGATGTCCTGTTCGCCGATAATGCCAAGGTCGCCGGCCTCGAACCCTTGTTCGAGGCCCAGCACCGCGATCCCGGTCGCGCCCGCCGGCAGGCCCAGCGCCTGGCCGAGCGTCCCCACGGCTTCGATCTTTTTCAGGCCGTGCTCGGCCAGAACCCCGCGCAGGCGATCGCGCGAACCCTCGCTCCAGGCCGCGACGACCACCTTCTTGCCTGAGCCGAGGAGGTCGCGAACATGCCCGACGACGGCGTCGAAGACATTGGCGCCCTCTTCCGCGCGCTCGAGGGCGAAGCCGCGGCCGGCGGTCGCGCCGCAGTCGATCGTCGATGCCTTGCTACCCTCCGTCGCCTCCAACGGTGTCACACGGGCTACCGCGAGTTGCTTGAGTTCCCGGCTCCATTGGTCGGGGGTGATGTAGAGCGCGTCGGGGGCGAGCGGCTTGAAGTTCACGGTCGCCGGGTGGGTGTCCATCGCGAGCCGCCGCGCGTCGTGATGGTCCTTGATATTGGCGAAGCGTTCGCCGACGGCCGCGTCGACGAGCGGGTCGAGCACCACGGGGCACTCGCCCGCGTAGTCGAACAGCGTGCCCATGCGCTCGTAGAACAGCGGCAGCCAGTGTTCCATGCCCGGGTGCCGCCGCCCCTCGCTGACCGCCTCGTAGAGCGCGTCGCCGCGGGTTTGCGCCCCGAACGTCGCGACGTAGTTCTGGCGGAAGCGCCGGATGGTGTCCGTCGTGAGCTGGACCTCGCTCATCGGCACGAGATCGAGCGACCGCAACTGCCCCACCGAACGCTGGGTTTCAGCATCGAAGGTGCGGATCGACTCGAGCGTATGCCCGAAGAAGTCGAGGCGGATGGGGCCAGGCAAACCGGGCGGGAACAGGTCGACGATGCCGCCTCGCACGGCATATTCGCCGGTGTCGCGCACCACGTCGGAGCGCAGGAAGCCGTTCGCTTCGAGCCAGCCCACGAGATCGTCCGTCGACACCGAATTGCCCGGGGCCGCCGAAAAGCTTTCCGCCGCCACACGCTCGCGCGGCGGAACGCGCTGCACCAGCGCGCTGACCGTCGTCGAAACGATCCGCGGGCGATCCGCGGACGAGCGGGAGCGCGCGAGCCGCGACAGCACGGTCATGCGCCGTGCCGCGACCGCCGAATTCGGCGACACCCGGTCGTAGGCCTGGCAATCCCAGGCCGGGAAATCCAGAACCTCGACGTCGGGCGACGCGAAGGCGAGCGCGTCGCGGAACATCTGCGCGCGCTGGCTCTCGCGCGCCACGTGCAGCAGCACCGCGGGCGTGTCCTCGCCTGTCCTGGCGAGCGCCCGCGCGAGATCGCCCACCACGAATCCGTCGAACCCGTCCGGGACGCGGCTCAACGTGATGTGCGCCCTGCGCTCCATCAGGCTGACCGCCCGCACGATGTCCGCCATCGGCGTCGGCGGTCGCACGTTCCGGGACAGGAGCTTGGCGTCAGACATCGGACGATCCCGGGGCGGCGTGAAAGCTTCGCAGCCGGGCGAAGCACGGCGTGTCGATATCGCGCGGGGGCCGCGCTTGCCCCGTCACCCACGGGTAGAGGTCGGTGTCGGACTGTTCGATCAGCGCTTCGAAGGCCGCGAGGTCATCCGCCCCCATGCCGGCAAGTTCCGCATCCGCGAACCGCCCCATGATGAGGTCCATCTCGCGCGTCCCGCGGTGCCAGGCGCGAAAGGCGATGCGCCGCCGGCGCAGGGCGGTATCGTCCGCTGACGTCATATGAGAAACCCGTGCCGGACCGCGCGGGGTGCCGCCGGCGCCCCGGGCCGCTATATAGGGGCGACCCGCAAGGACCGCCACCGCCGCGAGCGGCGGGCAGGTTCGTCCCGAACGTCCGGCGCCGATGCGACCCGCACTCCTCAATCCGCTGTTCGCCGAGGCCTCGTCGCTGCACGGCGTCGGCCCGAAAGTGTCGGAGACCCTGAACCGCCTGCTCGGGGTGCCCGGCCGGGCGGCCCGGGTGCTCGACCTCGTGCTGCACATGCCCATCGCGGCCGTCGACCGGCGGACCTGCCCCAACGTCCGCGACGCACCGCGCGACCAGGTCGCCACCCTCAAGGTCGTGGTGCGCTCCCATCACCCGCCCACGGGCCGGGGCAAGGCGCCCTTCAAGGTCGCGGTCGAGGACGACACCGGGGATGTCACGCTGGTGTTCTTCCTGGCCAACCCCGCGTGGGTCGAAAAGTCGCTGCCGCTTGGCGCTACTCGCTGGGTGTCGGGGCGCCTCGAATTGTATGACGGCCGCCTGCAGATGGTCCATCCCGACCGCGTCCTCGATGCCGAGAGCCTGGCGAAGATGCCGGCGATCGAGCCCGTGTACCCGCTCACCGACGGGCTTTACCCGCGCGTCCTCGCGCGCGCCGTCGAGGCCGCCCTCGGCCGGTTGCCGAATTTGCCCGAATGGCAGACCCCCGGCACGGGTGCGCGGCGCGGCTGGCCGGGATTCGCGGCCGCGTTGAGCGCGGTCCACGCACCGAAGGGCTTGGCGGACGTCGCGCCGCACGCGCCGGCCCGCGAGCGTTTGGCCTTCGACGAGCTTCTCGCGAGCCAGCTCGCGTTGCGGCTCGTCCGGGGAAGGCTCAAGGCCGGAAACGGCCGCCCGCACGCGGGCGAAGGGCATCTCGCGACGCGGATCGAGGCCGCCCTGCCGTTCGCCCTGACGGAGGGGCAGCGCGGGGCGCTCGAAGACATCCGCACCGATCTCGCGGCCCCTAAGCGCATGCTGCGCCTTCTGCAGGGCGACGTGGGTTCGGGCAAGACGGTCGTGGCGGCGCTGGCGGCGGCGATCGCGATCGAGGCGGGTTTCCAGGCCGCCTTCATGGCGCCGACGGAACTCTTGGCCCGCCAGCATTTCGAGCGCGTCGCCCCCATGCTCGAAGGCGCGGGCCTTCGCGTGGCCTTGCTCACCGGTCGCGACCGTCCGTCGGAGCGGGCCGCCACCCTCGCGGGCTTGGGCGAGGGCACCGTCGACCTCGTCATCGGGACGCACGCGCTGTTCAGCGAGGATGTGGCGTTCCGCGACCTCGCCCTCGTCGTCGTCGACGAACAGCACAGGTTCGGCGTGGCGCAAAGGCTCATGCTGGCGAAGAAGGGCGACGCCGCCGACCTCCTCGTCATGACCGCCACGCCGATTCCGCGGACCCTCGTCCTCACGCTGTTCGGCGACATGGACGTGTCCTTCATCCGCGAGAAGCCGGTCGGCCGGCACCCGATCGACACGCGGGCGAAACCCGTGGAACACATCGAGGAGGTGATGGCGGCGATCGGGCGCGCCATGGCCGGGGGCGCGCGAGCCTACTGGGTGTGCCCGCTGGTGGCCGAGAGCGAGGCAGTCGATCTCGTCGCCGCGGAAGCACGCTTCGCTGCCCTGCGGGTCGCGTTCGGCGACGCCGTAAGGCTTGTGCACGGGCAGATGAAGGCGGCGGAGCGGGACGCCGCGATGGACGCCTTCCGGAGCGGGCGCGTTTCGCTGCTCGTCGCCACGACCGTCATCGAGGTCGGCGTCGACGTGCCCGATGCGACCATCATGGTGATCGAGCATGCGGAGCGGTTCGGCCTGGCGCAGCTGCATCAGTTGCGGGGCCGCGTCGGCCGGGGCCGGGCCAGGTCGATGTGCCTCCTTCTCTACAAGGGCCCGCTCGGCGACGCCGCCAAGGCGCGGATCGCCACCATGCGGGCGACGGAGGACGGGTTCCTGATCGCGGAGGAAGACCTGCGGCTGCGCGGCGAGGGCGAGCTCATCGGCACGCGTCAGTCGGGCCTGCCGAATTTCAGGATCGCGCGGCTCGACACCCATGCCGGGCTGCTCGAAGAGGCGCGGACGGAAGCTTCGGCCATCGCGGCCGAGGACCCGACGCTGACGGGGCGTCGCGGGGAAGCGTTGCGCTGCCTGCTCTACCTCTTCGAGCGGGACGCGGCCGTGCGCTTGCTGGCCGGCGGATGACGCCCGGGACCCGCATCGCCCCATGACCTCGTCCCGCCCGTACCGGTTTTCGCCAGGCTTGCGCCGGGATGAGCGGCGACCGCTTCGCCGAGGATGAACCCATCGTGTCACTCGACGGTGACGGACTTCGCCAGGTTCCTCGGCTGATCGGCGTCTTTGCCCATGACCACGGCGGTATGGTAGGCGAGAAGCTGGATCGGCACCGCGTAAACGAGCGGGGCGAACAGCGGCTCCATGTCCGGCATCGCGATATGGGCCTCGAGCGGGACGGCGGCGCCCGCCGCGGCGGCGTGGTCGCCGATCAGCATCAACCGGCCGCCCCGGGCCGCGACTTCCTGCATGTTCGACACGGTTTTCTCGAAGACGACATCCGGCGGGGCGATCACGATCACCGGAAGATCGTCGTCCACGAGCGCGATCGGCCCATGCTTGAGTTCCCCCGCGGCGTAACCTTCCGCGTGGATATAGCTGAGTTCCTTCAGCTTCAGCGCCCCTTCGAGCGCCAGGGGGTAGCTTGAGCCGCGCCCGAGATAGAGGACGTCGCGCGCGCGCGCGATCTCGTGCGCCAGGCGTTCCACCTCGCGCTCGCCCTTCAGGGCTTCGACGATGAGACCCGGCACGGCCATCAGTTGATGGACGTAACGCCCTTCCGCTTCGAGCGACACCGTCCCGCGCGCCCGGCCGAGCGCCAGCGCGAGCGCCGCCAGCACGGCAAGCTGGCAGCTGAACGCCTTGGTGGACGCCACCCCGATCTCCGGCCCCGCGAGGGTCGGCGCGACGGCATCGCTTTCGCGCGCCATGGTGGAGGTCGCGACGTTGACGACGCTGAGGATGTTCTGCCCCTGCGCCTTCGCGTAGCGCAGGCAGGCGAGCGTGTCGGCGGTTTCGCCGGATTGCGACACGACCAGGGTCAGGCCGTTGCGGCCGAGCGGCGCCTCGCGATACCGGAACTCCGACGCGACATCGATGTCGACGGGGACGCGCGCGATTCCCTCGAACCAGTATTTCGCGATCAGCCCCGCGTAATAGGCCGTCCCGCAGGCGCAGATCGTCAGCCGTTCCACCGCCCCGAGATCGAACGGCAAGGGGAAGGGCAGGGCCACGCGGCCCGTCGCGAGATCGAGGTAATGGGCGATCGTGCGGCCGACGACTTCGGGCTGCTCGTGAATTTCCTTGGCCATGAAATGGCGATAGTTGCCCTTGTCGGCGAGCAGGGCGCTGGCATGGCTTTTTTGGCGGGCGCGGATCACCGGTCGGTTGGCTTCGTCGAAGAATTGGGCGCCGTCGCGCCGCAGCACGACCCAGTCCCCCTCGTCGAGATAGCTGATATCGTCCGTGAACGGCGCGAGCGCGAGCGCGTCCGACCCCAGGAACATCTCGCCTTCGCCGTAGCCGACCGCCAGCGGCGGCCCACGCCGCGCCCCGATCAGCAAGTCGTCCCGGCCGTTGAACAGGAACGCGAGCGCGAACACGCCGCGCAGGCGTGGGAGAGCGGTGGCGACCGCCTCGCTCGGGCTCTTGCCGGCCTCGATCTCGCGCGTGACGAGGTGGGCCACGACCTCGGTATCGGTTTCGGTCGTGAAACGATGCCCGGCAGCCGCCAGCTCCTCTCGCAGCTCACGGAAATTTTCGATGATGCCGTTGTGGACGACCGCGAGCCGCTCGCTCGCGTGAGGATGCGCGTTGTTCTCGCTCGGGCGTCCGTGCGTGGCCCAGCGCGTGTGGCCGATGCCGATCGCACCCCTGAGCGGCTCGCGCGACAGGCACAGCTCGAGGTTGCGAAGCTTGCCCTCGGCGCGCCGGCGCGTCAGCACGCCGGCTTCGAGCGTGGCGATGCCCGCGGAATCGTAGCCGCGGTATTCGAGGCGCTTCAGCGCATCGACGATCTGCTCCGCGACCGGCTTCGAACCGAGGATACCGACGATCCCGCACATGATGTCACCTTCCGGTCGGCCGCGGCCGCGCGCCAGCGACGGTTGCAGCAGCAACGCGTTAACAGGACCCCGCGCGCCCGGATCACGACGCGCCCGTCCGGCCGCGGGCCGCGCGGAACCGCTCCGCCCAGCCTTCCTTGACGACCTGCCTGCCACGACCGAGCGCCAGCGCGCCGTCCGGGACGTCGTCGGTGATCACCGAGCCCGCACCGACAAACGCGCCCTCGCCGATGGCGACCGGAGCGACGAGCGCGGAATTCGATCCGATGAAGGCGCCGGGCCCGATGACGGTGCGCGCCTTGGTGAACCCGTCGTAGTTGCAGGTGATCGTCCCGGCACCGACGTTGGCGCCGGCGCCGACCGACGCGTCGCCGATATAGCTCAAATGGCTCACCTTGGCGCCGGCATCGATCCGCGCGTTCTTGGTTTCGACGAAGTTGCCGACGCGGGCGCCGCGGCCGACGATCGTTCCGGGCCTGAGCCGGCCGAACGGCCCGACGCTGGCACCGGCCTCGACCACGGCCCCCTCCAGGTGCGAAAAGGCGTGGATCACGGCGCCCTCGGCGACGACCACGCCGGGGCCGAACACGACGTGAGGTTCGACGAGGACATCGCGGCCGAGGCGCGTATCGCAGCAGAGGAACACCGTGTCGGGCGCGACCAGGGTCGCGCCGTTCCGCATCGCGTCGTCGCGCAGCCGGGCCTGAACCCGGGCCTCCGCCGCCGCGAGTTGAACGCGGTCGTTGATGCCCTGCAACTCGGCCTCGTCCGCGGTCGGCGCCACGCAGGGGAGTCCGAGACCCCGCGCCACCTCGACGGCGTCGGTCAGATAATATTCCCGCTGCGCGTTGTCCCTGCCGATCCGCTTCAGAATATCGAGGGTGCGCCGGCCGTCGAGCGCCATCAGGCCGGAATTGCAAAGCCGGACCTCCCGCTCCGCGTCCGTCGCGTCCCTGTCTTCCCGGATGGCGCGGAGGCCGGCCTCGTCCGTGAGCAGACGACCGTATCCCCGAGGCTCCGACGCCAGGAAACCAAGCGCCACGAGACCGGCGCCGTCCCGCAACAACACGCGCATGTGCGTGAGGGTGGCGGGCGCCACCAAGGGAACGTCGCCGTAGAGTACGAGCACGTCGTCGTAGCCGCGCGCCAGGGCCGGCTCGGCCGCCAACAGGGCGTGTGCCGTTCCGAGGCGCTCGCCTTGCACGAAGACGTCGACTCCGCCGAAGGCGCGGCGTGCTTCGGCCGCGACATCGTCGCCGCCGGGACCGACCACGACCGCGACCGCCGTCGCGGACACGTCCCGCGCCGTCGAAAGGACGTGCGCGAGAAGGCTCCGCCCCGCCAGGCGATGCAGCACCTTCGGGGTCGCGGAGCGCATGCGCGTGCCCTCGCCCGCGGCGAGGACGACGGCGAGGCAGCTCCTCGGCTCATGCATGACGACTTTCCCCAGTCGGACCCCGCCCGCCGCGCGAACGCGCTCCCCGGATAGTTTGCGGGTGGGCAGGTGTCAAAAACGTCTCGCGAAACGCGTGATGTGCGCCTATAGATCGGCCCGCGACCGTCCGCGCTTCCGCGTCGGGCTTGCCGGGCCCGATCGCGGCGAAGCGCGTCGGCGCATGAATGCGAACCTCGTCCCATGGCAAGCGCGTACGCGCCACGCCGCGAGGTTCGGTCGGTTGTCGCCCGCACCCTCGTTTGCTTCAATGGACCGATGATCGCACGCCGGGAACTCTTGAAGTGGGCGGTTTCAGGGTTGGGCGCCGTCATGCGCCCGACTTCGGCGGCGATCGCCGCGGCAGCCGATGCGCCGCCGTCCCCGCCGCCGGCCGCGTTCGATTCGAACGTCGTCGTCGAGCGCGCCCGCGACCTCGCGCGCAAACCGCACGAGCCTCGTGCGACGACCCTCCCGGCACCATTCTCCGCCCTCACCTACGATCAGTACGTCGGCATCCGGATGAAGGCCGGCGGGGCGGTTTGGGCGTCGGACAACACCGGCTTCATGCTCGAACCGCTCCACCGGGGGTTCCTGTTCGCGGCTTCCATGGACATCAACGTCGTCGAGAACGGCGCGGTCCGCCGGCTGACGTATTCCATGAACGCCTTCGACTTCGGCAAGCTCGCGGTGGCGCCGGGCATTCCCGACCTTGGCTTTTCCGGGTTTCGCGTGCTTCGCGCGCGGGAGGGCAGGGACCCGGCCGAGGTCGCGCTGTTCCAGGGCGCGAGCTTCTTCCGGTCGCTCGCCTACGGCCAGAACTATGGCATCGTGGCGCGAGGCCTGATGATCCGGACGGCCGACCCGCGCGGGGAGGAGTTCCCCGCCTTCCGCGAGGTCTGGATCGAGAAGCCGAGCTTGGCCAACGACGTACTTGTCCTGCACGCGCTGCTCGACTCCGAGAGCATGACCGGCGCCTACCGTTTCACGCTCCGGCCCGGCGACGTCACCATCACCGACACCGAGTGCACGCTCTTCACGCGCACCCCCGCCGATTTCTACGGCCTGGGCGGCATGACGGGCATGTTCCTGTTCGGCGCCGAAGGGCGGCGCAACGCCGACGACATCCGGTCGGGCGTGTACGAAACGTCCGGCCTGCAGATCCTCAACGGCAACGGCGAATGGCTGTGGCGGCCGGTAACGAATCCCGCCGGGTTACAGGTGTCCGCTTTCGTCGACGCGAGCCCGCGCGGCTTCGGCCTGCTTCAGCGCGAGCGCAACTTCAACCTGCTCCAGGACGACGATCAGCGCTGGGAGCTCCGGCCCTCCCTATGGATCGAGCCGATCAATGACTGGGGCGAGGGCAGCGTCCAGCTCATCGAGGTTCCGTCCGACTCGGAGTTCAACGACAACATCTTGTGTTTCTGGCGCCCCAAGGCGGTGCTTCAGGCCGGTGCGGAGGCCGCCTTCGCGTACCGGCAGTTCTGGTGCTGGACGCCGCCCGATCGCCCGCCCCAGGCGGTGGTGACCGACACGCGCAGCGGTCGCGGTTCCGCACCCAAGCGCCGCCGGTTCCTCGTCGAGTTCACGAGCGACGCCTTCGCGGACCCGCAGCGTTCCCAGGACATCAAGCCGAATTTGTCGGCTTCCGTCGGCAACGTCACATCGATCCGCCAGTTCTTGTCCAAGGAACGCAAAACCCTGCGCGTGCTGTTCGAGTTGGATTTCGGCGGCGAGGGGGTCGCCGAACTCCGCCTGGTGCTTCAAGCGGCCGGCAAGCCGGTGAGCGAAACATGGCTTTATCGATGGACGGCATGACGGACGAGAGGCCCGTCGCGCAAGCGCGGCCAGGACAGGACCCGCCCGCACGCGACCTACCGTCGATCCTCGCCCTGCCGGCGATGCCGCCGGAACGCCCGCTGGACATGCCCACGCAGTCGTTTTCCCGCTTCGACAAGCGCACGCGACGGTTCTCGGAACGGCGGCGCCCCCGCGCCAAGCCGTGGCTCGCCCGGGTGATCGTGTTCGGCGGCGCGCTGCTCGTGACGGCCTACGGCACCGAGGAAATGTACCGGGTCGTCGACATCGGCGGCGTGACGGTGCTCGAATGGGTGTTGGTCGCGCTGTTCGTCGCCAACTTTTCCTGGATCGCGTTGTCGTTCACGAGCGCGATCGTGGGCTTCGTCTGGCTGCTGTTTTTCGCGCCGAGGCCGCTCGGGCTGCCGGCGCGGCTCGCCGCCAGGACGGCGGTCGTCATGCCGATCTACAACGAAGCGCCGAGCCGCGTTTTCGGGGCCGTGCAGGCGATCTGCGAGGACGTCGCCGCCACCGGTCTCGCTGCGCACTTCGACTTCTTCTTCCTTTCCGACACGACCGACCCCGACGTGTGGATCGCCGAGGAGCGGGCGCTCGTCGCGCTGCGGGAGCGCTTGCGCGGGACGACGGACATCTATTATCGGCATCGCGCCGAGAACACGAACCGCAAGGCCGGCAACATCGCCGACTTCGTGGCGCGCTGGGGCGGCGCCTATCCGCACATGGTCGTGCTCGACGCCGACAGCCTGATGACCGCCGCGAGCATCGTGAGCCTCGCGGCCGCGATGGAGGACGATCCCGAGGCCGGGATCATCCAGACGCTGCCCCTGATCATCAATCGCAACACCCTTTTCGCGCGCGTCCAGCAGTTCGCGGCCCGCATCTACGGCCCGGTCATCGCGTCGGGACTGGCCGTCTGGATGGGCCGCGACGGCAATTACTGGGGCCATAACGCGATCATCCGTACGCCGGCCTTCGCGGCCCATGCCGGCCTGCCGCACCTGCGAGGGCGGCCGCCCCTGGGCGGCCACATCCTCAGCCACGACTTCGTCGAGGCCGCGCTGATCCGCCGCGCCGGCTACAGCGTGACCATGCTGCCGGTGTTGGGCGGCAGCTTCGAGGAAAGCCCGCCCTCGCTGATCGACCTCGCGGCGCGCGACCGCCGGTGGTGCCAGGGCAACCTGCAGCACGCGCGCATCCTGTTCGCGAAGGGGCTCCACCCAGCGTCCCGGCAGCATTTCGTGACGGGCATCATGGGCTACATGGCCTCGCCCTTGTGGATGGCCCAGCTCCTCGTCGGCATCGTCCTGGTGCTGCAATCGACCTACATCCGCCCGGAATACTTCACGCAGGAATTCTCGCTGTTCCCAGCCTGGCCCCGGTTCGACGCGCAGCGCGCGCTCGATCTGTTCGGCGTGACCATGGGTGTCCTGCTCGCACCGAAGCTCTTCGGCCTCCTGATCGCGCTTTTTCACCCGGAGACCCGGCGGGCGTGCGGTGGCGCGATCAGCCTGATCCTGTCGACGATCGTGGAAATCTTGATGTCGTCGCTCCTCGCGCCCATCATGATGCTCATCCAATCCGGCTCCGTCATGCAGATCCTGCTCGGCCGCGACACCGGCTGGCGCCCGCAACGGCGCGACGACGGATCGATCCCCATGGCGGACATCGTCCGACGGCATCGCTCCCACGTCGTGCTCGGCTTCTTGACGCTCGTCGCAGGCCTCCTGATCTCGCCCTCGCTCGTCGCCTGGATGTCGCCGACCATCGCGGGGCTGATCCTCGCGATCGTTCTGTCGTGGGCGAGCGGTCAGCGCTCGATCGGCCTGTTCCTGAGGCGGTTCGGACTGTTGCGGACGCCGGAGGAAACCTCGCCGCCGCCCATCGCGGCGCGCGCCAACGCGCTCGCGCTCGAGAACGAGCGGGCCGGTTACGACGGAACCGACGCGCTGTCGGCGATACACGCGAGCCGCGAGCTCCGTGAACTCCATGAGACCTATCTGCCGACTCCCATCGGGCGCCGCCGCGGCGAGATCGATCACGACAGAGTGATCGCCAAGGCCAAGCTCGAACAGGCCGAGACGGTCGCGGACGCGCAGGCGTGGCTGACCCGCAAGGAGCGCACGGCCGTCCTGAACGATTGCGACCTCATCGAGCGCGTGGCGCGACTGCCGCGGGCGGACATGGGCGCCGCCTCCGGCTGAGGCCGAACGCCGAGGCCGTCGGACCGAAGCACCGGCGCATCACCCGGGCCTCGAGCGTGGTATCTCGATTACGCGCCACCGGCGCCTCCGGCACGCGCTGCGCGCTGGAGCGGGATCGCCATCGCCCGGCTCGGGCGTCGGCGATCGCCCAGACCTGCGATCCAACAGGCCGCCGCGCGCGGCCTTCGAAGCGGACGGCCTGCGGCGCGTTCGGGTCGAAGGCTGCGCCCGTGGCTCCTCGAACGCGCTGCGGGCAGCGCCGGCAGCCTTATTCCGCCCACTGTTGCGACACGGTATCACCCAGCGGCGCTCGCCTGCGGTACACTTGAAGAAGTGGCGATGCCGGAGATCGGAATGGCGGTCCGAACATTGTTGAACGAGGCCCTGGTGTCCGGCCGGTCGGCGCGCCGTGCGGCGACCCTCGCCATCGCGGTCGGTGTATTCGGCGCCATGCCGCACGCCCGCGCGGGCGAGGTCACGTTTTCGGTCTACGGCGGCTACAACAAGTCGTTCAACAGCGACGTGACGCTGAAGCCGGACCGCAACACGCCGGCCACGACCTACAAGGATGTCGAGTGGGACGGCGCGTCGTTCAAGTCGCCTCCCTACTGGGGTGCACGGGCCGTCTACTGGTTCAACGCCGGCACCGGCTACGGTCTCGGCCTTGATTATTCCCACGCCAAGGTGGTCGCCAAGCGCCCGCCCGCGCTCGACGCCATCGCGTCGCACTTCGAGTTCACCGACGGCGTGAACATCACGACGTTCGACGGATACTACCGCTACAAGCTGACGGATCGTTTCACGCCTTACGTGGCCCTGGGCGTCGGCCTGACGGTGCCGAGCGTGGAGGTGAACCTGCGCGCGCCGTTCGACCAGACGCCGACCCATCAGTACGAGGTCGGCGGCCCCGCGGTCCAGGGCAAGCTCGGCGTCGACTTCAAGATCTACGATGCCGTCTCGGCTTTCGGCGAATACAAGCTCGCCTACTCGCACAACGACGTGTCGATCCGCAACGGCGGGCGGGAGCAGACCGATCTCGTGACCAACCAGTTCATCGTCGGTCTGTCCTACAGCTTCACGGATGTTCGGCTGCCCTTCGCGAAGAACTGACGCCGACAATGGCCGGGGCGCGATTTCGTGCTCGTCGACTTCGTCGTTAAGGGGATGCTCTTACGCGCTTGACGAGGCGGCGGTCCCATATGGCGACCGGACTTGCGGCAGCTTCGGACCTTCGAATCGCGAAGGGGCCGTTTCGACGGTCAGGACCCGTCGGTCGCCGACCGCGAATGTTGGGGCCTGCGCGGCGAAGCGCCGAGGGCGAGACCCCCGCGTTCCCGTGCCGGACATCTTGGGTGCGCGTCGTTCGTAGCGCGGCGCCAGGCTGTTGCCCGCGGACCACGTACGAAGGAAAAGCACGCCATCGCCTACCGGCCGCGCCGGGCGTCCGTTAACATTGCGTTAACGCGGGTTCGGGACGCGGTTCGTTCGATGGCGGTCGGAGCACAGCAGCGTCAAGCGCAGACCCCGGCTCCAACCGCGCGGACGGCCTCGCCGCTGGCTCACGCCGAACGGGCGCCGGGCCAGTTCGCGACGGAAGTGGGCTTCCTGGCGACCCAGGGCGTCGCGCCCGATGCGCTACTGAAGGCGATGCGAACAGCCTCCGCCTCAGGCGTCTTCGCCGACGAGGCGCTCCTGGCGCAAGGCTTTCCCGAGGACCGGTTTTATCGCCTGCTCGCGCGACACCTGCGCGTTCCGTTCGTGGACCGTCCCCTCCCTCTCGGGCTCGCGTCGGGAGCGAGCGCGGCGGCCGAGCACATCGGCTTCGCGTCGCTGCTTCCGAACAAGTCCGGATTGCGCGCCGTCCTGGCCCCGCGCGGGCTGGCCCTGCGCGCCCTGCTGGCCGTGGCGCGGGCCGGCCGTGGCAAAGCCGCGGACTTCGCGATCGCGTCGCCGCGCCGCTTCAACGCCCTCGTGCGGCGTCGGGACCGCGCGGCGCTGCTCCGCCGCGCGTCCCACGGCCTCGCCGATTGGGACGACCGTTTATCGGCCCGCACGGGCCTGACGCGTGCCCAAACGGCCGTCGTCGCCGCAGTGGCCGCCGTGTTCGGCGCGGGCCTGCTGTGGCGAGCGGACATCACCTTGCGCTGCGGCGCCATCGCGCTCTGCCTCGCGTTCCTGGGCGCGGTGCTCGTCCGCCTCGCGGCGACCGCGATGGGCGGGCGCGTGCCGCCGCCGCCGAGCGGGCGCATCCCCGATCACGAGCTCCCCGTCTATACGGTGGTCGTCCCGCTCTTCAGGGAAGCCCGCGTGCTCCCCCGGCTCGTCCGGGCCCTCGACGCGCTCGACTACCCGCGTGTGAAACTCGACATCAAGTTCATGCTCGAGGCCGGGGATCGCGAAACGATCGAGGCGATCGAGGCCTTGCACCTGCCGTTCCGCTACGAGGCGATCGTGGCGCCTGCGGGTGCGCCGCGCACGAAGCCCCGCGCCCTCAACATCGCCCTCCACTACGCGCGCGGGGAACTCCTCGTCGTCTATGACGCGGAAGACAGGCCGGAGCCCGGGCAATTGCGGGCCGCCGTGGCGAGCTTTCGCGCGCGAGGGCGCGGGACCGCCTGTCTTCAGGCCGTACTCGCGATCGACCACGCCGACGAGACGTGGCTCACGCGCATGTTCGCGCTCGAATACGCGGGGTTGTTCGAAGTCCTGCTGCCGGGCTTGGCCGCCCTGAATCTGCCGGTCCCGCTCGGCGGGACCTCGAACCATTTCCGCGTCACGGCCCTGCGCAACGCCGGCGGTTGGGATGCGTGGAACGTGACGGAGGACGTCGACCTCGGCTACCGCCTCGCGCGCCTCGGTTTCGGCGTCGGTTCGCTCGCCTCGACGACCTTCGAAGAGGCGCCGCTGACGCTCGACGCCTGGATTCCGCAACGCCGTCGCTGGCTGAAGGGCTGGATGGTGACGGCGGTCGTCGTATCGAGACAGCCGGTGCGCTTGTTCCGTGAACTCGGGTTCCGGGGCGGCGCGTCCGTCGCGTGCTTGCTGTTCGGCACGGTCGCGAGCGGCCTGTTCGGGCCGTTGTTCGCGGGGGCGGTGGCCGTTCGCGCCGCAACGGGAACGCTGTTTCACCCGACGACGCCGCTCGACGCGCTGTGGAGCGTGCTGAGCGCGTTGCTCATCGTGTTCGGGGCAGCCGGCATCGTCTGGCCGATCGCGCTCGGGGCGCGCCGCGGGGGACGGCCGGACCTGCTGGTCTGGCTCGCGACGCTACCGGCCTATCTCCTGCTCGTGTCGGCCGCGGCGTGGCTGGCGCTGCACGAAGCGGTGCGCGAGCCGCACCGATGGAACAAGACCGAGCACGGCCTGGCCAAGCGACGCGCCGTTTGAGCGCCCCCGGCGCGCCCGCATGACGGCAAGCGCTGACGCGCGAGGGTTGCGGTGCTTCGCCCGGTGCCCTCAGTGAAAGCCCCATATCGTCTTGTACACGTCCCGGTATCCGTTCGCGGGATCGAAGACGTTGTCCGGGCCGCCGTCGAAGGCGACATTGTCGGTCGTGACGAGGTGGATGCCCGACACGTAGCCGGACCAGGGCTGCTTCGCGAAGGCGCGGTTGAGTTCGTCGATCAGCTGCCATCCCTGCTCGTGGAGCGGCTCGGGCACCGTCGCCATTTGGTATTGGCGGGACCTGATGCGCTGGAACGAGGATTCCGAGCCATCGCCGGCCGAAATGTTCTTCGGCGTGTCGGCGCCCGACTTGCCGGCCGAGGCGAGCGCCGGCCCCATGAAGTCGTAGTACAGGTCGTTGACGGCCAGCGAATAGGTCCACTTGTCGCCGAAACGCTGCAACAGCGATGTCGTGAGCTGGGGCATGCGGGTGGAAGCCTCGCTCATCGGAGAATCTTCGAGCGACAGCACCGTGCAGCCGCCGCACGTCTTGATCGCCGCCTCCATCATGCGGGCCTTGCCGATCGCCATGGCGTAAACCGAGTCGCCGAAGATGACGACGCCCGCCTTGCCGCCCGAATCGACGATGGCGAGGTCGGCGGCCACTTCAGCCACGTCGGCGATACGCGTGTTGACGTTGGCGAACATGCCGGTTTTCGGGTCGGGACCGGGTTCGATCGTGGCGTGCCACCCCACGAAGGGAATGCCGGCCTCCTTTACGCCGGCCAAGGCCGCGTTCTGCTCGATGGCATCGAAGCCGGCGACGATGATGCCGTTCGGTTTCAGCGCTATGGCCTGGTTCAGCGCCGCCGTGCGGCCGGAAATCTCCCCTGGCCATCAATACGCGCAACGTCCAGCCGATCGCCTTGGCGGCCTCCTCGACCCCGCGCGATGCGCCTTCCGTGCCGCCGTTCTTGAAGTCGCCGGCCACGTAGATGATCGTCTTGCCAAGGGCCGCGTTGGGGCCGGTGGTCGGGCCGTCCCATCGTCCGGCCTTCCGCGTCGCCGCGGCGACCTTGGCCCCCGCGGCGTCCATCAACTCGTCGGCGCGCGCGCCCGTCATGGCCAAGACCGCGATCGCGGCGACCCCGCTCAGTAGAAATCTGTTCATTGCCCCGTTCCTCCCGTCATGATCCGCGTCGCGCCGGCGTCGCGGGGCCCCCCGTCGAAGGGGAGCGTGACGCCGTAACGCGCTTCCGCTGCGCGTAGCCGGCGATGCCGATGGCCACCAGCAGCGTCAAGCCGTTGAACATGGGCTCGCCCCAGAACGAACCGCCGAGCTGCTGGATGCCCGAAATGCGGATAGCCAGGATGACGACGCCCACGAGCGTACCCCACACGTTGACGCGCCCGGGCTTGATGGTGGTGGACCCCAGGAAGGCCCCGACGAGCGCCGGGAGCAGGAATTCGAGACCGACGCTCGCCTGTCCGATGCGCAGCTTGGACGCCAGGATGACGCCCGCCGCGGCTGAGGTGGCTTGGGGAATCTGGACAGATGCGCTGAGTGGAGTTTCTGCCTGACAGCGGCCAAGGTGTCTGCGGATCGGGAGAGACAATGACGAAGCGAACGCGCCGGAATCATGCACCGGCTTTCAGGGCGAAGGTCGCGCTGGAGCCGTGAAGGGAGAGAAGACGCTGGCCGAGTTGGCTCAGCAGTTCGATGTGCATCCGAACCAGATCGCGGCGTGGAAGGCCCAGCTTGTGGATGGCGCCGCCGAGGTCTTCGGTTCGGAGCCGAAGGTTGGCCTGGGGGCGCCGGCCATCGACGTGAAGACGCTTCACGCCAAGATCGGCGATCTGACGCTGACCAACGGTTTTTTGTCCGGCGCGCTCGGCAAGGCCGGCCTTCTGAGCGCAAAGCGATGATCGACGGCGATCACGGCCTGTCGATCACCCGTCAAGCGCAGGCGCTGGGGATCAGCCGCGGCAACGTCTATTATCTGCCGCGTCCCGTGTCGCCGTCGGACCTCATCGTCATGCGGCGGATGGACGAACTTCATCTCGAGTTCCCCTTCGCGGGAAGCCGGATGCTGCGCGATCTCCTCAATCGAGGGGGTATCGAGATCGGTCGCCGGCACGTCGCGACGTTGATGAAGCGGATGCGCATCGAGGCCCCGTACCGGAAGCCGAGCACGTCCAAGCCCGCGCCCGGCCACACGATCTACCCCTACCTGCTGGGTGGGGTGAGGGTGGACCGGCCTGATCAGGTCTGGTGCATGGACATCACCTATGTGCCGATGCGCGCGGCTTCGTGTATCTGGCAGCGGTTGTGGACTGGTGCTCACGCCGGATCCTGGCTTGGCGGCTCTCCATCACCATGGATGCCGCCTTCTGCGTCGAGGCTCTGGAGGAGGCACTTGCGCGTCACGGCACACCGGACATTTTCAACACCGATCAGGGAGCGCAGTTCACCAGTCAGGCGTTCACCGACGTGCTGCTCAAGGAAGGCGTCGCCATCAGCATGGACGGCAAAGGAGCCCGGCGGGACGACGTCTTCGTCGAGCGGCTCTGGCGCTCGATCAAATACGAGGAGATCTATCTCAGGGCCTACGGCAGCGTCGGCGAAGCGCGGGCTTCGATCGGCCAGTACCTGACCCTCCATAATGGTCGCAGACCCCATTCGAGTCTTCACCGGAAGACACCGGACCAGGCCTATTTCGACAGGCTGCCGCAGCCCGCAGCGGCCCGAACCCGGCAGAGCTCCACTCAACAAAGCGCAAAACACTGTTCAGACAAACGGAGCCACCTCAGTGGCCGTGTGCCTTCGCCAGGTCCGTGTCAGTTCACCACCGGCGCCACCCCCGATAGGGACGTCGCCAGCCATGGCCGTAGGCGTAGAACGGACGGCGCCATCCGTACCCGTAGAAGGGCCGTCTCCAACCGTAGCCACCGACGAACGGGCGTCTCCACTCCCATCCTCCGCGCCACCAGACCTTTTCCACGCCGCCCCCGGAGCTTGCCGCCGGGTTGAGCTGCTGAACCGGCATCACCTGCGCTTCAGCAGATGCGACCATCACGACCGCGAGCGCCAAGCTCGCCGCGATCGCCGACCTTAGGGCCCGTCAGGAAATAGCTGAATCGGGGTAGGTTGCGTCACGAGGGATTTCCA
>CAXTIC010000043.1:0-34945 GCA_964244255.1 uncultured Lichenihabitans sp. | reverse complement strand
CTATCTCAACACCATCATCACACCTCAATGCCGTTAACCCGGATTCGAAGCCCTGGTGCCGGATCGGGACCACTTGCGTCCCGAAGGCGTTCGTGGGTAGCGGGTTCCTCAGGGCTCGGGACAGCGGCAGTCGGGATGGATCGGGAACGACGACGTGTGGTGACGGCGCTGGCGCTCGCCCCGCTCGCGGTCGCGGCGGGGCGCGTCCCAGCCGCTCGCGCCGGGGATGCGGAGCCGAACGTTTCGGGCGCGGCGGATCCGGCCGTTCCCGTATCCGTTCCCGAGGGCACGTCGCTGCTCCGGCTCGAGGCGCTTCGGTCGGGCGTGGCGGCGTTCGGCGGTCCCGAACTGCGCTACGGCGCGGCCGCGGCCGGAGCGGTGTTCCGCCTCCACAGGAACCGGCCGGCACGGCTTCAGCTGACGAACCTCGTGGGGGAACCGACGAACCTCGACCTGCATGGGATGCGCCTTCCGAGCGGCGTCGCGGGGATCGGCGGCCTCGCCGCGAAAGTCCTCGAACCCGGCGGCTCGGCGGCGTTGGACGTCACGCCGCCCGACAGCGGGACGTTCTGGTTTCACGCCGGCTTCGTGCCGAACATGGCCGACCAGACCGCGCGCGGTCTCGCGGGCGCGCTGATCGTCGAAGAGCCCGACCCGCCGGCGGTCGACCGCGATCTCGTCCTGATGCTGACCGATCGGGCCGTCGGACCTCCGCCCCGGGCCGTCGGCGGCGGGTCCACGCCGGACGTATCCGCGTCCCTTCTGGCCAATGGACGAACCTGGCCCGACGAGGCTCGCGTCGCCCCGGGGTCCCGCGTGCGGCTTCGCCTGATCAACGCGTCGACGAGGCTGGCGCTCGCAGTGTCGTGCGCGGGCGCCCGGCCCTTCGTGATCGCCGTCGACGGCCAGCCCTCGGAACTGTTCGAGCCGTTGCGCGACACCGTGCCGGTCGGCCCCGGGGCGCGGTTCGATCTCATGCTCGACCTCGCCGCCGGACCCGGTGCGACGGTCGAGGTGCTCGTCAGCGGGATGGACGCCGCGGCCGCGAGGGCGAAGCCCGGTTCCGCGGCCTTGGTGCTGAAGCCCGACGGCCCGGCCCTCCGGGCCCGCGGGCCGATCGGCGCGCTCCCGGCCAACCCCCTGCTGCCGAGGATGATCCCGCTCGAAGCTTCGACGCGCGCCACCCTGAGGGCGGAGGCCTCGGGCGATCCGGGTGGTGGACCGTCGCCGACGTGGCGCGTCAACGGCGCATCGCTCGCGCCAGGGAGTTTGCCGAAGGCCCCGCTGTTCCGCGCCAGGCGCAACACGCCGGTGACGCTCGGCTTCAGGAACGCCGGTTCGCTGCTCACCGCTTTCCGCCTTCACGGCCACGCCATGCGCCTCCTGCACCCGCTCGACGACGGCTGGGAGCCCTATTGGCGCGATTCCATCCTGGCGGCGCCCGGGGTGACCCATCACGCGGCCTTCCTGGCCGACAATCCGGGCAGGTGGCTGATCGAATCATCGTTCGCGGACCATGCCGCGGCCGGTTTGCGGACCTGGTTCGAAGTGACCTGAGGGGTCTTAGAGGCCGAACAGCGGGCGGAGCACGGCTGGCAGGGTTTCGGGAAGATCCTCGGCGATGAGGCCGGGGCCGAACCGGCGGGCCGCGGCGGCGTGGAGGAACACGGCCGCGCTCGCGGCCTCGAAGGGCGGCATCGCCTGCGCGAGCAGGCCGCCGATCATGCCCGCGAGGACGTCGCCCGAGCCGGCCGTCGCGAGCCACGGGGCGCGCCCCTCGTTGATCGAGGCGCGCCCGTCCGGCGCCGCCACGACGGTATCGTCGCCCTTGTGCACGAGCACGGCCCCGAGCCGGCGCGCCCCGGCACGCGCGCATGCGAGCTTCGAGGGCCCGTCGAGGACGACGGCGTCCCGGCCGAAGAGCCGCGCGAACTCGCCCCCGTGCGGCGTCACGACGACCGGACCCCGCGCCGAGCCGATCAGCCCCGCGAGGGTACCGGCATCGTCGGCGAAGCTCGTCAGCGCGTCGGCGTCGAGCACGCAGGCGCGCGCGTGCGGCGGATCGGCCGGCGCCGCGAGCGCCGCTTCGACGACGCGCCGGGTGGCCTCGCCGACGCCGAGGCCCGGCCCGAGGACGACCGCGTTCTTGCGGCCGTCGCCCAGCAACTCGGCCAGGGCCCGGGCGCCGTCGCACGGGCGCAGCATGACGGCGTCGAGATGCGCCGCGTGGGTGGCGACCGCGTCGGGCGGGCTCGCGACCGTGACGAGCCCCGCGCCGATCCGCGCCGCGCCCCGCGCCGCGAGCCGCGCGGCGCCGGTCGTCGGCATCGCGCCCGACACGACGACCACGTGCCCGCGCCCGTATTTGTGACCCTCCGGGCCCGGGATGGGGAAGCAGGCCCGCCACAGGGGTTCGGCGTTGCGGAACCCGCGCGGCGCGATCCCGGTCAGCACGGCGTCGGCGATGCCGATGTCGGCCAGGGTGAGCGCGCCGCAACGCTCCCGGCCCGGCAGCAGCAGGTGCCCGGGCTTCGGGCGGAAGAACGTGACCGTCGCGGTCGCCCGCACGCAGGCCCCGCGCTCCCGACCTGTGTCGCCGTCGAGCCCCGAGGGCACGTCGACCGACACCACCGGCACGCCGCGCGCGTTGATGCGCGCGACCGCGCCGAGGGCCGCTCCGTCGAGGTTTCGCGCGAGACCCGCCCCGAACAGGGCGTCGACGATCAGGTCCGCTCGCGACAGGTCGAGGTCGGCAAGCGGCACCGTCGGTCCCGACCAGGCGCATGCCGCGGCGCGCGCGTCCCCGGCGTTCCGGTCCTGCGACGCGAGCGCGCCGACGACCACGTCGTGGCCCGCCGCCGCGAGAAGGCGCGCCGCGACGTAGCCGTCGCCGCCGTTGTTTCCCGGGCCGCAAAACACCGCGACGCTCGCGCGCCGGGCGTTCGCGAGGTAGGGGGCGCAGGCGGCGGCGACGGCCCGCCCTGCCCGCTCCATCAGGGTCGAGCCCGGCGTGCCCGACGCGATGGTCAGCCGATCGGCCAGGGCCATTTCCCCCGTGGTCAGCAGTTCGAGGGTGTCCATCGCGGCCTCGCTGTCATTCGCCCGTGGGGGGAGGTTCGCCACCCGCCCGCTGCCCGCCTGGCGCTGCCCGGCCCGGATGCGCCCTGCATATTGATTGGGCAGCGCGCGCGGCCGGCGGCGGCGCTGATCCGCCGATGCCTGCGATTCAGCCGTCGCGCGGATGGCACGTCAGATGCTAACCAAGGTCGGGCAGGCATTCAGGCCTGACGCTCGGGCCAGAATGCTTCTGCGCGCGGCGCGGCACAGGCGGGGACCCGCATGAAGAAGATCGAGGCCATCATCAAGCCCTTCAAGTTGGACGAGGTGAAGGAAGCCCTCCAGGAAGTGGGACTGCAAGGCATAACCGTGACGGAGGCCAAGGGGTTCGGCCGGCAGAAGGGCCACACGGAACTCTACCGCGGCGCCGAATACGTGGTGGATTTCCTGCCCAAGGTGAAAATCGAGATCGTGCTCGGCGACGATATGGTGGAGCGCGCCGTGGAGGCGATCCGCAAGTCGGCGCAGACGGGCCGCATCGGCGATGGCAAGATTTTTGTATCGAGCGTCGAAGGTGCGATCCGCATCCGAACCGGTGAAACGGGCAACGACGCCATTTGAACGCGCCCGCCGCAACGGCCGCGCCACCAGCCAGTAGAAAGGCATAGCATGAAGACCGCGCAGGATGTCCTCAAGGCGATCAAGGATCAGGACATCAAATACGTCGACTTCCGCTTCACCGACCCACGGGGCAAGTGGCAGCACGTGACGTTCGACGTGTCGATCGTGGACGAGGAGGCCTTTTCGGAAGGCGTGATGTTCGACGGTTCCTCCATCGCGGGCTGGAAGGCGATCAACGAATCCGACATGACGCTGATGCCGGACCCCGGAACGGCGTGCCTCGACCCCTTCTTCTCCGCCTCCACCCTGTCGATCGTCTGCGACATCCTGGAGCCGTTGACCGGCGAGCCTTACGCGCGTGACCCCCGCGGCGTCGCCAAGAAGGCCGAAGCCTACCTGAAGTCGACCGGCATCGGCGACGGCATCTTCGTCGGCCCCGAAGCCGAGTTCTTCGTGTTCGACGACGTCCGCTTCAAGGCGGACCCTTACAACACCGGCTTCATCGTCGATTCGATCGAATTGCCGTCCAACATGGACACGACCTACGAGGGCGGCAACCTCGGCCACCGGATCCGCACCAAGGGCGGCTATTTCCCGGTGCCGCCGCTCGATTCGGCGCAGGACATGCGCGGCGAGATGCTGGCCGCCATGGCGTCCATGGGCGTCAAGGTCGAGAAGCACCACCACGAGGTCGCCTCCGCCCAGCACGAACTCGGCATGAAGTTCGCGCCGCTGACGCTGATGGCCGATGGCATGCAGATCTACAAGTATTGCATCCACCAGGTGGCCCAAAGCTATGGCAAGTCGGCGACGTTCATGCCGAAGCCGGTGTTCGGCGACAACGGCTCGGGCATGCACGTGCACCAGTCGATCTGGAAGGACGGCAAGCCGCTGTTCGCAGGCGACAAATACGCCGACCTGAGCCAGGAATGCCTGTACTACATCGGCGGCATCATCAAGCACGCGAAGTCGCTGAACGCGTTCACCAACCCGTCGACAAACTCCTACAAGCGGCTGGTTCCTGGCTACGAGGCGCCCGTGCTGCTGGCCTATTCGGCGCGCAACCGGTCGGCCTCCTGCCGCATCCCGTATACGTCGAACCCCAAGGCCAAGCGCGTCGAGGTCCGCTTCCCCGACCCCGCCGCCAACCCCTACCTCGCCTTCGCGGCCATGCTGATGGCGGGTCTCGACGGCATCCAAAACAAGATCGACCCCGGCCAGGCCATGGACAAGGATCTCTACGACCTGCCGCCGCAGGAACTGAAGCAGATCCCGACGGTGTGCGGCTCGCTGCGCCAGGCGCTCGAAAGCCTCAAGGCCGACCACACCTACCTGCTGGCCGGCGGCGTGTTCTCGACCGACCTGATCGAATCCTACATCGACCTCAAGATGACCGAGGTGATGCGCTTCGAGATGACGCCGCACCCCGTCGAATACGACATGTACTATTCGGTGTAGAATTCCGGTGAAGGCGACACTTCCGACCGACGGAAGGTGACGGAGACATCCGGAAGCCGGAGAAACGGCTTCTGGAACCGTCCGAGGCCTGGGGGCGTCGTCCCCGCAGGCCATGGCGTGGAGCGCCGAGCGGGGTCCCGAGTTCGTTGACGGGCTGCGCTTTTCGTCCTGGCCGGGCTTGTCCCCGCCATCCACGTGAAAGCTGGCGGTTGGCGAAAGCACGCGTCGGCCGGTGTCCGCCGTGGGTGCCCGTGACGAGCACGGGCATGACGGACCGGCCTCAACGCTCCAAAGCGCGCCTCGAAAGCGCGCCAACGGGAAATAAGAGCGCCAGGGACGAGGGAGCGAGGGAGCCGATCCGAAGGGCTTGGTCGCGCGCTGAGCGAACGCTTGGTCAGGCTCCCTGGAACCCTGTGGCGGATGGCAGCGCCCGCAAGCGCTCGACCGTGATGTCGAGCGCGCTGACCAGGGCCTCGGCGGCGGCAGCGTCCCGGTCGCCTGCGCGCCGCAGGTCGTCGAGCACGGCCAAGGCGTCGGGCGGGATCAGCCGCGATGCGATAAAGCGGTTGAACGCGCCCTCGACCGCAACTGCGGGGTCGGCGGACGCAGCGCCGTCAAGAACGCCCTCCGCAGCCGCGGCCTTGGCGAGGTTCCTCATGAGAATCGCGGGCACTTCCTCGGGGAACCCGGCGACGATCAGCGCGCGCGCCATCGCGATCCCGCGCCGCGCTTCGGTCGCGAACCGCCCCGTCCGGACGAGGTCGACCGACGGGTCCGGGGTCTCGCCCGCGGCGTCCGCGCCCGCGCGGTAAAGCATCTTCGGGGGCGAGCCGAAGCTTAGGACGCCCGAAGCGGCGAGGCCCTGCATCGTGTCCCACGTCGCCTGATCGACGATCGTCACCGCGAGCTCCGTCTCGGCCGCCGCCCGGGCCACTTCCGCCGCGAGGACGTCGGGTCCGCCTGCGATAACGGCCAACACCTGGGGGCGACCTTCCGCGCCGGGCCTCGCCTCGATGCGGGAGACCTTGTCGCCGTGCCGCGCGACGAGGTTCGTTGCGAAAACCTCCTCCGGCGGGACCACCCGGGCCAGGGGGGTTGGCTCGGCACCCATCATGGCTTCGACGCGCGCCAGGAACGCTCCCCGGCCGGAGGGCATGGCCATCGCGGAAACGTCGCCGATGCCGTCCAGGAGGCCGTCGGCCAGCGCCTGCTTCGAGCCGATCAGGTGCAGCATGTTGTGTTCGATCGTGCCCTCGCTGACGAGGTTGATGACCGTCACCGAGCGCATCTGGTTCTTGCGCCAGGCGCGGGCGATCCGCTGCTCGAGCTTCGCCGGATTCCAGGGGAGATCCACATTGATGACGGCGCTGGCGACCTGCAGGTTCAGCCCGACGCTGCCGCTGTCGGTCGACAGGAACAGGCGGCACGCGGGATCGTGCTTGAAACGGGCGATCTCGGCCCGGCGCCGATCCTGCGGCAGCGAACCGGTGTGCCAAGCCGCCTCGACGCCCATCTCCCCGGCGAGTTCCCTCACCAGCGCCAGCATGCGCTCCCATTCCGAGAAGACGATGATCTTGCGCGTGGAATCCTCGAGCAACTCGCCGAGGATCGTTTCGAGCTCTTCGAGCTTCGGGCTGATCCGGCAGGTGGGGTCGAGGATGGCCGGCGTGTCGCAGATCATCCGCATGCAGGCGAGGCATACCTGGAGCTGTTCGAACTCCTTTTTGGTCAGCGGCCTCCGCTTGCCCCGAGCCGCGAGCATCGCCGCGCGCTGCCCGTAATCGTCGTAGCGGAGCTTCTGCTCGTCGGACATCGGGACGAAGAACGTCTTGACGGTGCGGCCCGGAAGGTCCTTCTCCACGTCGGATTTGCGGCGGCGCAGCATGAGCGGGGCGACGCGGGCCTTGAGCTCTTCGAGGTTCTTGTAGCCGACCGGGCGTCCTCGCTCGTCGAGCGTATAGAAGTCACGGTTGAATCGGAACAACGGACCCATCACCTCCGGATCGAGATAACCGACGATCGAGTAGAGTTCGTCGATGCGGTTCTCGACCGGCGTCCCGGTGAGCACGAACGCGTAAGGCGCCTTCAGCGACTTGACCTGCCGCGCGGTCTTGATCTGCCAGTTCTTGATGCGCTGCGCCTCGTCCAGCACGACGATGTCGGGCTTGAGGGTCGCGTTGATGTCGGCGGCGTCGGATACGACCTGTTCGTAGTTGACGACGTTGAAGAACGCCGGCGCCGCGTAGGCCGCGAGCCGCTGCGCCCGAGGCCCGAAGACAAGCCGCGTCGATCGCTCGGAAAAGCGCGCGATCTGCTCTTCCCATTCGCCCTTGAGCGACGCGGGGCACACGACGAGGACGCGCGCGATCCCGCGCAACCGGGCCATCAACTCGCAAGCCCCGATGGCCTGGATGGTCTTGCCGAGCCCCATATCGTCGGCCAGCAGCGCCCGTTCGCCGAAGGCCAGGTGGAGCGCGCCGGTCTGCTGATAGGGCAACAGCCGATGTTTCAAGATGTCGAGCGTCTCATGCCCGGACGCGATCTCGGCCTCGAAGGCCTGCCGATCGCGTACGCGCCGCCGTGCGCGCGCCTCGCGCGCGAGCCATGGACCGAAACCTTCCGACACGCGCAGGTGCGTTCGCAACCCGGCCGGAGCCTGTTGCCACGCCGCAACCAAGCTGGCGATGGTTTCGTGGTCGGTCCGGAGCCTGCCCGCTTCGTCGAGGAACGGCGACAGCCACGGGCCGACCGCATCGAGGTCCAAAGGCTCGCCTTCCGGAACGCGCAGCTTCGGCGTCGGCGAGCCGCGCCGGTCGAGGAAGACCTCGATGCGCCGAGTGCCGGCGGCTTGGGCGGCCTTGAAGGCCCGAACCCCCTTGCGGCGCAGCGACGCGATCACCCCTTCGACGTGCTTGCAGGTCCCGAGGCCGTTAACCCGATGATCGACGCAGGCGCACGTGTTCTCGAAGCCCGACAGGTCCCGGATCTCGACCGCGTAGCCCGAACCGCTCGCCGACGCCGTCTGAAACGTGCCGAAAAGCCCATGGCCGGGCTCCAGCGCGCCGATCGCGAGGATTTCGGTTCGCCCGCGCCAGCGCCGCAACTCGATCTCGTCCTTGTCGGACGTATCCCAACCGAGCGGCAGGTTCGGTCGGGCGAGCACCGCTTTGGCGCGGGCCTTTTTCCGCGGCACACGACGTTTGGTCGGCGACCGCTGCGTGGGTCGGGGCTGCGGGTCGGCTTGGGGCATGGCCCGACGCTAGGGCTTCCACCCGCAACGGGTCAACACGAAGCCCGTCGCAAGTCACAGCCGAAAGGCGCACGCCCGTGCCTATCGCGTGTCACTCAATCCAGCCGGAACTTCCCGTACTCCCGGTGCTCGGCCTTGATCCGCCGCACGGTGCCGGTCACCGAGCGGTAGATCACGGTTTCGGTCTCGATGATGTTCTGGTGGAAGCGGACGCCTTGCAGCAGCGCGCCGTCCGTCACGCCCGTCGCGGCGACGACCACGTCGCCCGAGGCGAGCTCCCTCATGTCGTATTTCTTGTTCGGGTCGGCGACGCCCATCGCGGCGGCCCGCTCCCGTTTCTGGGGCGTGTCGAGGATCAGCCGGCCCTGCATCTGCCCGCCGACGCAGCGCAGCGCGCCCGCGGCCAGCACGCCCTCGGGCGCGCCGCCCGAGCCGAGGTAGAGGTCGACCGACGTTTCCTCCGGCTGCGTCGTGAAGATGATGCCGGCGACGTCGCCGTCGGTCATCAGGCGCAACGATGCCCCGGCGCGCCGGCAGGCGGCGATGAGCGCCTCGTGCCGGGGCCTGTCGAGCACCGCGACGGTGACGTCGCCGGGGCGGACCCCCTTGGCCTTGGCGAGGCTGCGGATGTTTTCCTCGGGCGTCATGTCGAGGTCCACGGTGCCCTTGGGGTACCCCGGGCCGATGGCGATCTTGTCCATGTAGACGTCCGGCGCGTTGAGCAGCGCGCCCGCCTGCGCCATGGCCATGACGGCGATCGACCCCGGCATGTCCTTGGCGCACAGGGTCGTGCCCTCGAGCGGGTCGACCGCGATGTCGACCTGCGGGCCGGTGCGCGTGCCGACCTTTTCGCCGATGAACAGCATGGGCGCCTCGTCGCGCTCGCCTTCCCCGATCACGATGGTGCCGTCGATCGGCAGCCGGTTCAGTTCCCGGCGCATCGCGTCGACCGCCGCCTGGTCGGCCGCCTTCTCGTCGCCCCGCCCGCGCCAGCGCGCGGCGGAAACGGCCGCCCGTTCGGTGACCCGCACGAGCTCGAGCGTCAGGATGCGCTCGATGATATCCTGCTGCTGGATGATGAGGTCGGTCATGGTGTCGGTCGCCTCCAGCCCACTTGCGCCGTCCGGAACCGGTCAGTTCCGCTCGATTCGGATGAGTTGCGCTTTTCCAGCGATGTAGCCGTCGGCCTCGACGCCATCGAGCGCTTCGCGGATCGACGTTTCGGTGGTGGCGTGGGTGATCAGCACGACCGGAACGAAGCCGTCGAAGCCAGCCCCGGCCTCGTCGGCCCCGCTCGTATCCTGTCGCTGCATGATGCTCTCGAACGAGATCTGCCGCGCCGCCATGCGGGTGGCGATCGCCGCGATGGCGCCTGGCCGGTCGCGGACCGACAGGCGCACGTAATAGCCACCCTCGTGGCGCTGCATGGCGAGGCGCGGCGCGCGCTCGAGCGTCGCCACCGGCCGGCCGAACGGCGCCGTCCGATGCCCCCGCGCGATGTCGACGAGGTCGGCGATCACGGCAGAGGCGGTCGCTTCGCCGCCCGCACCAGGCCCGACGAGCGTGAGTTCGCGGACCGCGTCGGCGTTGATCGCGACGGCGTTGGTGACGCCGCCGACCTCGGCCAGGGTCGTGTGCTTGGCCACCATGGTCGGGTGGACCCGGACCTCGATCCCGTGCGGGGTGCGCTGGGCGACACCGAGGAGCTTGACCCGGTAGCCGAACTCGTCGGCGGCCTTGAGATCGGCCGGGGTTATCGACCGGATGCCCTCGACGTGGATGGCAGCGATGTCGACGGCGGTGCCGAAGGCGAGGCTCGCCAGAAGCGCGAGCTTGTGCGCCGTGTCGAAACCGTCGATGTCGAAGCCCGGATCGGCTTCCGCGTAGCCGAGCTGCTGAGCCTCGCGAAGGCAACTCTCGAAGCTGCGGTTCTCGGCCCGCATCCGGGTGAGGATGAAGTTGCACGTCCCGTTCAGGATGCCGTAGACGCGCTCGACCCGGACCCCCGCCAGGGCGTCGCGCAATGTGCGGACGATCGGGATGGCGCCCGCCGCGGTGCCCTCGAAGCCGAGGCACACGTCCCTGGCCTCGGCCGATGCCGCGAGCTCCATGCCATGGTGGGCGAGGAGCGCCTTGTTGGCGGTGACGACGTGCTTGCCGGCCGCGAGCGCGGCCTCCACACAGGCTCTGGCGGGTCCTTCGGATCCGCCGATCAGTTCCACGAAAACGTCGATATCGGAACTTCGGGCGAGCGCCACGGGCTCGACGAGCCACGCCGCGTTGGGCGCCAACGCGGTGGCCTTGGCGGCATCGCGCGATGCGACCGCCGCGACCACGATGGGTCGGGCATCGCCACCGAGCGAGGGTACACCGCCTTCGAGCCGCCTCACGACGGCACTGCCGACCGTACCGAGGCCGGCCACACCGACGCGCAGGGGATCCATGAACGGCCCAAACTCAGGAGAGGGCGGGAATCCTCCCGCCGTCGCCCATTAGGCTCGCGGTGAGGTCAATCGCAAAGAACCGGGAGGGACCGCCCCGGCGTGCCGGGGCGCCCGACAGGCACGCTCGCTATCGGTATGACGACCCGAACAGGAAGTAGAGGACCAGCAGGATGCCGATGATCCCGATGATCCCGATGCCGCCGTTGCCGTAATAACCCCCGCGATACCCGTAATAGCCGCCGCCGCCGAAAAGCAGCACGACAACGATGATAATAAGTAGAAGGGTCACGGCGGCCTCCTGGAGGATGGGAGCGGTCGTGCGCGCCGCGCACCGATTCGTCGGGCGCCGCGGCTCCGCTCGTCGTGCCTAACACACGGCGGAAGACCTAAGCCAGACTCCACGCGTCGAAGCTTCCAGATTTGCACCTGTTGCGACCCGGAAAGCGCGTCGCGTCCGCGCTTCGGTGGGATTTTCCGCAACAAAGCCGGCGGAGGTCGCTCCGCCGGCCGCTACCCGTCGGTTTCGAGGCCCGAGCGATCGCCGCGCTTCGCCCGAACGTCCTCGTCAAGTCGTCACGCCGCCGCGGCGCGATTGATCTTGCTGTCGGCGAGGTCGGTCAGCTTCTGGTCGGTCGCCTTTTCCTCGTCGAGGTTTCTCTGCAGCACGGTCGCGCAATCGTGGCGGCCGAGACGCTTGGCCCAGGCGATCAGCGTGCCGTATCGCGTGATCTCGTAATGTTCGACGGCTTGGGCCGACGCCACCAGAGCGGCGTCGAGTACGTCCTTGTCGGCCACCTCGCCGGCGACCTCCTCGGCCTCCTTGATGATGCCGTCGATGGCCGGGCAGGTCACCGCCTCGATCTTCACGCCGTGCATGCGGAACACGTCTTCGAGGCGCGCGATCTGGTTCTTGGTTTCGGCGAGGTGCGTCTCGAAGCCCTGCTTGAGCTTCGCGTCGGTCGCCTTGCCGATCATGGTCGGCAGCGCCTTCGTGATGCGGTTCTCGGCGTAGTAGATGTCCTTCAGCTGATGCACGAAGAGGTCGTTCAGCGTCTTGATGTCCTTCGTAAACAGGCCCATGGCGGTCACTCCCGATCGGTTGATCAAACGCTGACGGTCGCCGTCGCGCTTGCCCCGACAATCCGCGGCGGCCTTGGGGAGTTCCGGCCCGGTGCTCTCCAAGGCCGATCCCGGAACGCAACGGGGTTTCCCCGAGCCTTCATTCGTCCAGTCGCGTCGTGGTCTTCGTGTCGGGGATCAGCAGGTTGACGACAAGCGAGATCGCGATGAGGACGGTCGCGTACCAGGCGAAGCCGCCCTCGTGGCCGCTGTCCTTGAAGGTGAGCGCCACGCGGTCGACGGAGCCGCCGAAGAGCGCGGCCGTCACGGCGTAAGGCAGGCCCACGCCCAGGGCACGCACGACCGTCGGGAACAGCTCCGCCTTGACGATGGCCGACACCGCTGTGTAGCCGCTGACGATCGCCCAAGCGAGGCAGATCAGCAGGAAGGCCGTCACCGGGCTGTGGGTTTGCCGGAGCGCGGTGAGGAGTGGCACGGTGCCGAGCGTGCCGAACACGCCGAAGCCGACGAGCAATGGCTTGCGCCCGACGACATCGGACAGGGCGCCATAGATCGGCTGCAGCAGCGCCGCGAACACGAGCGACCCCGCCGTGACGGCGGTGGTCTGGTCGTCGGTCAACCCGACCGACAGTTTCAGGTACTTCTGCATGTAGGTGGTGTAGGTGTAGAAGGCCGACGTCCCGCCGACCGTGATGCCGACGACGACGAGCATCGCCCGCCAGTTGCGCCGGACGGTGGATGCGAACGTTTCACGCGATCGTTCCGCGCGGCGGAACGCTTCCGTTTCGGCAAGGTCCCGCCGCAGCACATAGCCGAACAGCGACAGCAGCGCCCCGATGACGAACGGGATGCGCCAGCCCCAGGCCTTGAGATCCGCCGGGGTGAGCAGGAATTTCTGCAGCACGAGGAGCACCAGGAGCGCGACGAGCTGACCGCCGAGCAGCGTGACGTACCACAAGCCCGAATAGAGCCCCTTCCGGCCCGGCGGGGCGACCTCGCTCAGGTAGGTCACGCTCGAACCGTATTCGCCGCCCTGGCTCAAGCCCTGAAGGATGCGGGCGGCCGAGAGGATGACCGGGGCCCAGATCCCGATGGCGGCGTAGGTCGGGGTCACGGCGATCAGCAGCGAGCCGAAGCACATGACGAGGATCGAGACGGTGAGCGAGCCGCGGCGGCCGTAGCGGTCGGCCAGATAGCCGAACAGGAGGCTGCCCACCGGCCGCATGAGGAAGGCGACCGCGAACAGCGTCGCGGCCGACAATTGTTCCGCGACCGGGTCGCCCTGCGGGAAGAACGCTCCCGCGAAATAGAGCGCGAAGGCCGAGTAGGCGTAGACGTCGTACCACTCGATGAGATTGCCGAGCGAGCTCACGAGAATGGCGCGCATGCGGCGCGCATCGCCCGCATCCACGGCGCCGACCGTCATCTCCGCCATGCCGTCCTCCGTCCGGCGGCAGGGTTTCAGGTCCGGCGCGACGGCGCAAGCCTCGATCCCCCACTGCCAGCCCCCGCAGCTCGGTGCCGAACTCCCGAGATCGGAAAACGAAGCGCAGGCCGACCTCCTTCAAGCCGCGGCCTTGAAATCCTCGATCTGCGCTTCGAGCGCACGCCCGAAGGCCGCCCGTGCCGTGCAGCGCGCCACATAGGCCGAGAGGCGCGGTTCGCTTGCCAGCACGTCGGTGCCGCCGAGGTCGCGCAACACCGTCGTCATGATGAGATCGCCGGCGGTGAAGCGATCGCCGTCGAGGTACTCTTTCCCTCCCAGTGCCTTGGAAAGCGACGCCGCGCGACGGCGGACAAGCACTTCGAGGCTTGGGCGCCGCAGCTTCGCCCATTCCTCGCCGTCGTAGAAGACGTTGAGTGCGACGAGTTGCGCGACGAACGGCTCGACGGAGTTCAGCGCGGCAAGCACCCATTGCGTCGCCCGTGCCCGCGCACCCTGCTCTCCCGGCAGGAGGACTCCGCTGCGTGCGCCGATATGGAGGACGATCGCTCCCGATTCGAAAAGCACAAGCCCGTTTTCCTCGAACGTCGGCACCTGCCCGAACGGCTGCGCGGCGCGGTACTCGGGCGTGTCCTGATCCCCTTGCGCGAGCAGGCGGACCTCATACGGCAGGCCAGTCTCCTCGAGTGCCCAGCGCACGCGAATGTCCTTGACGAAGCCCTGGGCGAATTCCGGAACCCATTTGAAGGCGGAGATCGTGATCATGCGGCGTACTCCTTCGCGATCCGTGCTGCGTAGGCCCTCCGCTTGTCGAAAGCTGCGCTCCAGCCGCCCGCGCGGCCGTCGCGTCGCCCGGCGGCGAGGAACGGCGTCCGATCGAACGTCTGGACCCCGTTTCGCCAGCGTTCGGCGAAGGTGATCGTGACGAGGGTCTCGACCCCGGCGAAGGGACCGTCATCGTCCCAAGCGAACGTAAAGACGAGCCGGCTGGCCGAGAGCGGCCGCGCTTGAGTCGGCGCCGGCAGGTGTTCCCGCCTCGGATCACGCGAAATCCAAAATGGCGGCGTCAAGCGCCAGGATGTCGCCGGTCCGTGCGTGGAGCTTAGCCACGGTGCCGTCGCGCTCGGCCCGGAGTACGTTTTCCATCTTCATCGCCTCGACGACGGCGACAGGCTCGCCGGCCTTGACGTGCTGTCCCACGACGACGTGCATCGCGCTCACCACGCCCGGCATGGGGCAAAGCAGGCTCTTGCGGACTTCGCCGACGGTTTTCGCCCGCATCAAGGCGGCCAGCTCCGCTTCGCGCCTCGTGTAGACCTTCGCGGTCGCCTTGCATCCCGCGTGGCTCAACACCACGCCGTTCGGCACCGGGAGGACCTCGGCGGCCATGGACACGCCGTCGACGACGCCGTGCCACACGGGCTCGCCCGGCCGCCAGCGCGACGAAAGGGTGACGACGGCTCCATCGTCGAAAGCGACGCGCCAGCCCGCCTCGACCGCTTCCACCGTCAACGCGAACGCGTGCGCGCCGATGCGGACGCGACGGTCGCGCGCGAAGCGGACGGCGCGGGGTGTCGGCAGCTGCCCGGAAATGCGCCGGCGGCGCGCGTTGCCGATCTGGTCGATGCTGGCGGCGAGCGCCGCGAAGCGCCGGGCGAGGTCGCCGCTCGGCGGGGCTTCCGAGAAGCCGCCGGGGAATTCCTCGCCGATGAAGCCTGTCGACAACCGCCCGGCGCGCCAGCGCGGATGCGCCATGAGCGCCGCCAGGAACGCGATGTTGTGCCGGATGCCGCGCAGCGCGAAGGCGTCGAGCGCCCGCGCCTGCGCCTCGATGGCCGCCGCGCGGGTCGGCGCGTGTGTGACGAGCTTGGCGATCATGGGATCGTAGAACATCGCGACCTCGCCACCCTCGGCCACGCCGCCGTCGAGGCGCACGGTCACGCCCTCGTCGACGCCCTCGACGGGAGGCCGGTAGGTTGCGAGGCGGCCCGTCGACGGCAGGAAGCCACGCGTCGGGTCCTCGGCGTAGATGCGGGTTTCGACGGCCCAACCCCGCAAGGCCACGTCGGCCTGGGCGAACCGCAGCGTCTCGCCGGCCGCGACCCGGATCATCTCCTCGACGAGGTCGAGCCCGGTGACGAGTTCGGTCACGGGATGCTCGACCTGGAGGCGTGTGTTCATCTCGAGGAAGAAGAACGCGCGGTCCTGTCCGGCGATGAATTCGACGGTCCCCGCCGAATCGTAGCCGACGGCCCGGCACAGGGCGAGGGCCTGTGCGCCCATCGCGGCGCGGGTTTCCGGATCGAGCAGCGTCGAGGGCGATTCCTCGACCACTTTCTGGTTGCGGCGCTGGATCGAGCATTCGCGCTCGCCGAGGTGCACGAGATGGCCGTGGCGGTCGCCCAGCACTTGGATCTCGATGTGGCGCGGATCGACGACGAACTTTTCCACGAACACGCGGTCGTCGCCGAACGAGGAAGCCGCTTCGGAACGCGCGCGTGCGAAGCCGTCGCGGACCTCGGCCGCGTCGGCAGCCAGGCGCATGCCTTTGCCCCCGCCCCCCGCCGAGGCCTTCAACATGACGGGGTAGCCGATGCGCTCCGCCGCACGGGTGGCCTCCTCCGGATCCGCCAGCGCGCCGTCCGAGCCGGGCACCGTCGAAACGCCGGCCGCCCGCGCCGCCCGCTTCGACGCGATCTTGTCACCCATGGCGCGGATGGCCCCCGGGTTCGGCCCGATGAAGGCGATGCGTTCCGCCGCGAGCGCTTCGGCGAAGTCGGCGCGTTCGGACAGGAAGCCGTAGCCGGGGTGGACGGCCTCGGCCCCCGTCTCGCGGCAGGCGCGCAGGAGCGCGGCGATGCTGAGGTAGGACTCGGCGGCCGGCGCGGGCCCGATCCGCACCGCCTCGTCCGCCATCTCGACGTGCGGGGCGTCGCGGTCGGCATCGGAGAACACCGCGACCGTGCGGATATTCATGCGCCGCGCCGTTCGGACGATCCGGCAGGCGATCTCGCCGCGGTTGGCGATGAGGATCTTGGAGAACAAGCGGGGACCTTGCAGAGTGGATTGAGAGCCTTGATCGGCGAGGGTGTGTGCCTCGCTTACGCTTAAGGGCGAGGCCTGGGAGGGACAAGGCCGCGGAAGCGGGAGCTTGCGTCCGCCCTATGGTGCATTGACGATGGGCCATAGGAGGGGACCGATGCCGGCAAACAAGGCTGCGGAAACGTCGGTTGGCGTAACGGCCTTCAAGGCACGCTGTCTTACCCCTGATGGATGACGTCGCGACGGGCAAGACCGGAGCTCCAGTGGACCGCATCGTTGCCGCGACAGGGCGCGCGTTCGGACATGTCGTGATCACGGGCGATCGCGGACTCGTCCACTACGCCGAGTCCGGACACATGGGCGTGATCGAATACTGAACAAATAGAATTTTATAGATAAAATAACCAATAATAACTTGCGAAGTTATGGCTCATTGTTGCGAATGAAACTAGCATTTTGCAGTTGTTAATAGAAATAAGCATACATATCGCCAACTCCGCCACGTCACGCGTCAGAGTAAATACAATACGGACGTCGCTACACTCCGTTGCGCAAACATCTGTGGTGACGTCATGCCTCGCGACGCGTGGGGCAGCCATTCGCTCACAGCGGAATGTTGTCATGCTTCTTGGCCGGGGCCTCGACCGCCTTGGCGCGCAGCATCGCCAGGGCGCGCAGCAGGCGGCGGCGCGTCGCGTGCGGCTGGATGACCTCGTCGATGTAGCCCCGCTCGGCCGCGACGAAGGGCGACAGGAAGCGGTCCTCATATTCCTTGGTGCGCGCCGCGAGCTTGTCGGGGTCGCCAGCGTCGCCCCGAAAGATGATCTCGACCGCGCCCTTGGCACCCATCACGGCGATCTGGGCGGACGGCCAGGCGTAGTTCACGTCGGCGCCGATGTGCTTCGACGCCATCACGTCGTAGGCGCCGCCGAAGGCCTTGCGGGTGATCACGGTGACGAGCGGCACGGTGCACTGTGCGAAGGCGAACAGCAGTTTCGCCCCGTGCTTGATGAGCCCGCCGTACTCCTGCGCGGTGCCGGGGAGGAAGCCCGGAACGTCGACGAAGGTCACGATCGGAATCTCGAAACAATCGCAGAAACGGACGAAACGCGCGGCCTTGCGGCTGCCATCGGCGTCGAGCACGCCCGCGAGGACGGCGGGCTGGTTGGCCACGATCCCGACCGTGCGGCCCTGCATGCGGGCGAAGCCGATGACGAAATTCCGAGCGAAGCGTTCCTGGATCTCGAAGAAGTCGCCCTCGTCGACGACCTTCAGGATCAGTTCCTTGATGTCGTAAGGCTTGCTGGGGTTGTCCGGCACGAGCGTGTCGAGCGAGGCATCGTCGCGGTCGGCCGCATCGAAGGTGGGCAGTTCGGGCACGCCCGACCGGTTGTTCGAGGGCAGGAAATCGATCAGCCGGCGGATTTGCAGCAGCGCCTCGACATCGTCGTCCCAGGCGCCGTCGGCGACCGACGAGCGCGCCGTATGGACGTCGGCGCCGCCGAGCTCCTCGGCCGTCACGCTCTCGTTCGTGACCGTCCGCACCACGTCGGGGCCGGTCACGAACATGTAGCTCGTGCCCCGCACCATGAAGATGAAGTCCGTCATGGCGGGCGAATACACGTCGCCGCCGGCGCACGGCCCCATGATGACGGACACCTGCGGGATGACGCCCGACGCGATCACGTTGCGGCGGAAAACTTCGCCGTAGCCGCCGAGCGCCGCCACGCCCTCCTGGATGCGGGCGCCGCCGGCGTCGAACAGGCCGATGATCGGGGCGCGCATCTTCAGCGCCATGTCCTGGATCTTGGTGATCTTGCCGGCGTGGGCTTCGGACAGCGAGCCGCCGAACACGGTGAAATCCTTCGAGAACACGAACACCGTGCGGCCGTTGACGGTCCCCCAACCGGTGACGACGCCGTCGCCGGGAATGTGGTTCGCGTCCATGCCGAAGTCGGTCGACCGATGCTGGACGAACATGTCGAACTCTTCGAAGGAGCCCTCATCGAGCAGGAGTTCGATCCGCTCGCGTGCCGTCAGCTTGCCTTTCGCGTGCTGGGCCGCGACGCGCTTTTCCCCTCCCGCGGCGCGCGCGCGGGCGCGCCGGAGGGCCAGATCCTCGATGACGGGCTTCGCCACCGACGCGCTCAAGCCGACGCGAGATCGACGACGACGAGCCCGTCGACGCCGCCCTCCGCGGCGGCGAGGAGACGCCCGCCGGCGGCGAGGTGCGCCGGATGGACGAGGTAGGCGTCGCGCGCCGCCGGGTTCGCGAAATCCGCCGTGAAGGCGTGGGTGAAGCCGCGCGCGAGCCCTTCCGGGCTGACGTCGGCGCCATGCTGGAACGCGAGCATGCCCGCCACGACGCTCCGCAACCGGCCGAGGTCGTCGAAAATGGCCGCGATCTCGTCGGTGGTCACGCCGCGCCCGAACCGAACCAGAACGATATGACGGATCATGGTGGCGCCTCGCGCGGGGTCGCGGGCCGCCCCGCTGGCCGCTTCACCCCTACCAGATCACGACGGCCGCGCGTCAACCCTGTGAAGGGCGTCTTCCGATTGGAAGGGGGCGGCGCACCGCCGTTCCCCGATCGCCCCGGCGTCGGGGATCGTTCGGCGCCTCCGGACGTTGCGAGGAGACGCTTCCGTCGTTTCACGCCTATTGCCCGGAGGGTGTCCATGGCCGATCCGATCGACCCTGCTTCGCGCCCCGCCGCGCAGGTGGCCCCGCCCGGGGTTCCGGGTGTCAACGCCCTGCTCACGCTTGCCGTCGGCGTCGTCGTCGTGGCCGCGCTCTATCTGGCGCGCGACGTGCTGATCCCGATCACGCTCGCCGTCCTGCTGTCCTTCCTGCTGGGTCCCATCGTCGGGCTGTTGCGACGGATCCATTTCCCGAACGTGCTGGCCGTTCTGTTCGCCGTCGTGCTGGCCTTGAGCCTCATCGGGGCCTTGGGCGGCCTCATCGGCGTCCAGGTCGCGAGCCTCGCGACCGACATCCCGAGCTACACGACGACCATCGGCAGGAAAGTCGAGGCCGTGCGCGGCGCGACCCTGGGCCGCCTGAACGAACTGACGCGCCGGGTCGGCCGCCAGATGGGTCCGGCGCCCACCGCCGACAAGGCGCCGACGCCGGGCCAGGCGACCTCACCTTCCGAGCCGAAGCCCATCCCGGTCGAGGTTCGCCAGCCGAGTGCCGACCCCCTGCAGCTCGCCCGCAGCGTGCTGGAGCCGCTGCTCGCGCCCTTCGAGACCACCCTCATCATCTTCATCGTCGCGGTTTTCATCCTCCTGCAAAAGGAGGATCTGCGCGACCGGCTGATTCGCCTCTTCGGATCGAGCGACCTGCATCGCACCACCGTCGCGATGGACGACGCGGGGCGGCGCCTCAGCCGCTATTTCCTGTCGCAGCTCGGAATCAACACCGCTTTCGGGGTGATCATCGCCGTCGGCCTCACGATCATCGGCGTGCCCTCGCCGGTCTTGTGGGGCATCCTTTCGGCGCTGCTGCGGTTCGTCCCCTACGTCGGCCCGGTCATCGCGGCGGCGCTGCCCGCGGCCCTGGCGGCCGCCGTCGACCCCCAGTGGTCCATGACGGCATGGACCGTCGGTCTGTTTCTCGTGATCGAGAGCGTGACCGGTCAGTTGGTCGAGCCGATGATCTACGGCCATTCGACGGGTCTGTCCCCCGTGGCGGTCGTCGTGGCGGCGATCTTCTGGACGTGGCTGTGGGGACCGGTCGGGCTGATCCTGTCGACCCCATTGACGCTATGCCTCGTGGTCCTGGGGCGCTACGTCGACAGGCTGGAGTTCCTCGATGTCCTGCTGGGCGACAGGCCGGCGCTGACGCCCATCGAGAACTTCTACCAGCGCATGCTGGCCGACGACCCCGACGAGGCTCTCGAACAGGCCGAGATGCTGCTCAAGGATCGATCGCTCAGCGCCTACTACGACGAGGTCGCCCTGAAGGGCCTGCAACTCGCGGCGAACGACGCCCAACGCGGCGTTCTCGGCCCCGACAAACTCGAGCGGATCAAGCACAGCATCCGCGCGCTCGTGCACGACCTTTCGGACCACGACGACCGCGATCCGCAACCCGACAAGGCCGACGGTGCGGCGACCAGCTCGAAAGCCGAAAGGGCCATACCGAAGCCCGCCGCTCCCGAGGCCGACGCACCCGAGCGGCATCGGCTTGCGGCGGGCTGGCAAGGGGCCGAGCCGGTCCTGTGCCTGGCCGGGCGCGGGCCGCTGGACGAGGCCGCGTCCACGATCCTGGCGGAATTGCTCGGCAAGCACGGCCTCGGGGCGCGCGTCCTTTCGCATGACGCCGCGTCCCGCGACAACATCGCCGGCCTCGACCCGGGGGGGTCGGCCATCGTGTGCGTCAGCTATCTCGAGATCAGCGGCACGCCATCGCACCTGCACTACCTCGTGAGGAGGCTCCGGCAGCGGCTGCCGAACGTCCCCGTCCTCGTCGGGTTGTGGCCGGCCGAAGCCGAGGCCGCCGAAGACAAGCGGCTGCGTGCGGTGATCGGCGCGGACTATTATACGTCCTCGCTGCGCGACGCGGTCGAAACCTGCGTGCGCGTGTCGCATGAGGAAGCGTCGGCGCGGGACGCTGCCGCCTGACCACGCGGACATGCTATTGCGTGCGCGGGCGGCATAGCCGGGTCGGCTTTCGAGCCCGACGGCTCAGGCGCGAGTTGGCATGGGGACGCCGATGGCGAACGACCAGTTGAACCAAGCACGGATCGCGATCTCGACCCGGAAAAGGGAACGCGAGAGCCTGCCGTGGGAGCACCGATCGACCATGGCGTTCGAGCAGATCGCGGACGAACTGATCCTGATCCGCGCGCTGCTGCAGCAATCCCAGGGGATACCCGACGAGAAGCCGCCGTCGACGCCTTACCCGGGCGCGCCCTTGGCCGGGTGAGAGGCGGCGGCCGGGTGCGAACGGCGCATCACCGTGGCAGATCCGCGTCGGGCCCGTCCACGACCTCGCCGACGGTGAAGCGGCCCCGATCATGCTTCGCGAGCAAGGGCGAACGGTGAGCCACCCCCGCTCCTGTCGGCTCGGTCCTATCCGCCAGAGGGCGTCACAGCGGCGGCAAGCCTCCGAACGGTGCCGACATGATTTCAAACGGGGCCTGCGCGATCAGGCCGGCCGCGGCGATCGGAGCGCCGACGAAGTTGACGGGCGGGGGTGCGCTGGCCGGGAAGATGGCGTTGCCGACGCGGAACGGTATGGCGACAAGCGTGCTTGCCACGCGGAGCGGGCCGGTGACGATGATTTCCGGTCCGGGAGCGTACACCGGCGCGACGACGACCGGCGCGGGCCGGTTCACGGTCAGGGGCCTGGCGCGGGGAAGCCTGTACGATGGGGAGGCATACGGTTCGCTTTGGGCTAACGCCGCCGCGCTCGATAGCAGCGCCGCGGCGATCAGGGCCGACCCGAGGAGCCGATGCGTCGTGGAATTCTTCATGGCGAACTTCCTTACGGTGATCCACTGGCTGAAACGCAGCCGCCCGCCATCCCGCATGTGATTGCGGCGCCGCCAAGGCTCGCGGATCGCGATTGTGCCCCGCGCGCTTTCGTAGGATCCCGTACGGAATGCGTCTCGATCAGGAAACGCCGGCTGCCGGAAGAAAGTGGCGAAGGAACTGCGGGCGGGCATTCAGTTGTGGCGTGAAAAGCGCTGTAGCGCGCCGTGACGCGCACGCCGCGGCAGCGAAGAGATCGTCAGGAATCGACTGCTCTTTTCGAGGACTCGGTTGGTTTGATGGTGTCGTTCCACTCGCCATGGCAATCAGCGCGGATGATGACCGAGTTGGTGGAAAGGCGATGGGCAGCTTTCGGCCTTTCACCCGTGAAGCGGACCTCGACCGGACAAGACTCAAGCGCGGCGGTACTGCTCGTCCGTGACCTTCCCCATCCATGTCACTGCCTTGCCGTCCAACCGCTCCTGGATCGCGATATGGGTCATGGCCGTCGTTGGCGTTGCCCCGTGCCAATGCTTCTCGCCGGGCTCGAACCAGATGACGTCGCCCGGCCTGATCTTCTCGATCGGTCCACCTTCCTTTTGCACCCAACCACAGCCAAAGGTAACGATCAGCGTCTGACCGAGCGGATGCGTGTGCCAGGCGGTGCGAGCGCCCGGCTCGAACGTAACGCTCGCTCCCGCCACCCTGGCGGGATCGGGAGCAGCGACAAGCGGGTCGATCCGGACCGTGCCGGTGAACCAGTCGGTTGGGCCTGGGCCTGAAGGCTGCGAGCCGCTGCGCTTGATGTCCATTCTCTTACTCCTTTGCTTGCACCCACCATCACGATCGGAGCGACCAGCCGCCATCGACGGAGATCGATGCGCCGGTAACGAACGCGCCGAGGTCGGAACTCATCCACAGCACGGCCTCGGCGATCTCCTCGGGCTTGCCCAGCCGCCCGACCGGCTCCAGGTCGGTCGCCTTCTGGATGTCCCCGCCAGTAAAGCGGTCCATCATCGGCGTTTCGATGTTGCCGGCCGTTGCGCGATCATGTCCTCGGGAACCGTGTCGCCGTAGCGGATTCCGGCATCGGCACCGGCGTCGATCACGTCCAGCGGGTGGTTCGAGACCCGAATATCGGCCTCGATCTCCGGACAGCGATCGACGAAGGTTGGTAGCACCGGGGCCAGCAAGAGCGCGCTCGCATGCTACATCACGTTGAGCCGAATGCGACCCGCCGGCTCGCCGCGATGACGGTCTAGCGCCTCGATCGCCAACCCGATGGACTCGAACGGCGCGCCGACGGCGGCGAAAAGTTCCTCACCTGCCGCGGTGAGCGTGACGCTCCTATTGGTGCGATCGGGCAGCCGGATGCCGAGCCGCGTTTCCAAGCCTTTCAGAGCATGACCGAGGGCCGACGCGCTGACACCCAGCTCGAGACCGGCGCGCCGGAAGTCGCGATGCTCCGCGACCGCAAGGAAATAGCTGAAATCCGCGAGATCGGAACGGCCGAGCTGCACGACGCGATTGCGGCGACGCAACGACGTCCGCGCAATCGCCATGAGCGCTTCTCATCATCGTGGGACGTAAAGTCTGCCGAGTGAAGCCGATCGAGGCGCCGGCGACGTTGTTTTGCCGTTCGAGGAGCGGCCCGGCCTGGATCCACGGCGAGCTTCGTGACTGGCTTCTTGCCGAACCCGGGACAGGCGGTCGCGGCGCGGATGGAGGCGCCTTCGCCGATGAGGTGAAGGGCGCAGGCGCGCGGGAGGGACTAGTCGAGAAGCCGGTCCTCAAAGCGTACCCGGAGCCAATTGGCAGAGTCTTGATCGATCCATTGCTGGGCTTCGGCTTCCGACTGGAACCCGCCCCACTGTTCCGATGGACGATCACCCCAATTGACGAGCACGTACCATCCTGAGCCGTCTTTCAGCTCACGGGGTCGCATTTCAGGTTTCTTCTCGGGCTTCCTCATGCGGCGGAGTATGACACGACAGGCGGCTGGTTTCCACGTCGTCATGGCTGCCGCCTTCAAGCTCGCCCCCTGTCCATCGACCGAGCGCCTTGCCGGGTGCCGGCCGCCCCCAACCATAATCCGCCCGCTCCTGGAGGAGGACTTGTCATGCCGTGCCTGCACGCGCTCGAACGGCGACGGCCGGCACAGGCAGAGGGTGCGCAGGTCGGTGGGGCCGGCCCGCGCCTGTCCGCGTTCCTGGCCAAGGGCGATCGGATCGCGGCGACGGACGAGGCCGGGCAGGCCCAAGGAATTGAGGCGCGGAACGAGCCGTCGGCCGATGCCAGGCGGGAACTCGGGGAGAGCGGCTCACCGCCGCCGATCGGCGGCGTCCGGCGACGCCTTTCCGTAAAACTCCATATGGAAGGAGCTTTCGCCGAAATACGCCAACTAACCCCTTGATTTCGCTGGCGCGCCCAAGGGGAATCGAACCCCTGTTTTCGCCGTGAAAGGGCGACGTCCTAGACCGCTAGACGATGGGCGCGCGGACCGGCGCACTGGGGCGCGCCCGTCGAGGCCTCGTTATACTCAAACGCTTGCGCGGCTTGCAAGGGCTCGGGCGACCGGCGGACGGCGCGCGGGCGCGCCATCGTTTCGCATCCTTGCCGTCGGACCGGCGGAGGGCGACCCGTGTTGTCGGGAGCGGTCGTCCGAACGGAGCGCCGCATGATCGATCTCGAGCGACGGCGTATGATGCGCCTGGGGCGACTGTAGCGGGGGCAGCGGCTGCGGATCGCGCACCGATCCGGCAGGGCCGAGACGGTCGATGACGTCCGTCTCGGGCACGAGAACCAGTTCGCGCTCGAGATGGACCACATGGCCGCGTGCGTCCGCAGCGGCGCCACACCGCGCACCCCGGGCGAGGAAGGGCTTCAGGACCATGTGCTGATGGAGGCTATCTATCGATCGGCCGCGTCCGGGCAGCCCGTCACGCTCGCCGCCGCGAATGGCCTCGACACGACCCGCGGGCCCGCCCTGCCCGCGAACTGACGCTCAGGCGCCTCCGTCCGGCACGGCGGCGTCGAGGACGCGCAGCTCGGCCCGCCCGTCCCCGCCGCCCCACCGATCGAGGGCGAGCGTGCCGGCAAGGTGGAGCGGGCCTCGCGACCCCGACCTCAGTTGCTCGCCCAATGGCGTCGGACCCGCGCGAAACGCGATCGCGCGGAGCCTGGTGCCGTCTGGCGCGACGAGCGTCAAGCGGACGTGGTTGTCGCCGACCGGGGCGACATCCCCGATCCTCTGGTTCGGCAGGACGACGACGGGTTCCGGGTTGCCGGCGCCGAACGGTCCCGCGCGGGCGAGGATTCGCACGAGGTCCGGCGTCACGGCCGCCGCCAAGAGCACCGCGTCCACGGACAACGCGATTTCGGCGCGCCGCCCCGCGACGTCGTCCGACAGGTGCGCCGCCAGGAAGGCGCGGAAGGCAGGCAGATCGGCGCTGTCGAGCGTGACGCCCGCCGCCATCGCGTGGCCGCCGCCCTTGCGCAGCAGACCGGCCTCGACCGCCGCGCGCACCACGCGGCCGAGGTCGACGCCGGGGATCGACCGTCCCGAACCGGTGCCGACCCCATCGGCGAGCGCGATCGCGAAGGCCGGCCGATCGAAGCGCTCGCGCAGCCGCGCGGCGACGAGCCCCATCACGCCCGGATGCCAGCCTTCCGACGCCGCGACCACGACGGGTCCGTCCTCGCCGGCGACCGCCGACGCCAAGGCTTCCGCCTCCTCCAGGGCGACGCCCTCGATCACGCGCCGCTCGCGGTTGAGCCGGTCGAGGTCCGCCGCGAGGCGCGCGGCAACGTCCGGATCGCGCTCGCTCAAGAGCCGGCTGCCCAGCGCCGCGTCGCCGATCCGCCCGCCGGCGTTGATTCGCGGCCCGACGAGGAAGCCGAGGTGGAACGCGCTCGGCGGGCCGTCGGCACGGGCCACGTCGAGAAGGGCGGCGAGCCCCGGCCGCTGCCGCTCCCGTGCGACGGCGAGGCCCTTGGTCACGAACACGCGGTTGAGACCAGTGAGCGGCACCACGTCCGCCACGGTCGCGAGCGCCACGAGGTCGAGGCCGGCGAGCAGGTCCGGCGCCGGCCGCGCCGCCCAGAAGCCCGAGGCTTTCAGGGCGCGGTTGAGCGCGACGAGCACCATGAAGACGACGCCCGCGGCGCACAGGTGGCCCAGTCCCGACAGGTCGTCGGGCCGGTTGGGGTTGACCACCGCGACCGCCAGGGGAAGCTCCGCCCCGACCTGGTGATGGTCGATGACGATCGTGTCGAGTCCGAGCCGCGCGGCTTCCGCGAGCGGCGCGGCGCTCATCGAGCCGCAATCGACCGTGACGAGCAGCCGCGTCCCGGCCGCCGCCATCGCGCGGACGGCTTCGACGTTCGGCCCGTAGCCTTCCGCGATCCGGTCCGGGATGTGGATGCGAGGCTCGATCCCCGCCGCGCGAAGATATTCGGACAGCAGCGCCGCCGAGGCGGCACCGTCGACGTCGTAATCCCCGATGATGCCGACCGCCTCGGCCCGCCCGAGCGCCGCGGCGAGGCGGGCCACGGCCGCCCCCATGCCCTGGATGCCGTCCGGATCGGGCATGGCGCGGCGCAGGGTCGGCGCGAGGTGGTCCTCCGCCTCCGCGACCCCGACGCCCCGGCCGGCGAGCACCCGGGCCAGCAGGTCGGGATGGCCGTGGGCCTGGACGATGGACAGCGCGCGGGACAGGCCGGCGTCGTCGAGCCGCGCGTGCCAGGCGCGCCCGAGCGTCGAGCACGCGACGCCGAGAACGGGCCGGATCGAGGGTGCCGGCCGCCGTGCCCCCGACACAGGGTCTAGCCGGCGTCCCGGGTGAGCGCCAGCCCGGCCGCCGCGCCGATGAGGAGGCCGCCGGTCACGCGGTTGCGCAGCCGCGGCCGCAGCCCGAGGATCCCGCGCAGCCGCCAGGCCATCATCACCCACGTGCAGTCGAGGACGAGCGCGATGACCAGGAAGGTCGCGGACAGCAGCAGCATCTGCGCCGCCGCGTCCCCCCGGCGGTCGATGAACTGGGGCAGGAAGGCCCCGTAGAAGAGCAGCGTCTTGGGGTTCGTCAGCGAGACGAGGAAGCCGCGCGCGAACGCGGCGACGCCCGGCCCGGCGCGCACGGACGGCTCGATCCGCGTCGGCGGAGCGCGCCACGCCCGCAGGCCCAGAACCACGAGGTAGGCCACCCCGATCCAGCGCACGATCGCGAAAACGTGGGAGGCGGCGGTCAGCAGCAGGGCGAGGCCCAGGGAAATCGCGCCGAGTTGCAGCACGCTGGCCGAACTCGTGCCCGCGACGGTGGCGAGGCCTGCGCGCCGCCCCTGGCTCAGGCTCGTCCCCACGATGAGGGCCACGTTGGGCCCGGGCAGGAGGATCAGCGCGACCGAGGCGGCGGCGAAAACCAGGTAGGCGGTCACGGACATCACGGCGCGTCGATCTCCCGGCGGGCGAGGCGCGCACCTTGGCGGGGGACTTCGCCGTCGGCAAGCGCCGCGATCCATGTTAAGCATCGGCGCTCGACGTTTCCGTTCTGTTCACGTCCATACCCGAGGCTCGACGATGCCGAAGCGGCCGTCCGCTCACGCTCTCCCGGAACCCGATCTTTTCGCACGCGCTTCGGGCGGAGCGCCTTCCGCCGACCCGGGGCCGGAGCGCAAGGGGTCGAGCGCCGCGCCGTCCGCCCGCAAGGCCCCGATCGACGACCCCGACTATACGGCGGCCTCGATCGAGGTCCTGGAAGGGCTTGAACCCGTGCGACGGCGCCCCGGCATGTATGTCGGCGGCACCGACGCGGACGGGCTGCATCACCTCTTCGCGGAGGTGATCGACAACGCCATGGACGAGGCGGTCGCGGGCCACGCGAGTTTCATCGACGTGAGCCTGGGCGACGACGGCTTCTGTACGGTGACCGACAACGGCCGCGGCATCCCGATCGACCCCCACCCGAAGTTCCCGGACCGCTCGGCGCTCGAAGTGATCATGACCACGCTCCACGCCGGGGGGAAGTTCGATTCGGGCGCCTACCAGACGTCGGGCGGCCTGCACGGGGTCGGCGTATCGGTCGTCAACGCCCTGTCGGAACGCACCGAGGTCGAGGTGGCCCGCGGCCAGGTGCTCTATCGCCAGCAGTTCGAACGCGGGCAGCCGACCGGCGGCCTCGAAATCCTGGGCCGCGTCGCCAATCGCCGCGGCACGAAGGTCCGCTTCAAACCCGATCCGGCGATCTTCGGCGACGCTGCCGGTTTCGACCCGTCGCGCGTGTTCAAGATGGCGCGATCCAAGGCCTACCTGTTCGGCGGGGTCGAGGTGCGCTGGCATTGCGCTGCGGCGCTCGCGGACGCCGCCGGCATCGCCCCCGAAGCGGTGTTCCGCTTCCCGAACGGCCTCAAGGACCATTTGGCGCAGGAGGTCGAGGGGAAGGCGTTCGTGACCGACCAGCCCTTCGTCGGCAAGGTGACGAAGCCCGGCGGGCACGGCACGGTGGAATGGGCGCTCGCGTGGCTCGCCGACGACGACGGTTTCGTCCGCTCCTATTGCAACACGATACCGACGCCCGGCGGCGGCACGCACGAGGCCGGGTTGCGGACGGCGCTGCTGCGCGGGCTCAAGGACCACGCCGAGCGCGTCGGGCAAAGCCGGCGCGCCAGCGCCGTCACCCCCGACGACGTGCTGCAAAGCTGCGCGGCGCTGCTGTCGATCTTCATCCGCGAGCCGGAGTTCCAGGGGCAGAACAAGGGGCGGTTGCAGACCGGGGAAGCTGCGCGCATCGTCGACGTGGCGTTGCGCGACGCGTTCGACCATTGGCTCGCGGCCACGCCCTCCCAGGCGGCGAAGCTGCTCGACTGGTGCGTCGAGCGCGCGGAAGAGCGGCAAAGGCGCCGGGCCGAAAAGGACGTCGCGCGGAAGTCGGCCACGCGGAAGCTGCGCCTGCCGGGCAAGCTCGCCGACTGTTCGAACACCGCCGCCCAAGGCTCCGAGCTTTTCATCGTCGAGGGCGATTCCGCGGGCGGGTCGGCGAAGCAGGCGCGCGACCGCGCGAGCCAGGCCGTCCTCCCGCTCCGCGGCAAGATCCTGAACGTGGCCAGCGCCACGCGGGACAAGCTCGCGGCCAACCAGCAGTTGGCCGACCTCGCCCTGGCGCTCGGGTGCGGCACCGGCGCGCACTTCCGGGACGGTGAGCTGCGCTACGACAAGGTGATCATCATGACCGACGCCGACGTCGACGGCGCCCACATCGCATCCCTCCTCATCACGTTCTTCTACCGGCAGATGCCGAAACTGATCGAGGGTGGCCATCTGTTCATAGCGGTGCCGCCGCTCTACCGCCTGACGCAGGGGACCAAGTCGGTCTACGCCCGGGACGACGCCCACAAGGATCATCTGCTGCGCACCGCCTTGGCGGGACGCGCCAAGGTCGAGATCAGCCGGTTCAAAGGCTTGGGCGAGATGCCCATGCGCGACCTCAAGGAAACCACCATGGACCCGTCCCGGCGGACGCTCCTCAAGGTCGCGATCACCCCCGAGACCGCGCACGCGACGGCCGGTGCCGTCGAGCGCCTGATGGGCAACAAGCCGGAGGCGCGCTTCGCCTTCATCCAGGAGCGCGCGAAGGACGCGGCCGAACTCGTCGATGTTTGATGCGACGTTAAGGCCGCCTCAACCTTGAATGATCGAAGGTGCGCCCGGCTCTCCCCGGGTGATCGCGGCATGACCCCCAAACGTTTCGCAGGCGACGAGCGCGGCTCGGCGGTGCGCTGGTTCGCCTACGCGGCGGCGGGGCTCACCCTGCTCAGCATCGCCGCGGCGCAGGGCCTGGCGCGGCTCGCCGACGCCGGTCGGCTCCCGTCGATCGCGTTCCATGGTCCCGCCGGCCAGCCCTCGCGGCGGTCCGGCAACGGGGACCTCGATCCGACCCCGACAGGCTCCGTCGCCGGGATGGCGCTGGTGCCCTTGCGCCGCTGACCGCGGGAGCGCGCTCCCGCGCAAAAGGCTCCGGGCAGCGCGGATCCGCGCCGGAGCCCCCGGCGTTCGTTTCCGGGCCGAGGTCGTTGACTTGACACAATTCGATCCTATGTGTGCCGCATAAGACGAGCGCACCGTGCCGCTCCCTGCAACACGATGTCAGTGTTTGCGCTTCGATGGCCGACCGCGGTTTGGGCTGGCCATTCCTTTCAGCGGTAGACGCTAGGCTCAATGAACTTCAACGAACTTGGTCTCAGTGACAAAGTCCTCAGAGCCGTAGAGGCTTCAGGTTACACGACGCCGACCCCCATCCAGATCCAGGCGATCCCCGTGGCCCTGGCGGGACGGGACGTTCTGGGGATCGCGCAGACCGGGACCGGGAAAACCGCGGCTTTCACCTTGCCGATGCTGTCCATGCTCGAAAGCGGTCGGGCGCGGGCACGCATGCCGCGGACCTTGATCCTCGAGCCGACGCGGGAACTGGCGGCGCAGGTCGAGGAAGCCTTCGGGCGCTATGGCGTGAACCACAAGCTCAACGTGGCGCTGCTGATCGGCGGCGTGTCGTTCGGCGATCAGGAAGCCAAGATCACGCGCGGCGCCGATGTCTTGATCGCGACCCCTGGCCGGCTGCTCGATTTCGCGGAACGCGGGAAGCTGCTGCTGACCGGCATCGAGATCCTCGTCATCGACGAGGCCGACAGAATGCTGGACATGGGGTTCATCCCCGACATCGAGCGCATCTGCAAGCTCGTGCCCTTCACGCGCCAGACCCTGTTTTTCTCGGCGACGATGCCTCCCGAGATCACGAAGCTCACGGAAACGTTCCTGCACAATCCGGTGCGGATCGAGGTGGCGCGCCCGTCGTCCACGGCGCAGGGGGTCACGCAGGCTCTCGTCGCCTCGGCTCCGGGTCCGGCCAAGCGCGAAACGTTGCGCCGCCTGCTCCGCGGCGCCAAGGACCTCACCAACGCGATCATCTTCTCCAATCGCAAGCGCGACGTGGCGCTGCTCACGAAATCCTTGGAAAAGCACGGGTTTTCGGTCGGATGCCTGCACGGGGACATGGACCAGCGGTCCCGGATGGCCTCGCTCGACAAGTTCCGTAACGGCCAGGTGAGCCTGATCGTTTGTTCCGATGTCGCGGCGCGGGGGCTCGACATACCGGACGTGAGCCACGTCGTGAACTTCGATGTGCCGACCCACGCCGAAGACTACGTTCACCGTATCGGACGGACGGCACGGGCCGGCCGCGCGGGGACGGCCTATTCGATCGTGACGCGCAGCGACCAGAAGTACATCGACGACATCGAAAAGCTGATCCAGAGCAAGATCGGCTGGCTGAATGGCGATCTCGCCATGATACCGGACGAAGCGCCGGGTGACCATGATCCGGAGGCGCGCCGAGCCGACCATCGACCGGCGCGGCGGCCGGAGCGTCGGCCCGCCACGAGGGAGACTTCGGAGAAGAGCGCCCCCGCGCCGTCACGCCCGCCGCAGGAGGCGCCGTCGGGTCGGCCGCGTCCGTCGAGCTTCCCGAGGTCCAGGCCGGAAGAGGTCCGCCCTCCCCCCTCCAGGAACCGGCACGCGCGCGGACCGGAGGACGACGAGGTGGTGGTCGGGCTCGGCGACCACATTCCGTCCTTTCTCCTGCGGCCGGTGAAGATCAAGTAGACCGGGTCAGCCCGCCGAACGCGGGCCACGCCGGTGGTTCCGGCATCGGCGGTGGCCCGCGCCCTCGGCACGGCTCCCCCTGATCGCATCCGATGTTTCCGGAGACGCCGATGCACCGAAACGCGAACTGACCGGCCTGTCCCGATGTACGTCGTCGCACCGTTCGTCCCGGACCGTTTTCAGTCGACGGTCCCGTTTTACGTGGAGCACCGGCTCCGCTATCCGGAGGCGCTACTCGCCCATGTCTGCCGGAGCGTCGGCCTGACGCGACGGGACAGGGTTCTCGATCTCGGCTGCGGACCGGGCTCCCTGACGATCGACCTCGCGCGATACGGGGCCGGCGACGTCATCGGTTTCGATCCGGACGCCGCGATGCTCGCGGCCGCCCGAGACGCCGCCGCCGAGGCGGACGTGGCGGTGACATTCGTCGCCGCCAGTTCCTACGACCTGTCCCCGGCGCTGGGAGAGTTCAAGCTCGTCACCATGGGCCGCTCCTTCCACTGGATGGACCGTGTCGCGACGCTCGCGGCGCTCGACGCCGTCGTCGACCCGGAGGGCGCCGTGGTCATCATCTCCGAAGTGCCCGAGCCGGCGCGCGAAAACGGCTGGAAACAGATCGTGAAGGATGTGCAGTATCAGTTCACGGGCGCGCCGCGCGGCGGCTCACGCCATCACGCGGCCGTGCTCCTCGACTCGGCCTTTTCCTCGATCGAGGTGTACGGCCTGATCAAGCGGGGGTATCCGACGCTCGACAGCATCCTCGGTCGCGCCTTGTCGGAACTCGAGAGTTCTCCGGAAGCCCTCGGCGATCGGATCGGCGCCTTCGAAGCGGAACTCCGCGCCCGCCTGTCGAACTACTCGCCGCGCGGTGAGTTCAGCGAAGTCGTCCACTTCGGCGCACTGATCGCACGCCGGCCCGCGGGCGCCCGGAGCGGTCGATCCTGATTAGCTCGCGGCTTCGAGCGCCTCGGTTTTGGCGGGCGTGATCGCCACGCTTTCGCCGCACCCGCACGCGGAGGTCTGGTTGGGGTTCTCGAACACGAAACCCGACGACAGCTTGTCCGTCCGGAAATCCATCCGCGTCCCGAGCAGGAACAGCACGGCCTTCGGGTCGACGAGCACGCGCACGCCCTTGTCCTCGATCACCTCGTCCAACGGCGCCGGCCCGTCGACCATGTCCATGGTGTAGGCCATTCCCGCGCAGCCCCCGTTGCGCACGCCGACCTTGAGGCCGAACACGGGTTTCGAGGCCGCGTCGACGATCTCCCGCACGCGCGCCGCCGCGCTGTCCGTCAAAGTCAGGACCTGGAACTTTTTCTTGGCGCCCATGAAGATCCCCCGTCCGGCTCGGCCCAGCCCTCAATGTAACAACGACCGATCCTGTGGGGAAGGCCGGCCGAACATCGGTTGCCGTTGAATTGGACTGGCCTCTCCTGCGACGCTGACGCGCGCCTCGCCGCGGGTTGGCTGCCGCCGCGAGAACGCCTACACTTGGCGTCGCGATTGAGAACCGCGAACGTTGGCGCTGGTCTTGCACGGACTTTTCGCTCGGACCGGGACGTCCCGTCGAGCCTTCCCGCCGCGCGCCGCTCGAGGGGAAGGCTTCATCGGCGGGTCCCTACACTCCTGCAAAGCTCGGGAGGCCGCGGTGCGACGGAGTGGAACGGTGAAACCAAGAGATGCAAAATTCGGCATCGGACAGATTGTCAGGCATCGCAAATATCCCTTTCGCGGGATGATTTTCGATGTCGATCCCGTGTTCGCGAACACCGAGGAATGGTGGCTCGCCATTCCCGAAGACGTGCGGCCACGAAAGGACCAGCCCTTCTATCACCTGCTCGCGGAAAACGCCGAAACCGAATACGTGGCCTACGTGTCCGAACAGAACTTGGTCCTCGACGAGTCGGGCGAGCCCCTGCGGCACACCCAGATCAAGGAGATTTTCGTGAGGACCGAGGGCGGCGCCTTCAAGAGCCGGGCTTCGACCTTGAACTGAGAATCCGGTTCGCGAGACGAAGCGGGCCCGGCCGGCCTTATTGCGCCAACGCGTGCGGCGCACGGGCCCATGACCGTCGAGAACGGCGTCGATCGTGCGCATAGGCCGGTCTCACGGAGGTGGCGGCCGAGACGTAGCAGCGCCGCGCGCGCGCGCAAGCGGGGCTGTGCGGAAACGCCCCGGGCTGCTGTCGGGCCCGGGTTGCCCGGATGGAAGACGGCCGCGGCCCGGGCGGGCCGAAGCGCATCAGAATATCTGGCGGAAGACCACGTAAAGGGTGCCGGACAGGATCATGGCCGCCGGAAGCGTCAGCACCCACGCCATGGCGATGTTGCGGATGGTGGCCAACTGGATTCCGGAGCCGTTCGCCGCCATCGTCCCGGCAATGCCCGACGACAACACGTGGGTGGTCGACACGGGGACACCGAAGTTGTCCGCCGCGGCGATCGTCACCATGGCGACCAGTTCCGCCGAAGCGCCCTGTCCGTAGGTGAGGTGCTCCTTGCCGATCTTCTCGCCGACCGTCACGACGATCCGCTTCCAACCGATCATCGTGCCGAGGCCGAGCGCCAACGCGACCACGATCTTCACCCAGGTCGGAATGAACTTGGTGCCGCTGTCGAGAGTGGCCTTGTACGTGTTGAGGGTCTTGACCTCTTCGGGCGACAGCTGATTGTCCTGGATCTTCGGCAGACGCTTGAGCGCCTCGGAGGCCAGATACATGTCGTTGCGCGTGTTGCCGACCTGATCGGCCGGCACGTTGGCGAGCTTGCCGTAGCCCTTCACCTCGTCGACGATGCCGCGCATGAGGACCGCGAGCGACGGGTAGACACCATCGTTCAGCTCTTTGGTGCGAATGAAACCTTCGACAGCCGGCCGCGGGTCGCCGGTGATGGCGTAGCCGGCTCCCTTCGCTTCCACGATCTTGGCCGCGGCCTGAGCGTTCTGTTCGAAGGTCGGCAGATAGCTGTCGGGAACGGCGCGGTTGAGCGCATAGGCGGTCGGCACGGTGCCGATCAGGATCAGCATGATGAGGCCCATGCCTTTCTGGCCGTCGTTCGAGCCGTGCGCGAAGGACACCCCCGTGCAGGTGAAGATCAGCAGCGCCCGGATCCAGAGCGGCGGCGTCTTGCCCGGCTTCGGCTCCGTGTAAAGCTCAGGCCTGCGCACCAGGAACTTCATGACGTACAGCAGCAAGGCCGAGCCGACGAAGCCGACGATGGGCGAGAGGAGCAGCGCCTTGCCGACCGTGGTGGCCTGGTCCCAATCCACGCCCGAGGTGCCGTTGCGGCCGTTCAGCAGCGCGTTGGCGACACCGACGCCGATGATCGAGCCGATCAGCGTATGCGAGCTCGACGCCGGCAGGCCGAGATACCACGTGCCGAGATTCCAGATGATGGCGGCGATCAGCAGCGCGAACACCATGG
>CAXTIC010000042.1:0-36429 GCA_964244255.1 uncultured Lichenihabitans sp. | reverse complement strand
TGCGGCCATGGCGGAATTGGTAGACGCGCTAGCTTGAGGTGCTAGTTGGGAAACCAGTGGAGGTTCGAGTCCTCTTGGCCGCACCAGCGTTACAGCGACTCTGGGCCTGCGACTGGCCGCGCGATAGAATGCGGCGCGGTCTTCGTGTCTGACGGGCAGGCGACGGCACGTCGGTTCTGTTCGGGCGGTTGACGGTAGGCCGTGCAGCGCCAGTCGGCGTCGCCCCCCGGACGGCACGCGGCTTCCGCTATCGGCCGCCCGCTCTCGAGCGCGATCTTCAAAGTTCCGTCCTCGCGCACGAGGTCGAGCGTGATCGTGTTCGCGCCTTCGGCACCCGCGTGGCGGCCGGCGTCGGCGCGTTCCCAGGACAGCACCGCACCGACCCGGCAATGGTCTTCCGCGGCGTCGCACGTCTTGCTCACCGAACCGGGGACGACGCCGTAGCGCCGCGACGGCCAGCGCCGCACGAAGGCGAGCTTGTCGCGGTAAACCGCGACGGGGCTCATGCGCTTGCCGTAAGAGCTCACGCTCCGCGCGTAGAGGCTGGCGACGGTCGCCGGATTGATCTTGGCGTCGTCCGCCCAGATCGAAAAGTAATGATCCATGCGGGTGTCGGGAGCCACGGGTGCGGCTGCCGCCGGGCCGGCGAAACCCGCGAAGATCAAGACGATCGCCAATCGTCGTCGCATGGGTACCCTCCCCTCCGCTGCGAACCGAAGAGCCGCGTCGAGGGTTCCCGCATCGCTCGCACGGATGGTCGCTGGAAGGCTCGAACCGGCTCGGCTCGAAGACCGCGGAGGTGTGCGGGATCGCCCAAATGTCAGGCCGACACGCGGGCCCGCCGGTGGGACGACGGGGCTTCAAACCGCGACACCATTCAGCGCTTTCCGGAACGAGGAGCAGCGGCCCCGTCACCGCACCTCCTCCAGCTCGATCAGCGTGCCGAAGAAGTCCTTCGGGTGCAGGAACAGCACGGGCCGGCCATGCGCGCCGGTCCGGGGCTCGCCGTCGCCCAGCAAGCGCGCGCCATCCGCCAGCAGCGCGTCGCGCGCGGCGCGGATGTCCGCGACCTCGAAGCACAGGTGGTGGAGGCCGCCCGCCGGATTGCGCACCAGGAAGCCCGCGATCGGCGAGGACGCGCCCAAGGGCGCCATGAGCTCCACGGCGCCATTCGGCACGGCCACGAAGGCGACGGTGACGCCGTGCTCGGGCAGCGCCCGGGGCGCGGACACCTCCGCCCCGAGACGTGCCCGGTAGGACGCGATCGCCGCGTCGAGGTCGGGAACCGCGAGGGCCACGTGGTTGAGCCGCCCGATCACGCCGGCGCCCCCGCGGCGTCCCCGTAAGCGGCGGGGGGCTTCTGCGCGAAGCCGAGCCGCGCGTCGAGCGCCTCGATCAGCGCCTCGGCGACCTCGGTCAGCACCGTGCCGGTCGGGAAGATGGCGTCGACCCCGGCGGCGCGGAGGGCGTCGAAGTCCGCAGGCGGGATCACGCCGCCGACGACGAGCAGGATGTCGGGGCGCCCGAGGCGCGCGAGCTCGGCCTTGACCTCCGGAACGAGCGTCAGGTGGCCGGCCGCCAGCGTCGACACCCCGAGGATGTGGACGTCGGCCGCGGCCGCCTCGCGGGCGGCCTCGGCGGGCGTCGCGAACAACGGGCCGACGATCGCGTCGAAGCCGAAATCGGCGAGCGCCGAGGCCACGACCTTCTGGCCGCGGTCGTGCCCGTCCTGCCCGACCTTGGCGACGAGGATGCGCGGGCGTCGCCCGGCGTTGGCCGCGAAGGCGTCGGCGAGCGCCGACGCGCGCCGCACCGCGTCGCTGTTCTCCCCCGCTTCCCGTCGGTAGACTCCCGATACGGTCGCGACCTCGGCCGCGTGGCGGCCGAAGGCCCGTTCGAGGGCGCCCGACATTTCGCCGACCGTCGCCCGCGCCCGGGCGGCGTCGACGCACAGCGCCAGGAGGTTGCCGGCCGCGCCCCGGGCGGTCTCTTCCAACGCCGCCAGCGCGATGCGGACGGCATCGCCGTCGCGTCCGGCCTTGAGCCGCTCGAGCTTGTCGATCTGGCCGGCGCGGACGGCGGCGTTGTCGACGCGCCGCACGTCGAGCGCCGGCTCGGCGTGGCCGCGGTAGCGGTTGACGCCCACGAGTGTCTGCTGGCCCGAATCGATACGCGCCTGGGTCCGCGCCGCCGCTTCCTCGATCCTGCGCTTCGGCAGCCCCGCAGCGATCGCCCGCGCCATGCCGCCCATCGACTCGATCTCGGCCAGGTGCGACCTCGCCCGGGCGGCGAGGTCGGCCGTCAGCCGCTCGACGAAGTACGATCCGCCCCAGGGATCGACGATGCGGCGTGTGCCGCCTTCCTCCGCCAGGACGAGCTGGGTGTCGCGGGCGATGCGGGCCGAGAAATCGGTCGGCAGGGCGAGCGCCTCGTCCAGCGCGTTGGTGTGCAGGGACTGCGTGCCGCCGGCCGTGGCGGCCAAGGCCTCGATGGCGGTGCGGACCACGTTGTTGAACGGGTCCCGCGCGCTCAGCGACCAGCCCGACGTTTGGCAATGCGTGCGCAGCATGCGCGAGGTGTCGCGCTTCGGCGCGAACCGGTCCATCAACGCGGACCACAGCACGCGGGCCGCCCGCAGCTTGGCGACCTCCATGAAGGCGTCCATGCCGACCGCGAAGAAGAAGCTCAGGCGGGGCGCGAAGGCGTCGACGTCGAGCCCCGCCGCGATCCCCGCCCGCACGTATTCGACCCCGTCGGCCAGCGTGTAGGCGAGTTCGAGGTCGGCCGTCGCGCCGGCCTCTTGCATGTGGTATCCCGATACCGATATCGAGTTGTATCTCGGCATCCGCGCGGCCGTGTAGGCGAAGATGTCGGACACGATCCGCAACGAGGGTCCGGGCGGGTAGATATAGGTGTTGCGGACCATGAACTCCTTCAGGATGTCGTTCTGGATCGTGCCGGACAAGCCCTCGGGCGGCACGCCCTGCTCTTCGGCCGTGACGATGTAGAGCGCCAGGATCGGCAGTACCGCGCCGTTCATCGTCATCGACACCGACATGCGGCCGAGCGGGATGCCGTCGAACAGCGTGCGCATGTCGAGGATCGAGTCGATGGCGACGCCCGCCATGCCGACGTCGCCCGCGACCCGGGGGTGGTCGGAATCGTAGCCGCGGTGGGTGGCGAGGTCGAACGCCACCGACAGACCGGTCTGCCCCGCCGCGAGGTTGCGGCGATAGAAGGCGTTCGACGCTTCCGCCGTCGAGAACCCCGCGTATTGCCGCACGGTCCACGGCCGGTCGACGTACATGGTGGGATAAGGACCGCGCAGGAACGGCACCGCTCCCGGGGCACCGTCGAGGTCCGCGAGACCGTCCCGGTCGGCCGAGGTGTAGCGTGCCCGCACGGCAAGGCCCTCGGGCGTAGGCGAGGGGTCGCCAGCCTCGAACGGCGCCGACGCGATCGGCGCGAAGGCTACCGCGGCGAAGTCGGGGACGCGGCTCACGGCATCATCCCCATGCGCCGCTGGAGCCGAGCCAGACTCAGCACGAGGTCGCTTCCGTCGAAAACGAAATCGTCCACCCCGGCCGCCCGCAACGCGAGCTCCCGCGATCCCGGCGGCCCGGCGAGGAGCACCGACATCGCACCGGCCGCGACGAGCGCGCGCGCCGTCGACTCGGCCTGCGTCGCGGTCCCGGGGCTACCGCCCGACACGGGACCGTCATAGCCCGAACCGGACGCGCACAAACACGCCGCGCGCGCGGCCGAGCCCCGAAAGGCGTCGACGAGGTCGGGCGTCGATGCGAATGCCCGATCGCCCACCGTGCCGAAGCCGCCCGCCGCGAAGCAGCGCCGCGCGAACGCGGCCCGCGCGGCGAATGCCGAGGGTGCGCCCAAGGTCGCGAGGAACACGGCCGGTTCATCGCCCGCGCGGCGGACCGCATCGGCGCGCTCGCGATCGGCGCGCTCGCGCAGGCGCTCGAAGGGTTCCGAGGCGCGCACGGAGGGGAGCGGATCGAAGCGAACCGGGTCGGGCGCACCTCCTTCCCAGGGGGAGGAGGCGCCGGGCACCTTCTCCGTGCCGGAGAGAACGGCGACATCGCCCGGCGTCGCGGCGCGCGACTGCCGCGGCTCCCCGGAAAAAGGACTGTCCGCCGCCGTCACGGGCGGGGCCGGCATCAGCACGGCGGGAGCCGCCTCGTCCGGATCGGCGAAATCGCTGGTGCCCACGATGACGCTGCCGCGCCGCGCGACCGCGTCCGCGCGGCGCGCCCGCACGGCGGCGACCCGCGCCTGCCAGCGCCCGGTGATCAGCGCCGCGGCCATGCCGCCGTCGCGCTCCAGGCCCTGGAAGCCCGTCCATGCCGCCCCGCAAAGCGCGCCAGTGAGCGATTCGAACGCGCCCGACCCCGCGGCCGGGTCGCGCACGCGCCCGAGATGGGCCTCTTCGAGCGCGACAAGGGGCGTGTTGCGCGCCAACCGCCGCGCGAAGGCATCGGGCAGCCCGAGCGCCGACGTGAACGGCAGTACGCTCACGCTGTCGGCGCCGCCGAGCACGGCGGCGACGCAGCCGAGGGTGCCGCGCAGGATGTTCGTCCAGGGATCGCGTCGCGCGAGGCAGCGCCACGCGGTCTCGACATGCAGGCGGATCGGCTCGGGTGCGAGCCCGCACGCCGTTTCGACCCGTGCCCAGAGGTGACGCAAGGCGCGGATTTTCGGGAGCGACAGCGTGAGGTCGGCGTCGGCCGCGAGGACGAAGGCCACGGCGTGACGGGCGGCGTCGAGCGTCAGCCCGGCGGCTTCCAAAGCGCGGAGGTAGGCGACGCCCGTCGCGGTCACGGCCGCGAGTTCCTGCGCTTCCGACGCGCCGGCCTCGTGATGCGGCCGCCCGTCCGCCCGGAGCAAGGGTCCGGCAAAGCCGAGGCCGCGCAGCGCCGAGGCGGCGGCGGCGAGACGGCGCGCGGTCTCCGGCCAGGGCGCGGCAGCGAAGCCGAGGCGGGCCATGTCGCCGATCGGGTCCAGGCCGACATCCACGTCGAGCCGCGCCGGATCGAGATCCTGCCTCTCGACGAGCCTCGCGAGAGCCTCGTGAACAGGGTGGGCGGCGAAGGGTGCCGTCTCGAGCCGGAGCGCGATCGCGTCGAGGCGGATGCCGTCGAGGACGCGTTCGAGGCCCTCGACGCCCTCCGTGCGGAGCCCGAACCCGCGGGCCGTGGGGGCGCCCGCGAAGGCGAGCACGAGACCGTTGGCGCCGTTCCCCGCCTCCTCGAGAGCGGCACGGTTGGCATCCCCGGGGTCCGGAAGGTCGATGCGGCCGACCACCCGGCAGGACGACCGTTCGGCAAGGAGAAGGGCCGGTGCGGCTTCCGCCTTGGCGTAAAGGGGTCTTGTCGCCGGACCCTCGTCGCTCGGCAGAGCGGATGTTCGGCCGCCCTCGGCCCGGCCCGACGGCCGCGCGGGACCGAGCCGATCGCTTTGGGCGCCGCCGGCACCTTCGAGGATCGGCTCGTTCATCGCGCGGGTCCCGCCTCGTGTTCGGCTGGGGCATCGAGCATCGTCGGGTTCCACGGCGACCCAGCGGGCTGAAACGCGATGCCAGCCTTGTGCTCGATCCGTTCGAATGTAAACCTCGCTTTGTTGAACCTGCCCCGATTCCGCTCCGATCCAAGGACATTGCAAATGACCGGACCGCGCCTCGTGTTCATAACCGCGCTTCTTGGCGGGTCGGCCATCGCCGGTGTCGCGCAGGCGGCCATCAGGGTGAACGTCACCTGGACAGTGGTCGAACAGGAGATTTCACCCAGGCAGCAGACGCACGCGGCCCCTGCCGGCAAGACGTTCTGGCTCGGAAACGGTGGCGTCCTTACGAGAGATCATAACTTACAAGCAAAAATGAGCTTCAAGCAACAGGCATTGATGACCAATGCCAGTGGGCGTCAATATCTGACCAACTACAAAATGCAGGGTGGGCGTGTGATCTCGACCAACCGCTTCCCTGGAAGCATCGAAACCGTTTCCGTAGCGACCAACGGCGTTAACGCCTGCTCGGCAGCCGTAGTTTACTCAAGGCCGAGAGGCGCAAGATACTACACAGGCAACCGGGTCTCGAACGGAGAAGCCATGATCATCTCAGAAAAACACGCCGAAAACGTTACGTGCGCGATCTCCAATCAGTGAAGCCCGTCTCGCGAGGGCCGAGCCCGATGCGGCCGGGCAACACAGACCTCGGCCGGTCATTGCTGCCTCAAACGTTGCGCAGCAAGCCCCCGTCGACCCGGATGGCCGAGCCCGTGACGTAGGACGCCTGCGGGCTCGCGAGGAACACCGCGACCGCGCCGAACTCCTCAGGGGTGCCGTAGCGACCGACGGGGATCGTGGCGCGCGCCGCGGCCTCGATCCCGGAAAGCGGCGTGTTCGTCCGCTCAGCGGCGCTCCTGTCCAGCGCTTCGACGCGCGCCGTCGCGATCCGGCCCGGGAGGAGCATGTTGACGGTGACGCCGTCCGGCGCGACCTCGCTCGCGAGCGTCTTCGACCAGCCGAGCAGCGCCGAACGGAGCGCGTTCGATACGGCGAGGTTCGGAATGGGGGCGACGACACCCGCCGACGCGACCGTCATCACCCGTCCCCAGCGCCGCGCCCGCATCGCCGGCAGCAGCTGCCCCGTAAGGGTGATCAGCGACAGGACCATGGCCTCGAACTGGGCCTTCCACGCGTCCGCGTCGGTGCCGAGCGCGGTCGAGGGCGGCGGGCCCCCGGAATTGTTGACGAGGATGTCGATCGCGCCGAGCGCCGTCAGCGCCTGCTCGGCGAGGCGGGCACCCGCGTCCGGCCTGCCGAGGTCGGCCGCGACGATCGGATTGCGCGAGGGATCGGGAAAGGCCGCACGCAGCTTCTCCGCGGAGCGGCCGGATACCGCGACGACGGCGCCCGCCTGGCTAAGACCCCGGGCGATGGCGCCCCCGAGTCCCCCGCTCGCGCCCAGCACCAGCGCCCGCTTCCCGTCGAGATCGATCCTCACGCCCCGTCCTCCGCATTCCGGCAATGCCGCGCATCATACCGGAATGCGGCGGCGCCCGCGAGCCGCGTCCCGCGCGAGGTCGACGGGCGGCGCGGATCGCGCACCTGGCGCGGGTCGCGACCCTGGCGCGCAGCTCACTCGTCTTCGCCGAAGCGGTTCGCGACGAGAGCCGCGAGCGCGTCGACGACGGCCTGAGCGTCGCGGCCCTCGGCCGACACGGTGATGGCCGAGCCCTGCCCCGCGCCGAGCGTGAGGATGGCCATGATCGACTGACCCCCCACGGTTTCATCGCCGCGCGTGACGCTGACGATGGCGTCGAAGCGCTCCACGCACTGCACGAACTTCGCGGTCGCCCGCGCGTGCAGACCTTTGCGGTTGACGATCGGGAGTTCGGACGTGACGGCGCCGGAGCCGCCGCCGGCCCTGTGCCCGGCCCCCGACGCGGCGGTCATTTTCCGCTCAGCACGCGGCTCGCCACGTTGATGTATTTGCGCCCGGCATCCTGGGCCTGGCTCACGGCCTGTTCCAAACTCGCGCCCTCGCGCACCGAAGCGAGCTTGATCAGCATGGGCAGGTTGACGCCCGCCACGACCTCGACGTGGGCGCCGCCCATCACCGAAATGGCGAGGTTCGAGGGCGTCCCGCCGAACATGTCGGTCAACAACACCACGCCCTGACCGGAATCGACGCGGGTGATGGCCCCGAGGATGTCCTGCCGCCGGCGCTCCATGTCGTCGTCGGGGCCGATCGTTATGGTTTCGATCAGCTTCTGCGGCCCGACGACGTGCTCGAGCGCGGCGCGGAACTCCGTCGCGAGATGGCCGTGGGTCACGAGCACCATACCGATCATCGGGCGCGATTGCTCATGGAGGCTTGTGCGGGGAACGTTCAACCTTCGCTCGGGCCTTTCGCGGACGCGGCGCGCGACAGAACGGCCACGTGGCCCGCGGCCGTGCGCCCCAGGTTCGAGCACGCACGTGCCGGATCGCCTTGGTAGCGCCATGTTGTGCATCGCGGCGACATTGGCAAGTTAAATGCGGGAAAGCTCACGCGCGAAGCCTCGCCGACGCAAGTTGATAAAGTATGAGGGCGCAACGCGCCTCCCCGCAGCCGCCGGACGCCAAGCGCAGGCGGGGAAGCACGACGCCCGCGACCGTCGTCCGGCGCGCTTCGGGTTCCGGCAAACGGTCGACGGGCGCGGCGGCGCACGCCTGCGCGACGAGGTCGACGACGAGCCGGACGACGCAGGCGGGTTCGTGCACGACCGGCACGACGCCGAGGAACCGGCGCTCGATCAGCCCCGACGCGGCCGGATGGGGGCGTGCCACGAGCCGTTCCCCGTAGCGGGCGAGGCCGACGCGGTCGTCGGCGACGACGCGGGCGAACATTCCGTCGCGCCGTGCTTGCGCAACGAGGCTCAAGACGAGGCTCGTCTTGCCCGAGCCGGACGGGCCGCGCACGATCACACCCGCTTCCGCGACCACGGCCGCGCTCGCGTGAACGAAGATCGGCGCGACCGGGCTCACCGGTCCCGGCTTGCGGGCAGCCACACGGTGAAGCGCGCGCCGAGCACGCGTTCCCCCGCCGTCTCCGGCGTGCCGCCTCCGGCCGACACGAGGGCCGCCCGCCTCTCGTCCGCTTGCACCCGGTTGGTCGCCGCGATCCGCCCGCCGTGCGCGTCGATGATCTGGCGCGAAATCGACAAGCCGAGCCCCGAATTCTGCCCGAACCCCTGCTCCGGCCGATCCGTATAGAAGCGCTCGAAGATGCGCTCGAAGGCGTGAGCCGGAATGCCAGGGCCGTCGTCGTCGACGATGATCTCGAACCCGTTCTCGCCGTCCTCCTCGTCGCCGCGGCGCGCCGGCCTCAGCGCGACCCGGACCGACCCGCCAGGTGCGGAAAACGAACGGGCGTTGTCGATCAGGTTGTTCACCACCTGGCCGAGGCGGGAATCGTAGCCGTCGAGAAGGTAATCGGGCGCTCCGGCGGTTTCGGCGTCCGGCTCGATGTCGAGTTCGATCGTGACGCGGTCGCCCCGCCCGACCTCGTTCGCCACCGTCACCACCGCCCGCAGCAGCGCCCCGATGTCGAGGCGGGCGGTCTTGCCGCGCGCCAGCTCGGCGTCGAGCCGCGATGCGTCGGAAATGTCGCTGATCAGGCGATCGAGCCGGCGGATGTCGTGCTGGATGATGGCCGTCAGCCGATCGCGCGATTCGGTCGAACGGACACGCGGCAGCGTTTCGACCGCGCTTCGCAGCGAGGTGAGCGGATTTTTCAGTTCGTGGGCCACGTCGGCCGCGAACCGTTCGATCGCCTCCATCCGCGAATAAAGCGCCTTCGTCATGTCGCGGAGGGCACCCGACAGATGCCCGATCTCGTCCGTGCGCGAGGTGTAGTCGGGGATCTCCTCCCGCGCATCGACACCGCGCCGCACCCGCTCGGCCGCTTCCGCCAGCCGCCGCATCGGCCCCGCGATGGTGCTGGCGAGGAACAAGGACAGGACGAACATCACCGCCGCGGCGACGAGGAACACGCGGAAGATCGCCAGGCGATCGGCCGCGATGATGACGTCGATGTCGCCACCCTGCGTCGACAGGAGAAGCACGCCGCGCACCGTGTGGGAATACTGGATCGGCACGGCCACCGACACGATGGTCTGCCCCCGCCCGTTCACGCGCACGATCGATTGCGTGTCGCCCGCGAGCGCGTGCTTGACTTCGGGAAGATTGGCCGATGGCGTCCGGCTGTCCTCGACGAGCGGCAGCTCCGGCCGGCCGAAGCGGCGCTTCACCTCGCTCCAGGTGCGCTCGATCAGCGTCCGGTCGGCGGCGTCGACCGTGGTCTGAGGAGTCTGGCCGAGCCCGCCGCGCAACGTCAGCGCCCGGGAATCGAGCAGCAAGTCGCCGTCGCGGTCGTAGACCCGGGCGCGGGTACGCGTCGGCGACACGAGGCGGCGGAGCACCGGCCCGACGCGCTCCGGGTTGATCGAGAATTCTATGGCCGAACTGTCGTCATCGGACGGCGCGCCCGCCTGGCCGGGGCTCGATTGCAGCAGCTTCTCGGGGTCGACGGTGATCGAGTCGGTCGCGACGGTGGCGGAGGCCGCGATCGACGCGGCGATGATCTCGCCCTGTGTCTGCAGGCTCAGTACGCGGGCGTCGATCAGCCCTTCGCGGAACTGGTTGATGTACAGGAAAGACAACAGCAGCGCGACCAGGCCGCCGAGGTTCAAGACCACGATGCGGCGCGTCAGCGAGGACGATGTCCTTACGGCGACGCTGCGCAGGAACAGCCGCAGCCGTACCCCCAGGGAACGCCGGATGCGCCGCGGGCGACCCCGCGGCTCGCAGCGCGGTCTGCTGCGCGCTTGTCCGGTCCCGCCCCTCATGCTGCCCGGCCGCTGGTCGCCCGGGCCACGCTCACGCCACATCGACCGCAACAGTCCCGTGCCGGATGGTGTCCGCGCCGTCATGCTTCCTTGAAACGGTAGCCCACGCCGTACAACGTTTCGATCATCTCGAAATCGTCGTCCACCATCTTGAACTTCTTGCGCAGCCGCTTGATGTGGCTGTCGATGGTGCGGTCGTCGACGTAAACCTGGTCGTCATAGGCCGCGTCCATCAGCGCGTTGCGGCTCTTGACGACGCCCGGCCGGGTGGCGAGGGCCTGCAGGATCAGGAACTCGGTCACCGTGAGGGTCACGGCCTCGTTCTTCCAGGTGCAGGTATGCCGCTCGGGATCCATCTTCAGGTTGCCGCGCTCGAGGAGCTTGGCTTCCGATTCCTTCTGCGCCGCCGCTTCCTTGGGGTTGGCGCGGCGCAGGATCGCCTTGACGCGCTCGACCAGCAGTCGCTGCGAGAAGGGTTTCCGAATGAAATCGTCGGCCCCCATCTTGAGGCCGAACAACTCGTCGATCTCCTCGTCCTTCGACGTGAGGAAGATCACCGGCAGGTCGGATTTTTGACGCAACCGGCGCAGCAGCTCCATGCCGTCCATGCGCGGCATCTTGATATCGAAGATGGCGAGGTCGGGCGGATTGGTCTTGAGCCCATCGAGCGCCGCGGCGCCGTCGGTGAAGGTCTGTACCCGGTACCCCTCGGCTTCCAGCGTCAGCGACACGGATGTCAGGATGTTGCGGTCGTCATCAACGAGGGTGATAGCCGGCATGGACACTTTCCGAACGTGAATTCGAACGCCCCGCCGCGATGATCTTCCGCATGCGCGGCCGGCGGGTCACTCGACTTCAAAAATCCAAATGCGGCACAGGCGGACATCCACCTGCACGACTCGGAAGCCTGACAGTTGCGAGCCATAATAGGCCGAAATGTGACGGTTGGCGAGCTTAGTCTTGACAGTGTCGCCGGCGCATCGGACAGCCAGGCGCGACGGGCACACCAACGCCGTCTTCGAGAGAAACATCATGCGCGCGTCCATTGCTTGTCTCGTCGCCGCGGCCTTGGCCGCTTCAACGCTTCCGGGTCGTGCCCAGGAGGGCGAGCCGGTCGACCCCGGCGCGGCCGCCTTCGGCGCGGTTCTCGGGGGCGTGATCGGCGGCGTCGTGGGTGCCGGGCTCTCCAGGAAGCGGCATGACGGGGACCGGGTCTTGGTGCCGGGCGACGGCCCGAAGCCCGGCGGCGCGCGGGGCGGCGCGGAGCGGATCAAGGGGCAAGGCCATCCCGGTGGCGAGGGCGCGCGCGCCGGCCAGGGCGCCCAGCACGGCCCGGCTGGCGGGCAGGTCCGCCGGAAGCGCGAGGGCGCCGGGGCGCAGTAGCGCCGGTCCCGCCGCACCGACGCGGCGCGTCGGCACGCTTGCGGGGACGACCGATCGTCGTGCTAGCATCGCCCACGGCATCCCACGCGGCGCTCGGCCCGAGCCTTGCATCCTCTGGGGTTCCCCACCGGGAATCGCGCCACCGATCCGCGGCGGCGCCGACGGCCCATGATGCCGGGAGGCGACGAGCATGGCTTTCATTCGATCGTTGGGCGCGGCCGTTCTGGGGGCCGCCCTGGCCCTCGGTACGACGGGCGTCCAGGCAAAGACCTGGACGAAAGTGACGATCGCGACGGAGGGCGCCTACGAGCCCTGGAATCTCGTGCAGCCGGACGGCAAGCTGGGCGGCTTCGAGGTCGATCTTGCCAACGAACTGTGCAAGCGCATGAAGGTGGAGTGCACCATCGTGCAGCAGGACTGGGACGGCATGATCCCGGCGCTCACGGCGGGCAAGTTCGACGGCATCATGGCCGGTATGAGCATCACCCCCGATCGCCTCAAGGTGATCGACTTTTCCCGTGCCTACGCCAGCGCTCCCGCCGGGTTCCTCGTCCAGGCGCAGGGCGGGTTGGCTCACCTGCCCGGCACCGGCAGGGTGTTGAACCTCGCCGTGGACGACCCGACCAACAAGCAGGCCATAGACGACATGCGGGCGATGCTGAAGGGGAAGACCATCGGCGTTCAGGTGGCCACCATCCACGCCAATTTCCTCGACAAGTACTTCAAGGACGTGGCGACCATCCAGGAATACAAGACCACCGAACAGCACGACCTCGACCTGATGTCCGGCCGCATCGACGCGGTGTTCGCGGACACATCCTATCTCGCCGGCACCTTGGCGAAACCCGAGGGCAAGGACCTCACGCTCGCGGGCGCGCAACTGCGCGGCGGCGACATCTTCGGCAAGGGGGTCGGCGTCGGCCTGCGCAAGACCGACCCCGATCTCAAGACGATGCTCGACGCCGCCATCCAGGCGGCCGCGGCGGACGGAACGCTGAAGACCCTCCAAGGCAAGTGGTTCAAGACGATCGACATGACCCCCGCCGACTGACGATGGCCGGCGTGCCGTCCTTGCGAGCGCGGCGACGTCATCCGGGATCGTCCGCGACACCCCGGAGCGCTTCGCTTTCGGCTCGCGGCGATCGTCGAAGGCACACCGCGTCGTGAGCTTCTTCGACCTCATGGGCTTCGGCCCGCAGGGGTGGGGCTGGGCCATGGTGCGCGCCATGGTCACGACGCTCGCGGTGTCGCTCGTCGCGACAGCGATCGGCGCGGTGATCGGGACGGGCATCGCAGCGGCGAAACTCTCGTCGCTGCGGGGGCTGCGGGTCGCGGGGGATGTCTACACGACCGTGTTGCGCGGCGTGCCGGACCTCCTCGTCATCTACCTGATCTACTTTGGCGGCAGCGCGATCGTGACCCGGGTGGCGCAGGCGTTCGGCGCCGAGGGCTTCTCGGGCATGCCGTCCTTCGCCGCCGGCGCGCTCGCCGTAGGGCTCGTCTCGGCGGCCTACCAGGCCGAGATTTTCCGCGGCGCCTGCCTCGCCGTTGCCCCCGGGCAGATGGAGGCGGCGGTCGCCCTTGGCATGAGCCCCGCCTTGCGGCTCCGCCGGGTGCTGGTGCCGCAGGTCATCACCCTCGCGTTGCCGGGCCTGGGCAACGTTTGGCAATTGGCGCTCAAGGAATCGGCGCTCGTGTCGGTGACGGGCCTCGTCGAATTGCTGCGCCAGAGCCAGATCGGCGCCGGCTCGACGCGCCAGCCGTTCGCCTTCTACATGGCGGCCGGCGCGCTCTACCTCGTGCTGACGACGATGTCGACCCTGGCGTTCAACCGGGCCGAGTTCCGGATGTCGCGCTCGACGCGGCGGATCTAGGGAGGGCGCGCGGATGGACCTCGCCTTCATGGCCGACGTGCTCGGCCAGTTGCTTCGCGGTCTCCCCCTGACGCTCGAACTGTTCCTCGTCTCGATCGTCTTCGGCGCCGGCTTCGCGGCGCTCGTGACCTGGGTGCGATGGTCCGCCCCGGCCCCGCTCGCGGCCCTGGCCGAGGCTTACGTCTTCGTGTTCCGCGGCACGCCGCTGCTCGTCCAGCTGTTCCTGATCTATTATGGGCTGAGCCAGTTTCCGGCGGTTCGCGCCAGCATCTTCTGGCCTTTCCTGCGCGACCCATTCTGGTGCTCGGTGCTGGCCCTGGGGCTCAATACGGGCGCCTATTCGAGCGAAATCTTCCGTGGCGCGTTGCTGGCCGTGCCGCGCGGCCAGACGGAAGCCGCGCGCGCCTGCGGCATGTCGGGTTTCTGTCGATTCCGGCGCATCGTCTTCCCCATCGCGCTGCGCCAGGGGCTGCCGGCCTATTCCACCGAGGTGATCCTGATGACCAAGGCGACGGCGCTGGCCAGCATCGTCACCCTGCGGGAAACGATGTTCGTCGCGCAGAAGATCAATTCTCAGACGTATCGGGCGATCGAAGTGTTCTTGTGCGCCGGGCTGATCTACCTGGTTCTGAACACCGCGATCTCGCGCGGGATCGCGGCGCTCGAATGGTGGCTGTCGCCCCACCTGCGTCGGATGCGGGCGCTGCCCGGCGTCGACGCGAAGGTCGAACTTGGAGCGGTGCGATGAGTCCCGGAAGCCTTGCCGAAGCCGCGCCGGGCACGAGCGCGCTGTCCGTCACCGGCCTGCGCAAGAGCTTCGGCGCACTCAAGGTCCTGCGCGGCATCTCCCTCGAGGCGCGGCAGGGCGACGTCATTTCGATCCTCGGCGCCAGCGGTTCGGGCAAGAGCACGTTCTTGCGCTGCATCAACCTCCTCGAGGTGCCCGACAGCGGCAAGGTCACGGTCGGGACCGAAACCATCGTCATGAACAAGCGCCGGGACGGACGCACCGAGCCGGCCGACCGCCGGCAGGTGGAACGGCTCCGCATGCGCCTCGGCATGGTCTTCCAGGGCTTCAACCTGTGGTCGCACATGACGGTGCTGGAGAACGTCGTCGAGGCGCCGGTCCACGTTCTCGGGCGGCCCAAGGCCGAGTGCGTCGCCGAAGCCGAGGCGCTGCTCGCGAAGGTCGGCATCGCCGAGAAGCGCCACCATTACCCGGCTCACCTGTCCGGCGGCCAGCAGCAACGTGCCGCCATCGCCCGCGCGCTCGCCATGCGTCCCGAGGTGATGCTGTTCGACGAGCCGACCTCGGCGCTCGATCCCGAGCTCGTCGGCGAAGTGCTGCGCGTCATGCGCGCCCTGGCCGACGAAGGGCGCACGATGCTGGTCGTCACGCATGAAATCGGCTTCGCGCGCGACGTTTCGAACCGCATCGTGTTCCTGCACGACGGACTCGTCGAGGCGGACGGGACGCCGGCCGAGCTTTTCGGCCAGGGGGTGAGCGGGCGCTTCCGTACGTTCGTTTCGCGCCACGGCCCCGACTGAGCGACGCCCATGACAGTGAACGACGAGGCGGCGCCGGGGGGGCCGACGCGGCCGGCCTACGATGCCCTGGGCGAGGCCAAGCGCCTGCTGCGGAGCGTGCGCGCCGGGGCGCTCGCGACGCTGAGCCCGACGGGCCCTTTCGCGAGCCTCGTCTCGGTCGCGACCTTGCCCGACGGGAGCCCCGTCACCGTCCTGTCGGGACTCGCCGCCCATACGCGTCATTTGGCGGATGACCCGCGCTGCTCCCTGCTGCTCGCCGAGGGTGGCAAGGGCGACCCGCTCGCCCATCCGCGGCTGACGCTGATTGGCACCGCGGTGCGGGCCGAAGCCGGCGAGCGCCCGCCCTGGCGCTCGCGCTTCCTCCGCCGGCACCCGAAGGCTGAGCTTTATGCCGACTTCGGCGACTTTTCGTTCTGGCGCCTGTCCGTCGAGGCCGCCCATCTCAATGGAGGCTTCGCCCGCGCGGCGGGCTTCCGGGGGTCCGAGGTGCTCACCGCGCTCGAGGGCGCCGAAGCCCTCGTCGCGGCGGAGGAGGGTGCGGTCGACCACATGAACGCCGACCATTCCGCGGCCATCCGCCGTTACGCCCGTGAGCGCGGCGGCGCGCCCGACGGGCCTTGGCGGATGACCGGCCTCGATCCCGAAGGGGTCGACCTGCTGTGGGCCGACCGTACCGTGCGGCTCCCCTTCGCCGCGCGGATCACGACGGCGGGCGATCTCCGGCGCCTGCTCGTCGCCTGGGCGGCGCCCAGCGTGGGGACGGACGCGACATCGGGCTGACCGCTGGCGCCGGGCGGTGGACTCGCGGCTGCCGATACGGCCTTGGATCGGGCGAGAGCCTGCTTTCGGTTCTCAGCCCGCCGGTGCGAAATGCGCGAGCGCCGCACCTTCCGTGCTTCGACACGGTCGTGTTCCCGCCGCCTGCGCGGGGCGCCGCATTCGAGATTCGACCGATCGCGCGGCGGATACGCCATGGCAATCGGGTGCAGACCATCCAAGGGCATAATCTTCGAGGAGCGGAGCGAGGCGGCAATCCAGGCAGCGCGACGGCCCTTCTGGACCGTCACCCGCGATGCTGGGTGCGGTCGCGATCACGGTCCCTGAATCATGCCCAGATCGGGACGGCGGGAAATCGACGCTCCTTGGCGGCAACAAGCCATGGCGCAATTCTTTACCGGAGCAGGCTGCGGATCGGGTCAGCAAGGCTTGATTTTAAGCCAGTGTGATGTTAACGTCACTCTACGTTAATATGCGGTCGCAAGCTTTCAGCATCATTAACGCTTATCGGCTCGCGCCCGTCAGCTTGCTTCGGACGGAATGTCGAATCCAGTGAGCGGTGGTGTTTGCCGGCATCGAATCGTTCCTGGCGTGCTGGTTTCCGATCCCATGCGATGACGAGGATTGACGTGTCACGATTGGGTCGGCTTGGCAAGACGGCGGTCCCGAACGTAGCTCTTCAGCTCTCGCCGCTGGACGGGGAGCGGTTCCGAAGTGCCGGGTACATCGGACTTGCATCGATCGCGCCCTGTCCCGCGGGCACCGGAGTCGGTCGCATCGTTTCGTCCGGGACTGCATCCCGGGCACCTGGTGACGAAGTGGAGGGTGGAACACGATCTGTTTCGAGACGCCTGCCTGAATTCGGAAACAAACGGCGGCCCGCGAAAAAGCCTTCGCCGTCGACTACCCGCGCAACGCCGGACGTGACGGTGCCCTTCCCCCGGGTTTGACCCCGGAAGCATCGCGATCAAACGTCTGGCCTGACCCCCGATCGGATCAACGTGACTGAAAATCCTCATTTGGCACCCGTCGATCAACCGAACGCGGCGACGCTCGCGGAAACGCCGGCCGGCACGGCGGACAGGGCCTCCCCCCCGCGCATGAAGGTCAATCCGCCCGGGCCGGGGGGGATGAAGCCGTCCTTCGCCTCCAAGGGGGCGAGAACCGCTCTGGGGTCCGGCGGCGGCGCCAAGGCCGTGCCGAAGCCCACCGCCGGCCGGCCGGCGTTCAAGACGGGTGAGTTCATCGTCTACCCCGCGCACGGCGTCGGCGAAATCGTGGCGGTGGAACAGGAACACGTGGCGGGATTCGAACTCGAATTGTTCGTGATCAGCTTCGCCAAGGACAAGATGAAACTGAAGGTGCCGCTGCCGAAGGTGTCGACCGTCGGCATGCGCAAGCTCAGCGCACCCGAAGTCGTGCAGCGCGCCTTGGATACGCTCGCCGGCCGCGCCCGGATCAAGCGCACGATGTGGTCCCGTCGCGCCCAGGAATACGAGGCCAAGATCAATTCCGGCGATCTCATATCGGTGTCGGAGGTGGTGCGCGACCTGTACCGGTCGGAGGCGCAGCCGGAACAATCGTATTCGGAGCGTCAGCTCTACGAGGCGGCGCTCGACCGGATGGCCCGCGAGATCGCGGCCGTGCAGGCGCTGACCGATTCCGAGGTGCTGAAGGTCATCGAGACGCAGTTGCAGAAGAGCCCGCGACGGAGCAAGGCCGAGATCGAGGCCGAAGCCGACGAGGGCGACATCGAGGAAGCCGCCTGATCCATGAGGGTCGGGCGGCATCCGTAGCGGACCCTTGCGACTCGTGATCGCGAGGCGCCGCCCGCGATGCGGGCTTCCGTTCGCGGTCCTTCTTCCCTGTCGGTGTCGAACCGCCCGCCGCGATGGCGCCCACGCCGGGGTCCGCGCGTGAACCCGGTCGCCCTGCCGGCGGTCATGCCCCGCGTCATCGTGGCGATGGGCGTCACCGGGAGCGGCAAGTCCACCGTCGGGGCCGGGCTGGCCGTGAGGCTCGGCATCGACTTCACCGACGGCGACGATCTCCATCCGCCGGAAAACGTGACCAAGATGTCGCGCGGGGAGGCGCTGACCGACGCGGACCGCTGGCCGTGGCTATCGCGCGTCGCGGCTGTCCTCGCGGACCGCGCCGCCCATCCGGCCGGCATCGTGGTGGCGTGTTCCGCGCTCCGCCGGCGCTACCGCGATCATATTCGAGCTCATGCGAACAACCCCAAACTGCTGTTCGTCTTCCTCGACGTTTCCCCCGAGGTAGCGACCGCGCGCCTGCACGCCCGACCCGGACATTTCATGCCCGCGAGCCTCGTCGACAGCCAGTTCGCGACGCTCGAACGGCCTGACCGGGACGAGACCGACGTGGTGAGCGTCGGCCACGCGCCGACCTTCGCCGAAACGGTGGCCCGGGCGGCGGCGGCGGCGCGGGCGCGCGACGACGTATGACCGGCCTCGCACACGCGGCCGCCTAACGCCGCGGGGCGGGCCCCTCCAGTATCAGCGCGGCGGCCCGGTCGCCCATGGCGAGCGCCGGCGCGTTGGTGTTGCCCGACGGGATGAACGGCATCGCGGCGCAATCGATCACCCGCAAACCCTCGATGGCGCGCACCCGCAGGCGCGCGTCGAGCACGGCCAGCGGATCGCCGTCCGGCCCCATGCGGGCCGATCCGACCGGGTGGTAGTTGGTCTTCACGGTCTTGTTGCAGAAGGCGCGGAGATCCTCGTCCGACTGCGCGCCCCTGCCCGGCAGCATCTCGTGGTCGATGAGCGCGGCCACGGGCGGCGTCGCCAGCAGGTCGCGGGCGAAGCGCATGGAGCGGATCGTCAGGCGCGCATCGTCCGGGTGCCCGAAGAAGCGCGAGTCGACCAGCGGCATGTCGGTCGGGTCGGCGGACCGCAACCTCACCGTGCCGCGTGCCCGCGGCCGCAGCAGGCACGAGGTAAGGGTGACGCCGTGCGTCGGCTTCCTATCGGTCACGTCGCGGTCGAGGTAGACGATCGGCGCGCAATAGAGCTGGATTGTCGGCCGTGCCCCGCCGTCGGGATCGTAGAACGCGCAACAATCGACCCCGATCGTGGTCACGGGGCCGGTGCCGAACGCCAGGTATTGGAGACCGTTGCGGATCATGCGCCAGCCGCGGTCCTCGCCGAAATAGCCGACGGCCCGCGTATGGGTGGCGGCGATCACCGGCACCTCGTGGTGGTCCTGCAGGTTCTCGCCGACGCCCGGCAGGTCGGCCGCGACGGCGATGCCGTGCGCGCGCAGGTGATCCGCGGGCCCGATTCCCGACAGCATCAACAGCTTCGCCGTGTTGTAGGTGCCGGCCGCGACCAGCACCTCGCGTTCCGCGCGGGCCGTGACGGTATGGCCGTCCTTGCGGTATTCGACGCCGACGGCGCGGCCCCCTTCGAGGATGACCCGCGTCGCGAGGGCGCCCGTCTCGACCGTGAGGCGACGGTCGCCGACGACCTGGCTGAGGAAGGCCCGCACGGCGTCGCAGCGCTCGACGCGGCCGGATCGGCCGCGGCCGAACGTGTTCTGCATTGGGCCGACGCCGCGCTGCTCGGCCCCGTTGAAGTCGCTGGTGTAGGGAATCCCGCGGGCCTGGGCGGCGAGCACGAAGGCGCGCGACATGTCGGCGAGATGCCCTGGGTCCGACACCAGGAGCGGCCCGTCCGCGCGGTGGTAGGCGTCGTTGAGGCGGCTGTTCCCTTCCATGCCGCGGAACGAGGCCAGCATGTCGGGGTAGGCCCACCCGGACGCGCCGCCGAGGAACGCGTCCCAACCGTCGTAGTCCTCCCGCTGCCCGCGCATGTACACCATGGCGTTGACCGACGAGCCGCCGCCCAGGACCTTGGCCTGCGGCACGACCGGCGACCGCCCGCCCAACTGGGGCTGCGGCACGGCCTTGTGCATTTCGAGGAATTTGTCGCGCGCCAGGTATTTCATATAGCCGGCCGGCATCCGCATCAGCCACGCGTACTTGGCGGGGCCGCGTTCGAGCAGCAGCACCCGGGCGCCGCCGTCGCGCACGAGGCGGGTGGCCGCCACGCAGGCCGACGAGCCGCCGCCGGCGATGATGAAGTCGTAGGTCATATATTGCCTGTTCCGGGTTCCGCGGTTCGGGCGTAGCGGGGGCGCCCGCCGCTAGTAAGGTCGTGGCAAACCGGGCGTCAAACCCCCCTTCGATGTCGGCCACCGCGACGGAGAGACCGGGCGAACGACGTCTGAGATGCCCGCGGGCCTTGAAAGGTCAGGAGGGCGGATCCGCGAGGGTGAGGGCCGGGGCTCCGCGCCGAACAGGTCCGGCCGCGTCGATCGACCCGCTTTCCCGATCCCCCGCTCCCGCCAACCCCTGCGCGCGGGCCAGCGCCGCGAACACGCCGCCGCGCGCCACGAGCGCGTCGAACGTGCCTTCCTCCACGATGAGACCATCGCCGAACACGAACAGGCGGTCGGCGCGGCGCACGGTCGCGAGCCGGTGCGCGATGACGAGCGTCGTGCGCCCCCGGGCCGCCGCATCCAGCGCCCTGCTCACCTCGCGCTCGGTCAGGGCGTCGAGCGCGCTCGTCGCCTCGTCGAGCAGCAGGATGGGCGGATCCTTCAGCAGCACGCGCGCGATGGCGAGCCGCTGCCGCTCCCCGCCCGACAAGGATCGCCCGCGCTCGCCCAGCACCGTCGCGAGCCCGTGAGGCTGCCGCGCCACGAACGCGGCGGCGTCCGCCTTCTCCAGCGCGGCCCACAGGTCGTCGGTCGTGGCGTCGGGTTTGCCCAGGCGGAGGTTGTCGGCGATCGAGCGCGCGAACAGCATGGGTTCCTGGAACACGACGCCGATGTTGCGGCGCAGCCCGACGAGCGTCAGGTCGCGCAGGTCGACGCCGTCGATGGCGACGCGGCCGCGCGCGGGGTCGAACATCCGATGCACGAGGCCGAGCGTCGTCGACTTGCCCGAGCCCGTCGCGCCGACGAAGGCGACCGTTTCGCCCGCCGCGACCGTGAAGTCGAGGCCCGCCACCGCGTCGCGTCGCCCGTCGTAGGAATAGGCGACGCCTTCGAACGCCAACCGGCCCGCGACGCGCCCAGGGTCGGACGCCCCCGGCCGGTCCCGCACGGCCGGAACCGTGTCGAGCACGGCGAACAGGTCGCCGAGCTTGGGCGCTTGCAGCAGCAGCGCGTTGCAGAACGCGACCGCCTGTTCGAGCCGGGCCACCATGGCGGCGGCGAGGCTCATGAAAGCCACGATCTCGCCCAAGGTGGCGAGCCCGCGGGCGTGGAGGAACAGGCCGAGCAGGAAGATCGCGATCAGCGTCAGGGTGGCGGACGCGCGCGCCGCCACCGCCGCCAACGCCCACCAGGACAGGACAGGGAGCTGCGCCGCCAGGAGCGCGTCGAGGGTCGCTTTCAGGCCGCGGGCCTCGCTCGCCGCGCGCGTGAAACTCTGGATCACGGGCGCGTTGGCGAAACTGTCGACGATCTGCTCGGCGAGCCCGCTCTGGTGAGCCTCGATCGCGGCCTGCAGCCGTTCGGTCCGCCGCAGAACGAAGGACGTGACGGCGGCCGCCGTCGCCACGAGGGCGACCAGCAGGGCGCCAAGGCGCCAGTTCACGAACAGCGATACCGGCAGCAGGACCACGAGCGCCACGAACCCCGCGCAGGTCTCGCGGAAGAACGTGAGCCACAGGCCCGCCATGCCGTTGGCGCCCTCGAGCAGCACCTTGAGCAGGCGCCCGGAATGGTTGGCGGTGTGGAAACTCGACGGCAGGTGCAGCACGTGTTCGAAAAAGGCGGCCGTCAGGCCGAGCCGGCGGCGGTGCGCCAACCGGTCGGCGTGGAACGCGAGCGCTGCCGCGCAGCCGATGTTGAACAGCCCCAACCCGCCCCAGGCGATCAGCGTCGGCAGCACCGCCGACCAGGCTGCGGCGCCCTGCCCCGCCGGCCCGGCCAGACGATCGACCATGCGGCCGAACAGCAGCGGTTCGCCGAACTGCGCCGCCGCCAGCAGCCCGTTCGCGACGACGAGCGCGACCGCGAGGGGCGCTTCGGCACGCAGCAGGCCGAGCACGCGGAGGTAGATCCGGAAAGGGTTCATCATCAGGCCGCCTGGGACGGCTTCCCCCGGGTCGCCGACGTGTACGGGATAGGTGGGTGTAGGTCGGCGAGAAAAGGAGGACCGGTGCTTGAACGAACGACATTCGACCCGCGAGCGATGGCGCCGACCGGGCCGTCGCGCTACGGAACGTCCATGATCCATGCCTCGATCGCCCGCCTCGTCCTCGCCACGCACAATCCCGGCAAGCTGCGGGAATTCCGCGACCTCCTGGCACCCTTTCGGATCGAGCTCACGTCGGCGGGCGCGCTCGGTCTGCCGGAACCGGAGGAAGCGGGCGCGACCTTCGCGGCCAACGCGGAACTCAAGGCCGCGGCGGCCGCGCGCGCCACGAACCTTCCGGCGCTCGGCGACGATTCGGGGCTTTGCGTCGATGCGCTCGACGGCGCGCCGGGCATCTATTCGGCCCGCTGGGCCGGGCCTAACAAGGATTTCGGCGCCGCCATGGCGCGCATCGAGGATCTGCTTGCCGCCAGGGGCATGCGGGAAGACCCGCGGCGGCGGGCGTCTTTCGTCGCGGCCTTGACGCTGGCCTGGCCCGACGGGGAGAGGGAAGCCGTCGAGGGCCGCGTGTCGGGCACGCTGGTGTGGCCGCCGCGCGGCGGCCTCGGCTTCGGCTACGATCCCATGTTCCGGCCCGACGGTCACGAGCGTACCTTCGGGGAGATGAGCGCCGAGGAAAAACACGGCATCCCGGCCGACGGGGGTGACGCGCTGTCCCATCGCGCGCGCGCTTTCCAGATGCTGGCGAGGCGGTGCTTGGCGGCGGGCTGAACGACGTGGCCGTCGCGCCGCCCCCGTGCCATAAGCCTTGATCCATGAGCGCGCGCGCCACCACCGATCCCGGCTTCGGCATCTACGTCCATTGGCCGTTCTGCTTGTCGAAATGCCCGTATTGCGATTTCAACAGCCACGTCCGCCAGGCGCCGGTGGACGAGGCGCGCTTCCTCGCGGCGTTCCGCACGGAGCTCGCGCACCGCGCCGCGCTGGCGCCGGGCCGGACCGTGTCGGCGGTGTTCTTCGGCGGCGGCACGCCATCGCTGATGAAGCCCGATACGGTCGGCGCCATCCTCGACGCCATCGGGGGCCACTGGACGGTGGCGCCCGGGGCGGAAGTCACGCTCGAAGCCAACCCGACCTCCGTCGAGGCGACGCGCTTCCGCGGCTACCGCGCCGCCGGCGTCAACCGGGTCTCGCTCGGCGTGCAGGCGCTCGACGACCGCGATCTCAAGGCGCTCGGCCGGCTGCATTCGGCGGAGGAAGCCTTGGCCGCCGTCGCGGTCGCGGCACGAAGCTTCGAGCGGTTCTCGTTCGACCTCATCTACGCGCGGCCCGGGCAAACGCCCGCCGCCTGGGCGGCCGAACTGTCGGGCGCCATCGACCGCGCGGCCGAGCACCTGTCGCTCTACCAGCTCACGATCGAGCCCGACACGATCTTCGAGCGGCTGCACCGGGCCGGCAAGCTCGCGGTCCCGGACCCGGACGCCGCGCGCGCGCTCTGGGACGTGACCCAGGAGGTGACGACGGCGCGCGGGCTGCCGGCCTACGAAGTGTCGAACCACGCCCGGCCCGGCGCCGAATCGCGCCACAACCTCATCTACTGGCGCTACGGCGAATACGCGGGCGTCGGCCCCGGCGCCCACGGGCGCCTCAACGCGTCGGGCGAGCGGCGCGCCCAATCGACCGAGCGGCATCCCGAAATGTGGCTTACGGTGGTCGAGGGAGAGGGCCACGGCCTCGTGTCCGACGAAACGCTGTCGTCCGAGGAGCAGGGCGACGAGTTCCTGCTCATGGGCCTGCGCCTGACCGAGGGCATCGACCCCCAGCGCTTCGAGCGCATCGCCGGCCGCGCGCTCGACCGGTCGCGGATCGCGAGCCTCGTCGACGACGGCCTCATCGAACGCTCGTCGGACGGGCGCCTGCGGGTGACGGCCGCCGGCTTCCCGCTGCTCGACATGGTGGTCGCGGACTTGGCCGCGTGAGTCCTGTCTCCCGCGGGCGGGGGAAAGGGACCTAATTAGCCCCTGCCGACGAAGGGCATCTTGGTGGCCATGACGGTCAGCGTCTGCACGTTGGCGTCCAACGGCAACCCGGCCATGAACACCACCGCTTCGGCCACGTGCTTCACGTCGAAGGTCGGCTCGGGCTTGACCGACAGGTCGGCCTGGAGCACCCCGCCGGACATCTTCGCCGCCATGGGGGTCGCGGTGTTGCCGATATCGATCTGCCCGCAGGCGATGTCGTACTTGCGCCCGTCGAGCGAGGTCGCGCGCGTCAGGCCCGCCACCGCGTGTTTCGAGGCCGTGTAGGGAGCCGAGTTCGGCCGCGGCGAGGTGGCAGAGATCGAGCCGTTGTTGATGATGCGGCCCCCGCGCGGGCTTTGGGCCTTCATCAGCCGGAAGGCGTGCTGGGTGCACAGGAACACGCCGGTGAGATTGGTGTCGATCACCGCGCGCCATTGGTCGATCGTCAGGTCTTCGAGGGGGATCGGCGGCGCGTTGGTCCCGGCGTTGTTGAACAGGAGGTCCAGCCGGCCATGTTTCGCCCCGACGGCGCCGAACAGCGCCGCCACGGAGGCGGGATCGGTCAAATCGGCGGGGACCGCCGACGCGCGCGGGCCGATGGCCGCCGCGACCCGCTCCAACGGCTCCCGTCTTCGGCCAGTCAGAACGAGCGTAAATCCGGCCGCGCCGAGCGCCGCGGCGACGGCCTCCCCGATCCCCGAGCCCGCGCCCGTCACGAGCGCGATTCCCTTTTCGGTGGTCACGGATCACCCTCCCTGCCCGGCGCGACCTTGCGCGCCAGTTCGAACCAGACGAGCGCAAGGCTGCTCGCCGCGACCAGCCCCGCGCCGGCGACCACGTGGGGCGTCGGCACGTCGCCCCAGATGGCGTAGCCGTAAACGAAGGCCCAAACGAGCCCGGTATACTCGACCGGCGCGACGACGGACGCCGGCGCCAGGCGGAAGCCCTCGAACAGCAGGAACTGGCCGAGGCCCCCGACGATGCCGAGCCCGCCCATCAACACCCAGCCGAACGGGTCGGGCGTTCGCCACAGCCAAGGCATGGCGAGGCTCGATCCGAGGGCGAACAGGGCGTTGCTGGCCAGCACCTGGGTCGATGTCCGGTCCGAGCGTCCGATCCAGCGCACCAGGATCACGCTGCAGCCCCACAAGCAGGCGGCGAGCAGGGCGAGAGCCGCCGGAAGAAGGTCGACCGATCCGGTCGGGCGCGCCGCGACGACGACGCCTATGAAACCCGCCCCGACCGCCGCCCAGCGCGCGGCGTCGACCCGCTCGCGCAGGATCGCCACGGCCAGAACGACGGCGATGACCGGCGAAGCGAAGTAGAGCGTCGTCAGCTGGGCCAGGCCGAGATGGCGCGACGCGGAATAATACAAGAACCACGCACCGAGGATCAGGCACGCACGCAGCGCGAGGGCACGCTTGTTCGGGCTCGCGGCGACGCGGCCCAACGTTCGCGGGCCGCCGACAGCCAGCGCGATGGCGACGATGACGAGGCTGCGCACGAGCAGGACCTGCGGCACCGAGTAGCTCACCACGAGCCACTTGACGATGGCGTCCTGCGCCGAGAACAGGGCGTAGCCCGCCGTGGCAAGCCCGATGCCGGCGAGGACGCGCGGCGATGCACGGGAGGCGCGCACGTCCCCGACGTCCGCGCCCGTCATCGGCGCCGCGGCCCCCACGCGGCCGGCGCCATGTCGGACGCCGGCGTACGGTCTGTGGCGTTCATGTCAGGCCTGTGCCGGGCCGCCCCGGGCCCTGCGTCGGTTCGGATCGGCGCGATGCCGCCCTCACCCGGCCGGGCAGTTCTTGGCCCGCATCTTGTCGGTAGCGATTTTCCGCGTTTCCGGCAGAAGGTCGGGATTGCTGAGATAGAATTTGTAATAGTCGCACACCTCCTGCGGGGTCATGGTGTCGAGCGCTTTCGGCGGGTCGTAGCGGCCTTTCGTCGAATTGCAACCGCCGACCAGCAGCGTCGCAAGCGCGACGACGGCGAAGCACAATCGTTTCATCGACAGCATCCTCCCTCGGCCGGTCCCGCAAAGCCGCTCGCGGTGACGCCGCCCGGTTGCCCCAGCCGTGCCCGATCCATACGGCGAGCTCGCCCGTTCAGTCGAGCGGCGCCCGGCGCGCGATACGCGGGTGCGATGTCGTTCCCGGTAGGACGCGCGATGGCGCGGCGCAAGCCTCGAATCCGACGCCGTCATGCTGCCTCACGCACATCGACGCCGATCTTTCGCCCGGCCGGGGTGAAACCTTCTCCCGCTCGCGGCAGGAGGTGGCCCGGCAAAGCCGGGACGGATGAGGGAGGTGGGGCGTTCGGGTTGCGCGCCCATCGGCGCTGCGCGCGCCCTCTCCCGCGAGCGTCACAAGGGAAGCTGCCGGCAGCAAAGCGGTTCGGTTGCTGCGCGTCGGTGGCCCTCCGGTCTGCCGGAGCGTCGAAAATCGCACACCGCGGTACAATCCCGTCGACGGCGAAGCTCGACCCTCCCTCCCCGATCCCCGCCCGTGATAGGAGGTCGCCGCCCGCACCCCGGCACACGAGGCTACCGATGACCGAGTTCCACGACGCTCCCGGCCGCCCCGGCCTCGCGCCGACCTGGACGTCCAGCGCCAAGACGGGGGTGGGCTCGGCCATTTCGGCGGCGAGCCGGGTGTCGTTCACCGTCAGCCACGGCATCCTGAACGAGATCTACTACCCGCGCATCGATCTCGCCTGCACGCGCGATTGCGGGCTCACCGTGACGGATGGGGACAGCTACCTTTCGGAAGAAAAACGCGAAACCGTCAGCGTCGTCGAACAGCTCGCTCCCGGGGTCCCGGGTTATCGGCTGAGCAACCGAAGCCGCGACGGACGCTACGCGATCACCAAGCGGGTCGTGGCGGACAGCGTCCGCCCCGTGATCCTGCAGCATATCCGGTTCGAGGCGCTCGACGGCCCCCGGCGGCCCTACCGGGTTTTCGCGCTGCTGGCCCCCCACCTCGTCAACGCGGGCTCCAACAACACCGCCTGGGTGGAAAACCTGAAGGGCTGGCGCATGCCCTTCGCGACGGGCGGCGACGTTACCCTGGCGTTCGCCGCATCGCGCCCGTTCCGGGCCATGTCGGTCGGCTTCGTCGGGGCGAGCGACGGCTTCACGCTCCTCCGGGAGCATTTCTTCCTCGCCGAGGCCTTCACCCGTGCCGCCGACGGCAACGTGGCGATCTGCGCCGAACTCGATTTCGCGGCGGACGGGGAGATCGTGCTGGCTGTCGGCTTCGGGCGCGACAAGCACGAGGCCGGCAACGCCGCGCGGGCGAGCCTGATGGACGGCTACGAGGCGGCGGAAGCGGCCTATGTCGCCGACTGGCGTGCGTGGCAGCGCGGGCTCGTTCCGCTCGAAGGCGAGTGTGCGGCGACGGCGGGCCGCACGGTCGACCCCTACCGCGTGTCGACCGCGGTGCTGCGCACGCACGAGGCTGGACCCTTCGCGGGCGGCATGATCGCGAGTTTGTCGATCCCCTGGGGCATGAGCAAGGGCGACGGCGACCTCGGCGGCTACCACCTCGTCTGGCCCCGCGACCTCGTGGAAAGCGCGACCGCGCTCCTCGCCATCGGGGCGCACGCGGACGCGCGCCGCGTGCTCACGTTCCTGCAGGCGACGCAGGAGGAGGACGGGCACTGGCCCCAGAACATGTGGCTCGACGGCGAAGCCTATTGGCCGGGCGTGCAGATGGACGAGACGGCGTTTCCCATCCTGCTCGTCGACGCGGCTCTGCGCGAAGGCGCCATCGGGGCCGAAGAGGTCGAACGGTTCTGGCCGATGGTGCGCCACGCCGCGCGCTATATCGTGTTGAACGGCCCCGTCACGGGCCAGGACCGGTGGGAAGAAGACGGCGGCTATTCGCCGTTCACCCTCGCGGTCGAGATCGCGGGTCTCGTGGTGGCGGCCGACGTCGCCGCGCGTCTCGACCACGCGGAGGATGCGGCCTACCTGCTCGAAACCGCCGATCTGTGGAACAGCGCGGTCGAGCGCTGGTGTTTCGCGCGCGACACGACCCTGTCGAAGGCGCTCGGCATCGCGGGCTATTACGTGCGCATCGCGCCGCCGGAAAGCGCCGACGCGCCCTCCCCGCTCGAGGGTTTCGTGCCGATCAAGAACCGCCCCATCGCGGACGCTTTGCGCGAGGCCACGGCGATCGTGAGCCCCGACGCGCTGGCGCTGGTGCGCTTCGGGCTTCGCGCGCCCGATGACCCGCGCATCCGCGACACGATCGTGGCGGTCGACCACATCCTGAAGGTCGAGCTGCCGCAGGGTCCCCTTTGGCACCGCTATAACGAGGACGGTTACGGCGAACACGCCGACGGCGCGCCCTTCGACGGCACGGGGATCGGCCGCGCGTGGCCGCTCCTCGCCGGCGAGCGCGCCCACTACGAGCTGGCGCGCGGCGACGCGCGCGAAGCGCGTCGGCTGCTCGCGGCCCTCGAAGGATCGGGGAACGACGGCGGCCTCATTCCCGAACAGGTGTGGGACACGGACGACATCCCGGCGCACGAGCTCGTGCGCGGACGTCCCTCGGGCTCCGCCATGCCGCTCGTTTGGGCGCACGGCGAGCACGTGAAGCTGTTGCGCTCGCTCCGCGACGGGCGCGTGTTCGACACCCCGCCGCAGGTCGTCCGCCGCTACGCCGAGATGGAGACCGGCTCCCGCCTCGCGGTCTGGCGCTTCAGCAACGTCGCGACGACGCTCGTCGACGGCAAGGTGCTGCGGATCGAGGTGATGGCCCCGGCGCGGGTCCACTGGACCACCGACGCGTGGGCCGACACGCGCGACACCGATACGCGGCCGACGCGTTTCGGCCTCCACGTCGCCGATCTCGACACCGCGCACCTGCCGGCCGGCGCGGTGCTGAGCTTCACGTTCTTCTGGCCCGAAGCGGGGCACTGGGAAGGCCGCGACTTCGCGGTGCGGGTCGTCGACAACGACCGCGATTGCCCGGCCGACGTTCTCACACGGGCGGCGGCGTGAGCCTCGCGACGGCACGCGGCGGCCGCTGAATCAGAGGAGCGCCCCCGCCCCCCATGCAGGAAACGCTTTGCGCCCGCCGCGGGCTCGTGACGGCCCCCCACCACCTCGCGGCACAAGCGGGACTCGACATCCTGAAGGATGGGGGCAGCGCGGTCGAGGCCGCGATCGCGGTCGCGTCCACCCTCGCGGTGGTGTACCCGCACATGACCGGCATCGGCGGGGACGGGTTCTGGATCGTCGCCGAACCGGGACGCCGCCCGTTCGCCATCGACGCCTGCGGGCGCGCCGCCGCGCAAGCCACGCCGGGCTTCTACGCGGACCAAGGGTTCGCCGAGATCCCGACGCGCGGTCCGCTCGCGGCCTTGACCGTCGCCGGCACCGTGTCGGGTTGGGGCGAGGCCCTCGACGCGACGCGCCATTGGGGGCGGCCGCTGCCGGTCGCGCGCCTGCTCGACGCGGCGCGTGTCTACGCGACCGACGGATTCTCGGTGACGCGGAGCCAGGCCGAGACCACGGCGGCCAAGCGCGACGCTTTACAAGGGCAACCCGGCTTCGCCTCCACCTTCCTGCCGAACGCCGCCCCGCCGCGCGCGGGCGATCTCATGCGCCTGTCCGCGCTCGGCGCCACGCTCGACCGCCTCGGCCGGGCCGGCCTCGCCGATCTCTACGTGGGCGATCTCGCCCGCGCCATCGGCGACGATCTCGCGGCCGCGGGATCCCCGCTCCGGTTCGACGACCTCGCCGCGCATCGCGCGTCGCGCGTCGAGCCCTTGTCGGTCGCGGTGAGGCCCGCGCGCCTCTTCAACACGCCGCCGCCGACGCAGGGTGTCGCCTCGCTGATGATCCTGGCCCTGTTCGACAGGCTCGGCGTCAGCGTGGGCGAGGGCTTCGCTCACGTCCACGGCCTCGTGGAGGCGACCAAGCAGGCGTTCCTCGTCCGCGACCGTCACGTCGGCGATCCCGACGCCATGACGGCGCGCGCGGGCGATTTCCTCGACGCCGCCGCGCTCGACGCGCTCGCCCGCCGCATCGACCGTTCCGGCACGCTGCCCTGGCCTTGGCCGAGCCAGCCCGGCGATACGACCTGGTTCGGCGTTTGCGACGCCGGGGGGCGCGTCGTCAGCGCCATCCAATCGATTTACTTCGAGTTCGGCTCGGGGGTCGTGCTGCCCCGCACCGGCCTTTGCTGGCAGAACCGCGGCTCATCGTTCCGGCTCGGGGCGGGCGGCTGGAACGTTTTGGCGCCGGGCCGCAAGCCCTTCCACACCCTGAACCCCGCCCTGGCGATGTTCCCGGACGGCCGCGTCATGGCCTTTGGGACGATGGGCGGCGAAGGGCAGCCGCAAACCCAGGCGGCGGTGTTCACCCGCTACGGGCATTTCGGCATGCCTTTGCAGCAGGCCGTCAACGCGCCGCGCTGGCTTCTCGGCCGCACATGGGGCGACGCTAGCACCGCCTTGAAGCTCGAAAGCCGGTTCCCGCCCGCGCTGGCCGAGGACCTGCTGCGGGCGGGTCACGCGGTCGAATGGGTGCCCGGGTTTAGCGACGTCATGGGGCACGCCGGCGCGGTGGTCCGCCACGCCGACGGCCTGATCGCCGGCGCGACCGACCCACGATCCGATGGCGGTGTGGCGGCGTGGTGAACGCGGGACGGCCGCCGGCGACGCCTCATGGCGCGTGTTCGGGCACCAGCCAGCCGCGATATCGCACGAAGCGCCCGAATCCGTCGGCGTATAGGGACACGTCGAAGCAAAAGCGCCCTTCTTCGTCGACGAACTCCCTGGCGTCCGTGGCCGGACGGAACCGCGCCGGAAGGCGAAGCGGCCCGAGGGACCATGCCGTGACGCGTATCGCGAGACCGCCGGGGTCCGTGTCCACGGCGAGGTCGAACGAGAACGGACCGAAGCGTTCCCGCAGGTGCCCGGCGCCGCCACGCCCCGCGCTCATCACGCTGCTGAAGCGCCGGCCCGCGAAGTCACGCGTCCAAAGCTCGCGATCGTTTCGCGTTTCGATGACGACCCGGACCGCAACGTTTCGGCCCGCTTCCGGCAGCCGGAACAGCGCCCCGATCGCGGCCGCCGCCAGGCCCGGCGCGCGCTCCACCTCGGCCCGCCCGACGAGGGCGAGGCGCCGCCCGGGCGCGTGCACGGCGCGGATCACGGCCGGAAGCGCGGCGAAGCCCGGGAGAGCGCGCGCGAACAGCGGCGGGAGGGTCGTCACGACGCAACCCATGCGGTGGTGATCGCGTGACGCCTCATCTCGGCTTCGATGTCCGCCAGGTCGAGCACGCCCGTCCCGACGCGTGCCCCCGGGGCGAGGAGGCCCGCCGCGATGCGCCGCACCGCCGCGAGAGCCGGCAGCGTCGGAACGTAGGGTCCGCTGCCGCTCTCCGCGATCAACAGCCAGCGGGACGCGACCGGCCGCCCGGAGCCGTCGAGGCCGCTTGCCGCGACCAGCATGCCGCCGCGATCGGTGCCGAACCGCGACACGAGGTTCGCCGCCGCCCGGAAGGGCCGTGCCATCGACGCGAGCGAGCGCACCAGGCCCCAACGGACCGGCAGGCTCGCCAACCACAGGCCGAGGTGGAGCACGGGAAGCTCCAGACCGGCACGAAACACGGCCGTGCGTACGTCGGGGAAGCGGGCGGGTACGATGTCGAGGTCCGGTGTTTCGCACAGCGAAAGCCAGCGGTGACCGAGCGTGCCGAGCGCTTCGCGACGCGCGAGACCCCAGCCCGGATGCACGGCCCAGCGCCCGTCGATCCGCACCCGCACCGGGCGCCCGGCATAGCCCAGTATGGCGCGCATCACCGACAGCCCCCGCGGCGCGCGGTTGCCCGGCGCGATCGCGATCGCGACGGCGAGCACCGCGCCCCACCCGGCCGTCATTTGGTCCAGCACGGCGTTCGACAGGGCCGGCGTCGAACTCATCCCCGTCAGCGCGACGACGCCCGCGCCGCGCGCCGCGGGATCGAGCGTGGAAAATCCCGCCACGAAGGCCCTTCCGTCGGCGAGGTCGGCGTAGTGCACCCCCGCGCCGATAGCGGCCCCCGCGAGCCGATAAGGGCCGGGCTGGAAGGGCCCGGCCGCGTCGACGACCACCGACGGAGCGAGCGCGGCGAGATCGTCCGGGCGGACGGCCGCCGTATCGAGACGCGCCACTTTCATTCGGGCCGCCGGGTGGCGGGCGGCGATGGCCGCCGCCGCGGCTTCGGTCCGGCGCGGGTCGCGCCCGGCGATCACGATTTCGAAGTCCGTCGTGGCGGCGAGTCCCTCCGCGAGACGGGACCCGAAGGCGCCCGCGCCGCCGACGACGAGGATCCGTGGCACGGCCCGTCAGGGCTCCGCGACGATGAAGCGCTTCGCCAGGGCGGGCGTCGGCAGGTGGCAGGCATCCATGCGCCCGAACACGCGGTAGCGGTTGCGCGCGATCCGATCGTACGCCCAATCCCGCCACCGGCGGGGCAACAGCCGGGTTGCAAGCACCCAGGACCAGGCCGGCCAGCTCCCGACGACGGCAATGGCCGAATCCAGCTTGAAGTAGGCCACGCCGCCGATGACCGCCGCGTTCGTTTCCGGCGTCTCCGGGTCGATGCCGAGCGTCGACGCCAGCCGCCGCCCGTATGGCGATTGGATGGAGACGAAGCGCCAGCGCTCGGCCGCGTCGCGCGCGAGGACGAACCCAACCCAACGCGAGCACAGCACGCACACGCCGTCGAACAGGATCAGACCGTCGGGAATGTCCCGCACGACGCGGGGCCGCCAGTCGCCGCGGGGCCGCGCCGTCACGCCGGGCGCCCGGATGCCTCGATGGCCCGCAACAGGGTCCGCAGGGTCGCCCCGGCGCCCTCGGCCCGGATCGACCCGCGCAGTCGCGCGTAGGTTTCAGCGAAGGCCGGGAACGCCTCGAGGCCCCAGCCCGCGAAGGCGTTGATGCGCAGGCCCGCCTTGAGGTCCGCGTCGGCGGCGTAAGCGTGGTCGGCCGCCGACACGTTGGGTTCGACAACGGCGAAGCGTTCGCCGTTATCGTCGACGCCCCGCAGGTATTCGGTGAAGGCCGCGAGCAGGAAGGCGACGCGCCGGTGGTCGCCGCCCCGCTTGAGCACCTCGCGCGCCGTGTCCTGCAGGAAAACGGGCAATTTCGACGCGCCGTCCGAACAGATGCGCAGCAGCTGGTCGCCGATCGCCGGGTTGCGGTAGCGCCGCAGCAGCATGGCGGCGTAATCCTCGACCGACATGCCGGGCGGCGCGTCGAGCAGCGGCCCCGCGTCGCGATGGAGGAACTGGTCGAGCAGCGCGTCGACCGCCGGGTCCTTCATGGCGAGGTGGACGATGCGATGGCCGATCAGCGTGCCCGGGAAGGCCATCATCGAGTGGGACGCGTTCAGCATCCGCAGCTTGACCTGCTCGTAGGGGTCGACGTCGCCGGTGAACTGCACGCCGACCTCCTCCAGCGGCGGCCGGCCGGCGCAGAAATGGTCCTCGATCACCCACTGGATGAAATCCTCGGCGAACACCGGCGCGGCGTCGTCGAGCCCGCTCCGGGCGTTGAGCCGCCGAGCGTCGGCGGGGCCGACGGCGGGCGTGATGCGGTCCACCATGGCGGATGGGAACGACACATTGGTCTCGATCCAGCGGGCGAGTTCCGGGTCCTTGGCGCGGGCGAACGCCAGGGTCGCGGCCTTCGCGACCGCCCCGTTGTGGCGCAGGTTATCGCAGCTCAGGACCGTGAAAGGGCCCACCCCCGCCTGCCGACGGCGTCGCAACGCTTCCGTGACGATGCCGAACGTGGTGCCGGGGACGGCGGCGTCCGCGAGGTCGCGCGCGACGCCGGGTTCGTCCAGGCGGAAGCGGCCGCCGGCGTCGGTGTTGTAACCGCCCTCCGTGACCGTCAGCGTGACGATCCGGATCGCGGGGTCGGCCAGGCGCCGCAACACCGCTTCGGCGTCGTCGGGGGCATGGAGGTAGCCGACGATCGAGCCGATGACCGCGGTCGACGGCTCACCGTCGGGCGGGTACTCGGTCATGGAATAAAGGCCGTGCTGGCCCTGGAGGGCCTGGGCCTTCGCCCGTTCGCCGGCGCTGTCGATGAGCCCCACGCCGAGGATGCCCCAGCCTTCCTGCCCCGGTAGCGCGAGGACGCGGTCGAGGTAGACGGCCTGGTGGGCGCGGTGGAAATTGCCGACGCTCAGGTGGGCGATGCCGGCGGAGACCGCCCGTCGGTCATAGGCTGGCCGGCGGACCGCGGCGGGCAGGGACGCCAAGGCTTCGGGATCGATCATGTTTCCTCCTCGGCGCCGTTGCGCCGTGCGGGTTCCCCGGTTTTCCGGGCGGGACGCCCTTCACCCGGGTTCCGGCAACGAGAACGGCATGACGGCGCGGGTGCCGGGTCCGCCGGGCTCGTAGGATACGGCCGTGGCGAGCTTGGACGCCATCGCTTTGATGATGGTGCGCCCGAGGCCCGCGGTGGGGCTGCCGTCGGGGGCGCCGTCGAGCGGGCCGGCGAAAGCCGCGGCCTTGCCCACGCCGTCGTCCTCCACCGCCAGGAGAAAGGACCGCGGGCCGCCGTCGGCCTTGAGCGTGACGCGGATCGGCCCCGACGCGTCGGGATAGGCGTATTTCATGGCGTTGATGACGAGTTCCGTCACGATGATGCCGATCGTGACGGCGCTGTCCGCGTCGACCATGACCTCGTCGGCATCGAGCGACAGGAGTTCGCCGATGTTCAGGGCATCGGTCGAGGACCGGATGTCGTCGATCAGCCCCGCGAGATAGCTGTTGAGCGCGATCGAACTCACGTCGTCGGAGGCGTAGAGCCTGCGGTGGACCTGGGCCACGGCGAGAACGCGCCGCGTGGCTTCGCCGAGCGCCGCCCGTGTCTCCGGTCCCGCAGCGCCATTGGCCTGCATATGCAGAAAAGCCGCCACGAGCTGGAGGCTGTTGCCGACCCGGTGGTTGACCTCGCGCAGCAGAACCTGCCGTTCGGCGGCCAACGCCTCGAAGCGGTCGCGCGCGGCGCGGACTTCCCTGTCCGCCGCCTCCTTTTCCCGCTTGAGTCTCACGCCGACGATCGCGGAGCGGATCGCCGCCCCCAGCAGCTCCATGAACTCGCCCTCGACATCCTTGACGACGTAATCGGAAGCGCCCGCCTTGAGCGCCGCGACCGCGACGCGGCTTTCACTCGTGCCGGTCACGAGGATGACGGGCGGCGGATCGGGCAAGGCCCGGATCAGGTCCAGGGTTTCGAGCCCGTCTTGGCCGGGCATATAGTGGTCGAGCGCGACGACATCGACGCCGCCCGCGAGCAAGCGCGCGAGCCCCGCTTCGCCGCTCGTCGCGACGTCTATGGCGTAGCCGTCCCTCTCGAGTTGCCGCTGCACGAAGCGGCACAGGCCCGGGTCATCGTCGATGTAGAGCAAGCGATACCCCGTCATCACGAAATCTGTTCGGGGATCTGGATCACGGACAGCAATAAACCAAATTGGCGGATGGCGTAACCGAGGCTCTGATAGATGACCGGTTTGGTGATGTAAACGTCGCGGCCTAGGTCGGAGCAGCGGCCGGTCTCGGCCACCCCGGACACCGGGTACCCGCCGGCCTCGAGGGCGCGGCCGGCTTTCGCGACCGGGAGGCGATCGTCTATGGTCATGGCATGATGTTCCGACACTTCGCCGTATCGGCGCTTCTCATCGCGTGTGCGGGTCCCGGGCAATCTCGACCGGGCGATCCTCGTGCGGGGCGACGAGGGGACGGCCGACCTTTACGTCTACCGGTCCGTCGCCGACGAACAGCCGGAGGGGGCCGCCGCGGCCCCGGATTTCCTGAAGAGGAACGTGGTCTCCGCCGGCCGCATGGCGGGGATGCTGCCCTCGCTCGGCATCAACGACAAGGGCTCGCTGCCGGCCACCTCGACCAACTTCGGCGTCGGCAGGCTGAAGTGGACGCAGACCCTCGTCGTCGTCTTCCGCAATGCGGAGTTCCTGGTGGCGGGCATCGCCTATTCGGCCCACGACGGACTCGACCCGAAGGGGGGCGGCGCCCGCGACCTCAATCTCCTGGCCGGAAAGGGCACGCGGAACGGCAAGGCGGTGACGGAGAAGCTGCCCCCGATCAAGCTCGCCGACCGGTCTGACGAGAAGCTGCCGAAAGCCTGCCAGTTCTGAGGTCTTTATCCGCCGTCGGCGCGCGCGTTGGCGGAGCGCCATGCGATGCTTTCACCAAACCGCCGCCCTGTCCGGGGTTCAGAGACATGTGAGACGGGTTGCGTAGGAGGCGGGGGTCTCCGA
>CAXTIC010000041.1:0-36658 GCA_964244255.1 uncultured Lichenihabitans sp. | reverse complement strand
AACCCGCCAAAAGCCCCCACCCCACGCGGCCGGGGAAACAAAGACCCCCCGGCCCATGACCACCCGAAGTTCGGAGGGTGCCCGAGCGTCCGGCGGGCCTGCTCGGGGATGGCTCGGGCGACGGCGATGCCGCCGTGCCAGACCGGAATAATGTTGCCGAACCACGGGCCGATGTAGGCCGCTCTTCGGTCAGGTCCGCCGCTTAACCTTACTGCGTCGCAAGCGTCCGACAATTCCGGTTGTGCGGCGTGGGGTGAGGCAACATGGACATCGGTCGAGAGCCTTTGCGAGAGCGCCGGTGAGCCTCCGGCGCATGGTCGCGATGGAGTTCGGCACATGCCGCTGCGGGCGGATCGGCGGCAAGGTCGGGTCGTCCACGGGAGGAAAGGGCAGCTTGCGGGAGCTTCTTGGCTGTGGGCCGTAGCGAACCGCGTCTTAGTCTAGGCCTCGGCCGCCGGGATCCAGAAGGCGGCGGAGACGGCTTGCTCGCGCCCGCGGATCGGGGCGTCGGCGGGTTCCGTGAAACGCCCCTCCCCGGCCGAGAGTCCCTGCGCGGCGGCGCGCGCGAGGAGCCCGCCGCTCAGGGCCAAGACGTAGCCGCGCTCGGCCGCGACCTCCATCAGGCGGGAGGCGATGTTGACGGTGTCGCCGACCGCGGTGATGTGCTGGTGCGTGGCATCGCCCAAGCGCGACAGGATCGCGGGGCCGATGTCGCCCCCGAGCTTGACCGTGAGGGCGCCGCGCGATTGCGGCGCGATCCCCTCGAGCCAGTCGAGCGTCCGGGCGGCGAGCGCCAGCGCCGTGCGCACGGCCTTGAGGGCGTCGTCGGGACCGGCCCGTGCCATGCCCCACACCAGCATGGCGCCGTCGGCCATGTAGGCCGCCACGATGCCGCCGCCGGTGCGGGCCTCGCCCTCGACGAGTTCGTGGAACGCCTTCAGCAGGTCGCGCGTCGCGTGCGCCCCGAGCCGCTCCGTCAGGCCGGTGTAGCCCGTCAGGTCGATGAAGACCGCGGCGATCTCCCGTTCAACGGGCTTCGACAGGAAGTCGGGGTCGGCGCTGAGGTGCGCCAGGATCGCGGGGGACTGGAAGGCCGCGAGCGTCAACTGCTGCCGCAGCATCTTGCGCTCGGTCCAGCGGTCGAGCCCCAGGCGCGCCGCGGCGGTCAAGGCCGCGGCCGGCCCCATGCTGGCGAGCGGCATGGCGAGCGCGAACCAGTAGCCGGAGGCGAAGCCGGCGAAGGTGAAGGCCACGAGCGCGGCGAACAGCGCCAGCACGCCCGCGAGCCCGAACACGATGTTGCGCATGGTCAGGAACAGGACCGCCGCGCAGGCGAGGCCGATCATGAGCGCGGCGTCGATGCGGCGGACGCCGGCCGTGCGCACCAGGGCCTTGCCGGTCTCGAGGTTGGCGACGGCGGTGGCGAGGATCTCGACCCCGGGAAGGACGGAATCGAACGGCGTCGGATAGCGGTCACCGGTTCCGCTCGCGGTCGCGCCGATCAACACCGTCTTGCCGCGCACCCGCTCGGGCGCGATCGCGCCCGTCAACAGGTCGACCGCGCTCACGGTGTCGACCGACCCTTCCGGGCCATAATACCACAGGGCGAGGCTGCGATCGGCGTCGAGCGGCACCGCCACGTCCCCGATCACGACGGCGTCCGGCTCGAACGCCGGGTCGGCGTGCACCGCGAGGCTCGCGGCCCGCAACGCCAGCGCCGGAACGACGTTGTCCGCGCACGCGAGGAGCATCGGGACATGGCGGGCGATGCCGGAGCGATCGACCGCGATGTTCACGAAGCCGACCGACGTGGCCTTGCGGATGATGTCGATGGGCAGCCCGCAAGCGGCCGCCGGGCCGTAGACGGAGGCCGCGGCCTGCACGGCGCGCGCGAAGTCGATCGTGATCGCGCTGACGGCGGGGCCGCCGCGCAGCGCCCCGGCGAGCGCGGCGTCGTCGTCCGGTGCGCCGGGATCGAAGAACAGGAAATCGAGCGCGACCGCCTTGGCGCCGGCCTCGAACAGCGCCGTCACGAGGCCGGCTAGAACGCGACGGGGCAGCGGGAAGGCCTTGGCCCAGCGCGCGGTGGCGTCGTCGACCGCGACGATCAGCACGCCGGGCGGCGACGGCCGGCGGCCGGCCGCGAGCACCCGGACGTCGACGAGGCTCGCTTCCAACCGGTCGAGCACCGTTTCCCGCGCTTCGAGGTGGGCGCGGGCCAGGAAGGCGGACCAGGACAGCGCGAGGACGACGGCGGCGAGGGCGAGAAGGCCCGAGGCCGTCGGCCTGATCAACGGCCGAAGCGCGCCAGCAAGGCCGCGGCCCGCGCGGGCGCCCACCGTTCCACGCGCAGCGGCGCCGCACCGGCGTCGACGTCGACGCCCTCACCCTTGCCGAGGACGACACCCTGCTTCGCCGCCGTACGGCGGACCGCCACCTTTCCCCGGACCACGAAGACCGAGGTCCGCTCCGGCTGCACGTCCACGACCCACACCGTGCCGCGCACCGACGCGACGGCGCGCGGCGTCAGGATCTGGAAGCCGCCGGGATAATGCTGGGGGACCTCGATCAGCGCCGCCCCGGTGCTGATCTTGACGGCGTCGGGCTTGCCCTTCCCGGCCCGATCCACGACGCTCGCGTCGGCCGCGATCTCGGCCTCGATGACCGGCCCCGCATCGCAATGGAGCACCTGGCGGGACGGACCCGACGCGCTGTCCGTCATGCGGCAGCCGAGGTTCTGGGCCTCGGCGGGCGCGCCCGCCGCGAACAGCCAGCCCCACGCCGCCAAGCCCAGGACGGTCGAAAGCACTGTCCTTGCCAAAGCCCACCTCGCTCCGCCGGCCGCCGCGATACCGCCGGCCCGCGACGGTTACGTCATCGGCCCGCGATGCTCAAGTCCCGCCGGTGGCGGTCGAGAGGATGGACGATGGCGCGCGCCGCGCTTTGCGGTGGGATGGCCGGGAGCGCCGCGAGGCGGCGAGATGATCCCGCTCGCAAGCGCCTCGGGCGCCAAGATGCTTGCCGGGTCCCGGCGCGTCGGATAAGGCTTTTCTGGAGGTCGGGAGGTTGCCGTGCGCGGTTTCTGGCGGGCCATGGCCGTCGTTGCCTTCGCGGTGCTGGCGCCCGCGCTTGCCGCCGCGCAAAAGCGCGTGGCCCTCGTCATCGGCAACGACCGCTACCCCAACCTCGCCGATGGCCAGCAGTTGCACAACGCGGTGAGCGACGCGCGCGCCATGAAGGCCACGCTGGCGGAGCTCGGCTTCGACGTGCTCGATGGCGAGAACCTCGACCGCGCCGGCATGATCGGCAGGCTGTCGACCTTCGCGTCGCGCCTCGAGCCCGACGACATCGCGTTCTTCTTCTACGCCGGGCACGGCGTCGCCCTGAACGGCCAGAACTACATCCTGCCCTCGGACATCGCGGCCCCGCAGGCGACGGGCCGCGACGACGAGGAAAGACTCGCCGACCTCGCGGTGCCCGAAACCCGCATCACCGACCGGCTCAAGGGCGCCAAGGTGGCGGTGGTGGTGCTCGATTCGTGCCGCGACAACCCGTTCGCGGCCTCGGTCGGCCGGTCGATCGGCACCGGGCGCGGGCTCGCCCGCCCGCCCGAAACGCGCGGCATCCTGTCGATCTATTCGGCCGGCATCGGCCAGCAGGCGCTCGACCGCCTCGGGGTGGACGACACCAATCCCAATTCGGTGTTCACCCGCGTGTTCGTCGACGCCCTGAAACAGCCGGGCATCGGGCTGCGGGAAGCGGCCTTCAAGACCCAGGGCGAGGTCGCGAGCCTCGCGGGCCGGTCCGGGCAGGACCAGGTGCCGGGCGTGTATTCGCAGATTCTCGGCGACGACGTGGTGCTGGGCGCCGCCGCGGCGGCGAAACGTGGTCCGCCCGGGCCGGCCCCGGTCGACCCGCCGGGGCGCGACCTGCCCGCGCCAGCGGTCGCGGACAACGCCGCCGGGGACTTCAAGTTCGCCGAAAGCATCGCCTCCGCCGCCGGCTGGCAGGCCTTCCTGCGGGCGCACCCGGAGGGACCGCTCGCCGACGTGGCGAAGGGCCGGCTCGTCGCCTTGCGGGAACCCACCGCGGAGCCGAAGCGGCCTCCGGCGCAGGAGGCGCGGCGCGAGCCGCAGGACGAGCCGCCGCCCCGGCGCGACCTGGCCCTGCCGATTCCGCCGCGCACCCTCCCACCCCCTCCGGTCGCGGCCTTCGTCGTCGGCAGCCTCGACCCGACCGGCGACAACTTCCTCGCGCTGCGGAGCGCGCCGACGGGTTCGGCGACGCTGCTGCGGAAGCTGCCGCCGGGCACGCCGCTGTCCGTCGACGACCACAGCGGCGCCTGGACCCACGTCACGATCGGGGGAGGCGAAAGCGGCTGGGTCTACGGCCGCTACGTCGTGCCCAACGCCGCATCGGGTCACGGCACCCCCCCGCTCGGTCCGGTTCCGTCCGCATCCTACGCGTTCGTGACGGGGCTCGATGCGTTCGGGGACAATTTCCTGGCCTTGAAGGCCGCTCCCGACATCCGTTCGGCGCGCGTGACCACGATGGGACCCGGCACCAAGCTGCGCATCGTCGGCCGCAGCGGCGACTGGGTCGAGGTGCGCATGCTCGACGGGACGAGCGGCTGGGCCTCGGCCCGCTACGTCGGCTGCTGCACGGCGCGCTGACAGGAGCGCGCGGCACCGGAGATCGGAGCTCGAACCGGCTCAGGGTTTGGCGAGGCAGGCCAGGGCCGCTTCGGCCTCGCGCCTGGGCAATATCGCGATGACATCGCCGGGTTCGACCCAGCGTTGCAGGTCGGCGACGGCCGGCTCGGGCAGGGCCACGCAACCCACCGTCCCCTTGTCAGGCGCCCGCCAGACGTGGAGGAAGATGCACGAGCCGCTGCGCTTGGCCGCGTCCACGGGCGTGTCGATCACGAAACCCCGGCGATACAGGGCGATCCGCCCCATGTCCTCGCCGTGGGCCGCGGGATCCTCCCTCCGCGAAACGATCTGCCCGTAGCGCGGCGAGGCAAGATCGTCGACGCAGATGTCCTCGCCCGGCGCGAGCTGCCGGTAGCCCGGCCGTGGCGAAGCCGCCGCGCCGAAGGGGCGACCGAGCGGGAAGAAGCCCGCCGGGGTGCGCTTGTCGCCCTCCCGCTTGCGTGGCTCTCCGGCGGGCATGGCCGGCGCGTCGCCCGCCCAGCCGAGCCCCGCCGCCCCCACGACGGCGGGCGAGGCTGTCCCGATCTCGCGCCAGGGCGCGCCGGTTCGGGACCGCTCGAACCGCCGCAGGCTCGCCTCGAGCGAATTCATGTCGGGGCTCGTCACGAGCAGGACGTGGCGCGCGCCCTCGATCCCGGGCGGGCACCCCGCCGAAGCCGGACCGCCCGTAGCCAGCAGCATCGCGGCGCAAAGCCAGCGTGATCGCCGCCGCATGCCGGATCCCCCGGTAAGCGCGATCCGCCTTGCCCTCCGGGGGCTCGCGAAACGCCTTCATGTTCCTCGTGCGGTAGCTTAGAACGATTTACCGGCGTCGTGGCAAGGCACGTCGACCGGAAAAGAGGAAAGACGGTCCGATGGACGGGACGACGGGACGGGTAAGGCCGGCTTTGGTGTTGGGGGCGCTCGGGGTCGTGTACGGCGACATCGGCACGAGCCCGATCTACACCTTCCGCGAAAGCCTGAAGGCAGCCGGGGAAGCGCCCTCGCAAGGGCCGGTGCTCGGGCTGTTGTCCCTGGTGTTCTGGACCCTGACGATCATCGTCACGGTCAAGTACGTGATCCTCGTGATGCGGGCCGACAACGACGGCGAGGGCGGCATCATGGCCCTCCTCGGGCTCGCGCGCGGCGCCGAGCCCGACCCCAGGGTGGCGACGTTCCTGCTCGTCGCCGGGATCGCGGGGGCGGCGCTGTTCTACGGCGACGGCATGATCACGCCGGCGATCTCGGTGCTGAGCGCCATCGAAGGGCTCGACATCGCCACCCCGGTGCTGCACCCCTACATCGTCCCGCTGACCATCGCGGTGCTGATCGGGCTGTTCGTGGTCCAGTCGCGCGGCAGCGGCAAGATCGGGGTCTTCTTCGGGCCCGTGATGGCGGTCTGGTTCGTGGTGATCGCCTGCGTGGGGATCATCCAGGTCGTCCGCAACCCGGTCGTGCTGCTCGCGATCGACCCGAGGCACGCGCTCGGCTTCCTCCTCGCGCACGGCTCGGTCGCCCTGCCGGTCCTGGGAGCGGTGTTCCTCGCGGTCACGGGCGCCGAAGCCCTTTACGCCGACATGGGCCATTTCGGGCGGTCGCCCATCCGCTTCGCCTGGTTCGCCTTCGTGCTGCCGGCGCTGGCGATCAACTATTTCGGCCAGGGCGCGCTGGTGCTGGCCGATCCGCACGCGATCGACAGCCCGTTCTACCGGCTGTTCCCGACCTGGGCCTTGTACCCGGCGGTGATGTTGGCGGCGGCCGCGACGGTGATCGCCTCGCAGGCCGTGATTTCCGGTGCGTTCTCCCTGTCGCAGCAGGCGATGCAGCTCTCGCTCCTGCCCCGCCTCGACGTCGAGCAGACCTCGGCCGAGTCGATCGGCCAAGTCTACGTGCCGCAGATCAACTGGCTGCTGATGTTCGGGGTGATCGGGCTCGTCCTCGGATTCCGCTCCTCGGAAGCGCTGGCATCCGCCTATGGCATCGCGGTGTCGGGGACCATGCTCATCACCACGATGCTCCTCGGCGTCGTGGCGCACTACCGCTGGAAGTGGAACCTCGCGGCGACGGCGGCGGTCATGGGCGCGCTCGCCGCCGTGGACCTGGCCTTCTTCGTCTCGAACGGCCTCAAGATCATCGAGGGCGGCTGGTTCCCGCTGCTCGTCGGCGCGGTCGTGTTCACCCTGATGTCGACATGGCGGCGCGGCCGGGAACTGCTGCTGCAACGCGTCGGCGAGGACAACGTGCCCGTCGACCGCTTTCTGCCGGAGGTGGCGGCCAAGCTCCCGCGCGTGCGGGGGACGGGCATCTACCTGGCGTCCCGTCGCCAGCAGATACCTTACGCGCTCGCCGACAACGTTCGTCACAACAAGGTTCTGCACGAGCGCGCGGCGCTGCTGACCGTCATCACCGAGCGCGTGCCCACCGTGAGCGAGGACAAGCGCGTCGATATCGAGGACCTGGGCTTCGGGTTCACCCGCATCGTGCTGCATTTCGGGTTCGCCGAACGGCCCGACGTGGCGGCCGCGTTGGGCGCCCTGGGCGACCGCTACCCCGTCGACATGAACGAAACCTCGTTCTTCGTCGGGCGCGAACTGCCAGTGCCGACCATGCGGCCCGACATCGCACGCTGGCGGGAACGCTTGTTCGCCTTCATGACGCGGAACGCCGTCGGCGCCTCGGACTATTTCAACATCCCCCTCAAGCGCGTCGTCGAACTCGGCGTCCAGGTGGAACTTTGATCTAGCCCGCCCCCGGCGTGCCCGCCGCCGCTTCGAACACGGCGGCGCGCGCCGCAGCGTCTTCGGGGAAGCCGGCGTCGGCCCACGCGCGGCGCAGCGCCGCCAGCGCCGCCCCGACCGCGGGTCCCTTGAGGCCGCGGGAGGCGAGATCGGCGCCCGACCAGGGCAGCACCGGTTCGACCATGCGTTCGAGACGACCGGCGGAGTCGCGCCATGCGGGGGCGGGGGCCGCGCCCGCGTCGGCGGCGCGCAGCAGCAACCCGTCGGCGGCGGCGGCGCGGCCGTGCGCGAACAAGGCCGCCCGGAGTTCGCGGTCGGCCGGGGGGGCGTCCACCCGGGGGAAGGCGGCTTCGGCCGAGAGCGCCTTCAAAAGCCGGGCATGTTCGGCGTTGGACAAGCGAAGCGCCGCGCGGAGGCGGTCGGCGTCCATCGCGGAAGGGGCCGCGAGCGCGGCTAGCCGCACCACCGGGTCGGGCGGACCGGATTCAACCGCGGTCAACCGCGCCAGCCGTTCCACTTGCCCCGGTCCGCCAAGGACGCGCTCCAGGATCTCCGTGCTCCGCATTGCGCCCAAAGCCTCGACCGGCCGCGCCGCGCCCAGAAGCTTGACCATCTCGGTCCGCACCCGCTCGCGCGACAACCGGTCGAGCCCGTCGCGCTCGGCCATCGTGGCGCGAAGCCCTTCGGCATCGAGCGGACCCAGGCCGTAGTGCGCGTGGAAGCGGAAGAAGCGCAGGATCCTGAGATAGTCCTCGCGAATCCGCGTGCGCGCGTCGCCGATGAAGCGCACCCGGCCGGCGCCGAGATCCGCGACCCCGCCCACGCTGTCGTAAAGCTTGCCGCCGGGGTCGGCCGACAGGGCGTTGAACGTGAAGTCGCGCCGTCGCGCGTCGGCCTCGAAGTCGCGGCCGAAGCGCACGACGGCATGACGTCCGTCGGTCGCGACATCCTCGCGCAGCGTCGTGACCTCGAAGGCACGACCGCCGACCATGAGCGTGACCGTGCCATGGCTGAGACCGGTCGGTATGGTGCGTAGCCGCGCCTTGGCGGCGCGGGCCATCACGGTTCCGGGCACGGCCGTCGTGGCGAGGTCGATGTCGCCCGGCGGCAGGTCGAGGAGCGCGTTGCGCACGGCGCCACCGACAAGCCGCGTTTCCTCGCCCGCGCCGTTGAGGAGATCCAGCGCCTCGCGCAGCCGGGGCTCACCGAGGAGCGTCGCGTCGGCGAGACGGCCGGCGGCGTCGACGCGCAGGTGCCGGACGGCGGCGGCGGTCATTCGATCCGGCCGGGCACCAGCTGGCCTTTCTCGATGTGCGCGGGCACATAGGCGCCCCGGTGGACGGGGGACAGCAATCCCAGCACCAGCGTGCCCGCCACGGCCAGCGCCAGGCCGGACGCGACGAGGGCCGCCAAGGGCCCGCGCGACCACGCGTCGGCCCGGCCCGGGAAGCGGCTTCTCGCGACGAGGAACAGCGCGTAGACGATGAACGGCAGGCAGAACAGCCCCACCGCGTCGAGAAGCCCGCGAGCCATCAGCGGTACAGCCTTTCGTAAAGGTCGCGCAGGATGCCCGCGGTGATGCCCCAAATGAAGCGCTCGGCGAACGGCATCGCGTAGTAGTGGTGGTCCCTGCCCGCAACGGTGCGGACATGGCGCTCATGGTTGGCGGCGTCCATCAGGAACGCGAGCGGCACTTCGAACGCGTCCTCCACCTCGTGGTGGTTGAGCGTGAGGCGCAGGGGCGGCTCCACGCGCGCCACGGTCGGCACGACGACGAAGCCCGTGTGCGTCGGATAGGGCGCGAGATAGCCGAACGGGATGACGCCGGCCGGGTCGAGCCCGATCTCCTCGGCGGCCTCGCGCAAGGCCGCGGCGCAAGGCGACCCGTCGCCGGGGTCGACCTTGCCGCCGGGAAGCGCGATCTGCCCGGCATGGTCGCGCAAAGCCGTCGTACGCTGGGTCAGCAGCACCGTCGCGGCTTGCCGATGGGCCACCACCGCGACGAGCACGGCCGCCAAACGCGGTCGGGCGGCGGCCGCGACCGCGCCGCCCCCGGCACCGGGCAGGGCCAAGCCGAACCCCGGAGGAAGGTCGAAGCCGAGACACGCCCGCGCACGGCGCTCGAAGTCTTCGGCGCACGACACCGCGTCCGGCGCACCCATCGCGGCGGGCTCATCCAAGCGGCGGGCTTCCGGCATGGCCTTCGACATCCGCCGCCTCCATCATGGGAAAGAACGCGGCGCCCGAAGCGATGCCGAAGGTCGGGATACCGGCGACATCCCGGGTTTCCCCCCGTGCCACGAGCTCATAGAGCACGGCGCGCGTGGCGAGCGCCCAAAGCTCGCCGCGGACCCGCACATAAGGCTTGAGCCCGCCCGACGGCCCGGGCGCGAAGCGCAGCGGATGCGCGCTCCCGACCGTCACCCAATCGTCGACGTTGGTCCTGAAGCGTATCGCGCCGTCGTCCCCGCCGGTCGTCATCTCCACGGCGAGGAAGGGCGCGTCCTCGACCGCGATGCCGACCTTCTCGACGGGCGTGACGAGAACGTGCCCTTCGGGATCCCTTCGCAGGACGGAAGCGAACAGCTTCACGAGCGCCGGCCGGCCGATCGGCGTTCCCCCGTAAAACCAGGTGCCGTCCCGCGCGATGCGCATGTCGATGGTTCCGCAGAAGGGCGGGTTCCATAGGTGGACCGGGGGTGGGCCGCCCCGCGCCGCGGCACCGGCCACCAGGGCTTCCACCGAGGGCGGCCCGCCCGCTTCGGCACTTTCTTTCGCCATCATCGCCCACCATTGCCTTTTGGCATGGTTGAGAACTATGCGACGAGGGCGCGCATCGACAAGGGGCGCCTTCGGCGTAACCTCCGCGACACCCGCGCGAGATGAACCCGTGAAGCGAACGTCGCGAGGACTGCCCGGCGCGACGCCCGCTCCGCGGCGTCGCACGCGGTCCCCCTCCCCCGCGGCGCGGAGGATGCCCGCCGAGGCGATTCATCACCCGCGCCGAACGCGATACGAGGATCACCCATGACGCTCGCCCCGGACCACGGCGTCCTATCGCTCGACGGGCACGCGGCGCGGGCGGCGGACGCCGCGCTGGAGCGCATCGCCGCCGCGAGGAGTGCGATCGGCGCCGTCATCTTCGGCCAGGCGAAGGTGGTGGAGGAGGTTCTGGTGAGCCTCCTGTCGGGCGGCCACGGCCTGCTCGTCGGCGTTCCGGGGCTCGCCAAGACGAAGCTCGTCGCGACGCTCGGCACCGTGCTCGGCCTCGACGCGCGCCGCGTCCAGTTCACGCCCGACCTGATGCCGGCCGACATCCTCGGCTCGGAGGTTCTCGAAGAGGGGGCCGACCGGCGACGCGCCTTCCGGTTCGTGAAGGGGCCGATCTTCGCGCAACTTCTGATGGCCGACGAGATCAACCGCGCGAGCCCGCGCACGCAATCCGCCCTGCTCCAGGCCATGCAGGAAGGGCACGCGACGGTGGCGGGCGAGCGCTACGACCTGCCCCGCCCCTTCCACGTCCTGGCGACGCAGAACCCCATCGAGCAGGAGGGAACCTATCCCCTGCCCGAAGCCCAGCTCGACCGTTTCCTCATGCAGATCGACGTGCCCTATCCCGAACGCGCGGCGGAAAAGCGCGTGCTGATCGAGACCACGGGCGAGAACGAGGTGGCGGCGCGGGCCGCCATGACGGCCGAGGATCTGCAATCCGTGCAGCGGCTCGTGCGGCGCCTTCCGGTCGGCGACACCGTCGTCGAGGCGATCCTCGACCTCGTGCGGGCGGCGCGCCCGGGCGAGGACGGCGACCCGTCGTTAAACGGGCTGATCGCCTGGGGGCCGGGTCCCCGCGCCGCGCAGGCCCTCATGCTGGCGTCCCGCGCCCGCGCGCTCGTCGACGGGCGTCTGTCGCCCTCGATCGACGACATCGCGGCGCTCGCCCTGCCGGTGCTGAAACACCGCATGGCCCTCACCTTCGCGGCCCGCGCCGACGGCGAAACCGTTGCCGGGCTCGTGCGTCGTCTCACGGAGCGACTCGGCTGAAATCCTGGGGGGACGGTCGCTTCTTTTCCACCGCGGAGCGCGCCCTCGCGCCCCGGCACGGGCACGGCGCGCTCGAACTGGCACAGCGGCTGCCGGCGCTTTCGGTCGCGGCCCGCGAGGTCGCGGCCAGCATGGCGCACGGCATCCACGGACGCCGGCGGGCGGGCGCCGGCGAAGCCTTCTGGCAGTTCCGCCCATTTTCGTCCGGCGAATCGACGAGCGGCATCGACTGGCGCCGCTCCGCGCGCGACGACCGCGTCTACGTTCGCGAGCGCGAATGGGAAGCCGCGCAGACGGTGTGGCTGTGGATCGACCGGTCCCCATCCATGGCCTTCGCCTCGCGCCTGGCGCCGCAATCGAAGCTCGACCGCGCCCTGGTGCTCGGGCTCGCGGCCGCGGACCTGCTGGTGCGCGGTGGCGAACGGGTCGGCCTCGTCGGCGCCACCCGCCCGGTGGCGGCGCGCGACATCGTCGAACGGCTCGCGCGGGCGTTGGGCGACGCGGGGTACGACGCCTCGGCCGAGCTTCCGCGGGCCGCGCCCTTGCCGGCCCGTTCGCGCGCGCTGTTCATCGGGGACTTCCTGTCCCCGGCCGCCGATGTCGCGTCGACGCTGGCCGGCGTTTCGGCCGAAGGCGCGCGCGGCCACCTCCTGCTCGTCGCCGACCCGGTCGAGGAAGCCTTCCCGTTCGAGGGACATGTCGAACTGCGCGACAGCGACGGCCCGGCGACGCTTCGGCTGGGCGACGCGCGCGCGCTCCGCGCGACCTACCTGCGGAAACTCGCGGCGCACCGCGAAGCCGTCGCGGCCTCCTGCCGCAAGCTCGGCTGGAGCTTCGCGGTCCACCGGACCGACCGCCCCGCGTCCGCGGCGCTGCTGAGGCTCGCGGTGCTTCTCGACGACGGCCCCTCCGCCGCCCGGGCGGTGTGACGATGCTGGGATTGCCCCTGGTCTTCACGGCTCCGGCCATCTTGGGCGCGCTCCTGGTCCTGCCCGCGCTCTATTTGCTGCTGAAGGTGACACCGCCCGCCCCGCGCGACATCCCCTTCCCTCCGCTGCGCCTCATCCTGGGCGAGAAGCCCAGCGTGGAAACGCCGGCGCGGACGCCGCCCTGGCTCCTTCTGCTCCGTTTGCTCGTAGCCGGCCTCGTCGTCCTCGCCATGGCGGGTCCGATCTGGAACCCCCCGCCGGGCACCGGGCGGGGCGGCGGCCCGCTGCTCGTCATCCTCGACGACGGCTTCGCCTCCGCGCCCGACTGGGAGACACGGGTGGCGGTCGCCGCCGAGCGGCTGACGGCCGCCAAGCGCAACGGACGCCCCGCGGCCGTCCTTGCCCTGACGGACGGGGCGCGTGCGATCGCGCTTACCGGCGCCGCCGGGGCGCTCGATCGGCTGCGGGCCTTGAAGCCGATGCCTTTCCTGCCCGATCGGAGCGGCGCCGCCGGCGCCGTGTCGACCTTCGCGGGCGCGCACCCGGACGCCGAGATCCTGTGGCTCAGCGACGGGCTCGAAAACGGTGGCGCGCGCGCCTTCGCCGAAGCGCTGGCGGGCGCCGCGGCCCGGCGCGTGACGGTGCTGGCCCCGGCCAGCATTCCGCTGGCTCTCGCCGGCGCCACGAACGCGGCCGACCAGTTGAACGTCCGCGTGTTGCGTGCCGACGCGCGCGCGTCCTCGGGCGGCCCGGTTCGCGCTTACGACCTGAAAGGGCTTCCGCTGGGCGACGCCGCCTTCGCGTTCGGCGCCGGGACGGAGACGACGGCCTCGCTCGCGCTCCCGGTGGAATTGCGCAACGACATAGCCCGCCTCGCCGTGGTGGGGGAAGCGTCGGCCGGCGCGGTGGCGCTGCTCGACGGGCGCTCGAAGCGGCGTCGCGTCGCGGTCGTCAGCGGCGCGACGGCCGATGTCGCCCAGCCTCTGCTGAGCCCCAGCTACTTCCTGACCAGGGCCCTGGCCCCCTATGCCGACATCCGCGAAATCCGCGCCGGCGCGGCGGATCCGATCGCGGCCGCGCTCGACGAGCGACCGTCGGTCCTGGTGCTGGCCGATGTCGGCGCGGTGACCGGCCCGGTCCACGAGCGGATCGCGCGTTTCGTCGACGGCGGCGGCCTGCTCCTGCGGTTCGCGGGTTCGCGGCTCGCGGGCGCGCCCACGGACGACCTCGAACCGGTGACGCTGCGCCGCGGCGGCCGCACCTTCGGGGGCGCGCTCTCCTGGGACACGCCCAAGTCGCTCGCGCCGTTCGATCGGGGAAGCCCGTTCTTCGGCGTGCCGTCGCGCGACGACGTCAGCGTGACGCGGCAGGTGCTCGCCGAACCGGACGTGGGCCTGCCGGGCAAGACCTGGGCGCAACTCAGCGACGGCACGCCCCTGGTCACCGCCGACAAGCGCGGCAAGGGGTTCGTGGTCCTGTTCCACGTCACCGCCGATACCACCTGGTCGAACCTGCCCTTGTCGGGCCTGTTCGTCGACATGCTGCGCCGCGTCGTGGCGCTCGGCGGCGAAGCCGACGCCACGGAGGGAACCGTCGACGCGACGGCACCCGCGCTGCCGCCGGCGCGGACGCTCGACGGCTTCGGCACCCTCGGGGCGCCCCCCGCGACGGCGAAGCCGATCCCGGCGGGCTTCATCGGGGGCGGATCCGCCGACCATCCGCCGGGCTTCTACGGGCCGCCCGACGGTCTCGTGGCCGTGAACGCTCTCGCGCCGGACGCGAAACTCGCGGCCGCCGACTGGACCGGGCTGCGGCTCGACGTCGAGACCCTCGCGGCGGACCATCCCGTCGACCTCAGGGCCGTGCTGATCGTCGCCGCCCTCGCCGGCTTCCTCGCCGACGGGCTCGCGACCTTGCTGCTCGGCGGCGGTTTCAGCTGGCCGGGCCGCCGCCGTCGGGCCGCCGCCATCGCGGCGACCCTGGCCGTCGCGGCTCTCCTCGTGCCGTTCGCGCCGGCGCCGCAGGCTCGCGCCGAGGCGCCCCCCTCCCAGGCCGACGTCGCGGCGGCGTTGAAGACCCGGCTCGCCTATGTCGTCACGGGCGACGCCGCCGTGAACGAAGTGAGCCGCCAGGGTCTCGCGAGCCTGTCGCGCGCGCTGGCCGACCGCACCTCCCTCGATCCCGGCGAGCCGGTGGCCGTCGACCCCGCCCGGGACGAACTGGCCTTCTACCCGCTCCTCTATTGGCCGGTCGTCGCGACCGACGCCCAGCCGGCGCCGGCGGCCGCGGCGCGCGTCGCCGCCTTCATGAAGAACGGCGGCACGATGGTGTTCGACACGCGCGATGCGCTGGTCGACCGGGCCGGCGGGCAGGCGACCCCGGAAGGGAGCTGGCTGCGGGAATTCCTCGCGGGCGTCGATGTGCCCGAACTCGAGCCGGTGCCGCACGACCACGTCATCACGAAGACCTTCTACCTCATCGAGGGCTTCGTCGGCCGCTACGCCAACGGCGAAACCTGGGTGGAAGCGTTGCCGCCGGCGCCGCCCGACCAGGAAAACCGCCCCGCGCGGTCCGGCGACAGCGTGTCGCCGATCGTCATCACGGGCAACGATCTCGCCGCCGGCTGGGCGGCGGACCCCGACGGCGAGCCGCTCTATCCGCTCGTGCCGGGCGGCGGACGACAGCGCGAAATGAGCATTCGCGGCGGCGTCAACCTCGTCATGTACACGCTGACCGGCAACTACAAGGCCGACCAGGTCCACGTGCGCGACCTCCTCCAACGGCTGGCGCACTGACGCGATGACCCGCTTCGCCCTGTCCTTCACCCCCCTGCTGCCGAGCGCCGTGCTGGCCACGCTCGCCTGCGCGGCCGTGCTGGTCGCGGCGCTTGGTTATCGCGCCCGCCGCCGCGGCACGAGCCTGCGCGCCCTGGCGGCCGCCCTCGTCCTCTTCGCCTTGGCCGACCCGGCCATCGTGCGGGAAGATCGGGAGGGGCTCAAGGACGTGGTCGCGGTGGTGCTCGACGCGAGCGGCAGCCAAACCATCGGCGAGCGGACGGCGCAGACCGCGCGCGCGCGCGCCGGCCTCGAGACCGCCCTCGCGGCGCTCGGCAACGTCGAGCCGCGTTTCATCGAGGGGGGCCGCACGGACGCCGAGAACGACGGCACGCGCCTGTTCGCCAGCCTCAACGCGTCCCTGGCCGACGTACCGCCGGACCACGTCGCGGCCGTCCTCATGGTGACGGACGGCGTGGTGCATGACATCCCCGCCTCCGTCGAGGCCCTGGGACTGCACGCCCCCCTCCACGTCCTCGTCACGGGCCACGACGGCGAGCGCGACCGCCGCGTCGAACTCGTCGACGCGCCGCGGTTCGGGATCGTGGGCAAGGACCAGATGCTCTCCTTCCGCGTGCTCGACACCGCCGACAAGGGGGAACCGGTGGCGGTCGTGGTCAGCCGGGACGGCGCCGAGGTGTCGCGCTTCGGCGCCGACGTGGGCACGAAGATCGACGTGCCGGTCCACATCGAGCACGCCGGGCCGAACGTCGTCGAGATCGACGTGCCGACGCTGCCGGGGGAACTCACCGCGATCAACAACAAGGCGGTGGTCACGATCGAGGGCGTGCGCGACAAGCTCAAGGTGCTGCTCGTTTCGGGCGAGCCGCACGCCGGCGAACGCATGTGGCGCAACATCCTGAAATCCGACGCCAACGTGGACCTCGTCCATTTCACCATCCTGCGCCCGCCCGAAAAGCAGGACGGCACGCCGATCAACGAACTGGCCCTGATCGCCTTCCCGACGGGCGAACTGTTCGGCAGCAAGATCGGCGATTTCGACCTCATCATCTTCGACCGGTATTCGAACCAGTCGATCCTCACCTACGCGTATTTCGAGAACATCGTCCGCTACGTGCGCAACGGCGGCGCGCTGCTGATGGCGGTCGGGCCCGACTTTTCCGGCCCCGACGGGCTGTATTATTCGGCGCTCGGCGCGCTCTCGCCCGTGCGGCCGGCGGGACGGGTGATCGACGGGCCGTTTCGCGCCGCCGTGACGGCGGACGGCGAGAAACATCCGGTGACGCGCGGCCTGCCCGGCGCCGAGACGAAGCCGCCCGCCTGGGCGCCGTGGTTCCGGCAGGTCGACGGCGAGGCCGTCAAAGGCACGACCGTGATGTCCGGGGCCGAGGGACGGCCGCTCGTCGTGCTGTCGCGCGAGGACAAGGGCCGCGTGGCGCTCGTGCTGAGCGACCAGATTTGGCTTTGGGCGCGCGGCTACGACACCGGCGGCCCCTATCTCGACCTGACGCGCCGCGTCGCCCATTGGCTCATGAAGGAGCCCGACCTCGAGGAGGAAGCGCTCCGCGCCATGGCGCGGGGCCACGCCATCGCGATCACGCGGCAGACCGTGGCCGGCAAGGCCGCCCCGGTCGTCGTCACGGCCCCCTCCGGCAAGGCCGCGACGGTGCCGCTCAAGCCCGACGAGCCCGGCCTGTGGCGGGGTGAGGCCACCGCGGACGAGCTGGGGCTCTACCGCCTGTCGGACGGGACCCAGTCCGTGCTGGTCAACGTCGGGCCGGAAAACCCGCGCGAATACCAGGAGGTGGTGTCGACGACGGAAAAGCTCCGCCCGCTCGCGGAAGCGACGGGAGGCAGCGTGCGCCGCATCGGCAATGGCGCGGGCGATGCCATCGTCCTGCCCCGCCTCGTCGCCATGCACGCCGCGTCGAACTACGCGGGCGCCGACTATATCGGCATCAAGCGCACCGAGAGCAGCATGGTGGCGGGCGTCGGCGTGCTGCCGCTCGCGGTCGGCCTCACGGGGCTGCTGACGCTGCTCGGCGGCCTCGTGGCGGCATGGGTGGTGGAAGGGCGGGGGTTCGGGCGGCGCGCCTCTTCGTCACCCTGGCCGCCATCCGGACCGGCCTGAGGCGACTCGCGCGATGGTAGGCTTTCGAGTCAGGCCCTCAAGGGTTTCGCGAGGTCTCGTCTCGACTTCGGCTCCGCGTGCCCGGTCTTGTCCTTCATCGCGGCGGCGCGCCTTGGACATAAGCTTCGAAATCGACGGCCGCGGCCGTCCCCTCAGCTCCGCCGCATCTTGGGGTCCAGGGCGTCGCGCAAGCCGTCGCCGGCGAGGTTGATGGCGACCACGGTGACCAGGATCGCCAGGCCCGGCAGGGTGACGATCCAGGGCTGCGAGCGGATGAACTCGCGGCTGTCGGCCAGCATCGAGCCCCATTCGGGCGTCGGAGGCTGCGCGCCGAGGCCGAGGAAGCCCAGCGCCGCGGCTTCGAGGATGGCGTCGGAAACGCCCAGCGCCGCCTGCACGATCAGCGGCGCGAGGCAGTTCGGCAGCACCGTCACGAACGCCAACCGCAGGGGGCCGACGCCGGATACCCGCGCCGCCGTCACGTAGTCCTTGTCGCGTTCGCCGAGCGCCGAGGCGCGCACGAGGCGCACGTAGCGCGGCAGGAACACGATGGTGACCGCGATGATCGTGTTGACGAGGCTCGGCCCGAGGATCGCCACGGCGAGGATCGCCAGCACCAGGTCGGGCACCGACATGATGAGGTCCATGACGCGCGTCACGGCAACGTCGACGATCGTGTTGAAGGCGGCCGCGAGCCCGAGCACGACCCCGAGGCCGAACGACACCACCATGACGGCCGAGCCGATGACCAGCGACACGCGGGCACCGTAGATCAGCCGGGACAGCAGGTCGCGGCCGGCGCCGTCGGTCCCCAGGGGAAAGCGCCAGGTGCCGCCCATGCCGAGCGGCGGCGCCACGACGGCGTCGCGGAACTGTTCGATGGGCGAATGCGGCGCCAGGATGTCGGCGAACACCGCGACGAGCACCACGAGGCTGGCCACGGCGGCCCCCGCGACCGCGCCCTTGTTTTCCCGGAACGCGAACCAGAACGCCGCCCCGGGCGAGGGCGGCGCGGTGACGCGGTCGGGTTCGGTCCGCGCGGCAGCGACGTCAGCGGCCATGGCGGATCCGGGGGTTGATGACGCCGTACACCATGTCGACCCCGAGGTTGACGAGGATCACCACGGTCGAGATCAGGATGATGCCGCCTTGCAGCGCCGGATAATCGCGGCGCGAGATGGCGTCGATCAGCCAGTGGCCGACGCCTGGCCAGGAGAAGATGGTTTCCGTCAGCACCGCGCCCGCGAGCAGCGTTCCCGTCATCAGCCCGACCACGGTCACGACGGGGATGAGGGCGTTGCGCAGCGCGTGCAACCCCACGACACGGAACGGCGACAGTCCCTTGGCGCGGGCCGTGCGGACGTAATCCTCGCTCAAGACCTCGAGCATCGAGGAGCGCGTCATGCGCGCGATGACGGCGAGCGGGATGGTGCCGAGCACGATCGCCGGCAGCATCAGGTGGTGCAGCGCGTCCAGAAACGCGCCCGCCTGGTCGGACAGAAGGCTGTCGATCAGCATGAAGCCCGTGACCGGGTCGTAGTCGAAGCGGATCAGGTCGAGCCGGCCCGACACCGGCGCGAGGTGCCAGCGCTCGGCCACGAGCATGATGAGCAGCAAGCCCCACCAGAAGATCGGCATGGAATAGCCGGTGACCGACAGGCCCATGAGGAGCTGGTCGGCCCAGCTGCCGCGCTTCACGGCGGCGAACACCCCCATCGGCAGGCCGAGCAGGATGGCGAGGATCATGGCCACGAGCGACAGTTCGATCGTCGCCGGGAACAGCGTCAGGAATTCCGTCAGCACCTTGCCGTTGGTGGACAGCGAGGTGCCGAAATCGCCGTGAACGAGCCGCCACGCATAATCGAGGAACTGCTTCCACACCGGCTGGTCGAGGCCGAGTTGGTGGCGGAACATGGCCAGGCGCTCGGGGGAAATGCCGTGCTCGCCGACCCTGACCTCGACGGGGTCGCCCGGCACGAGCCTGATCGCGACGAACGTCAAGAAGATGAGGGCGACGAAGGTCGGGACCGTGAGCGCCAGGCGGGTCAGCAGGAAACGGAGCATGACACCCGGGTTTCGCAAATGCCTCTTCGTGGCATGAACCTATTGTCCGCGGGCCTGGGAACACAAGCGGGACGGGTCCGCTACGGCCGGGCGGCGGACGTGGCGCCGGTGAAGGCCAATGCGATTTTTATACCACGGATCATGGAGGCACATCGAACGCCTACACGATAAGTGCGAAACTGCGCTCGGCGGTGTTCAGCCGGTCCAGCGGCGCGGCTGTTCGCGAAGGGGCAGGGTGCTTATCGGGAAGCCTTGCGCGGCGGCCGCCGGTGCGGGGCCGAAAGGCGGCGCCACGAAGGCGCCCGGTCGCCACAGGTTGTTCGCCCGCGAGCAGCCCGGGCCGCGACGCGACGGAACGGGAAGGCAATTCGTGAACGTTTTATCCCCTACCGGACAGAACCCCTGGGATGCGCAGCCGCCGCCGCCCCCGCCGCCGCCCGATCTTCGCGGGTTCCTCCCCAATGTTCGCCTGGTCGCACTGCTGGCCCTCGCGGCGGCCGCCGTCACGATGCTGCTCGGCAGCTTCTACACGGTGCAGCCGACGGAAATGGCGGGCGTGCGCCGCCTCGGCACGGTCGTTTCCAACCAACCGATCGGCCCGGGCCTGCATTTCAAGCTGCCCTACGTCGATACCGTGGACACCATCCAGACGAGCCTCGACACCTTCCAGCTCAACAACTTGACGGTCTACACCGTCGACAACCAAGCCGTGTCGGTCGGCATCGGCCTGTCCTACCGGATCCCGGCCGACGCGGTCCTCAAGCTGCTCTACGGCGTGGGCCGCAGCGGCAACGTCGACATCACCGAGAACATCCGCCCGGTTCTCGCCGACCGGGTGCTGCGGGTTTTCTCGACGCAGAACACGGTGAGCATATCGGCCAACCGAGAGCAGATCGCCGCTGAAATCCGCAAGGAAGTGTCGAGCGCGCTCGGCGGCATCTTCGGGCTCGAAATCGATGACCTCCAGTTGAGCAGTATCGCCTACAGCGCCAGCTTCCAAGCCTCGGTGGAGGCGGCGGTGCAGGCCAAGAACGACGCGATCAGGGCCGAAAACACCGTGTCGAAGGTGCGCTACGAAGGCGAGCAGCAGAAGGTGCAAGCCGACGCCCAGGCCGCGGTGCGGGTCGCGCAGGCCAAAGGGGAGGCCGAGGCGACCGTCGCGCAAGCGCGCTCCCTGCGGGAAGCCTCGATCCTGAGGGCCGAGGGGGACGCGCAAGCCACCACTTTGACCGGGGAAGCCCAGGCGCGTGTCATCGGCCAGATCGGCGCCGCCGTGGCCGGCAATCCGACCGTCGTGTCCTATGAAACGGCCCACCGCTGGAACGGCCAGATGCCTTCGACGATGCTCGGCGGCGCGACCAGTCCGCTGACGATGCTGGGGATCGCGCCGGCATCGAAGTAAGGCTGCTCACACCCCCCAAATCGTCCGCGACCCCGCGACGCCGCGCATCGCGAAGGCGCCGAGGTTCGCCATGGGCCGGCCGCAGCGCTCGGCGAAGGCCGCGGAGCACAGGAGCGGGCGGCCGAGCGTTTCGCACAGCGCCTCGATGCGGCTCGCCTCGTTGACGGCGCGGCCGATGATGGTGAAGTCGAGCCGGCGGCCCGACCCGACGTTGCCGTAGAAAACGTCGCCGAAGTGAAGGGCCACGTCGAGATCGAGCGCCGGCAGGCCCGCCGCGCGGCGGGCCTCGTTGACGGCCGCGTTGTTGGCGATCGCGGCCTGGGCCGCCTCGAGGGCGCGACCGCACACCAGGCAGGGCCTGCTGTCGCGATCCTCGACCGGGAACACCGCGAGCAAGCCGTCGCCCATGAACTTGAGGATTTCGCCGCCATGCAGGGCGACGGGCTCGCCCGCCGCCTCGAGGTGCTCGTTCAGCCACGCCACCACATGCGCGGGATCTTCGCGCTCGGCCATGCCGGTGAAGCCGCGCAGGTCGGCGAGCAGGATCGCGGCGGCGATGGAATGACCGAGGCCCCGGCGGGTATCCCCGGCGAGGACGCGCCGGCTCGACAGCGGGCCGAGGTAGGTTTTGAGCACCTCGCGCATCGTGCGCGAGGTGCTCAAGCGAAACACGGACAGCGCGAACGCTGGCAGCAGGCGGTCGACGACGGCCGCGTCGGCGTCGCTGAACCCCCATGAACGGTCGGTGGCGAGCGAAACCCAGACGCCCTTCAGTCCCGACCCTTCCGCGAAAGGAACGACGCGCAGCAGGTAATCGGTCGCGCCGCCCTCGCGTAGCTCCTCCAGCATCGGATAGGTCTCGCAGCCCTCGCCATGCATCAGGCGCCAACGGGCGGCGGTTTTCTTCGCCATGACGAGGGCGTTGACGGGACTGCGCGCGAAGCTCGCGTCGGACTCGGGACCGTGCGCGACATTGACCGTCTCAAGCGGCCTGTCGGGCCACCAGTTCAAACCGAGGCCGCGGAACATGGGGTCCAACGCCGCTGTCCCAATGCTCACGCGCCAAAGGGGAACACCCCCGGCGAGAAGCGTCCGGCACACGGTATCGAGCAATTCGTCCGCGGCGTCGCTCGCCGTCGCCTGCCGGACGATCCAGTCCGGCAGGCCGTCCATCCCGCCGGGACGGGACGGCGGCGAGCCGCTTGCGGCGTCGTCCGGCGCCCCCGTGTCGTCCTCGCCGTTCATCCAGCGCTCCCCGCCCTTGATCCGGCCCACCCCGGGACGCGTCGGGAAGCCCACGCGAGGCGCCCCCGATGCAGATCCCTTGTGGTACGCCGACCGATGCGTGATCGTGAAGGCGCGCGGCCGCGTAGGCAACGCGCGGCACGCCCCGGGGGTGCCTCGAGAAGGGCGGAGTTCGACGGATGTGGGTGCCGTACGTCCTGACGATCCTGGGCGGGCTCGGAAACGGGTTGCAGCCGGGCCTGAACGCCACCTTGCGCGACACGCTGGGCCAGCCCATCCTGGCCGGGCTCGTCTCCATCGCGGGGACGACCACGACGCTCGTCTTCCTCGGCGTCCTTACGGGACGGTTGGGGCTGCCCGACGCCGGTCGCTGGGGCCAGGTGCCCTGGTGGGCCTGGTTCGCCGGCGTGATGGGGGCGGCCTTCATCCTGGCGCAGATCTACGCCGCCCGCGCGATCGGCGCGGGGCCGTTCCTCGCCGTCACGGTGGGGGTCGCGCCGCTGACCTCGCTGATCCTCGATCATTTCGGCCTCGTCGGGTTCGCCGCGCACGCGCTCAACGCCGGCCGCATCGTCGGCGCGACGCTGATCATCGGCGGTGTGGTGCTGGTGAAGGTCTTTTGAAGGAACACCAGCAGTTCCGAGGAATCCCAAACCCGGTGTGGGACGTGGGAATCGGCGCCCGCGCCTGCAAGCACCTTGGCGAACGAATCGGAAGGGAACGCCAGTGGATCGTACCCCGGGGAAGCGGAGCCAGGATGCCGAGACCACGAATACCTCCACTGCAACCATGCCCCCCACCGTCCTCCCCCTTCGCCACCTCCTCCTCGCGCTCGCGGTGGTGGCGGTATGGGGCACGAATTTCGTGGTCATCCGGCAGGGGCTCGACGAACTGCCGCCGTTGCTGTTCGCGACGTTGCGCTTCGTGTTCGCACTGGTGCCCGCCGTGTTCTTTTTGCGTCGTCCGGACGTGTCGTGGCGCAACCTCGCGATCTACGGGCTCGCCACGGGGGCCGGACAGTTCGGCCTCCTGTTCCTCGCCATGCGCGGGCACATCTCCCCCGGCCTGGCCTCGCTCGTGATCCAGGCGCAGGTGTTCTTCACGATCGGCCTGTCGGTGTGGAGGACGGGCGAGCGGGTCAGGCCCTTCCAAGGGTTCGCCCTGGCGCTCGGCGCGCTCGGCGTCGCGGTGATCGGGGCCCACACCGACGCCGCCACGACGCCGTTGGGCCTCGCGCTGGTGCTCGGCGCGGCGCTCGCCTGGGCGATCGCCAACCTCGCCGTACGGTCGAGCGGAACCACCGACATGCTGGCCTACGTGGTTTGGGCGAGCCTGTTCGCCGCGCCCTCGCTGCTTGCCCTGTCGCTCGCCTTCGAGGGGCGGTGCGGCGATCGCCGACGGGCTGCGGCACGCGAGCCCGGCCGCCTGGGCGGCGGTCGCCTGGCAATCCGGCGGCAACACGCTGTTCGGCTTCGCGGCCTGGGGCTGGCTCTTGGCGCGCTACCCCGCCGCCACCGTGACGCCCATGGCCCTGCTGGTGCCGGTGTTCGGCATGGCGGCGTCGGCGGCGTGGCTCGGCGAGCCGCTTCCGGGCTGGAAGATCGTGGCCACGCTCCCGGTCATGGCCGGACTCGCGGTCGGTGTTTTGTATCCGCGATGGACCGCCTCGCGAGGCGTGAAGCCGGCGCGGGCGTGAGCGTTCCGCGGGTGGAAGCGTTCTCCGATGATTGTCCGGCGACGCTTTCGGAAGCGACGTTTGCCTTCCAGGTGTAGCGACCGCACCGGACGCAGACGTTTCCCGGTTTCAGATTGGCGCGCGTCAGTGCACGCCGTCCCGCTGCTCATGGGGAGCCGTTACTTCGAGCACGGCATTCCTTCTCGCGTCGACGTCCTCGGCGGGGGCGTGCAAGAGGGTCGCCGCAGTGTCGAGCGAGATTAAACGATCATTCAAAGCGCGCACTACGAACCATGCGAACCGCCCTCTTCTGGACAGAGGCGTTTGCGCTAACGGAAAGTAGTCGTTGGTGTAGTCCTCGGCGGCCAGCCACTCGTCAGAGGGGGTTGGCCAGCCGCCGCGCGCCCTTACAGGCGACTGTACGTGACTGACGTTATTCACGTGTCTGCGAGCGGCCGTAACGCTCACGCCAAAACGCGTCGCGACTGTTTTCACCGCTTCTTCCAGTTTTTCGGTCTCGCGCACAATGCAATCGACGGCCGTTGGAGGCGCCAGGAAAGCGATGCCGAACGCGTTGGCTCGAACTTCGACGACGTCCCGCCGCCCAGTGTCTTCAAGCTGGACATCGTCATAGTTGTCCACAACAAGCCGATCTAACCGATCCTCCGGATCCCATAAGAAATGACCCAACTCATGAGCCAGTGTCATTCGGCGGACCCAGACGTTTTCATTGGCGCCCTGGACGTTCACGACGATTCCGCGTCTGCCGCTCTCGGAAATGGTGGCGCCCGCCACGTTGGAACCGAGGTGAGTCTCTACCAACGGAATTCTCAGATCGTCTTCGACCAGCCTGCGAAGGTTGCCGATGGGCTCGTCGGGACCGATGCCGAGGCGCTCACGTGTGGTGCCGGCCAGACGATATCCATGCGACCAAGTTGGGTATCCGTAGCCCTCATCGGACTCAAACCGGCGTCGCAAGGGCTCGTAGGTTTCTCCAATGCTCTTTGCGAGTTTGTACTGTTTCGCTATCAGCCAAGCTGCTTCTGCCAGCGCTGCGACGGTTGAGGATCCGAAGGATTGCGCGTTCCCCTGCGACCATTCTCGAAGCCGCACGCCGAGCCGCTGATCGCTTGCCTCGGAGGCGCGGAAGCCGAGCCGGTACTCGTCGAGCGCGAGGACCGGAGCTAACTTTTCCAAAAATCTGATGGGCGAAACCTGACCCTGCGTCTCTGCCCGAGCCACTTCAGTCGGCGTCGCTTTCACGAGTCTAGCCAGCGACTCAATCGTGTAGCCGATTTCGTTTCGTCGGCGAGCGAGCGTTTTCGCCGGTTCCGAAAGGTCCGGAACGAGCGCGGCTTGGCCCTCGTTCACTGCCTTCAGCAATATTTCGATTCCGTAAGCTTCAAGCGCCTCCCAGGCCGACATGCGGCGGCCGGCTGCTTCGGGACTGGCTTCCGCCAGCATGGTTTGACCTCGGACAAACTCCCGCACAGAGTTCTTCGCAAACTCTGCGAAGGACTCGCCTCGAGCGTTCCTTCCGAAGACGCGAGCTGCTGTGACGGGATCAAATGCGACAATAGTCATTGTCAAACCCGTTCGGGCTCCCTCAATCCGAATTCTATCGGGCGGTTGGTATCAGTATCGAATCCCATGGACCAGACGTTATAACCTCAATTTTTGAATGCATTGACAACGTCGTCAAATTCACGCTTCCCGCGCAGTCTATATCGACCGGAACAACCTTTTATAACGATCGTCCATTCATCTATCTCTAACAGTTCCCGCCAGAATATGCACGTCCCCCGCCCGTGAGATTGCTGTGCTTGATCAGGGTTGCCTCCCGCAACGATCCGAACTCGCCCTTCTCAGGGGCGTGCAGCACCGCATCGGCGGTCACCACCCATAAGTGCCGTTGATCCGACTCTCGCCCCGCGAAAGGTGGCGGCTTGCGCGCGGGCGGGCAGCCCAAAGCGGAACCATCAAGCCAGTCGCACAGCCCATCGCCTCGCGCCATCTGGTCGGCATCCCCTGCGTAACGACGAGCGTCAGGATGCATGGACTGGTCCGGTTTCCATGTCGCGCGGTAGGTTGCGAACGCGACGTTGGTCATCGCCATCGATGGCACTGCTATGTTCCTCGTTCAAGCCGTAAAGTAGCTCGACTCCGACGCTTCGCGCCCAGGCTTGTTCGTTAAGCATTTTCTAATGCTTCGATCCAGCTCAGGTCGCGGTTCGCCGTGGTTTGCGCGACGATCTGCGATACTCCGCAACGGACCGAAGCTCGATCCTCCGCCGAGCCGCGCGTGGTTCCCTTCCGGGCGCGTGGTGCCTACCTTGGACGAGTTGCAGCGGGGGCGCGAGGATGAACGACGCGAGGCTTGAAAGCGGTCCAACCGCGGTCGCCGCGGGTGCCGCTGATCCGACCGGAACCAGCGCCGCCGCCTCCCCGGCGCCTCACCGTCCCTTCGCGGCCCTGGCGCGGGACATCGCGTCCCGTTCGGTGGTCCGTGCCGCCGTCACGGCCGCGACGCGGCGTCCCGAACCCGGATGCGTGCCGCCCCTGATCGAGGCCGCACGGCTCGATCCCGCGCGTGAAGCACAGGCCGGCGCGACGGCGCGGCGTCTCGTCGAAGCGCTCCGCAAAAGACCCAAACGCGGCGGGGTGGAGGGGCTCGTCCAGGAATATTCCCTGTCGAGCCAGGAGGGCGTCGCCCTCATGTGCCTCGCCGAGGCCTTGCTGCGCGTGCCGGACACCGCGACGCGCGACGCCCTCATCCGCGACAAGATCGGCGGCGGGGACTGGCGGTCCCACCTCGGCCACAGCCCGTCGCTGTTCGTCAACGCCGCCACCTGGGGTCTCGTCGTCACGGGCAAGCTCACGGGATCGGTGAACGAGACGGGGCTCGCGACCGCGCTCGCCCGCCTGATCGCGAAGGGCGGCGAACCGCTGATCCGGCGCGGCGTCGACATGGCGATGCGCATGATGGGCGAACAGTTCGTCACCGGGCAGACGATCGCCGAAGCGCTCGCCCACGCGCGGCACCGGGAAGCGCGCGGTTTCCGCTATTCCTACGACATGCTGGGCGAGGCAGCGCTCACGATGGCGGACGCCGACCGCTACCATGCCGAATACGAGCGGGCCATCCACGCCATCGGGGCGGCCTCGGGCGGCCGCGGCGTCATCGAAGGGCCGGGGATTTCCGTCAAGCTGTCGGCGCTGCACCCGCGCTATTCGCGCGCCCAGCGGGAGCGCGTGCTCGGCGAACTCCTGCCCCGGCTGAAGGCGCTGACGGTGCTCGCCCGGCGCCACGACGTCGGGCTGAACATCGACGCGGAAGAGGCGGACCGGCTCGAACTGTCGCTCGACCTCCTCGAAGCCCTGTGTTTCGCGCCCGAACTCGCGGGCTGGAACGGCATCGGCTTCGTGGTCCAGGCCTATGGCAAGCGCGCCCCCGCGGTCATCGACGCGCTCGTCGACCTGGCCCGGCGCTCGCGCCACCGCCTCATGGTCCGCCTCGTGAAGGGCGCCTACTGGGACAGCGAGATCAAGCGCGCCCAGGTCGACGGGCTCGACGGCTACCCGGTCTTCACCCGAAAGGTGTACACCGACCTGTCGTACCTCGCCTGCGCGAAAGCGATGCTCGCCGCGCCCGAGGCGATCTTCCCGCAGTTCGCGACCCACAACGCCCGCACGCTCGCGGCCATCCACGCCATGGCGGGGGCTTACGCGCCCGGCCAGTATGAATTCCAATGTCTTCACGGCATGGGCGAACCGCTCTACGACGAGGTCGTCGGCCGCGACAAACTCGACCGGCCGTGCCGAATCTACGCGCCCGTCGGCACCCACGAGACGCTGCTCGCCTACCTGGTGCGGCGGCTGCTCGAGAACGGCGCCAACTCGTCCTTCGTCAACCGCATCGCCGATCCGGCCGTCACGGTCGACGATCTGATCGCCGACCCGGCCGCGCTCGCGGCGGCGATCGCGCCGCCCGGGGCGCCGCACCCGGCGATCGCCCTGCCCCGCGACATGTTCGGGCCGGCGCGGCCGAACGCGTCCGGGCTCGACCTCGCCGATGAGGATGCGCTGGCCGCTCTCGCGGGAACGCTGCTGGCCGGCGCGCACGCGCCGCTCCACGCGACGCCGCTGCTCGCCGCCGGCATGCCCTCGTCCTACGATTCGCCGATCGCAGCGGCGGCTCAGGACGAGGGCGGGTGGTCCAGTCCCCTCATGCCGAGCGAAGCCGACCCGAGGCTCCCGCGTGCAAAGCGCGCTCGAGAGGTCGGCGGAGAAAGCCCGGCAATGCCGGACGTCTCGAAGCACGAGGGACCGCACGGGCGTAGGGGAGAGCCGTCGAGCGCGGGCGCGACCCGCGACATCCGCAACCCGGCCGACCGCGCCGACCGCGTCGGCACGGTCTTGGACGCCACCGCCGACGACGCCCGGACGGCGCTCGGTCGCGCGCGCGCGGCCGCCCCCGGCTGGGCCGCGACCCCGCCGGGGGCTCGCGCCGCCATCCTGCGCCGCGCCGCGGACGCGTTCGAGACCGCGATGCCGAGCCTGATGGGCACCCTCATCCGCGAGGCCGGCAAGTCGCTGCCGAACGCCGTCGGCGAGGTGCGCGAGGCGGTCGACTTCCTGCGCTATTACGCCAACGAGGCCGAAGCGCTCGGCGCTCGGGACCCGCTCGGGCCGGTCATCTGCATCTCCCCGTGGAACTTCCCGCTCGCGATCTTCACGGGACAGGTGGCGGCGGCGCTCGCCGCCGGCAATCCGGTGCTGGCGAAGCCCGCCGAGGAAACGCCCTTGGTCGCCTTTCGGGCGATCCGAATGCTCCGGGAGGCGGGCGTCCCCCCCGGCGTCTTGCAGTTCCTGCCGGGCGCGGGCGAGGTCGGGGCCGCGCTCGTCGGCGACCCGCGCGCGGCCGGCGTGCTGTTCACCGGCTCGACCGCGGTCGCGCGACTGATCCAGAAGCAGCTCGCGGGGCGACTCAACGCCGACGGGCGGCCGGTGCCCTTCGTGGCCGAAACCGGGGGGCAGAACGCGCTCGTGGTCGATTCGTCCGCGCTTCCCGAGCAGGTCGTGGGCGATGTCCTGGCATCGGCTTTCGACTCGGCCGGCCAGCGCTGTTCCGCACTCCGCGTGCTCTGCCTGCAGGAGGACAGCGCCGACCGTGTGCTCGCCATGCTCAAGGGCGCCATGGCCGAACTCGCCGTCGGCAACCCGGATCGGCTGTCGACCGACGTGGGGCCGGTGATCACCCCGGAGGCCCGCGACTCCATCGAGGGCCACGTGGCCGCCATGCGGGCGCGCGGTTGCGCCATCCACGCCGCGCCCCTGCCCGAGGCCTGCCGCGCCGGAACCTTCGTGGCCCCCACGCTGATCGAGATCCGCGACCTCGGCGACCTCGAACGCGAGGTCTTCGGCCCCGTGCTGCACGTGCTGCGCTACCGGAGGAACGGCCTCGACGGGCTGATCGAGCGCATCAACCGATCCGGCTTCGGTCTCACGTTCGGACTCCACACCCGCATCGACGAGACGGTCGCACGCGTCGTTTCGCGGGCGCGGGCCGGCAACATCTACGTCAATCGCAACATCATCGGCGCGGTCGTGGGCGTGCAACCCTTCGGCGGCAACGGCCTCTCGGGTACGGGGCCCAAGGCCGGCGGGCCGCTCTACCTCCGCCGCCTCGTCCGCCCGGCGGCGGGCGCGGCGGCCGCCGATCGTTTCGCCGGCCGGCCGGGCGAAAGCGCGGCGCTGGCGCTGGCGGACTGGCTCGACAAACAAGGGCATGGGCCGGAGGCCGCTTACGCCGCCAGGGCCATCGCGCGATCGCCGCTCGGCTTCGAAGCCGAACTGCCCGGGCCCGTGGGCGAGCGGAACGTGTACGCCCTTCATCCGCGCGGCACCGTGCTGGTGATGGCGGAAACCGCTTTCGGGCTCTACGCCGGGGTCGCGGCCGCGCTCGCGACCGGCAATCGCGCCGCCGTGGCGGCACCCGGGGCGGTCCACACCCTGCTGGCGGGCCTGCCCCGCGCCGTCGCGGAGCGTATCGCGGCCGCGCCGGACGACTGGGCGGCGGCGGGCATCGCCGCCGTGATCTACGAGGGGGGACGGGACGGACTCGCGGGCGTGCTGACGAGGCTCGCCGATCAGCCGGGCGCGGTCGTTCCGGTTTGCGCCGTCTCGCCCGGGGGTCTCGGCTCCGGCGGCGACGATTTTCCCCTCGAAGCGCTGGTGGAGGAGCGGACGGTCAGCGTCAACACGGCCGCTGCGGGCGGCAACGCCACCTTGATGGCGATGAGCTGACGGCCCGGGAAAGATGCCCTCCGGCTCAGGAGCAAGCCGGAGGGCAAATGCCGGGCCTCGGACGACCACCCGGCACGCGAAGCTACGGACGAAGGGGCGCCGGGTTTCGGGCCGGCTCCGTGGCGTGTCGGAATTTCATGCGGCTCGGGGGCGACCGGGGCCTCGCGCCGGCCCGGCGCCAGGTCGCTCGGATTTGGCCTTTCCGCCCCTGGCGAGACCGGGGTAGCGTGCTTCCGAGCGAAGCGTCGCGGTCAGAGCGTTGGGCGCAACAAGCCTCGCCCGATCGCCTTTTTCAAGGCAGACTCACGTTACTTGATTGGAACGCGTTTCTTCCTGAAGTAACCGGGAGTTTGAAGGCGCTCGCCGCGGCGAGCCCCGACGCCATCGCGGCGTATCGCCAAATCTGCTACGTCGACCCGAAGTCGGGACACTTGGACGCGAACACGCGCGAGCTTGTTTCCCTTGCGGTTGCTGTGACGACTCGAAGCGATGGTCGCATCGCGGCTCACACGACGACCGCGATCGAGACGGGAGCGACGCGCGAGAGGTTGCGGGAGGCGCTCGGTGTCCCGCGGCGATGGACGCCGGCGCCGCGGCGACCTATGCCGGAGGCGTCGTGGATGCTTTCCCGGCGATGTCCGCCAAGGAATGATGGTGGCCAAGAGACTTCAGGCGCGCACGCATCTCGAGCCGTCGCTTCGCTCGCGCAATTCGCCTGTGGGGCGCTCGCGCGAGACCCGGTTCCACCTCGCCATGGAACGCCTCCCGGAGCTTGGCGGGCGCGTCTCTCGAATGATCGTGGGACACCCCGGGTCCGTCTCCGACGGGCTCTGAGGAACACGCGACGGGCGGGACGGACCAGCCCGGTCGCTGGCAAATGGAAGGGAGTTCGGGATGAAAACCAACGCGCGGGTGGTCGTGATCGGCGGGGGCGTCGTCGGCGCGAGCGTGCTCTATCACCTGACCAAGGCGGGCTGGCGCGACGTGATGCTGCTCGAACGTGCGGAACTGACATCGGGCTCGTCGTGGCACGCCGCCGGCGGCATGCACACCCTGAACGGCGACCCCAACGTCGCCAAGCTCCAGCAATACACGATCGACCTGTACAAGGAGATCGAGGCGATCTCCGGCCAAAGCTGCGGCGCCCACGTCACCGGCGGCCTCCTCCTGGCCGGAACGCCCGAGCGCCTGGACTGGCTGAAGATGGCACGCGCGCGCGGCCGCTATCTCGGCATGGATCTCGAGATCATCGGCGTCGACGAGGCGCAGAAACTGTTCCCCATCATGGACAAGCGCCATTTCGTGGGCGCGCTCTACGACCCCGTCGAGGGACATGTCGATCCCTCCGGGGTGACGCACGCCTATGCGAAATCGGCGCAGATCGGCGGCGCCACCATCGAGCGGCAGTGCCGCGTGGTCGATCTCCAGCCCCGGCCGGACGGAACCTGGGACGTCGTCACCGCCCAGGGCACCATCCGCGCCGAACACGTCGTCAACGCGGGCGGGCTTTGGGCGCGCGAGGTCGGCCGCATGGTGGGGCTCGAACTGCCCGTGCTCGCCATGGAGCACCATTACCTCATCACGGACGACCTGCCCGAACTCGTCGGCAAGCCGGAGATGAAGCACTGCATCGATTTCGAAGGGGAACTTTATCTTCGGCAGGAACGCGGCGGCGTGCTGCTCGGCACCTACGAGAAGGCCGCGACGCCGTGGTCCGAGAGGGTCACCCCATGGGATTTCGGCCAGGACCTGCTGCCCGCGGACCTCGACCGGATCGCGCCGAGCCTCGAAATCGGCTTCGAACATTTCCCGCCCCTCGCCGAGGTCGGCATCCGCCGGGTGATCAACGGGCCGTTCACCTTCGCGCCCGACGGCAATCCGCTGATCGGGCCGGTCAAGGGGCTGAAGAACTTCTGGGTCGCGTGCGGCGTGATGGCGGGCTTCAGCCAGGGCGGCGGCGTCGGGCTCGCGCTCGCCAATTGGATGGTCGAGGGCGACCCCGGCTTCGACGTGTGGGGCATGGACGTGGCGCGTTACGGCGACTGGGCCACGATGGCCTACACCAACGCCAAGGTCCGCGAGAACTATTCGCGCCGGTTCTCGATCCGCTTCCCCAACGAGGAACTACCCGCCGCGCGTCCGTTGCGGACGACGCCCGTCTACGACGCGCTCAAGGCCGAAGGCGCCTTCTTCGGCGAATACGTCGGCCTCGAGCACCCGCTGTGGTTCGCGCCCAAGGGGACCGAGCCGGCCGAACGGATCACCTTCCGCCGCTCGGACGCGCATCCCCATGTCGGCGCCGAATGCCGCGCCGTGCGCGAAGGGGCGGGGCTGATCGAAATATCGAACTACGGCAAGTTCGAGGTGACGGGGCCGAACGCGGCGTCCTTCCTGTCCAACATCATGGCGAACCGGCTGCCGGCGGTGGGCCGCATGGTGCTGTCCCCCATGCTGAACGCGCGCGGCAAGCTGATCGGCGATTTCACCATCGCGCGGCTGTCCGACGACCGCTTCTTCCTCGTCGGCACGCTCGCGGCCGAAGCTTTCTACACGCGCTGGTTCGAACGGCACATGCCGGCCGCGGGCGGGGTCTCGGTACGGCCGTGCGCGTCCGAATATGTCGGCTTCTCGGTCGCGGGACCGCGGAGCCGCTCGATTTTGCAGAATCTCGTGATCGAGGATCTCTCGACGCCCGCCTTCCCGTTCATGACTTTCCGCGCCCTTTCGGTCGGTGCCGTGCCGGCCTTCGTCGGACGGGTCTCCTTCACGGGCGACCTCGGCTACGAGATCTGGGTCGTGGCGGACTACCAGCGCGCGCTCCACAGCCTGCTGACGGAGGCCGGGGCGGGGGCTGGACTGCGGCACGTCGGCGGACGGGCGCTGAACGCGCTCCGGCTCGAAAAGGGTTTCGGGACGTGGGCGCGCGAATACCGGCCGATCTACGGGCCCGAGGAAGCGGGCCTCGGCCGCTTCGTCGACCTGAAGAAGAACGATTTCGTCGGACGCGACGCGGCCATGAAGGCCAACGGCAACGGCGGCGCGCCGCTGCGGCTCGTCACCTTCGCGGTGGACGCCGAAGATGCCGACGCGATCGGCGACGAACCCGTGTGGCACGACGACAAGGTGGTCGGCTGGGTGACCTCGGGCGGCTACGGCCACAGTGTCGGCCAGTCCCTGGCGCTGGGCTACGTGCCGAAGGATCTGGCCACCGCCGACGCGGGATTCGAGGTCGAGATCATCGGATCGCGGCGCCGCGCCCGCCGCCTCGACCGCCCGGCCTTCGACCCCGACGGAACCCGCATGCGGGCGTGACCGGGTCGCCGCCTTGGCTCACGCGGCGGCGCGCAACGCGCCGAACGCGGGCGCCTCGGCCATCACCGCGGCGCAGGGTTTCGCCGGGGCGAGCGCGTCGCGCGCGGCGGCGAGCGTGGCGTCCGGGCAGCCGGGCCGGACCGCCAACAGCACCAGGTCGGCCACCTGCGCGAGCGCGCGGGTGTCGGCGCCCGTGCCGGAACCGGCGATGACCACGAGGTCGAACGCCTCGAGGCCGCGAAGCCGCTCCGTCGCGGGGTCGAGGGCGGCGCGGGTCACCGCCCGTGCCTCGTCGGGAACGGCCGCCACGAGGCAGAAGTCCCGGGGCCGCGCGCCAAGTCCGTAGGCGAGCTTGGGCGTGCCGCCGAGATCGACCAGGGCACGCCGTGCCCCCGGGTGCAGGATCTGCCGGAACAGGCCGGCGTCCGTGCCTTCGAGCATGAGGACGCGTCGCCGCGCCCGTGCGCCCGCGCACGCGAGCCCCAGCGCCACGGCGATGTCGGCATCGAGTGCGGCGACGAGCACGCGGAGCGGACCGGGCGTGGGCCGCCGCGCCGTGGCGATGAGGAGCGTGTCGTGAAGCCCGAGCAGCGCGGTGCCGAAGGGCGGCAAGGCCTCGCCGATGAAGGCATCCATCACGGTCGCCGCGAAGGGATCTTCGAGCGGCGGGATCATGGCAAGGACGGGGACGGCCGGGACGGCGGCCACGGCTTCCGGCGGCGGCGCCGGCCCGGCGGGCGTCGCCGCGTCCCCTTCCGAAGCGGGCCGCACGGCCGCGACATCATCCGGATGCCGCGTGTCGGTCGGCACAGGCCCGGATTCCATGCCCGCGAGGTTCGGTTCGTCCCGCACGAGCGTTTCCGCGCGCGGCTTGTGCCTTCCTTTCCCGCCGAACGTCGCGCCGAACAGGAGGATGGCGCCCGCCGCCAGCGCCGGGAGGCCGACTTCACGCAGGGCGGGCGACAGCGGCCAGGCGGACGCGGCCGCACGCACCACGGCGGGCGCCAGCACGCGTCCGCCCGCGTCGTCGTCGCGCCGCTCGGGCCGCGCGCCCGCACCCTCGACATCGGGCGACGCGCGGCGGGCGCCGAGGCTTCCCGTCACATCGGCCACGACCCGCGCCTGGCGCTCGGCCGCGCCTTCGCCGGCGCGTGCCGCGTCGAGTGCCCGTACCGCGACCCCGGCGACGCGCTTGAGTTCGAGCCCGAGGTCGCGACGGAGGTCGCGCAGTTTCTGCTCGGTCTCGATCAGCACCGGATGCCGCTCCCCGAGCGTCGTCTTTTCGGTCAGTTCGTCGCGCAGGGTATCGGCGTAGCGGGCGCGCAACTGATCGAGCGTGGCCGTGGGAAGCCCCGCCGGCAGGGGATCGAGGAACCGCCCGCCGGCCGCGATCCGCCCCGCGGCGTCGGCGCGCGCCTTCGCGTCCGCCGTCCGGCCGCGCGCGAGGATCAGCGCGGCCTCCGCCTCCGGCGCCGCCGACACGAGCCCGGCGCCGCGCGCCGAAGGATCGGGCGGGGACGGCTCGGCGCTGCCGGACGGCTCGCTTTCGGGCGGCCGCCATTCGGCGAGCACTGCTTGCGCGACGGCATCCGCCAACCGCCCGGCCCGTGCCGGATCGGGGGACGTGACCGACACTTCGACCACCGTCGAACCGCCAAGCCGCGCGAGGCCGACGCGAGCGCGCAGGGTGGCGGCGGCGGCGCGTTCGCGGGCGTCGCCCGCCATCGGCGGCGTCCGCGTCAGAAATCCCCGCAAGGCGGCAAGTGGGTCGCGGCCCTCGCCGGACGCGAACTCCGGGTCGTCGGCGAGCCGATATCGCCGCACGACATTCCGGAGGACTTGATCGGACGGTTCCCGCGCGAGCCGGGCCGCGATCTCCCCGGGGCTCCCCCCGGCATCGATCGCGATGGTCGTCGTGGCGAGATAGCCCGGCTTCGGCGGGACGGTGCTCGCGAGGACGGCCGCGCAAGCCGCCGCGGGCAGGATGGCGGCCCAGTGGCGCCGGCGCCGTCGGCGGGGGGGCCCCGCCGATGGCGCGTACGCATCGGCAAGGGCGTCGGGGCCATCTTGCAGCAGGGCGGGGTCCGCGGGTGACGACATCGGCGGCTTCCGTGGAGGGCGCCGTCTCGGCGACGAGGACGCGCAGCCTTCGCACGTTAACCGGGATTCCTTACCGATCCTTCACCATGCCGGGCTTTCGCGGCCAAGATCGGCGTTGACTTGTGGGGGGCGGGCCGGTATCGAGCCCGCTTCATCCCCGGGCGCGTGCCCGGTGCGGATGATTCATGCCTGGGAGCTGTTCGAGCTTCCGGCGACGCACCCGCGGCCGTTCCCGATCTCGTGGGCAGCCTGTCGGCCGCGGCTTCCGGCGACGGAGGCCGCCGGCAAAGGAGGGCGCGTTCCTCACCTTTGGATCGATTCGAGGATCGCGATGACCAAGCGCATACAAGCCAAGTACAAGATCGACCGCCGCCTCGGCCAGAACATCTGGGGCCGCCCGAAGAGCCCCGTCAACCGCCGCGAATACGGCCCCGGCCAGCACGGCCAGCGGCGCAAGGGCAAGCCGACCGACTTCGGCACGCAGCTCAAAGCGAAGCAGAAGATGAAGGGCTATTACGGCAACATCTCGGAAAAGCAGTTCCGCAAGTACTACGCCGAGGCGATCCGCCTCAAGGGCGATTCGAGCCAGCATCTGGTGGGTCTGCTGGAACGGCGGCTCGACATGGTGGTGTACCGCTGCAAGTTCGTGGCGACCATCTTCGCGGCACGGCAATTCGTCAACCACGGCCACGTCCGCGTCAACGGGAAACGCGTCAACATCCCGTCCTACCAGGTCAAGGTCGGCGACGAGATCGCCATCAAGGAAAGCTCGCGCGAACTCGCCTTCGTGATCGAGGCGGGGCAGTTGGCCGAGCGCGACGTGCCGGACTATTACGAGCACGACGACGGCAAGAAGGCCGCCAAGATGACCCGCGTGCCGGGCCTGACGGAAGTGCCCTACCCCGTGCACATGGAACCGAACCTGGTCATCGAGTTCTATTCGCGCTGAGCCTTCGAGGGACGCTTCGAGACGCCAAGGCAGCCCTGGGAAGGCCGCCCTGGGGCGGCCTTTTCGCTGCACGCTCCCGTATCGGTGGCCCGAACGCCGGGTCGGCAGCCCCGTTGCCGGCACGGCGGCATCGAACCCGGAACCGCAAAGGGCCGCGTATCCGCGGCAAGGGCCGGGCCCTTGTCTAAGCAGAGATTCGTGACTTGGCCAACGGATCGACCATTCGCTCGCGGTTGAGGTCTTGGACGGCTTGGTGGATGGCTTGGTCGAGCGCGGCGAT
>CAXTIC010000040.1:0-37044 GCA_964244255.1 uncultured Lichenihabitans sp. | reverse complement strand
CTCAACCGCGAGCAAATGGTCGATCCGTTGGCCAAGTCACGAATCTCTGCTTAGGATGTGACCGCTTCCAGGCACTGTTCTACTCGACCCATCCCGATGACCGCGAGCGATACGGAATTCGCGCTGCCCCGTGGTGTCGCAAAGCGGGTTTGCCGGCGGGTGTTCGTTCGTCCCCAGGGGCTTCGTGGGCGGGGAAGCGCGGTGGACGGCCCCGGGACACGTCACCGCGTTCTCGAAGTCTCGGACGTGTGGGCGCGCGCAGCGTCCGGGCGGAACGTTGCTACGCCAGGGCTGCCAAGCGCCCCGCATGTCGACCGCAGCCGGTTCGCCAAGGGTCGGCGGTCGCCAGAGGCGTGGACGGCCATCTCCCCGAAGCCGCGACGGGCATCGAGGGCGGCTTCGCTCGCGGTGTGCCTTCGCCGCTCGCGTCAACACGCATCGGCTTCGATGGCTGGTCATCCGCGCGCGCGGCGAAGCGTGGCGCGCATCGATCGAGGTTCCGGGTCGCGGCCTGGGTAGACGGCCGCCGCTTCGGCAGCACCTGCCGGACGGCAGCGTCGCGGCGTGACACGAAAAAGGCCCGGGAGCATCGCGCCCGGGCCTTCGCGGTTTGCGGGTGGAGCGATCAGAAGGCCCGGCGTAGCGACAGCCGACCGCGGATGTCGTCGGGATTCTTGAGGCTGGTGCTTCCGCTCGGCGGCTTGTCGACGACACCGGGAGCGAGGCCCGTCAGCGTCATATTGGAATAGAGCACCTCTCCACCGATGATGAAGTCTTTCACGGGCGTCCAGATCAGGTTGCCGCCGACCTGGAAGATCGAAGCGTTGTCGGCGCCCACGCCTAGAAGCTGCGCCGTCTTCGGGTTCCGGATTTTGAGATAGTCGCCGAACAGGGAGCTGTTCCAGTCGGGCGTCCAGTAGTGCTGATAGGCCCCGTAGCCGCCGTAAGCGACGTTCATGCCGATCTTGCCGTCCGGACGGATGAAACCGTCATTGACCGGTACGCCGATGGATGTGTTGTTGGCGTAGATGCTCGACAACCCGACCGGTTGATAGTTCAGCGGGTTGACGTAGTCCATCGCACCCTGCTCGTAGCTGCCCTGGACGACGAAATTGTCGCCTTTGGCAACCATCGGCAGCAAAACCTTGACCCCGGCCAGGCCGGCAAAGCCGTCGCGGTTGCCCGGCGTCACGAGCGCACCGTTGTTGAGCGTCACCGCGAACGAGCTCAGTTGATGATAGGCGCCTGAGATCTGCGCCGATCCCCAGTCCTGATCGATGCGGAGATTGGCGACGATGTCCGGGATCGTCTCGCCCGCATACGCGAGGTAGCCGGACCTCGTCGCCGTGGGGTTCAACTGATTGCCGGCAGCCGTCGTCAGGCCGGCGGTGAAGCCGTTGTCGCCGATGCGCCGCTCGATCGCGTCTTCGACCGAGATGGTGGCCGAGAAACCTTTGCCGAACGCGTAGGTGTAGGCGAACATTTCCGTGACTTGATTGGAGTTGGCCACGGTGTTGGTCAGCAACTCGTGGCTTTGGGCGTCGAAGTCGAAGAACGACTGCGCGCGGCCAGCCGTGATTCCGGCGAACTGGATGAAGCCCTTGTCCAGCTGCGAGTAGGCCGAATTCGGACTGAAGCCCTGGAAGATGCTGGTCTTCTGCGCGAAAGCCGCACCGGCGGGCTTGAAGGAGCCGCCGCCGTAGGGACCCGGCGCCGTCGTGTCCTGCGTGATGCGGTAGGACACGAACGCCCGGATGGTGCCGTAAGCCGTCTGCGTGCGCGCGTCGCCGTTCAGGTAGCCACGGGCACGGAACACCGAAAGGTCGCGGTTGTAGGCCTGTCCCGCGAGATTGAAGCCGCGCGCGGCGGGGTTCCCCGAGGGCGCGTTGCCGCGCACGGTGTACTCCGCCCGGACCTGGCCGTTGATGCGCAGGCAGGTGTCGGTGCCCGGGATGTAGAAGAACCCCGTGCCGAAGGCGTCGCAGATGCGGACATAGCTGACCGGAGCGGCCTTGTAGACCGGCAGGTCCGCCGCCTGCGCACCCGCCGAGCAGCCCAGCAGGGCGGCCGACGAGAGCATGTATTTCTTAAACCTTGTCATGGACCAGGATCCCCGCCTTGAGCGTCCGTCGCGTGCATCGTCCGATATGTTGCCATTGTAACAGGTTCATGAAGGCCGCTACTGCGCATCTTCTATATCGATAAGTGGAAGACCGCCGTATCCTTTCGGCAACACGTCGTGTCGAGGGCATAACGGCCCTTCGTCGCGACCTCGCCAAAATCCCTGCTGCTCGTGTCATGATCAAGTCGCGGAAAAGCCACACCTGGCATAATACGTTCGCCGTCGCTAAGGACCGGGTCGGCCGGGGCCGCGTCGGCGGGAAGCCGGCCCAGGAGTGCGCTGCGGACGACCGTTCGCGAGCGGGGATCTTGCCGGCCGGCGACCCGAGGGCGCCCGTCGCGGCCTCCGCGCCGCCGGGGGCGCAATGGCCGAAGCGGACCACGATGAGCGCCCACCCCAAACTGCTGTTCCTCGTTACCGAAGACTGGTTCTTCGCCTCGCATTTCCTGCCGGCGGCCGTCGCGGCGCGCGACGCCGGCTTCGCCGTCGCGGTCGCCACGCGCGTGGGCGATCCGGCGATCGCCGCGCGCATCGAGGCGGCCGGCATCCGCGTGATCCGCTCGGCTCACGAGCGTGGCCATTTCGGTCCCTTCGCGCTCGCCGGCCAGATCGCGACATTCGCCGCGACGCTGCGGGCGGAAAGGCCGGACATCGCGCACCTCGTCTCGCTGAGGCTTGTCGTCTTGGGCGGCCTCGCGGCGATCGCCGCGGGGACGAACCGTCGCGTCCACGCCGTCACCGGGCTCGGTCTCATCGGCGCCAGCACGGGCGTCAAAGCCCGTCTCGCCCGCGCGGCACTCGGCGCGTTGTTGCGGCGGGCGCTCGGCGGCGCGGGAACGCGCTACGTGTTCGAAAATCGCGAGGACCCCGTTCTGCTCGGGATGAACCCGGACGACCCCGCCGTGACCGTCGTGGGGGGCGCGGGCATCGATCCGGCTGTCGAGCCGCAGCGGCCGATGCCGCCCCTGCCGCCGCTGAAGGTCGCGGTGGTGGCCCGCATGGTCCATTCGAAGGGGATCGACGTGGCGGTGGCCGCCGCGCGCCGTGCCCGGGCGGCGGGCGCCCCGCTCGAATTGTCCTTGTTCGGCGCACCCGACCCCGGGAACCCGCGATCGATTTCGGCGGAGACGCTGCGGGCCTGGTCGGACGAGCCCGGCGTCGCGTGGTACGGCCGCACCGCGGATGTCGGTGCGGTGTGGCGGGACCATCACGTCGTGTGCGTGCCGTCGCGCGGCGGCGAGGGCCTGCCCCGCGCCCTGCTGGAAGGCGCCGCGGCGGGGCGCGCGGTCGTCACCACGCGCACCCCCGGGTGCGCCACCTTCGCGCGGGACGGGATCGAGGGTTGCGTCGTTCCGCCCGACGATCCGGGCGCGATGGCGAAGGCTTTCGAATCCCTGGCGCGCGATCCCGAACGCGTGCGCCGCTTCGGCGACGCGGCGCGCGCGCGCGCGCTCGATGGGTTCACGACGGATCAGGTCGCGCGAACGTTCGTCGCGCTCTACCGCGACATGATGGCCGACAAGGCCGTACCGTGATCCGGAACGACGCCGGTCGCGCGGCTTTCATCCGTGCGAACACCCGCCTGCGGCCCGTGCCCTACGCGCCCGAGATCGACCTGCATCTCGCCGACGAGGCCATCGAGCTGTGGGAGAAGACCGAGGTCGAACAGGGGGCGATGGGCTTGCCGCCGCCGTTCTGGGCCTTCGCCTGGGCGGGGGGCCAGGCGCTCGCGCGTCATCTCCTCGATCACCCGTCGCTGGTGCGCGGCGCCCGTGTGCTCGACGTGGCGTCCGGTTCGGGACTGGTGGCGATCGCCGCCGTCCGCGCGGGTGCGGCCCTGGTCGAGGCGAACGACATCGACCCTTTCGCCCTCGATGCGATATGCCTCAACGCCGCCGCGAACCGGACCGCGATCACCATTCTGCCGGACGACATCGTCGGTAGCGACGCCGGATGGGACGTGGTGCTCGCGGCCGACATCTTCTACGAGCGGGACATCGCGGCGCGGGTCACCGGGTGGCTGCGAAACCTGGCGGACCGGGGGGCGCGCGTGCTCATCGGCGATCCGGGGCGGGCCTACCTCGATGGGGACGCGTTCGAGCGCGTCGCCACCTATACGGTGCCGGTCAGCCGGGCGCTCGAAGACGCCGAGCATAAGCGAACGAGCGTGTGGCGCCCTAGCCGGCCTTCGGCGGCGGCTACCCGCGGCTAGGCCGATCGAAGTCGAGCAGGGGGCCGCGCGGAACGATCCCGCTCGGATTGATGTTGCGGTGGCTCTCGTAATAGTGACGCTTGATGTGCGCGAAATCGACCGTATCGCGAACATCCTTCCACTGGAAGAGTGCCCGCGTATAGTCGGAGAGCGCCGGATAGTCGAGCAACCGGCGCAGATTGCATTTGAAGTGGCCATGGTAGACCGCGTCGAAACGCACCAGCGTGGTGAACAACCGCCAGTCCGCTTCGGTCGGCAGGGCACCGCACAGGAACCGCTGACCGGACAAACGGGCCTCGAGCCAGTCGAGCGTCTCGAACAGGGGGACGACCGCAGCTTCATAGGCGGCCTGCGTGGTGGCGAAGCCAGCCTTGTAGACGCCGTTGTTGAGCGTGTCGTAGACGCGGGCGTTCACGGCGTCGATGGCGTCGCGGAGGGACGCGGGGTAGAGGTCGCCCGCGGCGGCGCCGCGATCGTCGAAGGCCGTGTTGAAAATCCGGATGATCTCGGCCGATTCGTTGTTGACGATCGTGCCCTCGACCGTGTCCCAGAGCACCGGCACCGTGACCCGCCCGGAATAGAGCGGATCGGCGCGCCGGTAGACGGCGTGGAGGTGCGTGGCCCCCAGCGGATCGGGGACGACCCCCTCTCCCGGTGCGAAAGTCCAGCCCTCTTCCCCCATGAACCAGTGCGTGACCGACAGGCCGATGAGGCCCTCGAGCCCTTTGAGCTTGCGGACGATCAGCGCGCGGTGCGCCCAGGGACATGCCAGGGAAACATAAAGGTGGTACCGGCCCGCTTCGGGCGGAAAGCGCCCGCCCGGGGCGATCGTGTCCCGGAAGCGTGTCGGCGGTCGCCAGAAACGCCCGTCCCCGCTTTCCGGCACGATGGGCTCGGCGCGCCACATGCCGTCGATCATCTGTCCCATGCGGCGGGTCCCCCGGAGCGTGGCACGCTATCCCGCTAGGCTACCGCAGGGCAATGACGGGGCTGGCCGGCCCTCCGCCTCCCGGGCTTCATGGGCGCGGCCCGAGCCGCAGGTCGGCGACGATGCCGGCGATGAGGTCGACCGCGCGCCCGAGCCGGGCGAGGGGGCTTTCGGGCGGCACCGAAGGCGGGCGGGGTTGCGGTGGCGGACCGCCGTCCGCGAGCCGCCGCATCGCGTCCGGAAGCCAGGCGCGCCATGCGGCCCACGCGCTCCCGGCCAGGGCACCCGACCCCGGCCGCTCGAGCTGCAAGGCCAGGAGCCCCCCGCCGAGCCGCCGCGTCGCAGCGTCGGCCGCGAGCAGGGCTTCGATCCGCCGCGCGTGCCGCGCCCGCGGCTCCTGAAGGGCGCGCGACAACGACGCTTCGAGGTTGTTGCTCGCGAGGCCGGCGCGCCGGCGCGCGTCCTCGGCCTCGCTCCAGGGCGTCTCGGCCGCGAGCGCGGCGAACACCGTCTCGGCGTAGCGCGCGTGGGCCAGCAGGGTCCCCCGAAGTTCGCCTTCCGTGCGCTCCGGTTCCCAGCTCGGCCACAGGACCATGCAGGCCAGCACCGCGACGAGGCCGCCACCGATCGTGTAGGCGGTGCGCATCCCGGCCACGACCCACTCGGCGTGACCCGGTTCGGCGACCTCGAACAGCAGCACGGTCAACGGCGTCAGGCAGGCGATGAAGGCGCCGTAGCTCACCTGGCGGACCGAGAACCCGATGACGCTCAACGGCACCAGCATCAGCGCGAACGCGAAGGGGCTGTGCGGCAGGAAGGTGATCGTCCCGCCGATCGACGCCCCGAGGGCGGTTCCGGCGATGCGTTCGAGCGCGCGCTGCCAGGTCGCGGCGAAGTAGGGCTGCACGGTGAGGCCCACCGTGATGGTGAGCCAATGCGCGTAGGGGCTCGGCCATGCGAACGCCACCGCGATGGCGGCGAACACCAGCACGGCCGCGCGCGTCGCGTGCCGCGTGACGGCCGAACGCCAGGTCAGGTTGGCCCGCAGCGTTTCCAGCCAAAGGGCGGGATCGGGCAGGCGGCCGCTCCACGTCGGCGGAGCCGGACCCCCAAGGGCGCCTTTCTCGCTCGTGAGGCGGCTCGCGATCCTCAACCGATCGATCAGCGCCGCCGCGACGGGGCCGAGCGCCGGCTCCCGCTCGGCGTCCGCCGTCATGCGCAGGAAGGCCGCCTCGAAATCGTGCCTGACGCCCGCGCCCAAGCGCGCGGGCTCCCGCGCGTCCGACATGGCGCGTTCCAGAAGGGTGAAGATCGGGCGCAGCCGGCGCAGGAGCCGTCCCGCGGACGCGCGCGACCTTGCCGCGGGGAGCGATTCCGCGATGTCGGACATGGCGATGAGTGCGCCGAAGATCCCGTCCTGGGCTTCCAGAAGGAGCATGTTCCGAGCCGACTCGACCGACATGGGGCCGGGCCGCATGACGTCGATCAGCGTCGCGCGCGCGTCCTCGATGGCGTCCCGCAACGCCCGGCGATGCGCCCTCGCGTGGGCGTCCCAGTGCGACGCCTCCGCCCCGGGGCGCGCCACCAGGGACGCGACATCCCGGCAGAACGCCGCGAGGAGGCGCCAGTTCGCGCCGAGCGCGCGCAGGGCGGGACGCTCCGGGTGGATGCGCCAGATCGCGACCGTGAGAACGGTGGCCCAGGCGCCGCCGCCGATGAAGGCGAGGAAAAGGGCGCCGGCTTCTCCGAGGTCGAGCGGCTTGTCGACCGCCAGGGCGACCACGACCGTCAGAACGTTGCCGACGCCTTGCGCCCGCAAGCCCCATACCCGGGCCATGCTGTTGCAAAACACGACGAGGCCAGCCGCCGGCAGCACGAGCCAGGGGCTCACGGCACGCATGAGGCCGAACGCGCTCCACGCCATCGCGCCGAGAACGGTGAACGTCAGCAGCGCGGGAACGCGGCGCCGGACCGGTCCCCCGGTGTCGCAGAAACAGGCGAAATTCGCCGCGAAGGCCGCCAGCATGAGCGCGGGCGACTGAACGAAGGCGTTGAGGATCAGGATCGCGGCCGAGGCCGCGGCCGCGCGCAGGCCTTCGCCGATGCTGATCCCGGCGAAGTCGAGCCCGACCGGCAGCCGTGCCAGATCGGAACCCGGATTTCGGGCCGTTCCCCGCCAGCGGCGACGCTCGGCGGACAAGGCCGGGAACCGTGGCAGCCGGCTCACAACGGGGCCCAACTCCCGTTCATGGCTTCGGAACGGGCATCAGCGGTTCACGACGCGGCCGCGTGCCGAAAGCCGGGGACGGCACCCGCGGCGGCGGCGCGGGATCGCCTTCCGCCCGCATCACCGCGAGAACGCCCGCCCCGCAGGCCGCCCCGAGGAACGTGCCCGCGATCAGATCGCCGACGAAATGGAAGTCCGCTCCGAAGAGCCCGACGGCGACGAGCGCCACCGGGATCGCCAGCAGCGGCCGCCATCGCGGCAGACGCCGCCACAGCACGGCCACGGGCGCCGAGATGTCGCACATGTGGCCCGAGGGGAATGCGGACCAGCCGGTGCCGCCGTGGAACGGGAAGAACCCGTAGGCGCCGTCCTTGATCCAGGACGGATTGTCGTTGACCCATGTCTCCGGCCACAACCGTCCAAAGGCGAACTTGGCCTGATCCTTGATCGCGACCGCGATCAGCGTGGCGAAGCAGCACGCCACGAGGGTGCGCCCGACCGGTCCCGGGCGCCACCCCGACGCCGCCGCCAAAGCGGCCGTCGCGAGGCCCAGGGCAGCGGCGGGAAGCAGCGGGTCGACGAGGTGCGTGAGGCCGCGAAAGACGGCGGCACCGTGGAACGTCGCGTGAGACCAACTCGCCGCCTGACGGTCGACGAAGGCGATCGCCGCACCCGTGGAGAAAGCCGCCGCCACACAGCCGAGGAGGACGGCGCGGCCGTTGCTCGAACCCATGCTCATGGCCGCTGTTCCCAGACGAACCCGCCCCGGTTTAAGGGCCGGCCGGACCTCAATCTAGAACCATCGACACCTGGATGGCGCCGTGATTGCGCGCGACCCGCAGCGCCACGTGCTCCCCCGCGCGCCGCAGCACGACATCGACCCGCGCGTCCTCGAAGCCGAGATTGCGGAGGGTGATCTGTTCCGCGAACTTCGGCAGGCGCGGGTTGTTGAACCGGATGCTCCTCGTCGCCGGATCGAACGCGATGCCGAGCGTCGCTTGCAGGAGCAGGAACGGGGCCGCGCCCGCCCAGGCTTGCGGGGCGCAAGCGACGGGGTAGAGGGTCGGCGCGGCGCCCCGTCGCCGACGGAAGCCGCAAAACAGCTCGGGCAGCCGGCGCAAATCCATGTAGGTCGCGGCCGCGAACAGCCCCTCGAACACCTTCTCGGCGTGCTCCGCGAAACCGTAGCGGGCGAGGCCCAAAGCGATCAGGGCGTTGTCATGCGGCCAGACCGAGCCGTCATGATACGACATGGGGTTGTAGCGCGCCTCTCCTTCGGCCACGGTGCGGATGCCCCAGCCGGAGAAGAAGTTCGGCTTCAAGAGCCCGTCCGCGATGACGCGCGCACGCTCGGGACGGGCGATCCCCGTCCATAGCACCTGCCCGGCGTTGGAGGTGCGCACGCGACACGGCTGCTTCTCGCCGTCGAGCGCGATCGCGTACGTGCCGATGTCCTCGCACCAGAACGCCTGATCGAAGCGCGCCGCGAGCGTCTCGGCCTGAGCGTCGAGGTCCCGGGCGCGCGCCTCGAACCCCAGGTGGCGCGCGCAGTCCGCCCCGAGGCGCCGGGCCGCGTAAGCGTAGCCCTGCACCTCGACGAGCGCGATCGGCCCTTCCGCGATCACGCCATCGGCGTGGTAGACGGAATCGAACGAATCCTTCCAGCCCTGGTTCTGCAACCCCCGCGCATCGGCGCGGAAATATTCGAGGAAACCGTCGCCGTCCCGGTCCCCGTAACGATCCATCCAGGACAGGGCGCGCTCGATCGAGGGCCAAAGTGCCTCGATCGTCGCCCCGTCGCCCGTCCGCCTGAGATAAAGCCCGGCGAGCACGACGAACAAGGGCGTCGCGTCGACAGAGCCGTAATAGAGCCCGAACGGCACCTCGCGCAGGGCTGCCATCTCGCCGCCGCGCATCTCGTGGAGGATTTTGCCCGGCTCGGCATCCGCCGCCGGGTCATCCGAGGATGCCTGAAATCTCGCAAGCCGCCGAAGCACCCCCCGGGCCACGCCGGGATCGCACCACAACATCTCGATGGCGGTGATGATGCCGTCCCGGCCGAACGTGGTCGAATACCAAGGGATGCCCGCGTAGGGATAGGCACCTTCGGGCGTTTCGGTCAGCAGCATGTAAAGATCCGCCGTCGACCGGCACATCACTTCGTTCAAGATCTCGTTCGAGGTGTCGACCGTGGTCACCTGCCGGGTCAGGGCCTTCTGGTGCCGGCTGGCGCTGACGAACCCGTGCCCGAACGTGGTCTCGACCGGAGGGTCGTCCCCGTGGCACTCCGCGGAAAAGGAGATCGTGAACCCGCCGCCGCCCCGCAGCGCGATGTCGAACGTCGCCACGCCCCGCATGAAGCGGGTCGGCAACGGCTCGAACACCAGCGCGCACGTCCGCAGCCGACCGTCGAGCCCGGTGTAGGCGAACGTCGCCCGACCACCGTCCACGTGCGCCGGCTCCGCCGTACCGCGTGCGGCGCGGCGCGTACCCCGCACTTCGAACAGATCCGAGAAATCGCAACCGAACACGAGCGACACGGTGAAGTCGTGTGGCTCGTCGCCGTAATTCGACACATGGATGCGCTGGTGGGCGACGCCTCCCCAGAGGTAGGTCGTTCGGACGATATGCAGCGTATCCTTGGAGAGCGCGATGGCGCCCTCCCGGTAGATATCCGGGTTGGTGAGGTCGACGGACAGGACCATATTGTCGTCGCGCATCCGGGACCCGAGCAGCAACGGCTGGGTGCCGTTGATGAGCAGTTCGAGTCGGGACAGGAAGCGCGTGTCGTGGTTGAAGAGGCCGTCCGGCCCGCCCGACGACGCGCCCATGTCGCCGTGGCTGTCGAAAACAGCGAACGTGTCGCCGTGTTTCATTGTGTGCCGCGGTCGCGAGGACGGACCCGTCGCCGAGATGTAGAACGGTCCCTGGTCCGAGCCGGGTCTGGCGCCGGGGTAGGCCGAGGCGTCGAGGTCGGCGGCCGCGTCGTCGATCATTCGAAAGGGTTATCCCGATCCAGCTCCGATGCCGGAGACGGCCTTAGCACGGCTTTCGCGGGAAGACGCGGACAAAGGCGGCAAGCGTCCGGCGTTCCGCTCCTAACACTCGGCGGGGCTGGAAACGGACCTGCCGCGCCGAGACCGGCTACCAGCGGGCTAACCCTATCCATCACCCGCGACGGATCGCTCGCAAGCTCACGCTCATTGCGTGACGCGCGCCGGGACCCCGGTCAGCGAACCCGGCTCGACCGACGACACCCCATCCCGCGCCGACGGCAAGAGGTGCCCTGCGCCAGGCGCTTGTTCGGCCATTTCCGCGAGGGCGATCTGGCTCTTGTAGAGGTCCACGTAGTCGCTCGCCATGCGCGCCGAGGTGAACCGCTCCTCGAACCGCCTCCTCACGCCGCGTCGGTCGAGGGAGAGCACCTGCGGCATCGCCGCGAGGGCTTCGTCCATGGTCGACACGATCTTCCCCGTGATCCCGTCGTCGATCACTTCCGCGACCGACCCCTGGCGAAAAGCGAGGACAGGCGTGCCGCAAGCCATCGCTTCGATCATCACCAGTCCGAACGGCTCGGGCCAATCGATCGGAAAGAGCAACGCCCGTGCCTCGCCGAGGAACTTCGTCTTGCTGCGTTCGTCGACCTCGCCGACGAATTCCACGCCGCCATCGACGAGGAGCGGCTCGATCTGTTCGCGGAAATACTTCTCGTCGGCCTTGTCGACCTTGGCGGCGATCTTGAGCGGGATGCCGAGCGCGCGCGCGATCTCGATGGCGCGATCGGGCCTCTTCTCCGGCGAGATGCGGCCGAGGAAAGCCAGGTAGCCGCCGCGGGGATCGTAGTTCGGCGCGTGGAGATCGGCGGGCAAACCGTGCAGCACGGTGCCGGCGAACGTCGCGTCCGCGATCGGCGCGCGCTGGCTGTCGGAGATGGATACGAGCGGCATGCGCGGGAAGGCGCGATAGAACGGCCACAGATCCGGCAGATCTTGGCGGCCGTGCAGTGTCGTCACCGTCCGGGTTTCCATCCCGCGGAACAGGGGGAAGTGGAACATGTCGATGTGGAAGTGGAGAACGTCGAACGCCGCGGCGAGGCGGTGCACACGATCGGCCATCATCGTGTAATGCGGCAGAAAGTCTCTCATCGTCTCCGAAAGGCGGATGGCTTCGCTTGTGCACGACACCAAGTTCGCGGCGGTGATCGAATCCCCGCTCGCGAAAAGCGTAACGTCGTGACCTTGGCGGACAAGCTCCTCAGTCAACCATGAGACGATACGCTCGGTCCCGCCATAAAGGCGCGGGGGAACACTTTCCATCAGCGGAGCGATCTGCGCGATTCTCATGCTAGGTCTTTGCTCCGCGGAAGGACGGTTTCCCGTTTAAAGTGTGAACGCGGCTATATCGGTTTGGTTCCGCGCCGCACCATGGCGGCTCCAGCCGGGACGCGGGAACTTTGACTTGCGCCTCACGTTCGCGGCTGCGAAGACCGGCTCGATCGAGCGCGGCGGCGTTGCCGCAGCGAGGACCTGTTGATGCGACCCGAGTCTCTCTCGCCCGACGTCGGATTGTTCCTCGATGTCGACGGCACCCTGATCGACATCGCCCCGAGCCCGACGGAGGTGGTGGTGCCGGCGTCCCTGGTGCGGGACCTCGAGGCCGCGGAGCGGCTCCTCGAGGGCGCGCTGGCGCTCGTGAGCGGCCGCACGATCGCCAACCTCGATCAGCTCTTCCGGCCCCTCCGGCTCAAGGCGAGCGGGGTCCATGGCGCCGAACTTCGGCTGGGCGGGCGCGACGCCCCGACGGCGCTCGAAACCCAGCGGCTTCCCGCGTCGGCGTGGAACGAACTGCTTCCGGTTCTCGAACGTTTCCCCGGCGCGCTGGCCGAGAACAAGGGCTTTTCGTTCGCGGTCCATTATCGCGCGGCGCCGGAGTCCGGGCCGCGGTTGCGGCAGCGTCTCGGCGACTTCGTGGCGACGCACGCGGACCTGGGCCTGACCATCATGCCGGGGCATTTCGTGTTCGAGCTGAAGCGTCCGGGCATCAACAAGGGAGCGGCGATCGAGACGATGCTGGCCCGGGCTCCGTTTCATGGGCGGAGGCCGGTGTTCGTCGGCGACGACATCACCGACCGGCCGGGCTTCGCGGCGGTGCTGGCCCACGACGGCCTCGCGTATTCCGTGGGCGAGGATGACCCGGACGTCTCGGGCACGTTCGCCGATGCCGCCGCCGTGAGGCACTGGCTGACGGCCCTGGTGCGTTCGGAGGCGGTCAGCGCATGAAACCGCGGAACATGGATTTCGCGCTGATCGGAAACTGCCGCGTCGCCGCCATGCTCGATACACGGGCACGGATCGTGTGGTGGTGCACGCCGCGCTTCGACTCCGACCCCGTGTTTTCCCGCCTGCTCGCGGGCGAGGAGGAAAAGGGCTTCTGCGATGTGGTCCTGGCCGATCAGGTGCAGTCCTCGGCGAGCTACGTGCGCAATACCGCGATCGTCGAGACGATCCTCAAGGACAGCCAGGGCGGCATCGTCAAGGTCACGGATTTCGCACCCCGTTTCAAGCAATACGGCCGCATCTTCAGGCCGGCGCAGATCGTGCGGCGCATCGAGCCGGTGGCGGGGTTGCCGCGCGTGACCCTGCGGGTGCGGCCGACGCATGCCTATGGGCGCCCCACCACCGACAAGGCCATGGGGTCGAACCATATCCGCTTCCTCGGCGGCGAGACGGTGCTGCGGCTGACCACCGACGCGCCGTTGTCCTACATCGAGCACGAGACCGCGTTCGGGTTGAACAGAACGATCTCGATGGTGTTCGGCCAGGACGAACCGTTCCTCAGCGCCCTCGACCCCACGACGCGAGAGTTCCAGAACCAGACGCGCGATTATTGGCTCGACTGGGTCCGCTACCTTGCCCTTCCATACGAGTGGCAGACGGCCGTGACCCGTGCGGCGATCACCCTCAAGCTTTGCTCCTACGAGGAAACGGGGGCCATCATCGCGGCCCACACGACATCCATCCCCGAAGCGCCGGGCTCGAGCCGCAACTGGGATTACCGCTACTGCTGGCTCCGGGACGCGTTTTTCGTCGTGCACGCGCTGAACCGTCTCGGCGCGACCCAGACGATGGAAGCCTACATCAATTATTTCACCAACATCGCCGTCGACCAGCAGGCCCACCTCGGGCCCGTCCACGGCATCATCCCCGGCCTGCCGCTCGACGAGCGCATCGCCCCCGACCTCGACGGTTTCCTCGGCAACAAACCGGTGCGCGTCGGCAATGAAGCCGTGACGCAGGTCCAGCACGACGGCTATGGCAGCGTCGTGCTCGGCGCCACGCAGATGTTCGTCGACGAACGCCTGCCGAAGATGGGCGACGAGGCCCTGTTCCGGCGGCTGGAGGATCTCGGGCGGCAAGCCTCCCGGTTCGCCTTCGAGCCCGACGCCGGGCTTTGGGAATACCGGGGACGCCAGCGGACGCACACGTATTCCGCGGTGCTATGCTGGGTCGCCTGCGACCGGCTCGCGCGCATCGCGGCGCGGCTCGGGCTGCGCACCGAGGCCGGCATCTGGACCAGCGAAGCGGGGCGGATCAAGCGCCGTGTCCTGGAAGAATCGTGGGACGAGAAGCGGCAGGCGATCGTCGGCGCTTGGGGCCTGCCGGATCTCGACGCCAGCGTTCTCCTGCTTCCCGAGCTCGGCTTCATGGCGGCGACCGATCCCCGCTTCGTCAAGACGTGCGAACTGATCGGCCGCGAGTTGATGCAGGGCGGCAGGATCATGCGCTATACGGCGCCGGACGATTTCGGCACGCCCGAAACGGCTTTCCTGGTATGCAACTTCTGGTATGTGGATGCCTTGGCGCAGATCGGTCGCAAAGACGAGGCGCGGGAGCGCTATCTCGACATCCTGTCGCACCGGAACGCGTTCGGCATCCTTTCCGAGGACCTCGATCCGGTGACCGGGGAGTTGTGGGGCAACTTCCCGCAAACCTATTCGATGGCGGGCATCATCAATTCGGCCATGCGCCTGTCTCAGAGTTGGGAGGACGCCTGGTGCCTCGACTTGTAATCGTCTCGAACCGCGTCACGGTGCCGGAACCGGGGCAGCCGGCGCCGCCGGGCGGCCTGGCCGTGGCGGTGCACGCGGCATTGAAATCGCGGCCCGGGCTGTGGTTCGGCTGGAGCGGCAAGGTCGACGACGCGCCCAACGTCGAGCCGGTCACCGCCGTCCGGGAACACGTCACCTATGTGGTGACCGACCTGTCGACGGCCGATTACCAGGAATACTACAACGGTTTCGCCAACCGCGTGCTTTGGCCGATCCTGCATTACCGCGTCGACCTTGCCGAGTTCAGCCGCAGCGATCTCACCGGCTATCTGCGCGTCAATGCGCTGTTCGCGGACAATCTGGCCAAGCTGTTGCAGCCCGACGATATCCTGTGGGTTCATGACTATCATCTCATCCCTCTCGCGCGGGAACTGCGCGCGCGCGGCTTCAACAACCCGATCGGCTTTTTTCTCCACATACCGTGCCCACCTCCCGATCTGCTGTACACGATCCCGCGGCATGAACAGAGCATCGGCACGCTGAGCCATTACGACCTCGTCGGGTTCCAGACCGAGAACGACGTCAACAATTACAGTCGCTTCCTCGCGCAGACGGGCGGCAGTGTCGGTCGCGACGGCAAGTCCTACGCCATCGAGGGTCGCGTCGTGCGCGTCGGCGCCTTTCCCGTGGGGATCGCGACCAGCGAATACGCGCGGCTCGCGACGGAGGCGGCCGGCTCGAACTTCACGCGCGAGGTGCGCGACAGCCTGGCCGGCCGCAAGCTGTTCCTCGGGGTCGACCGGCTCGATTATTCCAAGGGGATCATGCACCGGGTCGAGGCGTTCAACCATTTCCTCGAAACCGAGCCTTCCTGGCGCAACCGCGTCATTTTTCTCCAAGTCACGCCGAAAAGCCGGGAAGAGATTCCCGAGTACAACGACATGGCGAACGACGTGAACAGCCTGGTCAGCGCGGTCAACGGCCGCTTTGGCGAGGTCGCCTGGACGCCGATCCGCTATATCAACAGATCCTATTCGCGCGAATTGCTCGCCGGCGTGTTCCGCAGCGCGGCGGCGGCGCTGGTCACGCCCTTGCGCGACGGCATGAACCTGGTCGCCAAGGAGTTCGTCGCGGCGCAGGACCCGGACGATCCCGGCGTGCTGGTGCTTTCGCAATTCGCGGGCGCCGCGGCCGAACTCGACACGGCGCTGATCGTCAACCCGCACGAGACCGAAGGCATGGCGCAGGCCATGAAGACGGCGCTCGAAATGCCGCTCGACGAGCGCCGCGCGCGCCACGCCGCGATGTTCGAGAAGATCGAGAGGAACGACATCGACCGCTGGGCGGAGACGTTCCTGGCCCGCCTGTCGGAGACGCGCCGGTCGTTCCTGATCGGACAATTGCGCTCGCTGTTCGCCTGACCGGAATCCGGGCGGGATTGGGCACGGGCCCGGCACGAACGCCCCGGCAGGGTCCTTGGTCCCTCCGCCGGGGCGCCGGAGGTGAAGGCCGACGGGCGCCTTCCCACAATCACGCCCCCCGCGGGACGCACCCGCCGTTGCGAGCGTAGCGAAGTAGGCCCGTAGCGACGTCTCACGAGGCTGGATCGCATCGCCTCGGCTCGCGACCACGGGCTGTCACGCCGGTGTGTCAGGTGCCCTCGCGGTTCGCCGAAGCCCTGGGCGGGTGCGCGAGACGGGGCGCACCGGCACGATCCTCCCCGTTCTTGCGGCGGAGCGTGTCAGGCGACCGCGATCAGGTCGTCGATCCGCAAGGGCAGGTCGCGCAGGCGCTGCCCCGTCGCGTGGTACACGGCGTTCGACACGGCCGCCGCCGTGCCCACGATGCCGAGTTCCCCGATGCCCTTGACGCCCAGCGGGTTGACGAGCTTGTCCTCCTCCGAAATCAGGATGACGTCGACGTCGACCACGTCGGCATTCACGGGAATAAGGTAGTCGGCGAGGTTGGCGTTCACGTAGCGCGCCGCGCGCCCGTCGATCTCGGATTGCTCGTGCAAGGCTGATCCCACCCCCCAGATCATCCCGCCCATCAGTTGGCTTCGGGCCGTGCGGGTGTTCATGATGCGACCGGCCGCGAACGCGCCGACCATGCGGGGTACGCGCATTTCCTTCGTGCGCGCGTGCACCCGGACCTCGACGAATTCCGCCCCGAACGCGAACTGGATGCGATCATCGAGCTTGGCACCGCCGATCGGGTTCGCCTGACCCTTGTAGAGCGCCTGCAGGGCGCCGGGCTTGGCGCCGTGCGGCATCCATTCGGCGTATTCCTCGACGGCACCCGGGCCCTTCTTGTTCAGCGCCTGGACGAGGTCCTCGCCGGGGTCGTTGGTCAGCTTGGCGCGGATGGCGTCGCACGCCTGGGCGATCGCCGAGCATACGCTCGCGGTCGTGATGGAGCCGCCCGAGACGGGCGCCGGTGGCCAAGCCGTGTCGCCGAGAACCACGGACACCCTTTCCAGCGGGACGCCGAGGCGCTCGGCCGCCGTCTGCGCCGCCACGGTGTAGATGCCGGTACCGATCTCGTGCGACGCCGTTTCGACGCGCACCGTCCCATCCGGCAACAGACGAACGCGGGCGCTGGCCGGTGCCATCTGGGTCGGATAGCACGCCATCGCGCATCCCCAGCCGACAAGCCAGTCGCCGTCGCGCATCGAGCCGGGCTCCGGGCTGCGTTTCGACCAGCCGAAGGAGGCCGCGGCCGCGTCGAAGCACTGCATCAACGACCGGCTGGTGAACGGCAATCCCTTGATCGGCTCCTTCATGGTGTCGTTGACGCGGCGCAACTCGACCGGATCCATGCCGAGTGCGACGGCGAGCTCGTCCATCGCGGTTTCGAGCGCGAAGATGTAGGGCGTTTCGGCCGGTGCCCGCATGAAGCCCGGCGTGGTCCGGTCGGCGCGCACGATGGTGACGCTCGAGGCGACGTTCGGCACGGCGTACATGCGGGTCGAGGCATCGGTCCCCGAGACCGAATAGGCGTCGGCACGCGACGTCACCTCGTAGCCGTCGTGCGACAAGGCCTGAAGTTTGCCGTCACGGCTGGCGCCCAGTCGCACGCGGTGGCGCGTTTCCGCGCGGAACGTCGACACGTAGAAGCCTTGCTCGCGCGTCGGGACGAGCTTCACGGGCCGGCCCAGACGCCGCGCCGCGATGGCGACCAACGCGGTCCTTTGGGTCAACGCACCCTTCGAGCCGAACGCCCCTCCGATGTAGGGGCTGATCACGCGGATTTGGCTCGCGTCGATCTTGAGCTGATCCGCCAAGCCGTTCTTGAGGCCGTAGACGTTCTGGCTCGGCTCGTAGACCGTGAGCTGCGTCCCGGACCAGACGCAAATCGTCGCGAACAGCTCGATCGGGTTGTGATGCTGAGCCGGCGTCGAATACACCGCGTCGATCGTGACATCGGACGCGGCGTAGCCCTTTCCGAAATCGCCGACCGAGGGATCCTCGTGCTTCTTGCTGACCGACGCCACGGCCTGGGCCTGGGTGCCGGGGTCGTCGAAGGTCGCGCCGGGCTTCTCGGCCGCGTACGCGACGTTCGCCGCGTAGGCGGCCTCCCGCGCCGTTTCGTAGCTTTCGGCGAGCACGACGGCGACGATCTGCCCGTTGTGCTTGATCTCGGCCGATTTCAGCGGAAGGACGCTGTTCGACGCCGGCCCGCCCTCGGAAAAGAACTTCGTTTCCTTGATCGCGTTGCCGATCGTCTCGTACGTCAGGATGTCGAGGACGCCCGGGATGGCACGCGCCGCCTTGAGATCGATCGCCGCGATCCTGCCGCGCGCGATCGGGCTGAGGACGAGGAACGCGTAGGCGGGGTCCTTGAGGGGGACATCGGCCGCGAAGGACGCTTCCCCCGTCACCTTGGCGCGACCGTCGTAGCGGGGCGCGGGCGCCCCCATATTGGCCTTCGGGACCGGTGCTGCGGCGATCGTCATCTCACCCCTCCATCGTCGCGGCCTGCAGGAGGGCGCGGACGAGCGTCCGCTGCCCCAAGGCGATCTTGAACCCGTTGTGTTCCCGCGCCCGCGCGCCGGAGAACGCCGCCGCCGCCGCCGCAATGGCCGCGGCTTCATCCAGCGGCTTGCCTTTCAGGAGGGCCTCGGCTTCGCGCGCGCGCCACGGCACGGTGGCGACGCCGCCCAGCGCCACGCGGGCCTGCCGGACCGTGCCCCCCGCGAGGTCGAGCGCGACCGCCGCGGAAGCCAGCGCGAACTCGTACGATTGCCGATCCCGGATCTTGAGATAGAGCGAGCGCCGCGTCCACGACCCGGCCGGGACCGCCAAGGCCGTGATCACCTCGCCGGGCGTGAGACTGGTCTCGACATGAGGCGTGTCGCCCGGCGTCCGATGGAGATCGGCGAAGTCGATCCGGCGCGCGCCGTTCGGCCCCGTGGTCTCGACGGTCGCGTCGAGCGCGATGAGCGCCTGCGCGAAGTCGCCCGGGTAGGTGGCGATGCACGTCTCGCTGGCGCCGAGCACCGCGTGAAGCCGGTTGAAGCCGTCGAGCGCCGCGCATCCCGAGCCCGGCTCGCGCTTGTTGCAATTGGCCCAGGCGACGTCGCGGAAGTAGGGGCAGCGGGTCCGCTGCAGGACGTTGCCGCCGACCGAAGCCATGTTGCGAAGCTGCGCACTGGCCGCGAGCACCAGCGTCTGCGCGATCACCGGGTAGGATTCGACGACCCCCGGATGGTGGGCGACCTCGGCCATTGTGGCGAGGGCGCCGATCCTCAAGCCCTCCGGACCGACCTCGACCGCGCCGTTCGCCGTTCGCAGATCCTTGATGTCGACGAGATGCCTCGGCTGCATCGCCTCGAGCTTCATGAGGTCGATCAGCGTCGTGCCGCCGGCGAGGAATTCCACCGGCGGCCGCCCCCTGACGAGCATGCCGCCCATTCCCTCGATCGCCGCTGCCGCCGCCTTTCCGGCCGCGGCAGCCATCGCGCCGCGCTCGTAGGTGAATGGCGTCATCTCAACCCCCCATCGCGGATTTCGCCTGGGCGACCGCTGCCACGATGTTCGGATATGCGGCGCACCGGCACAGGTTGCCGCTCATATACTCGCGGATCTCGTCGTCCGATCCCGCGTGCTTTTCGACGACGCAACCAATGGCCGACATGATCTGACCCGGCGTGCAGTAGCCGCACTGGAACGCGTCGTTGTCGATGAACGCCTGCTGCATCGGATGCAGGCTCCCATCGGGGTTGGCGAGCCCCTCGATCGTCGTCACGGCGCTGCCATGGAGCGAGACCGCGAGCGTCAGGCAGGACAGCGACCGCCGCCCGTCGATCAAAACCGTGCAGGCGCCACATTGACCGTGGTCGCAGCCCTTCTTGGAGCCGGTCAAACCGATCCGTTCGCGCAAGACGTCGAGCAGCGTGGCCCGAACGTCGAGCCCCAGGCGGTGCCTGGCGCCGTTGATGTCGAGCACCGATTCCACCAGCGCGCGGGGGTCGGCCGGCGGCGGCTCCCGCGCCAGGGCCGGACTTGCGGCGCCCACGAACGGCATCGCGGCCGTCGAGGCGGATACGCCGAGGAACCTGCGCCGACTGAGATCGCCGGCGCGGGGGGGATCGCTGTCTGGCATGGACGTCTCCAAGGATGCCGAGGCGAGGACGCCCTGGGAGCGCCGTCCGCGACGGCCTCCCCGCTCATGAAGCGGACGCTGCTCCTCAACGGGCAGCCCGAGATTCGCGTTCCATGCCGGGCGAGCGAAGAGCCGCGCGGGGCTGCGACCGTCGAGCGCAGGCGGGGGCACGGCACGGCATGCGCCCGGGGCGGCGCGCTCGACCCCGGGCGTCGGGCCGCCTCGTAGCGCCGCGATGCCGCTCGCAAGCGGCGGTCTACCGGCGCTCCGCACCCGGCGACCGCCACGAAAACGGTCTTTGAACAAAGTTGTGCAAAGTTTTTTCACCGAGTCCCGGGCGCGCAACGGATAGCGAGACGGATCAACGCTTTATGGCCCAAGCCTCGAATCCGTCGGAATCGCCCCCCCATTGACGGACCCGAATCGTGCCCGGTTCCGCCCCGGAATGCGACGCGCGCAAGAAGGCCGCATGTCAAAGCCGGGTCCAAGATTCCCGAACTGATTCAAATCAGTTAGCTGGTGTATTGATGCTCGGATGGCGCTTGGCTCTACATGGCCCCCGCGGAATTTGACTCTTTCGTGACAGCAATCTGTTGCCTGCCCGCGGGGGCCTGTGTAGTCTGAACCCGTCGCTGGTCCTGACCTTCGAGCGTCCGGGCGAGATAGTTTTTCCCCTGTAAAAAGTCGAGACTTCTGGGTCCCTGGTTTAGACCAGGGCGGAGCGGAGGCGCGTGAAAACGGAGGAATACTAACGGTTTGCGGCATGCGAGCCCCCGGCCGCGCTCAATATTAAGTCGATGTGGCTCTTTGACGGGCGCCAGGAATGAGGCTCGTGGTCCTTCAGGGGAAAGTTATGACGCGCGCAGATGAGAGTTACGGCGGCGATGTCACGGCGCGGGAAGCCTACGACCTGTTGCGGAACAATCCGCGGGCCGTGCTCGTCGACGTCAGGACCGAGGCCGAATGGGCGTTCGTCGGCCTGCCCGATCTGGCGATGTTCGGCAGCGCGCCCGTTCTTCTCGAGTGGCAATCGTTCCCGAGCATGACGGCGAACCGTTCGTTCGCCCCCACGCTGCTTTCGCAACTGCGCCAAAGGAACACCCCGGCCGATGCCCCCGTCCTGTTCCTGTGCCGGTCGGGGGGCCGGTCGCTCGCGGCGGCGCGGGCGATGGCGGGGGAAGGCTTCACGCGGTGCTTGAACATCGTCGGCGGTTTCGAGGGGCCACTCGATGCCGACCGGCATCGGGGCGCCCAGGACGGCTGGAAGGCACTCGGCCTGCCATGGACCCAGAACTGACGTTTGTTCCGGGGTTCGGGTGCGGCGCACGTCAATCCTTTGCAGAAAGAATTCGGACGACGATGAAAGCTCGATTCGATGCCGGAGCCCTCTCCCTGGCCGACGCTGCCGACCTCGATGCGGAGCGTTTCAGAGCCTCGGGCGCGGACGCGGCGGACGCGGCCGCCAGCGGAACCGATCCCGAAGCGTGCTGGGCGCAGGCATGCCGACGCTTGCGTGCCGAACTCGGGGACGCGGTTTTCGGGGCCTGGTTCGCCCGCCTCGAACTCGATTGCGTCAGCGATGACACGGCCTACCTGTCGGTCCCGACGAACTTCCTGAAGACCTGGATCCAGTCCCACTACGTGGACCGGCTCGCCGCGGCGCTCGCCGCGGAAGCGCCGGAAATCAAGCGAATCGTGCTCGGCTTGAGGAGCTCCGGTCGCGCCGCCGCCCCCCGGTCGCCGCGCCAGGCCGATGAACGCGGGACTGGGTCGGACGTGCGTGCCTCGAGCGGCGCCACCACGATCCTGGCTTCCGTCCCCCGCGCCGAAGCGGGGCAGATGCCGCATGCCAAGCCGAGTCCGGAGGGCTTGTCGGGTTCCCCGCTCGATCGACGGTTGACGTTCGCGAGTTTCGTGGTCGGCGGATCGAACCAGCTCGCGTTCGTCGCCGCCCAGCGGGTCGCCGAAGCGATGACCGGCGATGTCCTTCTCTACAGCCCGCTCTATATCCACGCCGCGGTCGGCTTGGGCAAGACGCACCTCCTGCAAGCGACCGCGCACGCCGTGACGGCGTCGGGCCGCCGGGTGATCTACCTCACGGCAGAGCGATTCATGTACGGGTTCGTGGCCTCCCTCAAGGCCCAGAACTCGATCGCCTTCAAGGAGAAGCTCAGGGGCATCGACGTGCTCGTCATCGACGACGCCCAATTCCTGCAGGGCAAATCGATCCAGACCGAGTTCTGCCACACGCTGAACGCCCTGATCGACGACGGGCGACAGGTGATCGTCGCCGCGGACCGGCCGCCGGCCGATCTCGAATCGCTCGAGGAACGCGTGCGCTCCAGGCTCGCGGGCGGTCTCTGCGTCGAGATCGATACGCTCGACGAGGCGCTGCGGCTGAAAATCCTGGACACGCGCGTCACCGCCGCGCAGGCGCTCCATCCCGGCTTCGTCCTGTCGTCCGCGGTGCTGGCCTACGTGGCCCGGACGATCTGCACGAACGGGCGCGATCTCGATGGCGCCGTCAACCGCCTGCTGGCCCATGCCACCCTGTCCGGGCGGGCGCATACGGTCGAAACCGCCGAGGCCGCGATCCGCGACCTCGTGCGGACCCGGGAACCCAAACGCGTGAAGATCGAGGACATCCAGAAGCTCGTCGCCACTCATTACAACGTCAGCCGGGCCGACATCCTGTCGTCGCGCCGCACCGCCACTGTGGTGCGGCCGCGCCAGATCGCGATGTATCTGTCGAAGGCGTTGACCCTGCGCTCGCTCCCCGAGATCGGCCGCCGGTTCGGCGGTCGCGACCACACCACGGTCCTGCACGCCGTGCGCAAGATCGAGGGGCTTTGCGGCAAGGAAGCCGCATTGGCCGAGGAAGTCGAACTCCTGAAGCGGCTGCTTCAGGACTGACGCCGCGCGTGGCGATCCGCCTGCGCGTCGCCGCCCGCCTCGCGGCTGGCGTGTCGGCGTTCCCTTCCGTGGGAGCGACGCGATCCGCGGCGCGCGCCTGCCTGGCCGGACTCGCCCGGGAATTGTGACGGCATGGGGTTGCAAGCCCGCGCGGCTTTCGCCAAGACAGGCGCAACAACCGAACCGGAATGGTGCCAGGCCGCTCCGGGCCCTTCAACCGGCGAGGTCGCATGCGTCTCAACCGAACTGTCGTCTTCGCAGCAGCCATAGCCGCCACGGTCGCGGCGGCGCCCGCCCACGCGGCGTCCTGCTCGGACCCGGGGGGCTTTCCTGAGTGGCTCGAACAGGTCAAGGGGGAAGCGGCCGCGCAGGGCATCTCGGCGCGAACGGTGTCGGCGGCGCTCGACGGGGTGACCTACGACCGCAACACCGTCCAGCATGATCGCGGCCAAGGCGTCTTCCGGCAGAGCTTCGAGCAGTTCTCGGGACGGATGGTGCCGCCCCGCGTCAAGAAGGGCGCCGGCCTCGTGCGCCAATATGCCAACGTGTTCGCCCGCATCGAAAGTCAATACGGCGTGCAGGCACCCGTCCTCGTGGCCATTTGGGGCCTCGAAACGGATTTCGGCGCCGTCCTGGGCAACTTCTCGACCATCCGGTCGCTCGCGACCCTGGCCTACGATTGCCGCCGGTCGGAGATGTTCCACGCGGAACTCCTGGACGCCCTGCGCATCGTCGATCGCGGCGACATGAGCCCGAGCGCCATGCACGGCGCGTGGGCGGGGGAGATCGGCCAGACGCAGTTCATGCCCTCGTCCTACCTCAAATACGCCGTGGATTTCGACGGCAAGGGTCGCCGCGACCTCATTCACAGCGCCTCGGACGTGCTGGCGTCGACGGCCAAATACCTGTCGAGCTACGGCTGGCAGGCCGGTCAGGGCTGGGAGCCCGGGCAGCCGAACTTCGCCGTACTGCTGCAGTGGAACAAGAGCCAGATCTACTCGAAGACCATCGCGCTCCTCGCGACGCGGATCGACGAGGCGTCGCACTGACGCGGGGTTCCCTTCCGGCTCACGGGCGATGGTAGGGATGCCCGGTGAGAATCGTCAGTGCGCGATAGATCTGCTCCGCCACGATGACCCGGACGAGCTGGTGCGGCAGCGTCGCGGCGCCGAACCCGACGACGAACCGGGCCTTCTCCCTGAAGGCATCCGCGAAACCGTCCGGCCCACCGACCACGAGGGCGACGCTGGCGGTGCCGCCGTCGCGTTCACGCCCGAGAATCGCGGCGAAGCGCGCGCTCGGCGCCGCCTCGCCCCGCTCGTCGAAGGCCATGATCAGGCATTCGGAGCCGAGGCGTCCGAGGAGCGCGGCCGCTTCTTCGCGCTTCCGGTCCTCAGCCGTCCGGCCCCGCCCCTCGTCGACGTCCCAAGCGTCGAGCCCGGTGAACCCCGCGGCCCGTAGCATCGCGCGGGACCGCGTCAGGTAGCGGTCGACCAGATCCCGCTCGGGGCCGGCCTTGACCCGACCCACGGCCGCGACGACGAGCCGCATCGAACGACGCCCGCGTCAGCCGGGGCGTTGTTCGTCGGGCCGGCTACCGCCCCACATTTTTTCGAGGTTGTAGAATTGCCGGACCTCGGGCCGGAAGATATGCACGATGGCATCGCCCGCGTCGACGAGCACCCAATCGCAGCCCGCGAGCCCCTCGACGCGCGTCTTCAGGCCATGGTCCTTGCAGGCGCGAAGGAGCCGGTCCGCGATGGCTCCCACGTGGGTGTTGGAGCGGCCGCTCGCGACCACCATGACGTCGGCGATGGACGTCCGGCCCCTTACGTCGATGGCCACCACGTCCTCGGCCTTGGCGTCGTCCAGGCTTTCCAGGATGGGCCGAACCATAGGTCCGACATCGGACGTGCCGCCGTCCGCCGGCAGAAGCGGAACCGCCGCTTCGGCGAGAACAGGTCTGGTCAGTGGGTGGGCTCCTTCCCGTGTCCGCGCGACCGGCGCGGCACCCATAAGATGCGGCAGCACGCCCGCGCTTTCAATGCGCGGGCGTGAATTCCGGCGCCCCTCGGTTCGGCGTTCCGCGAACGAACGCCGCGCAGCGGCTGCCGAGCATCATGGCCGGCGCGTTGGTGTTGCCCGCGTTGATGTCCGGCATCGCCGACAGGTCGCAGACGCGCAGGCCCTCGATGCCGCGGACACGGAGTTTTGCGTCGAGCACGGCGAGGGGGTCGCCGCGCGCGCCCATCCGGCACGTCCCGCTCGGGTGGTAGTTGGTTTTCACGAAACGCCGGCAATGGTTCAGGATCGCGTCGTCGCTTTGGTCGTCGGGATCGGGGATGACGACCCGTTCGATGCGCTCGGCCAGCGGGCTCGTGCCGAAAGCGCGCAAAAAGTATCGTTGCCCGTCGATCATGGCGCGGGCGTCGGCGGGGTCCTTGAGGAGGTTCGGCGACACCAGCGGCATGGCGTCCGGGTCGGATGAACGAAGCCGCACGAAGCCGCGCGACTTCGGCTTCACCACGACGGTCGTGATGGTCATGCCGTAGGTGTCGGCGACGAGCCCGCGCGTGTCCCGGTCGAGATAGACGATCGGCACGCAGAACGCCTGGATGGTCGGCTCGGCCCCGGGGTCGACGGGGTTGACGAAGGCGCCGGCCTCGACGCCCGCGGAAGTGATCGGTCCGGTGCCGAACAGCTTGAACTCGACGCCGTTGCGCAGCATCCGCCAGCCGACGCCCTGCCTGAAATACCCGTGGTGTCCGGCGGCGGTCGCCACGATGGGGACCTCCGGGTGGTCGATGAGGTTTTCGCCGACGCCGGGGAGGTCGGCGAGGCACCCGATCCCGTGCGCGCCCAACCGATCGGCGGGACCGATGCCGGACAGCATCAGCAGCTTGGGGCTGACCAGCGCACCCGCCGCGAGGATCACCTCGCCGTCGGCGCGGGCCTGCCGCAGGGCGCCCGACGCGTCGCGATAGGTGACCCCGACCGCCCGGCCGTTGGCGACATCGATGCGCCGCGCCGCCGCGTTGAGGCGCACCACGAGGTTGCGGTTCCCTTCGAGGGGCGCGATGAAGGCGTAGGCGGCGCTCGAGCGCTTTCCGCGCCGGTTCATGAACTGGTAGAAGCCGACGCCGCGCTGGGTGGGTCCGTTGAAATCGTGAGTGTAGGGCTCGCCCAGGGCCTGCACGCTCTGCACGAACCAGCGGGAGTAATCGTTGACGTGGCCGGGATCGGACACGAGCAGCGGCCCCTCGGCGCCGTGCCGCGCGTCGTTCAGGCGGTTGTTGCCTTCCATGGCGCGGAAGTGCGGCAGCACATCCGCCCAGCGCCAGCCGGGATTGTCGTTGTCGCCGCGCAGCACGTCCTCCCACGCGTCGTAATCGGATGGCCGGCCGCGCATGTACACCTGCGCGTTCACGGACGAACCGCCGCCGAGCACGTTGGCCTGCGGGATGTCGTGCACGCGCCCGTTCAGGTGCTCCTGCGGCACCGTCTGGTGGTAGCGCATGAACTTGCTGCCGTTGATCATCTTGAAGATGCCCGGCGGCATGTCGAGCAGCGGGTGGCGGTGCGAATGGCCGGCCTCGAGCAGCAGCACGCGCGCGCCGCCCTCCGTCACGAGGCGCGCCGCCGCCACGCAGCCCGAGGAACCGCCGCCGACGACGATGTGGTCGAAGGTTTCGGTCACGCGCGGATCGCCGCGAGGGCCTTCCAGTCGAACGCGATGCCGTGGCCCGGCCGGTCCGGCGCCAGCGCGAAGCCATCCGCGATGCGGAGCGGCTCGGCGATGAACCGTTCGAGGCCGAAGCCGTGCGCTTCGAGGTAGGAGCGGTTCGGGCAGGCGGCCAGCAGGTGGACGGTCACGTCGTGGGCGCCGTGGCTCGTCACCGGCAGGTTGAAGGCTTCGGCGAGATGCGCGACCTTCATGAAGCTCGTGACGCCGCCGCAATTGGTGACGTCCGGCTCGGGATACGTCACCGCCCCGCCCGCGATGAACTGCTTGAAGTCCCAGAGGGTCCGCAGGTTCTCGCCCGCCGCGACGGGCAGCCCGCCGTCGCGCACGATGCGGGCGTGGCCGGCCGGGTCGTCGGGGATGGTGGGCTCCTCGATCCAGGTGGGGTCGAACGGCTGCAGCGCGCGGGCGGCACGGATCGCCTCGTCGACGCTCCATTTCATGTTGGCGTCGACCATCAGCGGAAAACCGTCGCCGAGGTGCGCCCGCATGGCCCGCACGCGCTCGACATCCTCCGCGAGGCGCTTGCGGCCGACCTTCATCTTGATGGCGCGGAACCCCTTGGCGAGGTTGTCGTCGGTCTGGCGCAGGAGCTGATCGAGCGGCAGGTCGAGGTCGATGCCGCCCGCGTAGCACGGCACCCGCGGATCGAAGCCGCCGAGAAGGTTCCAGAGCGGCAGGTTCGCGCGCCTGGCCTTGAGGTCCCAGAGCGCCATGTCGAACGCCGAAAGGGCCAGCACGCTCGGGCCCCCGCGGCCTCCGTAATGCAGCGCCCACCAGCCTTTTTGCCACAGGCGCTCGACGTGGTCGGCCTCCTCGTCCGCGAAGATGTCGGGCATCTCGCGCGACAGGACCGCGTCGACCGCGGCGCCGTTGCGCCCGACCGTGAAGGTGTAGCCCGTTCCCTCCGCCCCGTCCGCGTCGCGCAAACGCACGGTGTTCAGTTCGAAGGCGCGCATTTCGCCGTGGGTGCTGTCCGTCAGGACGCGCGGCAGCGGGATCCGGTAGAAACCGGGCTCGATCGCGACGAGCTTCGCCAAACGGGCACCCTCCTCGTGGTCTTCGGTACGGGTAGACGATTCGAGCGACATTTGTCGATCGACGCCGCAGCTGGATACGGGGTCCGTTTGAATTTTAGACGACGTCTTCGGGGGCCAGAGCGCAAGCCGTCGCGTCGCCTTCGACTTGCAGGGTGACATGGGAAATTCCGAAATGCTCTTCCAGCTCTTCGGCGGCATGGGCCAGCATTGCGTCGCCGGGATGCCCTTCTGGCGTGACCAGGTGACAGGTCAGGGCGGTTTCGGTTGTGCTAAGGGACCAGACATGCAGGTCATGCAGGGCGGTCACGCCTGGCACGCCCAGCAGGAAGGCGCGAACCTTGGTTATATCGATGCCTGGCGGCACTGCGTTAAGGGACATGGTGAGCGAGCCGGTCAGCAGGCTCCACGTTCCGGCGATGATCACGAGGTTGATGCCGATGCTCATCGCCGGGTCGATCCAGTGCCAGCCGGTCATCAAGATGACGAAGCCGCCAACGACGACGCCAAGGGACACAAGGGCATCGGACGCCATGTGCATGAACGCGCCCCGTACGTTGAGATCGCCCTTGCTGCCCGAGGCAAATAACCAGGCGCAGAAGCCGTTCAGGACAATGCCGCAGGCGGCCACAATCATCACGGTTTTACCGGCGACAGGCTCCGGCTGGGAAAACCTCAGGACAGCTTCCCAGGTCAGGCCGCCGACGACGACAAGGAGGAACACGGCGTTGAACAGTGCCGCCAGGATGGAGGTACCGCCGAGGCCGTAGGTAAATCGGCTGGTGGGCTTGCGCTTCGTCAAGATGACGGCGGCCCATGCAGCCCCGAGGCCGAGGGCGTCGGACAGATTGTGCCCGGCGTCCGCCAACAAGGCCACCGAGTTGCCGAGTACACCGTAGACGACTTCGATCACGACGAAAGCCGTGTTTAAGGCCACGCCAATCGCGAAAGCCCTGCCGAAGCTGGCCGGAGCGTGAACGTGGCCTAACCCGCCGTGGTTATGACTTGCGTGGTCATGTCCCGCGTGGTGGTGATCGCTCATGGGCTGCATTTAGAACCTTGTGGTTCGTCATGCAGCCTTTTTCTTGTACGCGCCGCGCTTGTTCGTGGGTGCTTCGGCAACTTCCACAAGAGCCAAGATGTCAGCAACCTCCCAGAGCCGATCCGCCACGCCAGCCGCCATGGCGGGCGTGACCCGGAGCGTCTTGTGAATTTTGACGAAGTTGTAATAGGTCGCGAACAGCGCGACCGAATGAGCGTGGTTCTCGACCTTCGTCGAGAACGCCTTCGTAAGGGGGTGAACCGGCGATCGTGCATTCGCATCGTGGGGTTCGACCGCTCGACGTAGGAGGTCGATCGATACCGGCGCGCGGGCGGCCCCGGCCTGCCCGTCATCGTGAGGTCAACAGCGAGGATGAAGTGCGCAGCCTGGTCAGTTCTTTGTCGATGAAAGGCTGTCGAATTCGACAAGGCCTTTGCTCAACCGCTCTTTCAATACCTCGCGAAGCGTTTGGGCAAGATTGGGGGTCGCGCTGGAACAGAGCACGAGAATGATGGCGGGCACCATTCCCGTCGACAGGAAAGCGTGCCGCATGGTGCTATCGATGTAAGCCGAGTCCTTCGGCTTCAGCTCGAGCGTTTCGTAACATTCCGTGTGCAACGACACGTCGCCGGCAAGCACGTAGATGAATTCCTCGCCGACATGCGACCACAGGTTGCCGATCTGTGCCAGGGCGTTGGCACGGACCTCCACCACCATGGGGATGATGCGCTTGTGGGCGATGTCGCCGCACAAGTAGGTATAGGCGTAGTTGTCGTCCTCGATGGTCTGACCCTGGTGCTGACGGCTCACGCTGCGACGGCCCATGATGGGTTGCCGGGTGGACTCGCGCGACGCTCCGGCCAACAAGTCGCTGATCTCGATGTCGAGGCCGTTGCAGAGCTGGATGATCGTCTGGTAGGTCGGCGACATCAGGTTGTTCTCGATCTTGGACAGCGCCGAGGCCGAAATCCCCGTCAGGCGGCTCACGTCCGAGAGCGTCCATTCATGGTAATGACGCCGCTCCCTCAGCAGAGCACCGATCGACATGCCGGGCCTGGAGAGCGCATCCTTCCGGGGGGACGCGGCGCGTCTACGTGTGCCGGGCGACGGTCGTGCTTTCACCATAGGAAACCTGACAACGGGCGTCACGGCCGGAGGATGGTCGGGATCTTGCGGGAGACGACCGTTCAGCCGTTTCTATTCGCCGTTTGTGGTCTTGCAAAGGGCACCCCGCGAGTCATCTCCCGCTTGACAGCCGGGATTTCTCATGGGAATTTTTTTTCCTATCGGAATATCCCGCGATGCCGCGGGTCGGAGGCTGCCATGGTTTTGGCGAAACGCTTGCTCTCAGCCATCGTGCTGGTCTCCGCCGCGTCGATATCGGCGTGGGCCGCGGAGCCGACCAAGATCGTCGTCGAGGGAACCTATCCGCCCTGGAATATCCAGGCGCCCGACGGCTCGTTGTCGGGCTTCGACGTCGAGCTCGCGCGGGAGGTTTGCAAGCGCGCGGCGCTCGACTGCCAGTTCACGGCCCAAGTCTGGGACAGCCAGATCCCGAGCCTGCTGGCGGGCAAGTTCGATGCGATGATGACCGTCGGACCGACGCCGAAGCGGCTGAAGGTCATGATGTTCAGCACGCCCTATGCGGCCACGCCCGAGGCCTTCATGGTCGCCAAGGCCGGGCGCCTGACCGGGCTGCCGAACGACGGCGTCAAGGTCAAGGCGGACGATGCCGCGGCCCAGCCGGCGATGGATGCGCTTCGCGCCGCCCTGAGGGGCAAGACGGTCGCGGTGGTCGGCTCCAGCAGCCTGCAGGACTTTCTCGAGAAGAACCTGAGCGAGGGCGTCGAGATCCGCGCCTACAAGAGCGAGCCCGATATGCTGCTCGACCTGAGGGCGGGCCGTGTCGATGCCGTTTTCGATAGTTCCGCCTTCCTGCGAAGCGCGGCCAAGAAGCCGGAGAACGCCGATCTCGTGATCACGGGGCCGCTTCTATCGGCCGATACCTTGGCGGCGACCGTCTGCTTCGGGTTCAGCCCGGGCAGTACGGACCTGAAAGCCAAGCTCGACAGCGCGATCCGGGCGGCGGCGGCGGATGGGACCGTCAAGGCGCTGTCCACGAAGTGGTTCGGCTTCGACGTGAGCCCTTGAGGGCCACCACGCCGGCATCGCGGGTCGCATCGACGTGTCGGGGGAAGACGGCATGACGGCGCTCGACAGGGTCCTCGAACGGCTGGAGCGGAACGAGGCGGCCTCGCTCGGGCGGCTGTTCGAGGTGCTGCGGATCCCGAGCGTGAGCACCAGCCCCGACCATGCCGAGGACTGCCGAGCGGCGGCCGACTGGTTCCTCCAGGCGTTCGCCAAGCTGGGTTTCGAGGGTCGCGTCCTGGAGACGCCCGGGCAGCCGGCCGTCGTCGCCAGCTATCGCCGGCCAGGGTCAAAGCGGGCCCATGTGATCTATTACGGCCACTACGACGTGCAGCCCGCCGATCCGATCGAGGCGTGGAACAGCGCACCGTTCGATCCGTCGATGATCGAAGGTCCGGAGGGCGCCCGCGTGGTCGCGAGGGGCGCCGCCGACGACAAGGGTCAGGTGGTCGCCTGGATGGAGGCCTTCCGTGCCTTGATCGACGAGCATGGCGAGTTGCCGGTCGACGTCACGGCGATCATCGAGGGTGAGGAGGAGACCGGGAGCCTGAATTTCGATGGCGTGCTCGATGCGTGTCGGGACGTCCCGAAAGCGGCGGCGGCCGTGATCAGCGACGGCGTCATGTGGGACGCGCTCACGCCCGCCGTGGCCGTCCAGCTCAGGGGCCTCGTGTATGTCGAACTCTCGATCGCGACCGCGAACCAGGACCTCCATTCGGGTCTTTACGGCGGTTCGGCCATCAACGCGGCGCAGGTGCTGAGCACGCTCCTGGCAGGCCTGCTGGATGCCAAGGGCCGGGTCGCGGTTCCTCAATTCTATGACGATGTCCGCGAACCGCCGCCGGCTCTGCGTCGGGCCTGGGACGATCTCGACTTCGACGAGGCCGCCTTCCTGGGACGCGTCGGCCTCGGCGGGCCCGCCGGCGAGCATGGCGTTCCGGTCCTCGAACGTCTGTGGTCTCGGCCGACCGCCGAGGTGAACGGCATCTGGGGCGGCTTCACGGGCGTCGGCTCCAAGACCGTGATCCCGAGGGAGGCTCGGGCGAAAGTGTCGTTCCGCCTGGTGCCTGGGCAAATCCCGCAGAAGGTCGTGGAAGGGTTCCGACGCTTCGTGCGCGAGCGGCTCCCCGCCGACGCCCACGCCGAGGTTCACGTCATCGAGGCCGCGCCAGCCGTCGAACTGCCGTTCGACAGTCCGTGGCTCGCCGACGTGCAAGCCGCGCTCGCGGCCGAATTCGGCAGGACGCCCCTGCTGATCGGATGTGGGGGATCTCTCGGGGCAGCCGAGAGCTTTCAGCGCGTGCTGGGCATCCCGACCCTGCTGTTCAGCTTCGGTCTCGACGACGACCGGGTGCACGGCCCCAACGAAAAGTTCGACCTCGCCTGTTTTCGGCATGCGGCGCGGGCACACGCCCGCCTCCTGGTCGGTTGGGCGGAAAGAGAGTCCACGGTGGGGGACGGTGCGACGTGTCCAGCCTGACGATCGAGCAGCGCATCCAAGCGCTGGAGGACCTGGAGGCGATCAAGCGCCTGAAGGCTGCCTACGCGCATGCGGCCGATGCCAAATACACCAACGACCACCGGAAGAAGCCGCAAGCGGACATCGACCACTACGCCCGTGTTCAGGCCGATCTCTTCACGGAAGACGCCGTGTGGGATGGACGGCCGCAATGGGAACATTCGGTCGGACGGGAAGCCTTCTACGCCGTCGCCCGCACCTCCGTCTGGAGCATGGCGACGCATTATTTCACGATGCCTCACATCGAGGTGGAGGGCGATGGCGCGTCGGGCACGTGGTACCTGTGGCAGACCGGAACGATGGAAGCGACCAGCCGGGCGATGATCATGGCGGCCGTGACACAGGACACCTATCGCAGGGTCGCGGGCCGCTGGCTCATCGCCAAGACCGTGTTCACGCTGAAGTACCTCACGCCCCTCGATGTGCCTTGGTCGGAGACGCGCAACATCCCCTTCCGTCTGCCGGTTCCCGAGGACTAGGCGACCTTGGCGGGAGCGCTGTCCGTCATCGGGTTCGGGCCGTCGGGATGGGGGCGTCCGCTGCTCACCGCGACCGGCATGACGCTCGCGCTGTCCCTGTCGGGGTTCATGCTGAGTCTCGTGATCGGCTTTCTGCTCTCGGCCGCGCGGCTCTCGGGGTCGCGCCCGCTTGCCGCGCTGTCCCGCCTTTATACGACGGTGGTTCGCGGCGTGCCCGAGCTCCTGGTGCTCTACCTGCTGTTCTTCGGCGGTTCCGCCCTTATCGGCGCCGTGGCGAGGCTCCTGACGGGCGGGGGGTTCCTGGCGGCGCCCGCGTTTCTGACCGGCGTCTTGGCGTTGGGACTCATCGCTGCCTCCTTTACGGCCGAGGTCCTGCGCGGCGCCTGGCTCGCTCTCGACGGGGGTCAGGCGGACGCCGCGGCGGCGTTGGGGATGGGCTGGAGCGTCAGCGTGCGGACGGTGCTCCTGCCGCAGGTCATGCGCCTGGCGCTGCCGGGCCTCGGGAACGTCTGGCAACTGACCCTCAAGGAATCGGCCCTCGTCTCGCTCACCGGCCTGACCGAGCTCATGCGGCAATCGGCGGTCGCCTCCAACGCCACCGACCGGCCCTTTACCTTCTATGTGACGGCCGCCGTCCTCTACCTCGTGATCACGACGGCCGCCGCGGTACTCTTCAGGCGAGCCGAGCGCCGTAGTCGGCGCGGCCTCGTCGCGCAATGATGGAGGCGTCCTTCGTTCTCGAGACCCTGTCGGCGCTCGCCCGAGGCGTGCCGCTGACGCTGGAACTCGCGGCGTCCTCGCTCGCCACCGGATTCTGCCTGGCGCTGCTGCTGACCTTCGCCCGCCGCTCGGGCCTGAAACCGGTCGCCTGGCTCGCGCAAGCCTATGTCTTCGTCTTCCGTGGGTCGCCACTCCTCGTCCAGATGTATTTGATCTATTACGGGCCGGGGCAGTTCGAGGCCGTTCGGCGGAGCGTCTTCTGGGACGTCCTACGCAAACCGTACTGGTGCGCGCTGATCTCTCTCACGCTGGTCACGGCGGCCTATGGGAGCGAGGTCATCCGCGGCGGCCTCGACGGCGTGCCCCGCGGCCCCATCGAGGCGGGCAGGGCCCTCGGCCTGTCGCGTCGTCTGGTCCTCCGTCTGATCGTGCTTCCCTTGGCGCTCCGCAACGCGCTGCCGGCGTACGGCAACGAAGCCGTGGTCATGATCAAGGCCACCTCGCTGGCGAGCGTGATAACGCTGATGGATATCACCGGCATCGCCTACCGGATCATTGCCGAGACCTATCGGGTCACGACGGTCTTCGTCATCGCGGGCTCCCTCTATCTCGCCATCAACGCGCTCGTGATCGGCGGCTTCGATCGCGTCGAGCGCCGGCTCAGCCGGCATCGCGCACGTTAGGTTCGGGGTGCCGATGGCTGCGGCCGACAGGCGCCGCGGAACACCGGACAGCCACCCGGCAAGGCGCGTCCGAGGTGATGCGACCGCTTCCGGCGCGCGGCAGCCCATGCGTTCCTCACGCCGGATCGAGCAGGCCGAGTCGTTCCACCCGGGCCAACTCTCCCGCGACGAGCTTCGCGCCGATGTCGCGCCGGAAGCGGACGTTCGGGACGACCGTGCGCTCGGCCAGCGCATAGGCCCGCGCCTGCGCGGCCGGGATGTCGACGCCGGTGCCCGTCACCACCAGTGTCCAGCCGTGGTAGCCCGCCGTCACCATCTGGCCCGCGGCGTCGAGCCCGGCCTCGCCCCAATGGATGTTGGCGCGGTCTTCATCCGTGACATCGCCTTCGAAGAGGATCGGCAGGCCGATCGGCTCGGGCACGAGCGAGCGGATATAGGGGAAGGGCCGCGTCGTCATCACGATGCCCACGCCGAAGCCCGGCCGCGTGCGGAAGGGCGCGCCGGAACGCGTCACCATGGCGCCGAACAGGTCGCCCCACGGCGTTTCCTGCAAGGGGTCGAGAATGGCGAAGCCCGGATAGCCGAACCGGCACGTGAATTCCAGCGGCCAAATCCCGCGCTCGTTCACGATGGTGTTGAGGTTGATGTAGCCGCAGTACCCGTTCGCCTTGAGCAGCGGCGCCACCCGCGCCAGCGTGCGCTCGAAGAACGTCGTCGTGCGCGCAAAGGTGACGACCGTGCCCATCTCGCCCGTCAGTTCGCCGAGGTCGCCGGGGAAGAAGCGCTTGTGTTCCCAGTCGAGGCAGGCGGGCGTGAGGAAGCGCTCGCCGTCGAAATAGGCGCCGACCCCCATTTCGACGCCCTCGACGCGCTCCATGAGGATGAAGCCGATGCGGTCGCGCGCCAGCTGCCGGAACTTCGCCGCGATCACGGCGCGGACATCGCGGTTGTCCGGGAGGCGGCCGACGTAATTGTCGGCGGCCCCGAAACCTTCCCCGTTCCACTTCAGCACCGTCCGGCCCGACACCGTGTCGAGGTAGGCGTTGGCCGAAGCCTCGTCGTCGAAGGAATGGACGGCCGCGATCGGCAGCCCAAGGTCCGCCAGCACGCCCTGCGCGAAGCCGCGGTCGTTCTCGAGCTTGTCGCCCCAGGCGCTGCCGCCGATGACGTGGAACCCTTCGCGTCGCAGCCTGTCCTGAAGCACGCCCCGGCCGTAGGAGACGTTCTCGAAGAGGATGATGCCGTCCGGACCCGCTTCCCGGATCCACGGCAGATCCTCGCCCCAATCCTCCGTCCGCTCCACGAGGCCCGCGAGCGTGCCGTGGCAGAGCTTTTCGCTGATCGATACCTTGACCTCGTGCCCGTCCTCGCGCAGGCGCAGGTACAGCGAATTCAGGTCGCAATAGTCGCCTATGCCGAGAAAGCGCATGGGTCCTTCCGGGCGCAAGCGGGCCGATATGGAGGGAAGCGGGCCGGCGCGGCCTCGGGGCCGCTCATGACCCGCGGGACAAGCGCGCCGACCGAGCTCCGGTTCCCCCCTCCAGCGCCGGATCGTGGCCGAGGACGAGCACGATGACGGCGCCCACCACCGCGCAGGCGGCGAGGAACAGGAGGCCGGCGGTGTCGTCGCCATGCGTCCGGTCGCGCAGCCAACCGAACACCTGCGGTCCGAAATAGCCGCCGAGGTTGCCGATGGAGTTGACGGCGGCGATGCCCGCCGCCGCGCCGGCGCCGCTCAGGATGGCGGTCGGCAGCGTCCAGAACACCGGCAGGACCGCGAAGAAGCCGAACCCCGCAACGCACAGGACGGCCATCTTCAAGGCCGGGTGGTCGATGCGCGAGGCGAGCACCAGCCCCGCCACGATGGCCGCGAGCGGGATCACGGCGTGCCAGGTGCGCTCGCCCGTCCGGTCGGAACGGCGGCTCCACCACACCATGCCGATGGCGCCGACCCCGTAGGGCAGGGCGTTGACGAGGCCCGTCTCGACGTTGTTCAAGCCGCCGAACGCCTTGACGATCTGCGGCAGGAAGAAGCTCAGGCCGTATTGGGGGATGTTGCACCCCATGTAGACGAAGCCCAGCGCGATGACGCGCGGGTCGACCAAGGCGCGCGCCCAGGTGAGCCGGTTGCGCGCCTCGCGCGCGGCACGCTCGGCGTCGAGCCGATCCTGCAGCCAGCGGCGCTCGTCGGCGTCGAGCCACGCGGCCTCGGTCGGGCGATCCGTGAGGTAAAGGAGCGTGACCCCGGAGAGAATCAGGGCCGGCACGGCCTCGATGAGGAACATCCACTGCCAGCCGTGCAGCCCGGCGACGGTGTCGAGGCGGTCGAGCACGAGGCCCGACACGGGCGAGCCGATCACCGTCGAAATCGGGATCGCGAACATGAACAGCCCGACGATCCGCGCCCGGTAGGCGGAGGGAAACCACAGCGTCAGGAAGAAGATCACGCCGGGAAAGAAGCCGGCCTCGGCCACCCCGAGCAGCAGGCGCACGACGTTGAAGCTCGTGACGCCGCCGACGAAGGCCTGCGCGCCGGACACCAGGCCCCAGGTGAACATGATGCGGGCGATCCAGCGGCGCGCGCCGAACCGGTTCAGCGCCATGTTGCTCGGCACTTCGA
>CAXTIC010000039.1:0-38136 GCA_964244255.1 uncultured Lichenihabitans sp. | reverse complement strand
ATCTGGCAAAGCTCATCACGTCGGCCCACCCGTTAACCTGAGGCGATTCCCCTGATCGGGAAACAGGGGTGCGATCGCGAGTTGGGCTCGGCCGGTTTTCGGCGCTCGTCCGCACGTGGCGATGAACTGCCTCCGTTGGCGAAGGACCGTTCGTCAAGGAACCTGGCATCGGCCCCGCTCGGGATGGTCGAGGACGGGGACTTTCGAATTTCGATCGCCGGTGCCCAGGAGAAGACCGCGCTGCTGCGCCGGAACGGTCGATGGTTCAAGCCTACCGGCACCAGCGCGACCACCCACATCCTGAAACCGCAGATCGGCGCACTGCCGAACGGCATCGACCTGTCGAACAATGTGGAGAACGAGTACTTATGTCTGAAGTTGCTGGCGGCCTTCGGCGTACCGACCGCCACCGCGGAGATCGGGGACTTCGGTGGCCCGGCATTTTTTCCAGACCGCCGATGGCGCCGGTGTGGACGCGTCGATCATGCGGGCGATCTTTGAAGACGTGGCCGCCGGCGCCGGACGATGCGCCGACACGGTGATCGCCGCCTGCCGCCGACTTTTCCGGACCCCCTCGTCACATCGGTCATGGCGGCGCTTCACCGGAGCGCGAGCTTGCTGGCGGACTTACGCAGGAAGAATGCCGGTGATCGGGGGGCGACGTCGGAGGGTCCGTAGCGGCTCGTTTGGACCCTCGCCGGCACCTCGGAAGGTCCGCTCTCAAGCGAACTGTCGCAGGCCTCGGTAGCCCGCTCGCCCGGTGCCCGATCTTTTCCGTACGGATGTGATGGCGCGCCTCGCAGGACTCGAACCTGCGACCTTCGGGTTCGAAGCCCGACACTCTATCCAGCTGAGCTAGAGGCGCGTGGACGTTATGGTATCGCGAAAACGGCGGCGGCGCACCTGTTTCGCGCGATCCTCGCCGAATTTCCGGAGGAGGGGTGCGAGGCTGCGGCGCGGGCCCGGGCGGCGCGGCGCGAAGCGCACGGCGAGGCTCCGGAACGGAGCGGGTACGGGCGCGACCGCGGGCTGCGCCGGATGCACCGGCACGTGGTGGGGCTTGAACAGGAAGCGGCGCGCCACGTCGGCGTAGCCGTCGTAGACGAGGCCGCCGTTCTCGGCCAGCAGGCGGTCGCGATGGATCTTGTACCAGTCCGGCAGTTCGTACCACGGAACCAGCGGGCGCTCGTGGTGCGCCGCGTGCAGGTTGTTGAACAGGAACAGGAAGCCGAGCAAGGGCGCGTTCTCGACGATGGCGGTGCGCTCGATCACCTCGGCCTCGGCCCGATGCTCGGCGAAGCTCCGCAGCAGCGCGACCGCCATCGCGGGATAGACCACGCCGCAAAGGTAAAACGGCAAGCTGATCCCGCAAACGGCCACGAGCCAACCCGTCACGCCGGCCACGCCGACGAGATGCCAGGCCCAGATCCGTCGCGTGGCGCCGTCGCCGTCACGCACCTTCCGGCCCTGCCCGATGAGGAAGGTCGCGATCGCCAACGCCGGACCCAGCACCAGGCGGCCGGCGAGCGTGGAATGGATCAGGAGGAACGCCCGGCCGACCCCCGGCAGCGTCGCCCAGCCCGCGGCCGTCCAATAGAAGCTTTCCGGATCGTCGAAGGGGTCCGTCAGGTGCTCGTCGCAATGGTGGACGAGGTGCGACAGGCGATAGGACTCGAAGGGCAGCCAGATCGACAGCGGCACGAAGCCGAGCGCGCGGTTGAGGCGGCGCCACGGCGTCGGATGGCCGTGGATGAACTCGTGCTGCATGGACGAGTGCAGCGTGACCAGCAGCGAACACAGCGCCGCCACGACGACCGGGCTCATCGCGGCGCTGAAGAACGTCACAGCCAGCCAGCCGCCGTACACCCCTCCGCACAAAGCGATCGACGGCCATTCGACGCCACGCCGGCGCCCTCGCCCGTCCATCCGCGGAAAGCGACTCCCCGCCAGCATCGATTGGACCCCTCCGTCATCGCGGATCGAACTTACATCGATCATTGTCCAGTGCAATGGTAGACTTATCGACAAAAACTACTTTGGTTGACTATGCGACTAAAGTGGTGACGTTTGTCACCGACGGAGGGAAAGGCGCAAAAACGATGTCGCGCGCGAGCACGATCGCCCTGTTTCGCCAGCGGCTCGAAAGCGTCATGACCCGCTCGCGGCTGAACCCCGCGGCTTTCGCGCGGCGCGCCGACATCGACCGGTCGACCCTGTCGCAATTGTTCAACCCGGACAGCCCGCGGCTGCCCCGCGCGGAAACCCTGATGGCCATCGCCGGCGCGGCGCACGTGTCGATCGACTGGCTGCTGGGCTTGAGCCAGCGCGAGGAGGTCGGCGCCGAAATCATCGAGGCGATGCTGCAGATCGAAACGCACGAGCGCTCGCCGGCCGACGACCGGTTCGTCGCCTGGTTGAACGAGGCGGAGGGCTACCGCATCCGCACGGTTCCGGTCGCGCTGCCGGACTTCCTGAAGACGGAGGCGGTGCTTCGTTTCGAATACCGCAACGCGCTCGCCGAATCGGGTGCGGCCCGGCTCGACGCCGTGCGGGCGCGCCTCGACTACATGTGCGACCCCGACAACGACGTTGAAGTCTGTCTGTCGCTGCAGGCGCTGTGGGCCTTTTCGGAGGGGCGTCACCTTTGGGACGGACTGGGCATCGCGGATCGCCGCGCGCAGATCGCCCACATGGCGACGATCTACGCTTCCGCCTATCCGGGGCTGCGGCTCTACCTCTATGACGCGCGCGACGTTTATTCGGCGCCCTTCACGGTGTTCGGCGCGAAGCGCGCCGTGCTGTTCCTGGGTCCGTCCTACCTCGTGCTCAGCGGGTCCGACCACATCCGGCTGTTCGCCCGCAGGTTCGACGAGCTGATCCGCCTCGCAACCGTGCAGCCGCACGAGGTTCTGCCGATGCTTCGCGACCTCGCCGGGCATACAGGGCCGCCTTGAGCGGCGCGGTTCACGACAGCCCGAGACGCGACCCGAGCTGGTCCCGGATGCGCATCGCGAGGGCGTCGCGCACCGCCCGGTAGGCGTCGAGCACGACGGCGCGCGACCCTTCCGCGGCGGTGGGGTCCGCGGTCGGCCAATAGGTGACGTCGACCGCCGTCGTGCGGGTGAATTCCAGGGCGCGATGGTGCGCTTCGGGCGACAGGGTGACGATCACGTCGAAGCTCGTGTCGTCGAGCTCCTCGATCCGCCGCGGGCGGTGCGCGGCGGTGTCGAGCCCGAGTTCCGCCATGACGGCGTCGACGAACGGATCGTGCGTTCCAGGGCGCACGCCGGCGGAGGCCAGCACGAGCGAGGGACCGAAACGGCGCCGCGCCAGGACCTCCGCCATTGGGGAGCGGACCGCGTTCTCCGAACAGGCGAACAGGAGGAACTTGCCCCCGAAGCGCGGCGGATCCCTCATGCGGACGCGCCCGTCACCCGTGCAGCGCCGCGAGCAAGGTGAACAGGCGCCGCAGCGTGTCGAAGTCCGCCTCGATCTTGCCCCGTAGCCGTTCGCCGAGTCGCTCGGCGCCCTCGTTGTGGAGCCCGCGCCGGCCCATGTCGACGGCCTCGATTCGGCCCGGACCGCCGGCTCGGATCGCGGCATCGTGGTGTTCGCAGAGCAGCAGGTAATCGCGGATCAGCGACCGGAACGGCTGCAACGACAGCCCGTGGGACACGATCGCGTCGCCCGCCTCGTTCGAGACCGCGAGGATCAGCTTGCCGTCCCGGCGCGCGAGCGCGAGGCGATAGGGGCCGCCTTCGCGCCCGGGGAGGCCGAAGCGGTTGCTTTCGACGAGGTCGCGCATGGCGACGCGCCGCTCCTCCTCCCGTTCGGGGCTGCTTCGGCCGATCGACCCCTCGTCGAGCGTGACGGCCACGAGCCGGGCGGCGGGGGCCGCCCCCGTCATGGCGCTCGTCACCGCGCGCTGGTTCGGATCGCCACCGAGCGGGCGTGCGCGTCGAGGCCTTCCGCGGTTCCGAGCGCGATCGCGGCCGGCGCCAGCGCCGCGAGCGCCTCCGGCCCGCACCTCAGGATCGAGGTGCGCTTCATGAAGTCGAGGACGCCCAGGCCAGAGGCGAAACGGGCCGCGCGCGCCGTCGGCAGGACATGGTTCGAGCCACCGACGTAGTCCCCGATCGCCTCGGGCGTGTGGGCGCCGAGGAAGATGGCCCCGGCGTTGCGGACGCGCGCCGCGAGGTCGTCGGCCTTCGCGGCCACGATCTCGAGATGTTCGGGGGCGAGGCGGTCGACGAGCGCCACGGCGTCGTCGAGCGCCCCGACGAGGATCACGGCCCCGTTGCGGCGCCAGCTTGCCGCCGCGATGGCGCGGCGCGGCAGCGTCGCCAGCTGGTCTTCGACCGCCTGCCCCACGGCGCGCGCGAGCGCGGCGTCGTCCGTCAGAAGGATGGACTGGGCGGCCTCGTCGTGCTCGGCCTGCGCCAGGAGGTCCGCCGCGATCCAGTCCGCGCGGCCGGTGCGATCCGCCAGGATCACGACCTCCGAGGGCCCCGCGACGGTGTCGATGCCGACCGCGCCGAAGACGCGGCGCTTGGCGGCGGCCACGTAGGCGTTGCCGGGGCCGACGATCTTGTCCACGGGCGCGATCGTTTCCGTGCCGAAGGCCAGCGCCGCGATCGCCTGTGCGCCGCCCACCCGATAGATTTCGTGCACGCCGGCGAGCCTGGCCGCGACGAGCACGAGGGGGTTGATGCGGCCGTCGGGCGCCGGGACCACCATGGCCACGCGCCGGCAACCCGCGACGGCCGCGGGCAGCGCGTTCATCAGCACCGACGAGGGATAGCTCGCGGTTCCGCCCGGAACGTAGAGCCCGACGGCGTCGATCGCGGTCCAGCGCCAGCCGAGTTCGACGCCGAGCGCGTCGGTCCAGCGGAGATCGGACGGGCGTTGGCGCTCGTGGAACGCCACGATGCGGTCGCGCGCCACGGCCAGCGCCGCCACCGCCTCCGGGACGGCCTCCGCCTCGGCGGCATCGAGGGCGGCGGCCTCGACCCGCAGGCCCGCCGCGCGCAGGTCGGTGCGGTCGTATTGCCGCGACAGGTCGAACAGCGCCGCGTCGCCGCGCGCCACCACGTCCCTGATGATCGCCGACGCGCGCGCGTCCACGTCGTCGGCCGCCTCGCGCTTGGCGGCCAGGAAGTCGCGGAAGCGCCGCTCGAAATCGGGCGCGCGGGCGTCGAGCCGGGTGGGATGGGTCATGCGTCGGGCATAGGGCCGGTTCGGCGCGGGCTCAAGCCCGCTCGGCGGCGAGCGCGTGGCCCGGCTTGCCCTCGGCCGGCCAGCGAGGGCCGATGTCGCTCAACGCGGCTTCGAGACATTCGACATCGAGCCGCACCGCAGCGCCCCCGGAGAAGTGCAACATGACCATGCCCGAAGGTGGATCGCCGGGCGCGAAGGACACGGCGAGGAGGTTGAGGGTCACGTCCGCCTCCGGCGTGAACCCGGTCCGCGCCACCTTGAACACGCGCTCGAAATGCAGGCCCGTGCGGCAGCGCTCGAACCGCCCCTGGGGCGCGGCCGCCCAGTCGAAGCGCGACGCCACGAGGGCGAACCGCTTCGCCCTCGGCAGATAGGCCATGTCGGTCGCGCGGACGGTCGCGTCCTGGAGGTGCGCGGAAACGACGGCGAGATCCTCCGCATCGAGGGCGGCGAGCTTCAACGCGGGCGCGATGCCGAGCGTTTCCGTGAGCGTCATGATGGCATCCGGTACGGCGCGCGCGCCGCGGTGGCGGGCGCTGTTCGAAAGAAATACGCCCAAGGGGAGCCGATCGGCCATCTTCGAGGCGCCCACGATCGTTAAGCAACCGCAGTCGGCTGCCGGTGCCGCCGTCATGTCCCGTTCACGCGCGACCTGATGGTGTCCGTAGCGTTGGTTCGGTAACGATTGGAAGGGGAAAAAAGATGACCTCACGGTCGAGGAAAATACGTTTGGGAATGGTCGCGCTCGGCGCCCTCCTCATGGCGGCGGGCGGCGGGCCCGCCCGCGCGCAGGGCTACGACCAGGGTGATCCCGAGCCTGGCTACGACGCCCCGCCCGACGGCGGCTACGCGGTGCCGCCGGAGGGCGGCTACGCCGCACCCGGATACGGCACCGTCCGGCCCGCTTATCCGCTGTACGGGGGTCCGCCGGCCTACCAGGGGCCATATTCGGACGAAGGGCCGGTCTATGGCGAGCCCGGCTATCGGCGCCCCGGCGTGGTCCCGCCCTACGGCGGCGGTCCCGAAGTCCACCGGCGCGCTTACGGCGGCGAGGGTTACGACGCTGGTGCGCACCGGCGCCACGGCGAAGCGCCGCGCTACGGCGGCGACGGGCAGGGCGGCCAGTATCAGGGCGGGTATAGGCAGCACCAACTGCCGCTCGACATGCGGCGCGCCTACGGGGACGGGCAAGGCCAGCCGGGCCAGCGATACCACAAGGCGCCCGACCAGGGCGGTGACGGATACGGGCAGTAAGGCCCCGAAAAAAGGAAAAAAGCCGCGACCCTTTCGGGTCGCGGCGTCGACGATGTGAACGGAACGTCCAAGCGCGATGGCGCGTCCGCCCTAGCCGCCGGCGAGGCGTTCCACCTCGGCACCGCAGCCACGCAGCTTGTGTTCCAGGTGCTCGAAGCCGCGGTCGAGGTGGTAGACGCGGTTGACGATGGTCTCCCCCTCGGCCGCGAGCGCCGCGATGACCAGGGACACGGACGCGCGCAGGTCCGTTGCCATGACGGGCGCGCCCCTGAGCCTGCGCACGCCCTCGACGGTCGCGACGTCGCCGTCGAGCTTGATCCTGGCGCCGAGCCGGGTGAGTTCGCCGACGTGCATGAAGCGGTTCTCGAAGATCGTTTCGGTGATGCGCGACGAACCGCGGGCCTGCGTCATCAGTGCCATGAACTGCGCCTGGAGGTCGGTCGGGAATCCGGGGAACGGCGCGGTGCTCACATCGACCGGTGAAATGCCCGAACCGTTGCGCGTCACGCGAATCCCGGTGGCGTCCGGCACGAGCGTCGCGCCGGCGTCGGCCAGCGCGCCGCTCGCCCCGCCGAGGAGATGCGGCCGGGCGCCTTCCAGGACAACGTCGCCGCCCGCCATGGCGACCGCCATGGCGTAGGTGCCGGCCTCGATCCGGTCGGGCAGGACGGTGTGGCGCGCCCCGCCGAGCCGGCCGACGCCCTCGATGACGATCACATCCGTGCCCGCACCCGTGATGCGGGCGCCCATCTTGTTCAGGCAATCGGCGAGGTCGACGACCTCCGGCTCGCGGGCGGGGTTGTGGAGCACCGTCCGCCCGGCCGCCAGAACCGCGGCCATGAGGGCGGTGTGGGTGCCGCCGACCGTCACCTTCGGGAAGGTGATCTCGGCGCCGGTCAACCCGCGCGGCGCCTTGGCGATGACGTAGCCGGCCTCGATCGCGATGGTGGCCCCGAGCCGCTCCAGCACCATGAGGAGGAGGTCGACGGGTCTCGTGCCGATGGCGCAGCCGCCCGGCAGCGAGACCTTCGCCTCGCCCATGCGGGCGAGCAGCGGCGCGATCACCCAGAAGCTCGCGCGCATCCGCGACACGAGGTCATAGGGCGCGGTGGTATCGACGATGCTCGACGCCTTGAGCTCGACGGTCTGGCCCGACACGCTTTCCTCGCCGGGGCGCTTGCCCTTCAGCGTGTAGTCGACGCCGTGGTTGCCGAGGATGCGGACGAGCAAGCTCACGTCGGCCAGGCGCGGCACGTTTTCGAGCGTCAGCGTCTCGTCGGTGAGCAAACTCGCGATCATCAGCGGCAGCGCGGCGTTCTTGGCGCCCGAAATCCGGATGGTGCCGTTCAGCGGCCGCCCCCCGACCACGCGAATACGATCCATGTGTCCTCGCTGTTCAGGACCGACCGGCCGCAGCCGATCCGCCCCGCATTGACCTCACCGCCTCACCCGCCGGCCCGTTCCGCCTCGGACCCGCCCGAGGCGGGCGGCGCGTCCGCGCCCGCTTCGGCCTCCGCCCGTCCCCGCACCTGCGCCTTGCGGCGCTTGAGGTTCGCCCGCAACGCCTCGGCCCGCCGGGCGTCCCGCGCCTTCGCGGCGCGGCCGTCATGCGTCCCGCCGTGACGATCGTTCGGCCCCATCGCGCGTGTCTCCCACGCCACCCGCCCACATCTGTAAAACCTGCGCCGAATCGCGGCAAGGGGCGTGCCAGGAGCGTCATCGGCGTCGATCCGAGCGGTTTTCCCCTCCCCTTGAGCGAAGCCGATTGAGACTCCGATGCGCAAGGCGCGGTGAAGAAGCCGGCGGAGGCGCTGCCGGTGGGAACGAGACGAAGGACGAGGATAGAACTTGCCGTCGGTCGCCTCTTGCTTCGACGCGAATGATTCGCACTTGCCAAAAATGGGGATCGAGGAGGACTGAAGATCCGCGGAACCCCGATAGCCCGATAACCACCATTGGCCCGATGTGGTCAACGAACTCGCCATCGGCATCGCCCCCGGCTCGGCCTGAAACGCCCGGACCGTACACCCTCACCGCCTCCGGTCGATGCGCTCCACGAGTTCGCGCATGACGTCGGCCGTGTGGTCGCGGCTGCGGGCCTCGCCCGCCGCGATGCCGGCGCGGAGCACGGTGGCGAGGTCGCGCACCGCGTCCGCGAGGTCGGCCAGCGTCGCGCGGTCGACGAGCGCCGAGCCGATCATCGCCATCCCGGGTTCCGGCGGCGCCTCCCGCCGCGCTTTGGCGCCTTCCTTCAGGCCCGCGAAGGCCGCGAGCAGGGCCGCCGCCATGGAGCCCAGCGCGATAGCGTCAGGCGTGGTGATACCGAGCATCGTGGGCCGCCCTGTAGATCGAGAACAGTTCGGCCAGCGCCAGCACGGCATAGACGCCGATGCCGGTGGTCGGGATGCCACTCGCCAGATAGGTCCCTTCGAAGAACAGCCACGACAACTGGCTCCACGACACGAAGCCGAGCCCGGCGCAGACCATGCGGATGACCGGCGTCTTGGGCCAGCGCCCATTGATGTAGAGCGCGGCGGTGCGGGCGAAGCCGCAGCCGCCGAACACCCAGGCCCAGAACGCCGCCGTCGCGCCGAACCGGTGGAAGGCCGCGAAGGCCGGCAGGGACAGCGTGTCGCCGTGGACCGCGAGCGTCACCCCCCACGACATCATGATGCCGGCGCATAGCCATTCGGCGGCTCGCTCGTTCACCTCGGGCAGGCGCGGACGCCCCCGGGCCGCGGTCCGCACGGGCGTCACCGGTCGCCGCCCTTGCGCGCCGGGACATTGCCGTTCCTGGCGAGCGCGGTCCGGGCGATGGCGGCGAGTTCGCCGGTCTTGTCCGCGGAGCCCTTCGACGAGCCGAGCCAGTAGGTGAGCACCGTCGTCCAGCCGACCGTCATGGCGCCGAGGATTTGCTGGGCGCCGGGCGATTCGCCGCCATGCCCGAAGAGCACGATGCAGGCCACGCCGACGAAGCCCGACACCGCGATCGTCGACACCGCCGGCGCGCCCCAGGCGATGAGCGAGCCGGACTTCGCGAGTTCGGCCGTGGCGGCGCGGGCGTCCCGCGTGTTCTCGAAATCGACCTTGGCTTGCGCGGTCGCCGACGCGACGAGGTCGGCGTGGTCGGCCTCGACGCGGGGGAGCACGGCCTTGGCCTTGTCGGGATCGGCCCGGATGGCGTCGGAGATATCGGCGGGCGCCGCGCTCTTGGCGCCGAGCGCGGCCGCGATGGCCTTGGTGACGAGGCCCACGATGGCGCCGACCGCGGGGCCGCCCGCGACGGTGGCGGCCGTCGTCAGGAGATCGGCGATGAGGGGCGCCCCGAACTGCGCGAGGTCGGGGGCGAGCGCGGAAAAGTCCATGGTTCGAAATCCCCTTCGGGTTCAAGCTTGCTTGCGGAACGTGAGCGCGATCCAGAGCCGGTCGAGGAGGCCGGGCTTGCGCGCCGCCACCGGGGCGGCGGGCGGCGGCGTGGGGCCGGGGGGATCGGCGGGGGCGAGGAATTGCGCGCGCTCGGCTAGCCGCCGCGGCTTGAGTTCGGGCGGCCGGCACCACAGCAGGAAGGCGTCGGCGGCCGCGTCGCGGCGCCCGGCGTTGAGTTCGCGCACGACCGTCGAGCCGGCGAATCGCCCGGCACCGATGTTGAACGCGAGCGACACCAGGGCGTCGAACTGGCCCTGCGTGACGGCGACACCGAGCGCGTCGTCGACCGCCGCCTCGAAGGGCTTCAGGTCGCCGGCGAAGAGCGCCTCGGCTTCGCGCCGGTCGATCGTCAAGCCGGGCGTCACGGCGCGGCCCGCGGCCCGCCCGGTATGGCCGATGCCGATCGTCCAAACGCCCATCGTGTCCCGATAGGCCTCGAGGCGGCAGCCTTCGCGGGCCGCGAGCGCGGCGCGGCCGGCCGCGCTGGTCGTCATGGGCATGGCGATATCCTCGGGGATGGGCGCGGGCGAATGCCGGCGCGGGGCGGCGAGACGGCTCGACGCGTCGCTCGGCCGATCCATCGTCAGGTCGTCGGGACCGGGAAACCGCGGCGCGGGTGCGCACGGGGGACGGGTGAGATCGCGGCGCGACCTCTGCACCCGCGCCCTTGCGGCGCCTCGCCTGGAAGCGATCCGAGAGGTTACGCCGCGACGTCGCGGGTCGCCGCCCGGCGGGCGGAGCGACGCGAAATTCGGGATTTAGGGGTTTGAACCGCGGGCGTCGCAACGGGCGTGCGGGGCGCCGAGCGGGACGATGCCGCGGCTCACCGGTACCGCGGCGGGCACACGTCCTTGCCCGCGGCGGCGGCGTCGGGCCGCGGCTGCCCCGCGAGCAGCGTCTTCTGGACCACGGAGATCCGATAGCGGCAGCGCTTTTGGAAATAAACCTCCGCGTTCACCACCTGCGGCACGATCTCCTCACCCTCGAAGCGTCCGCTCGCGGTCTGGACGAGGTCGAGGATCGTCAGCGTCGCGACGGCCAGCGCCGCCAGGGCGGGCCAGCTCAACCGGAAGGTCGCCGAGGGCGGCCGCACGCTCGCGTCCGGGGCGAAGGCGGCGTTCTCTTGCGCGAGTTCGAGCAGTCGCGCGCGAAGATTGTGCGCGGCGGCGGTGTCGGGCGCAAGCGGGTCCTCCTCGGCGTCCTGAACGAAGGCGACGCACCAGTTCCAGAGCGGGTAAGGGCGCCCGACGAGTTCGGCGATGTCGAACATGGGGTCGTCGCCCGCCGCGGCGTCGAACGTGAAGGTATCGGGCGAAACCGTCGCGTCGCTGTCGCACAGGTTTCCCGAACCGTTCGCGCCCGTCTTCTGCCCGTAGGACACGGTCACCGGCGCTCGCAGGGCCCGCACGCAGGTGAGCGCGACGAGCGCGTCGGCCACAATGGCGACATCCGCGATCGTGACGTCGCCGTCCGCATCGCGGACCGAGAAGCCCCTGGCGCGCAGGGTCGTGGGCTTGTTCCTGTCCCAGTACGGGCGGAACTGGAGCGGCGGGCACGGGACGTGGAAATCGACGAGCACCTTGTCCTCGCGCCACGTCGCCCGCAGCGGGCTCGTCGGCCGCCAGCCCCGGCGCTCGACGACGACCGCGTGCCAGACCTTGCCGAGCTGAATCCCGAGCCAGCGCGACCCGTTGGCTTCGAGATGGTCGTCCGGCTTGTTGGTCACCGGGTAGGCCGGCGCCGCGAGATACCAGCCGGGCTTTTCGAAGCTCATCTCGAACTGGGCCTGCGCGATCGCCAAGCCGTCGCCGGCCCATCCGCCGCCGGTTTGATAGGTGACGACCACGGGCGGCTTATCCTGGCCGGACACGCCCCGCGACGCGTCGGCGACAAAGGCATCGAAGAACGCCCCGGCGAGCGCCTTGTAGGCTTCCCTCGTCGTCTCGAAAAAATAGTCCGCTTCGCCCTGGAGCAGAAACAGGCCGACGACGCCGTAGCCCTTGCCTCGTCGTTCGACCGCCGCCTTGACCTGACGGGCACGGGACGGAAGCCGGTCGAAATGGTTCGGGGTCGCCCCCTTCGAAAGCTGGGCGATGGAGCAGCCGCCGATGCCGACACTCGAGCCGACGAAAGCCCGCCCTGTCCCGGCCGCGCCGTCGTCGGGTCCGCCCATCAGGTGGCGCATCATCGACAGCGCGCCCTCGAGCGGCGTTTCGCCGTTCGCGGGCGCCCCCTTGGGCAGTCTCGCCACCTCGTCGGGGGTCAGGACCCGCCCCCCTTCGAGGACGGTCGCGACCAGCGGCGTGAGCGCCGCACCCCCGACGATCGGCGCCTCCGGCGAAGTCGACGCCGCGCCCACACTGTCGCCCAACATGAACACGCCCGGGCGTGCCGTGGTGGTCTTGGGCGGCCAGCAACCCTGGCCCACGGCGAGCGCCTGCCCGTAGATCAGGACATGGTTGTAGTCCCAGAGAGGCTGGGCGACGGTGTCGTCCGTCCGCGCGCTTATGTCGGCGGACCGGGCGAGCGCGGCGGCGTTCCGCTCCGCGATCTCGGCGTCGGAATAATCCGACGCGCCGGGGCGTGCCGCGTCGAGAAAGGCCACGTGTCCTTCGATCCCCATCCAGCCCGCGACGGCTTGATGGCGGCGCCGGGCGGGGCTGTCAACGTTCGCCCCTGGCACACGGTCGACGCGCGCGGTTCGAACGTGAGCATCGACCGGAGCGGCGTGCGGTCGATGGCTCGGATGGCGGCGTGTCGCCGCTTCGGCGGTCGCTTTAGTGGATCAGCGCCGTGCCGACCTTGACGACCCGGCAGTCGCGCACCGTGACCTTGGTTCCGTGCACGCCTGTCCCGATCGCGGCCCCGATGTACTGGCTGAACGGGCTCGCGCTGGCGTCGAAGCCGACCTGGAACTTGATCTTCAGGCTGTTCGCCGAAATCGTCGCCGCCGTGACCGGATAGTCGACGCTCATGCGCGAGGGCGTGAGCGCCCCGGCCGGCGGGAGGGTGCCGACGAGCGGGTCGAAGGCCGGCGCCATGTAGTAGCTCGATCCCGTCGGCTGGTAGTGGGAGAGCACCGTGCCGTCCTGGATCTGCATGTCGATCCCGGTGATGTTCTGCACGCCGCTGAGCGCGATCTCGCACGACGCCCTGATCCTGTTGCCCGCCGTCAGGTTGGCGATCGGGATCGTGTATTGGCCGTAGACGTTGCCGCTGGCGCTGCCGTCGTTGTTCAGCGCGAAGGTCAGCGTCCACGCCGGCATCACGAGCCCGTTGCCGCCGGTTCCGCCGGTGTCCGGCGCCGTGACGGTGGGATAGGTGACGGCCGACGCGATCGAGCCCGTGCCGGAGCCGTCGTTGGTGCCGACCGACCACCCGTTCGGCGCCTGGCCGGTGGCGAGGCCGGTCGGCGTGCCGCCGGTGCCGGCGAAGTTCGGGATCAGGTTGCCGAGCGGATTGTAGTTCGCATCGTAGCCGAGGCTCGAATAGCTCGGCTGGTTGAGCGGGTTGTAGAAGGGCCTGAGCGCCTGTTCGATGCCGTAGCCCTCGAGCTGGGCGCCCCATGTCGCGCTGTGCAGTCCGTCGATCAGCGTGGTGCCGTCGCGACTGGCGCCGGCCGAGGTGGCGCCGTTGACGAGGGATCGCCCCATGTCGACGAGCTCGAACGGCACGCGGTTGGGGTTCAGGACCGGGTCGAGCGCCGCCATGGCCCGGAGGCCCTGGTCGAAGCCCTCGTTGGCGAGCGCGCCGTTGTTGCCGGCCGTGGTGTTGCCGCCGAAGGCCGCGTTCGACTTGGGGTTCTCGGCGACGTAGACGACGTGCATGCCCGCCGCCGTCGCGGTCTGGACGATGGACATCGCCAGGGCCAGGCGGGACGACATGGTGACGGTGCCGGCGACCACGGCCGGCATGTCGTTGGTGCCGCATTTCACGACCAGGAAGTCGGGCCGGGGCGCGTATTTCTGGGTGACGATGTCGCCGAGGCGCGCCAGGCATTCGTCGAGGGTGGTGCCCGAGACCGCGTAGGTCGCCGAGCCGTTGAGCACGGGCGTGATGACGGCGCCCGAACCGGTCGCGTCCGAGATGACGAGGTTCTGGCTCTTGGTGACGCCGGCGGTCGGCGCCGCCCCGTAGGCCGTGACGGTGACGGACACGATCTTGCCGCCGGCCACGTTCAGCGTCGCTGCGTGGCCCGAGGCGACCGGCACGCTCAGCGTCGGCGCGGTGTAGCCCGACCCGCCGCCGACGACCTTCCAGTCGATGATGGCGCCCTTGGCGGCGGCCGGCACGTAGGGGCCGCTCGAAGGGTCGAAGGTCAGCGCCTGGCCGGAATAGATCGCCGCCCAGCCGAGCGGGTTCTGCTGGCCCACGGTGATGCCGGGAGAGGTCGCGTCGGCCGGCGCGTAGGCGTTGCCGAGCGCGGCCCGGCTGTCGCCGACGATCTGCATCGACGCGCCGCGGCCGCGCCGCTGCGTCAGCGCGAAGCTCGGGTCGAGGGCCGCGGGCATCGTCGTCACGGTGCCGTTCGGCAGCGTGACGGTCAACCGCGTAGCGTCGCTGACGGGCGGCGTGATGACCGACCCCCGGGTGGCCGGAACCGCGGCGAGGACGGCGAAAAGGGCCGTGACGGCCGTGACGGCCGCAAGGTGGCGTTTGCGCGTCATGGCCTCACCACCTCCGTGCCGTGATGGCGTCGCCCGTCGTGGCACCGAGGCAGCTCAGCGCGTGCGCTGGCTTGTAGCCGGAGGGCGTTTCGTAGCCGCCGCCGTTGGCGACGATCCGTACCGAGCCGGAGCCGTTGGCCACCGCCGTGGCGCTATCCGAACACCACAGGTCGTCGGCCGCGTTGGGGTTGTAGACGGCCCACCCGTCGGCCGGTGTCGCGCCCCCGCACAGGACCTGGGCCGTGCCGCCCGCCGCGACGGTGGCGTCGCAAGACGATCCGGCCGCCCCGCCCGAAGCCAGGCCGTCCACCACGACGACGGTCGCGCCGGCGGCGGAGGCGGCGTAGAGATCGAGGGCGAGGGCGAAGGTGCGATGCTCGCCGACGGGCAGCGACGCGCCGGCCGCACCCGCGGCCGGGATGGCGCTCGCGGTCGTGAGAAGAACCGGACCCGGCCCGCCCACGGTCTGCACGTCGACCGTGATGCCCGCGGCGGCGATCTTGGTCCAGGCGCCCGTGAGGGTGAGCGCCGTCGATCCGGCGGAAGCCGGCCCCGCCGTCGCCAGGGCGAGCGCCATCGCGGCGCCGCGCAGGAACATCCGCATCGCTTGTCTATCCTTCGATCGAGAACGGGTGGGGCGTGGGGTCAGGACGCCGGGGCGCCGCATGCCGCGTAGTGGATCGCGAGCCGCACCGACCCGGAGGTGAAGCTGCCACTCGTGGCCGTGAGGACGAGGGTCGTGGCGGCGGGGAACGGCGTCGGGGTGATGGCGCCGGCATTGGTCGATCCGGCGCTCGTCGCGAGTCCCGCGGCGAAGAGCGTGGCGCTGCCTGCCGTCCCGATGTCGAAGCCCGGCGCGCCGGCGACGGCCGCCACGACACGCGACGACACGGCGAAGACGATCGCCCCCGCGGGGATCGAGACCGGCGCGACCGTGGTGGCGCCCGACAACGTGACGAGGGTTTCGAGCACGCCGAGCGCCGTGGTCGCCCCCGCGGCGCCGCGGGCGAGAACGTCGAGCGGCGCCGGCGCGACGGTTCCGGCCACGAAGGCCGTGGTGGCGAGCTTGCCCGAAGCGTCGCCCGCCGGCGGCGTCGGCGCGGTCGGGCCTTGCGCGAACGATACCGCGCCGGTGGTCGGCGCGATGTCCATCGCGTCGACGAAGCTCGTGCCGTCGGGCGACACCTTGAAACGAAGGCTGTCATCGCCCGCGAGGCCGATCTCGGCGCGGCCCGAGAAGCCGTCCTGGAACACGATCGAGGCGGTGTTCGCCGGCGCCTGCTTGCTCAGCGTCAAGCGGACATCGCCGGAGCCGCCGGCACCCGTGCCGAGCGCGGCCAGGAGGGCGGCATTGAGCTTGGCCGAGAGGGGGTTGCCGGCGTCCGCCGCCGTGCCGATCCCGAGGCTCCCCAGCGACAGCTGCGTGAGCGCGCCGAGCAGCGGCCCCCAAGCCGAGCCGTTCCAGATCAGCGCGGATCCGAGCGCGTCGACGAAGGCGATGGCGCCCTTGTTGGGCGGATAGAACGCCCAGGCGCCGTCCTGCCACGCAGCCATCTGGGCGTCGCGGCCCGCCCAGGCGCCGGTGGCCCCCGCCGCCACGATCCAGCACTGGCCGTCGGCGGGCGCGGACGGCGGAGCCGTCAGGGCCGCGGACTGGACATTGGTTTGCACCAGTGCGTCGAGCATCGTCAACGCGGCGTTGTGCGTGACGCTCTTCTGGTTCTGGTTGGGGTCGATGTAGGGCAGGCGGAGGTTCGGCGAAGCGCTCACAGGGTCACCGTTGCGGTTGCGGGCCGGCCGCGCCCGTAGAGCGCGCTCAGCTGGTAGACGTTGAGGGTGTAGGCCGGCTGAGCGGCGCCCCAGTCGGCGCCCTGGTCGGCCGCCGCGTAGGTCCACGCCGGCGCGGCAAGGCCCGAGGCGGTGCGCACGAGGGCGCCCGCCCCGCTCAGGATCTCGAGGTCGTAGCGCTCGGCATCCTCGTTCAGCGGCACGGTGTCGGGATCCCACGCGTCGCCCGCGAAGCGGGTGCGCCGCACCCAGCTGAAGAGGACGTCCGCTCCCGGCGCCGATCGCCGGCCGGAGAGCTGCGAGGGGGAGAACGGCCGCAGTCCCACCCCCGCGAACGCGACGGTGGCTTGCGCGTAGGTGGCATCGGCGAGAGGACGCGCACTCGGGCCGAAGCGGAGGACTTGCGCGAGGCCGCGGGCGTCGAGCGGCAGCGGCAGCGTCGGCAGCGCCGCCGGATCGAGCACGACGACGCGGCTACCGGCGGGCGCGGGCGCCCCCATCGCGCCTTCCGTCCCGAGCTGGCCCCGCAACAGCGTGGTGAGCCGGTAGCTGTCGCGCCCGGCAAGCGCCGCGTCGCGGTATTGCAGCACCTCCCAGCCCGCCATCGTCCTGACCGCCAATGCGCCGGCGCCGCCGAGCACCGCCGCCTCCCCGAGCGACAGGAGGCTTGCGGCGCCGTAGAAACGGACCGAGACGGCGTTGGCGCGGTCCCACCGGCCAGGGGGGCCGGCTCCGAGCGGCGCCGTGAGTTCCCCCATGGCGGCGGGAGTCTCGACGCTGAGCAGAAGATCGAAGCCGCCCCCGTTGCCCCGATACACGTCGAGCCCCGACCACGGCGACGCGTAGGCGGCGACGCGCGGCGCCCAGGGCTGCGGATCGCCGGCGGCAAGCACCGGGAGATCCATGAACTCCACGATCGGCGCCCCGAAGGTTACCGGGGCCGCGGCGCCCGCCTTGGGGCGCGGCGCCGCCGCGACGCTCAACAGCGACGGGTCGAAGCCGTCGAGGGTCAGCGAGCGCAGCGTCGTCGTCTCGATCGCCTTGATGCGGAACGACCGCGTCACCCCGCGCACGTCGAGCGCGAGCCCGTCGCCGGGGTCGAGCGCCACGCGCGAGGGCGGCAGCTTGGCGGTTCCCGTTTCGCGCGCCGCCCAGACCTGCTGGAGCAGGCTTTCCGCGAGCCCGGCCGCGTAGGCTTCGTCGAGCACGGCCGGGGTGGCGAGCGCGGCGACGTTCTGGCTGCTGCCCGACGCCTTGCGGGCTTCGACCGACGCGACCGCGTAGTTGCGGTAGGGGTCGACGAAGCTCAGGCGCAGCGCGCCCGGCAGGTCGGTTTCCGGCACGCGGGTGAAGCCGAAGCCGATGTCAGTGCCGCTCTCGACGGCGAGGCCGTCGACCTCCACGGGCGTCATCGCGACGTTGCCGCGCGCGAAGAACCGCAGCACGCCGCCGCTCTCGGAGGCGTCGAACATGAACGCATCCATCAGGCTTGCGAGCATGTCGCGCGGCGTGGCGACGCCGTCGGTGGCGTAGCCCGGAACGAGCGTGCCGGCGCTGAGAAGCCCGGTGGTGTCGAAGGCCGCGACGCCCGCCGCCGCGCAGAGTTCGGCGATGATCCATTTCAGCGGCACTTCGGCGAGCCGGCCCGTGAGCCAATGGCCGAGTTCGTAGTTCGGCGTGTCGCGCCACACGCTCGTGAAGCCGGGGAACTCCGGGTAGGGCCGCGCGTCCCAGGCCCAGGCGAACATGTTCGCCGTGTCGAGCATCGGGCCGCCGTAGACGGGCGAGGTCGGGGCGTGGTCGCGCCAATAGCTCAGTGTCGCCTCGAGGGCGGCGCGCTGCACGGGATCGTCCTTCGACCCGGTCGAGAAGTACGGCAGGAAGGATTCGGAACTCTTCGGGTCGAAGAAGACGTTGGGCTGGTTCGGCCCCTTGTCGACGGCCGGGCAGCCGAACTCCGTCATCCAGATCGGCTTGCCCATCGGCACGAAGGCGGTCGCCGAGGCGCCCTCGACGCCCCCGGGCCGGCTCACGTGCGCGCTGCACCACCAGGAGCGGATGTCCTTCTGCCGAAACACCCAGTGCCTGGCGTAGGCGGTGTCGAGGATCGGCGTGCGGTGCTGGGCGACGCGGTCCGCCGCGGAGGCATAGTACCAATCGTAGTCTTCGCCGCCCTCGACGTTGGCGCGCAGGTAGTCGCGGTCGTAGATGCGGTTGGGACTGCCGCCCGGGACGGCATCGATGTTCGGGGCGCCGTCGCGCCAATCGCTCAGCGGCAGGTAATTGTCGATGCCGATGAAGTCGAGGTTCGGGTCCGACCACAGCGGGTCCATGTTGAAGATCACGTCGTTCGAGCCGTCGGCCGGCCGATGCGCATGGTATTCGGTCCAGTCCGCCGCGTAGCCGACCCGGCAGGACGCGCCGACGATCGTCTTGACCTGCGCCGCGAGGCTCTTCAGCGCCGCGATCGCCGGATAGGTGCCATCGCCGGGCGATGCGCGCACCTGCGTCAGCCCCACGAACTCGGAGCCGATCACGAAGGCGTCGACGCCGCCCGCTTCCACGCAAAGGCCCGCGTAGTGCAGCACCATCGCGGCGAACTGGGCGAAGAAGGCGGCGACCTCGGCCGCCGCTTCCGCCGTCTTGTCGGGCGAGCCCGGCCGCCCCGGCGCGGGGTGGCAGGTGACGCGTCCGCGCCACGGATAGGCGGCCTGTTCCGCCCCGCCATAGGGGTCGGGCAGGCCGTTGCCCGTCGGGATGTCCATCATCACGAAGGGGTAGAACATCACGCGCAAGCCGCGCCCGTTCATCTCGCCGATGGCCTGGATCACGGTGTCGTCGGACGGCGTGCCGCCGAACGCCGGCACCGGCGCGCCGCTCGGGGGCAGGTCGCCGCCGAGCCCGGTGGGATCGAGGACGGCGGGATCGACGCTCGACACCACCGCGGCGGTCGCGCGCGTGAAGCCCGCCACCGCCCAATCGGCGGGCTTGACCGTCTTGGTCGCGGTCTCGACCTTGGGCACGATCTGGCAGGCACCGGCGCGGAGGTCGGAGCCGAACCAGGTGACGACGAGCGACACGGCGGCGGGCGACGCCACGGCGGCGACCTGGTCGGTGCCGCCCGAAAACTGGTCGAGCGACACGAGCACGTCGGGACGGAGGCCGCGGCCGTGGACGTTCTCGGGAAACCAGTTCCCGAACCCGTCCGACGACTGGTATTCCGTGGTGCCGTAGGCGAACTCGCCCGAGCCGGGCAGCAGCGCGACCGAGCGCAGCGTCTGCGTCAGGTCGTCGGGGTCGGTGACGGGCGGCATGCGGATCAGCTCCGCGGTGAGCTGCGGCATGCGGTTGCCGAACGCGTCGAGCGCCATGTCGTGGAACACGATGTAGCAGGTGCCCCGGTAGGCCGGGACGGCCCCGGTCCCCTCGACGGCCTCGATCCAGCTGTCGGGACCTTGGCTTTCCGACCCGTTGTAGAAGGCGTAGCCGTATTGTGTCCGGTCGAGCTCGACCCCGTCGGCCCATATCCGGCCGAGCGACACGTCGCCCGCGCCCTCGCAGAACGCGACCGCGAAACTCAGGGAATAGTGCGTGGTGGTGGCCGATGCCCCCGAACCCTTGCCGGACGAGGCTTTGGCCTTGGTGTCGAAGCTCTGGAATTGCGCGCACCAGATAACGTTGCCGCCGAGCCGCATGCGGCCCCAGAGCTTGCGCACGGGCGCACCCTCGGCCGAGCCGGTGAGGGGCAGCGTGTCGATAGCGGCCGGCGGCTTCTTGCGGGGCGCCAGCGCCCGGGCCAGCGTTTCGTCGAGCACCGCGCCGCCGACCGCGCCCAAGGCGCCGCCGACGATGCCGCCGAGCGGCCCGCCGATGAGCGTGCCCACGGCCGAGCCGGCCTGACGGAGGAGGAGCGTGGCCATGGGCGGGTCCGGGAACGCGGGGTGGATCGATCGGCGGCACGCGAAGCGCCGGTGCGCGGTCAGCCGAACGCGCGGTTCATCGACCGTTGAAAGGCGATCGCGAATACGCGCTTCGCCCTTGTTGGGGTCGCAAGCGGCCCGTGGTCTCCTGCCCTCGAAGCACCGAGGGAGCGCGCGCCATGGGCATCAACGTCGTCCCCGAAATCACCTTCACGAAGAACGATCCGAGCCTCATCGAGGAAGCGGTGCGCCGTGTCGCCGCCGTTCCGGGCAGCGGGGGCGACCGCGTGCGGATCGCGGCCGCCGTCCGGGTCGAGGCCGCGCGCGGCACGCGCGTCACGTTCGGGCTCCTCAAGGCCGGCGCGCGGGCGGCGAAGCATAGCGCCGCGCATCGTCATCGCGAGCGTGGCGAGGCGGCCCGGTCCGGCGCCGCAAGCGGGCGGTCGGGAGGCGGGCTTCGCCGGGACGGAGCGCCTCGAAACGGTTTTGCTTCGCCTCCGGCCCGAAGCGGCAATGGAACGCGGTCAGGCATTCGTTCCCTTGCAATCGAGTATGCAGTTCGGATCGCGAAGTGTCGGCGTCACGAACGGCCCGTGCTCAGGCTGCGGGGAGCGAGACTCCCGTCTGCGCGGGATCGGCGGCGTGGAGGAGCGGGGGTCAGTCAGTCCTACTCTCTTTTTCGAGACGGCCAGCTAAGGTCGAGGCGGGAGTTGAGCAGCATCCGCAGCTGCTCCCTGGGATCTTTCAGGCCGCTTCTGCTCAAGCCATCGCGGCCTCTCACGACCGCGTGCGTCGTGAACCCTGGCTTACCGTCGTCGAGCACCACCAGAGCCGGGAGCCCATCCCCGGTTTGGATGCTGCGGAGCGCGCCTGCCTGAATGAGGGCAGCTCCCTCGATGGTGCGGTCGCGACCAGCGCAAAGCGCTTTGAGCGTCCGGTGGAGCTCAGGGCGTCCAGCATCCGGGTCAAAACGAGCGACGGACAAGCCGGTTGATTCGCCGCACTTGTCGACGTGACCCTTCTTGGGACCCAGAAAATAGTCGAGCTTCAACGCTTCGACCGTGACAAGACCCGATGCCACATCGAACACGTCCGGGGAGTAAAGCCCGAGCGCGAGCGTTTCCTCGTCTCGGACCGAGCCTGGAGAATCGGGGCAACGGAGCGGAGCGCCGGTCGACAAGAGCGACCCCTCAGCTCAAGCGGCTGAGGTACTCAATCAGCTGACCGGGAAGCTGCGGGACTTCGGCGTCGAAATCATCGTCGCCGTATTGCGCTCGCGACGTCGCCGTGCGCGCGGTCCAGCTAATAGTCTGGTCGCCCGGAAACCCGACCTCGATGAATCCTCCGGCGACCCGCCACTGAAACAGCACTTCGCCATCTCCGGGCGCGTAAACCTCGGGAGCGGGCAGTCGCGGGATGGATGAGAGGAGATCAACGAACGCATGCCCATCCGTCACCGCGTCCTCGCTTGGCGCCTGCCCCCCGTCTCCATCCCAATTCGGCAGTCTGGCTGAAAAGGTGTCGATGACCTCCTTCAGAGCCCAGATTGCGCGCGGATCCGTCGAAGGAGCGCCGATTGTGGAATCAGATGCCCCGTCTCCACGCGTCCATTTGGGCCAAGCGTGTCCGCGGGCCGATCTCAGAGCTGGAAGGGACGTTCCCACATCCGTAAAGCGCACCCACCGAAAGGATTGCTGGCCGACAGCGAACGACTTCTGCCCTGGCCCGTTCCCGATCGAGCAGCTGGCCGGGTAGGATGAGGACTCGAATGCCGCAGGCACGAGCTGCTCTTGCTGGCGGTTCGAAACGACTAATGCGGCTGACATCAGGCAAGCGTGGCCGGAGTGGGCGAACGGGCGAGCCGAAGCATTTCATCGCTCATCCGAGAAAACATGGTGCAGATTTCTACGTGGGTAAAGCCCCTCTTCGGGTCGGGCACATTGTTCACGTCGATGTTGATGGTCGCCGCGTGCTGCTGACTCACCAAAGGGAGAGGGATCATGCCTGAGCCATCCAGCCCGCCAGCCTGGACCCGCAGTCGCTGGAAAACCTGGGGCTGCCATGTTAGAACCCGGTTCAGCGTCACTCCTTGGGGCTCGCTCAGTAGCATCCTTCGGCTCACCTTGAACGTGACATCCAACGCGTCACCGAAAGGCAAATGTATATTGACCTCTTTTAATAGGATCGCGCTTACTTCCTCAAAGGAATCCACGAATTGAACGAGGTTTACCACAAAGCCGATCCGGTTCGTCAATTCCACGCGAACCTCCCCGATTAGCTCACGGAGGCGACGTATGACAGGCTCGATCGTCTCGAACACGGGCGGGGTACTCAAGGCTTCGAGCGACTGATTGTCAGCCGGAGACACTGTGAGATCGACCCTCCCGGGCTGAGTTGAGAAGCCTAGGACGTACGATTCAACGATGCCGTTCGCGCCCGTGGATTTTCCAGTTCCAAGCTGCATCGTTGTCGAACTCTGAGGTTCGACACCGACGGCTTGCTTAAAGAGGTCGGGAGCGGTGAGCCGTGTGCGGCCAACCCAAATCACCTGGAGGTTGAGCGCACCCCAGTTCATCGACGAACTCTCATCCTACCCTGCGCAGGTGCGAAGGAAGGAGTGTCTAGCCTGCCGCGACAACGTTATCAAATTGGGGCCGAGCGCACTTCTTGCGACAGGTGCTTACCGCGAGGCCTCCGCCCCCGGAAACGCGAAGGCCGCGACGGCGTGGCGGAGCCACCAGGTGTTCATGGTCACCTCGCGCACGCGATCGTTCGACTGCGCGTGGATCATGCGGTTAGGCGCGCTGAGGATCGCCGCGTGCTTGGCGACGACGCCCGCGCGCAGGCGGAACAGCACGGCGTCGCCCGGCGCCATCGCGGGCAGCGGCACCGGCGTCATGTGCCGCAGCGCCGCGTCCCAAAGCCATTCGGCCGCGCCCGTCTCGCCCCAGTCGGGCGTGTAGGGCGGCGGCGCTTCGGGTTCGACGCCATAAAGGTCGCGCCACACGCCCCGGATCAGGCCCAGGCAGTCGCAGCCGGCGCCGGCGAGCGCCCCCTGGTGGTGGTAGGGCGTGCCGAGGTAGCGCCGCGCCGCCGCGACGATCTCCGGGCGGGACGGCATCAGCGTCCCCCGAACAGCGAGCCGCCGCCCTGCCCGAGCGCGCCCTGGACGCCGTAGCGCGTCACGGCGTCGGTCCCGGGGATGTGGGGGAAGCCGCGGAAGTTGTTCACGTTGTCGAACTTCTGCTTGCAGATCGTGAGCGTCTTGCGGCACCCGGCGGCGACCGTCCCGGTGTCGCCGGCCGCGATCGGGAACGGTGGCGGCAGCCACAATTCGAGGATGTCGATACCCACCGTCCGACGGTGCGACTTGATCTCGAAGGGGATCGCGGCGTTGGCGCCCGCCCCGAAAACGAGCGTGCCGTGCGTGAACCAGTCGGCCGCGAATCCGTCGAGCCCGGTCACGGCGATGTCGCGGCCGGAGGTCGCGCCCGCCGCGACCGCGACCCCCCGAAAGGCGGGGGCGGCGAGGTCGACCTTGCACCGGCTGTCGCCCAGCACGGCGGAACAGGAGCGGCCGTAGCTGTAACCCACCTTCTGGTTCAGCCGGCTCGCGAGCGAGCGCAGTTCGGCCGAGAAGGCGACGCCCTCGCGCTTCACCTCGCCGAGGTTGCCGCCCCCGACCGTGAGCACCTGCGTCGGGTCGGCCCAGTTGACCCAGAACACGTCGACCGCGGCGTCGTCGTAGCGTCCCGCGAGGATGTCGGCGTCCGTGAGGCCGGAGGAGGACAGCGCCCCGGCGGCCTCCATGTTGTCGACCGAAAGGCCGAGCCCCTGCGCGATCCGCGAGGCCGTGAAGCCGGTATCGGCCGCGAACGTCGTGCCCACGGCCACGATGTCGTTGTCGTGTTCCGTGAAGCCCAGCACGACGCCGTCGCGGCGCGTCACGCGCCAGCAATAGGCGAGCGTCGTGACGCCGCCGTCGAGGTGCGCCTGCAGCGCCGGAGGTACGGCTTTCATGGCCTGATCTCGACGATGGGGATGTTGGGGATCTGCCCGGCCTCGAAATAGCCGAGGTCGATTTCGAGGTAGTCCGTGTCGAAGCGCACCGGCACGTCGAATTCGAAGCCGGCCGTGACGGCGGCGCCCGGCGGCGGCACGTGGCCCGGCGTGAAGCTCACGAGACCCGTCGTCGCGTCGAGCGTCCAGGCCGCGCCGGGCGCGACGGCGACGCCCGCGACCGCGACCCGCACCGTTCCGGCCACCGGCTTCCGGATCGGGCGCAGGTAGGGCGTCGCGCTTCCCGTCCCGTACGTCTTCGCGAGCTGGAAGGCGGCGGTCGCGCCGTCGCCGGTGCCGATCGCGACGTCCGACGCCGACGGCCCGCGCGGCGACGGGCACGAGCGGTAATCGAACCGGTCCTTCCACCGGAAGCCATAGAGCCGGCCGCGCTGCGCTTCGAAGAAGTCGAGCACGGCTTCGAGCTGCGCGAAGCTCTTGACGCCGTAGCCGGCTTGGTATTTGCGCCGCGCGTCGGCCCACAGGCCGTTGCGCTCCTCGGCGCCGGAGCGGAGCGTCACCACGTCGGTGCGCCGTTCCGGGCCGCCGCGCGCGCCGAGGGCCACATCGGTCGGGAAGCGGTCCTCGTTGAAGGTGGCAGCCATCTAGAGGTTCCTTTGGCCGCGCGAGGCCGCGCGCGACAACAGCGCCGCCATCTGGCTTTCCGAGCGCGCGAACGAGGGCGCGTCCGGCGTCGTCACGTTGAAATTGATGACCTGTGTCGAGCGGCCCGACGCCGGCGCGCCCGACGCGCGCGACATGGGCAGGATCGCGGCGGGGCCGGCCACGACCTCGGCTCCGCGCTCGCCGACGACGCCCCATTGCCCGGCCGCGATCGTGCCGCCCCCGGCGAAGAAGCCCGCGAAGCCGGAGCCCGACGGCGCCGGGCTTCCCGATCCCGCGACGGCCCTGCCGAGGGCGCCGAACAGCCCTCCGGCCCAGCCGTCGGCGCCTTGCGTTCCGAACAGGCCCGCGAACGGCCCCGTGCCGACGAGCGCGCCCTGCAGGCCCTGCCGCGCCACGCCCTTGAGCAGGCCCGCCGCGATGTCGTTCAGGCGGCCGCCGTCGAGGATCAACGATTCGAGGCCTTGCGCCACCTTGCCGGAGCCGAAGCTCCAGGCCTCGTTGACGGCATCCTGCGCGGCCTTGAGCCTGGTGCGCGCCGCCGTCGCGGCGTCGATCTGCGCCACCAAGCCGGCCACGGCGCTCTTTTCCGTCGCGGTGGCGTCGGCACCGAGCTTGGCCTGCTCGACCTCGATCTTCATCCGCTCGACGATCGCGTCGTGGGCGGTGCCCGTGGTGCGCAGCAGCGCCAACCGCTCGGACAGGTTCGTCAGAACCTTGGCCGAATCGTCGTCCTTGTCGCCGGACGTGTCGGGAACGGAAGCGCCGCCGAGGACCTGCGCGGTGGAAAGCCCGAGCCGGCCCGCGTCGGCCGTGGCGGCGCGCGCCTTGGCGTTGACCGCGTCGAGCGCCGTCCCGATGGCGCCCGCCCGGGCCGACTGCACGCCTGCCGCCGCGTCGAACGTCCGCGACAGGCCGGACGCGGTCTTGGTCGCCCAGGCGTCGGCGTTCCGACCCAACTGGTCGAGGGTGCGCCCGGCGCCGTCGGCGGCGCGGGTGAAGCCGGAGAAATCGGCGTCGAAGCCGAAGCTCAGGGAGCCGGCGAGATCGGCCATGGGTCAGCGCTCCCGCGTTGCCAGTCGCGAACCTCCGCGTCGAGGCGCATGGCCTCGACGCGGCTCAGGCTCGAAGAATCCGGGTCGAGGCCCAGGACGAAGCGCGCCCGCCCGTTCCAGGCGTCGAGGAAGCCGCCCCACGAACAGGCCCAGAACGCGTCCTCGGTCCACGTCAGGGCGCCTAGGGCGAACTCCCGCCAGCACCGCCAGCGCTGGCGCGGCCCAAAGGGAGGTCGCGCCCGCCGCCCGCCTCCGCGCGGCTGGAGATTTGGAAGCCGAGCGCGCCCATCAGTGCCAGGACGAAGTTTTCGGCCTCGGTCACGCTGGTGCGGGCCGCGAGGGCCTGCGCGGCCTCGGGCGCGGACCCCATCGCGGCGAGCGCCGCCGCGATCAAGGCGGCCTGGTCGGCCGCGCGCCGGCCGAAGACGGCCTTGTTGAGGATCGCCACGATCGTGTCGTCGCCGTGCCGCGCCTCGATGGCGGCGATCGTGCCGAGGGTCGTGTCGAAGGCCACCGCGGCGCCGCCGAGCACGGCCTCGAACTCGCCGCGGGACGGGTTCAAAGCGCGCCCGCTCACGTCGGCGCCCCGGCGGCCCACACCGGCACGCCCGAGCTTTCGAGCGTCAGCGCGGCGGAAATCTCCTTGTCGTAAGGCGCCGATTCGTCGAGCTGCGTCACGACGAAACTGCCCTGGTAATAGCCGGCGCCGGGATAGACGATCTGGCAGGTGACGAGCGTCCCGCCCTCGAAGGCGGAGCGGACCGCCTGGTAGGCAGCGTCGTTCAGCCATACGAAGTCGGAGGCCGAGAAGCTGACGGACTGCGTCGCGGCGCCGGGCAGCAGTTCCTGCCAGCGGCCGGCGGAATCGGCCGAGGTGACGTCGACCTTGGCGGACGCGCGCCGCACCTGCTTGGCGCGCAGGCCGCCGGCGGTGACGAAGGTCGCGCCCGTAGTGGAAACGCGCAGCAGCAGGCCGCGGCCGGGGGAAGCGGACATCGGTGTTCCTCGGAGTTTGGGGGATCGACAAAGCCGGCGCGGGGCAGCCCCAAGCGGCCATGTCGAAGCGGGAGGGGCCTCGGGACTTCAGGGGAGCGTCGTCTCGTGCCCGGCGAGCACCGACAGGGTCACGACGCCGTGCAGCGCCAATTCGTCCGGATCGCGGAAGGGGCCGCGGGCGTCGGTGCACCGGGCCAAGACCACGTCGAGGCCGGGCACGACCAGGTTACGCATATGCAAGATACTTCGCATGCGTGCCATGACGGCGCGGGGGCGGTCGAGGTTGGCCCCGGCCTCGTAGCGGTCCCACACGTCGAGATCGAACACGAGGGTCTGGGCTTCGGTGTCCGCGCTCGACGCATCGGCGCCGCCGACGAGCTTGATCGTGACCGACGGCATCACGGCGCGCGCCGGCGGGGCGTCGTACACGCGCCGGCCGATCAGCGTCGCGAGCCCGGCGTCGCCGAGCAGCGCCGCGATGATCGCGCCCACCACGGGCGACTGGCGATCGAGTGCGCTCATGGCCTGCGATCCCGTGTGGCGCCCATCGCGCGGCGGAGGGCGGCCGCGAGGGCCGCATGGGTGCGCTGCCGCACGCGGAGCGCCGCGGCGCGCAGAAAGGGCCGCGAGGCCCTGCGCGACGTGCCGAATTCCAGGGCGCGCGCGGCGGGTGCGGTGACCAGGAGGTTCAGTCCCGCCGGCGTGGGCGCGATCGAGACGCCATGGGCCGGGGCGCCGGCCTCGTCGAGAACGGTTTCGACGTCGGCGGCGACGCGGGCCGCGGTGGCGGCCAGCGCGGGCCTGATGGCGGCTTCCGCCGCGGCAGGCAGCGCCGCGAGCTTCCGTCGCAGGGCGGCGAGGTCGGGCGGACGATGGGACAGGGTTCGCATGGTGTTCACACCGGCACGGCGACGATCGACCACGCCGCCCCGGCCGGGTCGGTTTCGACGCGGATCGCGCGATAGGTCTGGCCCGACAGGGTCAGCGCGTCGTCGAGGGCGACCGGCACCGCGAGCCCCGCCCGCAGCACCGAGATGGTGACCGCCGTGTCGGGGAGGCCGCTCGCGGCCCGCGCCCGGTCGCTGACCCTCTCGACCATGGCCTTGACCGGGATGTCGGTCGACGCCACCGCGAAGCCGCCGCCGCCGTCGTCTGTGAACACGCCCTTGATGAGGGTCGCGTCGACGTAAACGGCGCCGAACGCCGTGCCGAAGATTCGGGCGAGACCGCCGTCGAGCAAGGCCATAGTGCTTTCCCCGTGGCTTACGGCACCGCCACCGCCGGCTGGTTGACCTTGAGCAGCGCCAGGAAGCGGCGCCCGTAGGTCGTTTCGTTCAGGAGCGATGGACTTCCAGGCCCGACCACCGGCCGCCGGTCGAGGCTGAGCGTGCCCGAGCGCATCGCCTGGAAGCCGAGCGCGCCCGCGGCCGCGGCGGCGGCTTCCGCGCCCGTCCCCAGACCGTCGAGCGTCATCACGTGGGCGGCGTAGAGCATGAGCGCGATCGGCGCGTCGTCGGGCAGCCACGTGCCGTCGACGCGCGTCCGCGCTTCGGCGATGACCCCCGCGATGGTGGCGGTGGGCACGGCCGCGAAGGCTGGGAAGCGGGCGACAAGGTCGGCGGGGGTGGGGGTGAGGAACGGCATGGGGACTCCGGTCGCAGGTCGTTTCTTGTCCCCCGGCCGGGGGACAAGAAACGCGAAGGGCGCAGCTGGCCAGGGGCTCCGGCGATCGAAGCGTTTCGGAGCGGCCGGCGGTGGGGCGGGGAACGTCGGTTCGCGGCGGCTCACCCCTCATCCGGCGCTGCGGGCAGACCCTCATCCGGAGCTTCGCGCCACCTTCTCCCGCAGGCGAGAGAAGGGTCCGTCCGACGGCGACGGTCAATTCGGGCTCGCCCTGCCCCTCGCCGGCCGGCGGGGCGCCGGCGCGCGATCGTGGGCGGCACCTTCGGCGCGATCTTCGCGTGCCAGCATCGTCACCTCGCCCGCCGTTTCCCAAGCGCGATGCGCCGGGTGGTCGACGAGGTCGAGGATGGCCGAGCCGCCGGGCTCGAGCAGCACGGTGCCCCGGTCGCGGGTTTCGAAGCCGCGCGCGCCGCGGGAGCGGTTCGTCACCTTCGCCAGCATGGCTTCAAATCCCGTCGTTGTAGGACACGCCCTTGGGCAGCCGCACGTCGAGCCCGCCGAGCCGCATCATGCCGGGCACCACGAATTCGAGCATGCGCTGTTGGGGCGGGAAGAACTGGTGCGGCATGGGCATGTGGAACTTGAGCACCTGCGGATCGCGCCGATAGGTGATCATGCGGTTGGTGCCGCCCGCCCCCGCGCCGGAAAGCTGGCGCAGCGTGCGGATCGTCAGCGGCCTTCCGGTCGTCGAGGTGTAGATGTTGTTGGCCTGCAGGTAGGTGATGATCGTCGTGTCCGAGTTCGCCGAGCGCGGCGTCGACGCGATCAGCCCGTACTGGGCCACCGGCAGCAGGACGGTGTCATGCAGCTCGACTTGCGCCGAGGCCGACCAGGCGCTCACCAGGGCGTTGTTGACGTCCGCGAGGATCTCGGCCGGGCTCTTGTTGGCCCACGACGGCGAGCCGCCGGCGCCGTTCGGCACCGCCACCTGCGGCACCACGCCCTGGTTGACGAGGCCGAGGAATCCCTTGCGGGCATCGCCCGCGATCACCACGCGCTCGACCAGTTCCTCCGCGGCGCGCCGCGCCGCCGCCGCCTTGTCGGCGGTGAGGTTCATGCCGGGGATCAGCATGGCCTCGTTGACCTCCTCGAGCGAGAAGCGGTAGCCGATCTTGGCCGATTCCACCGTGGTCTCGTATTTCGTGCGGCTGAGTTCGGCGAACGGCATATCGCTCGCGTCGCCGTTCATCCAGTCGGCCTGGCCCACCTCGTCCGTGGTGAAATAGGTGACGGTGCGGGCCCACGGGTGGCCAGACGTGTCGACCGGCACGAGGTTCGGGTATTGGATGTCGCCGTAGCGGATGGCGTAGACCTCGGTCTCGATCTGGCTGACTTGCGAGATGAGGAAGCCGAGCGCCGCCTGGGCGTCGAAGGTCGGGCTTGCGCGGAGCATGGATGGTCCTTGCGGGAAATATCGGGGCGGTCGATGGATGGTGTTCGCACGTGGCCCAGCAGCCGTCGTTGCGAGCCGTGGTGGGGGCCATCCAGGGTGCACGAGGTGTCGTGGATCGCTTCGCTCCGCTCGCGAGAACGGAGAAGGCGATCGCTACCCCAGCCGCAGCTTGGCGAGGCCGGGCGTCGGGGCGGCGCTCTCCCACAGCGCGTTGGGGATGGCGGTATTGCCGGTGCCGCCGCCCGTCAGGGCGCCGGCCGCCGTGAAAAAGGCAGGCTGGCCGGGGCTTACCGCCGCGGCGGCGTTGACCCACACCACGCCCTTCGTCATCACGCCGACCGTGGCGGTGGCGGGATATTGGTCGGCGTCCGTCGGGGGCAGCGCCGCGTCGCGGATGGCGATGCCGCGAAAGGCGCCGGTGTTGCCGTTGGCCGAGACGATCGTCTGCTCGGAGGCGCCTTGCAGCACGGGGTCGCCGAAATTGACGGCCAGGGTGGCGGCGGGGTCGACGATCCGCGACACGATGTTCGTCACCCACTCGCCGTTGGCGATCATGCCGAGCGTACCCGGCGCGATGAAGTTGGGATAGATGGTCTGGACGGCGGGCATCAGGGCGCTCCGGGGCTCGGGTGATCGCCTTTCCAGGCGTGGGTGAGGAAACGGTTGCGGGCCGCGAGCGCGCCGCCGGGCAACGTGGCCGGAGCGGCGGCGAACTGCGCCGCGAGCGGATTGCCGGGCTGGCGGGCGGCGACGAGCGCGTCGAAGGCTGCCGCGACATAATCGTCGCCGCGTGCCCGGATCGCGGCGTCGCCGAGCACCTTGGCGACCGCGGCGCGGCGGATCGCGGCCGTGCCGCGGTGGCGGTCGTCGAAGCCCGCGCCGAGGAGGTCGCGGGCGGCCGCGATGGTCGCGGCGCGCTCCGTCACGAGCGCGTCGAGGGTCTCGGCGTCCGGAACCGCGACGGCGGAGCCGGTCGCGCGCGCCGCGGCCAGCGCCGCTTCCAGCCGCTCGATGGCGGCGGCACCGGCCTCCGTGGTGTCGATGGCGACGCCGTCGAGCACGATCCGACGCGTGTCGGCGGTCCGACGCGTGTCGGTCCGACCCATGTCGGCCCCGCGTTCGTGGGCGCGGTCGGGCGCGGGTGGGCAGGCGCAGTTGCCCGGCACGGCGTCCGCGGTCGCGGGGTCGATGCGGCAGGTGGGGCCGCAGCGGCCCTGGTCGACGAGCGCGACGTGGTTGCCGCGGATATTGCGCTGGCGGGCATCGTAATGTTCGCCCGCCGGCGTCGTCCCGCGCTCGAACACGAAATCGGCCCGATAGCCGTTCGAGAGGTCCGCGCCGGCTTCGGCCCGCGCGATCGCGACGGCGTCGGTCAGCAGCAGGTCCGACACCAGGTGGTCGCCCTCCCGCGTCGGCGTGGAGCCGGCCTCTCCGACGGCGTAGCGCGCCCGGTTGGCCGCGTCGACCATGGCGGGCGGATGGTCGAGCGTCACCGGCACGCCCGCGAACGACGCCATGCTGGCGGGGTCGAACACTTCCTCCGGCGGCCGGTAAACCCGGACGACCGCGTCGGGCGCCCCGGGGGCATTGATCTCGCCGGCCTTGTAGTCGTGCAGCCCCGCCCGCGCGATGCGGGCACGCAGGCGCAGGGCGCCATCGGGGGTCGTTGCGCGCGACAGCGCATCCGCGAGATCGCGAATGAACATCAGCAGGTCCCTTTTGGTTGAGGATGACGGCGGCGGGAGCCGTGGGGCGGAGGGCGATGCCGCCGACCTTGGCGGCTTCGCCGTTTTCGATCACGATCTTGCGGCGGCGATGCTTGGGGCGATCTCGGCGCGGCCTTCGATCCCCCGCGCGACGACATCGAGCAGTGGGGACCGTCCACATCCGTTCCGGTCAGAGTCGGGCGCGTCCCGTTCCCAAGCGACCGGAACGGTCCAGGTCGACGCTTATCTTGAGGACACTAAGCTTCCCCGCACCCACCTCGGCGATCGCGTCGCGGCCCGCATGTCGATGTCGATCTGTCCCTTCGAGCCTGCCGGATTGCCGAACGGGTCGCCGAGCTTACGGGTGAATGGAGATCATGCGCGCCGAACGCAGCTCAGGGTTCGGCACCGTGACGACGTCGACCTTGGCCTCGTGCATCAGGCTGGTCACGCCGGCCGTCGTCAGGGCCACGGCGTGGACGGCGTCGTAGAGCGTCTGGAGCACGCTGTCCGACCAGGCGAAGGCGTTCAGCGTCGGGTCGGGCAGCTCGGCGCCGAGGAAGCGCACCACGCGCGACGGATGCAGCCGCAGCGCGCCGCGCTCGGGCGCCACGATCTCGTAGGCCTCGGGCTCGCCGAACCACGGGTCGAGCGGGTCGCGGCTGACCGCCAGCGCGGCGACCTGCCAGCGGCTCACCACGTGCAGGAACCGGACGCCGCCCGGTCCCAGCGCCTCGGGACGCAGTTCGCAAGCCAGCGCCGCCGCGCTCGTCTCGGCGGTGCCGATCACCAGCGCGCCCCCGCCGTAGAGACGCCCCAGCACCAGCGCGCGCCGCACCGCCTTGCGCAGGCCGAGCCGGCGCTCCTCGCGCTCGACCGCCGCCACGTCGGCGCGGTGGCCCGACCATTCGCGCCATTCGCGCACCATGTCGGAGGGCACGATGTCGACGATCTTGCGGGCCAGCCAGTCCCCCCGGTACATCGCCTCGATCTGGCCGCGCCCGAGGTCGAAGGTGAAGAAGCTGTCCTGAGCCGCCTTGTCCTTGCCGGCGTTGAGCGAGGCCGCGAGGTTCGACAGGCTGTCGCGCGTCGCGGCGCCGACGCCTTACCAAGATGGCCGTTTCAAGACGCCGGCAGACTGCGAGACTGAGCCCAATCCCACGCTATCGCGACTCGGCGCTCAATATCATAGGATTTTACCATGCCTATAATATTTAGCATGACTACATCGATGGTGTATGTCGTCTCATCACCGAAAACTATGGATTCTATGAAAGGCATCACCCTGTGATAGATCTCATTTATTGCATATAATTGACGTATCATTTGAGGCTCAGCCGTGTCATGCACTTCTCTTACGATGATCGTGAGATTGAAGAGAAACGAACTCAAGACCCTTGCCTGCGTAGCAGGGGGGAAATTCGCGAGTTCCGGCATGGTGATTTTCGTCACGAGACGGCTCCTACCTAATCAAAGACCGGCTTGTCTGGTGGCAAGCGACCGCCGCCGCCACCAGGTTCATCGAAGGGATTGCCAACGGGAGTTCTCGGTAAGCCGTCGACCGGATAGCGATGCAGATGCTAAATAACGGCGACATGGGAGATGAATTTTGGTGCTGCCGCGGCGGGACTCGGTGCAGGTTTTTAGCAACCAGATTGATACTCTTTAATTGAAGTCGGATTCCTACCCAAAAACGCGTCTAATACCGTTGATCTACCCTATTGCCAGTCTATTCTATTACTGGAACATGCGTCATACCAAGCAACATTAACCTGCTCTTCTATTTCATAGTTTGATGCCATGTCAACTAGGTTCTGCATAATGACATCGGTCGTATATGTCGTCTTTTCTCCATACAATAGTGAATGAATAAATGGCATTATCATATGATTTATTTGATTTATTCCACGTAGTTGGTGCAGTATGTTCTTGCTAGGACCAGAATATATGTCCCTGAATCCCATCGTAAGAAAATACAAGAAATCACCGAGAACCCTCGCTTGAATATCAGTGGAATATCTGGCAAGATCCAACATTTTGATTCTTTTCACCGCGTTAACTCCATTATTCCTCGATCGGTTTGTACGGAGGTATTCGGCCTCCACCGCCACCAAGCTCATTGAAGGGATTGCCGACCGGAGTTCTCGGCAAGCTGTCCACCGGATAGCCTCTCTCTTGTAAAATCCTTATCCGAGTGTTCCCGTTGAAGATTCTTCCATCAGGTTTCACCTTGAGGAATTCCCTTGGATGATCCTTCAGGCTCTTCACAATGTCGTCAGTCGACTGATTTCGCCAGTGCTCCAGCGAGCGCTTCGCTTCCAGATCGGTCTCGTAAGTGCTGTCGGGGTGAATCCTTTTGAGGGGAGGGTCGGTACCCGCAACCTCGATGATGTGTGGCGTACTCGGAGTTGAATTGGAAGCTGCTTGACCACCACCCGCCTCCGCTGCCCATCGGCCGTCCGGGTCGCGGGGCTGTGTCAGATAAGCTGCGGAACCGGACGGCACCGGAAAGGCGTCGGCTGTTCCCTGCGGGTCCGACGGCCTTACTTGAGCAGCACCTTGGCCGGTCATCTCCCCGAACACCGCTTCGGCGTTGGGATAGGTGGCCTCCTCGACGAGTTGTGCTTCGACCAGCCGGGCCAGGGTGGCGTCGGGCCAGAGCTTCAGGCCGGCGTAGACCTGGGTGGCCTTGGCCTTCTCCAGCGCGATGGCGGCCCGGTCCTTGGCGTCCATCTGCCAGAGGGGCCGGAACGCGAAGCTCACGGCCTCGAGCTCGACCCCGGCCGAGCGCAGCAGCAGGCGGTCGAGCCGCTCCAGCTGCGGGCGGAGGTCCACCTCCTGCCGGGCCGCGATCATGTCGTAGTAGTTGCGCGTGTCGCTGTCGCCGGTGGCCGACAGGCCCGCCGGGCTCTGGCCCAAGAGCCGCGTCACCGGGATGCCGGCGGCGCCGGCGGCCACCTGCAGGAAGGTGCGCACCATCTCGGGCAGGCCGGCGAAGTCGATCTTCTGGCGGGCCCAGCTCTCGCCGTCGCCCAGCAGCAGAAGGTTGTTGATCGACTTCATCGCCGCCGCATAGGCGAAGCGGGCCGATAGCTGCGCGGTCGTCGCGGCGCTCGACAGGTGCCCGGAGAGGTAGGCACCGTGACGACGTCGACCTTAAAACACGTTCGACGTGCTTGTCAGATCACACTGGAGCAGTTCGGCAGCACCCGATTTGCTCTTGCCCCGTGCTTCAGGCTCGTGGCGCGGTCGTCGGCGGCGGCTGCCTAACAGGCTCAATCTGCTCCGTTCACCAGTCTTCGGGATAGTCCCTTGATTTCAGACGGTCGAGCTCGAGCGCGGCAAAGCTGAACTTCTGCCCGCTCGACAGAACGAACTCGCCGCGATCGAACTCGCCAATGAGGGTGTGGTGGAGGTCAGCAGCGCCTAGAAGGCGGCTTCGCCACTGGTCGAGGTCGTAGCGAAACACGAAGGGGTAATAACGGTCGCCGTCCGGAATAGTCACGCGAACCGCAGGCATCCTGCATCTGTCAACACGCTCCTGAGGGAAACCATCGGGTACGTAACCCCAAAACCTATCCATCATCTTTGTGTATGGCTCTGATGAGTACCGACGGACATAAAGGGTTCAGACATCGGGACCGTCTCTCAGTCCAGGGACCGCACCGTAGCCCAAAAGCGGAGGATTCCCAAACTGTTTCCAGTTCAAATTAAGCTGGAACCATTCGAAATCTCGAAGGGCGACAAGATCCTTCCCAGAGATGTGTGCGCGAACGGACTCGATGAAATCGATCTGCTCTTGTGTGAACTCGGGTGACGGATCGACGGGGTCGTAATCGATGAGATACGTCGGTCGTTGTCTCTTACCATCGCTGTCGCTCGTAGTCACTTCATTACCCTACCCCAGGACGCGGCATACATGACGCGCACATTCGCAACTTGCGCCCTGTTACGAGAGCTCTACAGATGTCTGCTCCATTTACGATTATTGATAGTGGACCAGGACGTCCCGCGTGCTCGGCAGCGCACGTTGAAGTCGTTGAGAGCACCCAAACGGCTCTGGCCTCGTGCATCAACTCGTCGCGCGGCCATCGTCAGCGATCGAGGCTTACGTGTTGGATCTGCTCCGTTCACCAATCCTTGGGATAGACCTTTGATTTGAGGCGGTCGAGCTTGAGCGCTCCAAAGCTAAACTTTTTCCCGTCCGGCAGGACGAACTTACCGTTGTCGAACTCACCTAACACAGTATGATGAATTTTAGAACTTTCTGTCAATCGCCTACGCCACTCAGTAATATTACCATTAAAAACAATAGGATAGTATACGTCGGTGTTTGGTGTTTCTAACCGGTATCCAGGCATATGACAGCGCCTAACATCGCCTTCCGGAAATCCCTCTGGTATGTAATCCAAAAAACTATCCATCATTTTTGCATGTCGGTCTGATGAGAACCGACGAACATAGAGGGTTCCTACACCAGGACCATCTCTCAGCCCAGGAACCGCGCCATAGCCCAAAAGCGGTGGCTCTCCGAACTGTTTCCAGTTCAAGTTGAGCTGGAACCATTCGAACCTTCTGAGGGCGGCAAGATCCTCCCCAGAGATATGTGCGCGAACAGATTCTATAAATTTGATCTGCTCTTGTGTGAACTCAGGTGACGGATCAATTGGGTCGTAATCAATCAGATGGGCCGGTCGTTCTGTGTTCATATCTCTATTCTTCATAACTGTTTCCGATATCCTAGTTACTCGACGCGGCATAAATCACGCGGATATTTGGAATGCGAGCATTTGTAATAAGCGATCGATATGTCTCTGCTCCGCTACGGCTATTTATAACGAATGTCACACCGTCGGTAAAAGCTTCTGTGTATCCTTGCAGCTGTTTTAGGACGTCGTCTATAGCCGAATGATTGAAGCGACTAAGCGAGGCAGGGTCGTAAATGGAGGACAAAAAATTTTCGGTATATTTAACTTCAAGCGCTCTGCTTCGAGCTATACCGTCTGGATTTTTAGCGCCGGCTAGCCGAGAAAACTCCGTTTCTTTGAACCCAAGCGCTTCACGCACGCCATTCTCGAAACTACTTGCTCGCTCGTTCAACGTGGCGCCAGTGACGGGAATGACACCTTCAAGCGTCTCGACCGACTCGGTTGGCGTTGCCTGTGGTGTTTGATAGGGTGATCGCGGGAGCGACGTCCGGTATGCCGAAACCTCCGAAGCTGTCTTTGCCGCCTCGAGCCTTTGAATTTCACTTTCGGAAGGAACATAGTTGGGCGGCGAGACCGTCTCAAGTGCGTGATTGGTCGGATCGATCTCTCGGAGAGCACGTCGCGCATTGGCGTATCGCTCGATGCGCAGTTCCGCGGTCGGGTCGAAGGACTCCTCAGCCAGACCGCGGCTCTCCTCCTCGGGACCGATCTCCTGCGCCGATGCGGTCCCGATCGGGTTGAGCGCCCCGAGAAGGCCCAGAAGGCTCCAAGGTTCGCCCGATGCCGGCGCCTTCGGAGCGCCACCGATTCTGTGGCCGGCTGGATGCTCTCCGGGCGGGACCGATGTCCCACCGCCCCCGACCGTCCACCGCCCTTGCGGATCACGGGGCTGGCCCGGATCGAAGTCGGCGGTCTCGGCCCCGTGATGATCCGCATTGCCCGGCCCGTCCACCCTGCCCGGCCGATCTGTCGCCTCCCCGAACACCGCTTCGGCGTTGGGATAGGTGCTGTCCTCGACCAGTTGCGCCTCGACCAGCCGGGCCAGGGTGGCGTCGGGCCAGAGCTTCAGGCCGGCGTAGACCTGGGTGGCCTTGGCCTTCTCCAGCGCGATGGCGGCCCGGTCCTTGGCGTCCATCTGCCAGAGGGGCCGGAACGCGAAGCTCACGGCCTCGAGCTCGACCCCGGCCGAGCGCAGCAGCAGGCGGTCGAGCCGCTCCAGCTGCGGGCGGAGGTCCACCTCCTGCCGGGCCGCGATCATGTCGTAGTAGTTGCGCGTGTCGCTGTCGCCGGTGGCCGACAGGCCCGCCGGGCTCTGGCCCAAGAGCCGCGTCACCGGGATGCCGGCGGCGCCGGCGGCCACCTGCAGGAAGGTGCGCACCATCTCGGGCAGGCCGGCGAAGTCGATCTTCTGGCGGGCCCAGCTCTCGCCGTCGCCCAGCAGCAGAAGGTTGTTGATCGACTTCATCGCCGCCGCATAGGCGAAGCGGGCCGACAGCTGCGCGGTCGTGGCGGCGCTCGACAGGTGCTCGGACAGGTTCGGCACCGTGACGACGTCGACCTTGGCCTCGTGCATGAGGCTCGTGGCGCCGGCCGTCGTCAGGGCCACGGCGTGGACGGCGTCGTAGAGCGTCTGGAGCAC
>CAXTIC010000038.1:0-40602 GCA_964244255.1 uncultured Lichenihabitans sp. | reverse complement strand
GACGACTTCCTCGCTACCATCATTACAGCGTGATCAACTCATCCGATTGCCCTGCCTCCCCCAGCTCGGAAGCTCGCAAGCGTCGGACGAAGGCCGGCACTTCACCATAGGGCAGTGCCGCGTGGTGCGCGTCGCGGTCGCCCTGCTTGGGCAGACCCTTCGACACACCATCGACCGGGTTGTCGCCGGCACGATGTCCGGCCGCCTTGGCCCAGTCGAGCACGGTGCCGATCCGTTGACGGACCCGGCGCGCAGTTTCCGCCTTTGTCAACTAAATCGGGGCCAAGACCTTCAGCACATCGGGGGTATCGATGGCATCCACGCGCTTCGCCCCGAGCACCGGGTTCGCGTACTGACGGATCGTGTTGATCCACTGCGCGGCGTGCTTGTCGTTGCGCCACGACCCCTTGTGTTCGGCATGAACGAGTTCGGCGGCTTCGGCGAAGTTCGGGATGACGATCTTCGACTGCCGTCGCTCGGCCAGCGGATCGCCGCCTTGCCGGGCCAGCTTGCGGTAGGTGAGTGCCTGTTCCCGCGCCTCGGCCAAGGAGACAAGCGAAAACCCACCCAACCCGATGTCGCGCCGCCGGCCTTTGACCACGGTGCGCAGCATCCACCGCTTCGCCCCCGACGGGTCGACGACGAGGTAAAGGCCATTGCCGTCCGCGTACCGTCCGGGACGGCGCTCTTGGCGCACCCGCATCGCCGTCAGGGCCCGCTCGGGATGTCGATTGCCTGCCGGCTTGCCCATGCTGCTTGAACAGCTTGCCCCACATTCGAACCCACATTATAACGTGGACATCGCGGGATCACAACGGACGAGTGCGGACGCCTAAACCGCACCGCGCGTTGTTTTTGCTCATCTTATTGGACGTGAGCGCACGTCGTTGCACCTGAGTTGGGAGGACTCCCTCTCCGCCATATTGTATCGATAAGTATAGAGTGATTGATTGCTGGGAAATTTTCCCATATTGCCATAGATTTTCACGAAATATGACGCATTAAGTCTGTCGTCGTGCGTCTAGGCTGGAAATTTTTCGAATTATATTCGAGATTTCTCATCACCCCAGTTCGACCATTTGGTTCGGCCTGCGATCGCTTCCGGATATTCCGGTTCGATGCTTGAAGCGCGACCGTCCTTGGCGCGCCGGCATGTCTGATTTAAGTAACAGCGTTCGTCGTTGCGGGTGAGACGTCACGGAAGGATTGGTTTCTGTCGAGTGAAGGCCGATCGGGGCCATATAGCGGCGGGACAGGGCGTCGTCGAGATCGACTCCGAGGTTGTCGGCATCCCCGACGTCCAAGCAGAGCGGCGGGCCGATTCCGAGTCCGTTCTTATGCGGCCGGACCTGCCCAAGATGATCCCGCCGTCCCGAGCCAAATCGCCGACTCTTGCGGCCTCGGCGGGCGCGGGTGTCTTCGCGGCACGATCCGACACACGTTCGATTCCGATCGAACCCGCGCCTCGACGCTCTTCTTGGACACACGAGATCCCGCTGAGATCGACACCGGCGATCGCGACGAAAGCGCTGCCGTCTTGCTCGGGTTCGACGGCGAACCGAGCCTTGTGAGCCGGACTATAAACGCCCCGGATATGGACGGCCGCCGGGCGCGAGGCAACGTTGCGGCAATGTTCTCAGGCCATCCCGTCGCGGTCGAACCACCTGGGTCGCATCCGTCAGAACGCCGGGGGGTGCGGTCGGAGAGCCCAATTGACCGTCGTCCCGTCGTGTCGTCAGCCTTACCGGTCCCCAGGCGGGCGCCGGGTCACCGCCGGCTGCCTGCTCTGCGTCTTCGGCACGCTCGCGGCCTTTCCGGCCACCGCGTCGGCCCAAACCGCGTTCACGGTTCCGGCCCTCCCTCTCGATCTCCCCCTGGTCCACACTATCGACAGCGACTGGACGGTGACGATCGGCGTCAAAGGTGTGATGAGTCCCACCTTCTTTGGCGCCAAGGACTACGCACTCAGTCCGAGTCCGATCCTCTCGGTACGACGCGCCGGCTCTCCGACACAATTCACGTCCGAGCGGGACAGCCCATCGATCGCATTGCTCGATTTCGGGCGGTTTCGAGCCGGTCCGGCTCTGAACTTCGAACCCGGCAGAAGCTCGTCCGACGACAAGGTTTTGAAGGGGCTGCACAAAGTCGGCGCTTCGGTTCAATTGGGAGCGTTTGCCGAATATTATCCGGTCGACTGGTTTCGAACCCGCCTCGAAGTGCGCAACGGGCTTGGCGCGGAAACGGGTCTGTCCGGCGATCTTTCGGCGGATGCCATCATCCCGCTGACCGAACGCCTGATATTGTCAGGCGGCCCGCGCGTTTCGCTCCAGGATGCCCAAGCCCTTTCCCCTTATTTCAACGTCGACGCGGCAGAGTCCTTCGCGAGTGGGCTGCCGATTTATCGTATCAAAGGCAATACCACTTCGGCCGGCGTCGGTGGCCAGATCAGCTACAAGCTGACCCCACAATGGGAGCTTCGCGGCTACGTCGAATACGAGCGGGTGCTGAACGGAATCGCTTCAAGTCCGCTGGTCAAGCTTCGCGGATCGCCAGATCAGCTCACCGTCGGCCTCGGTCTTTCCTATGAATTCGACGTCAAGGTCAGATAGGAATCACGATGCGTTCGCAGTCTGGACCAGATGTATCTCTTACTGTGATTGCTTTATCGTTGATGCTGACCGCTTGCTCGACATTGGAGGCTGGCGGAAGCAAGCTGAAAAGTGTCAGGACGGTCGGGATCGTCTCGGCTGTGGGAAACGAGCTCGACGCGACCCATGCGGGGCTGAACGGTTTCGATAACGACGACCAGCGTTTCTCGATCGCGTCGTGGAAGCTCGATGACCTGATCGTCAAACTGGCGAGCGCCGAGATCGGCAACCGCTTCGAGGTGCGGCCGGTCAGCTATGATCGAGCCGCCTTTGACGCCTACCCTGACGCCGAATCCCCAATCACACTCGTCAACATGACGCGTGAGGATTCCATCAAGAACCTGCTTCGTACGAAAGTGTCTCCGCAATCGCTCGACGCTTACGTGGTGATCGTCAGGGCAAAATCGGCGGCCGGATCGAGCCTGCGGAAAGTCGAGGGTATCGGAACCATCAGGAACCAAATGGCGCTCGGCTCCTACGACCAAATTTATGCACTGTACGAGGTCAGAATCTATGACGGCCGCACTTTCGAGCTGATCAAACGGCGCGCGGCGGCACCGTTGGAGGAAGGCGACATGACGCGGCTGGCTGGCCCGAGCCGGACCGTCGACCCGTCCTTCATGCCCGGCGGGGGCGATCCGGTTAGGAACGAAAAGCTCAGGGGCGCGATCGTCGACATGATCGAACTCAGCCTGAAGCGCACCCTGACCGATCTATACTTCGACACGCGTCAATGATCGAAGGCGCGCGGGCCATCTTCGGCCAATGGTGGTCCCGCATTCTGCGAACGGCACGCGAGGGATCCTGTTGGACCGCGGTTCTGGCGAAGTTCGCCCTTGGCGGGGTTGCGGGCGCCTCGACGCTCGGGAACCGGAGGAGTCCCCCGGGTCGAGGCGCCCGCAAAGGGAGGCGCTGAAAGCCGGCCGGCTTTACGAGCTACGCGTCCATTGCGACGACTTGCACAGGAACCCTCCGACGAGGCAGCCGGAGAGCTTCAGCGACCGGCCGACGACACTCATCGTGCCGGCGTAGACTTTGTCATCTTTGATCGCCTTGCCACTCCAGGCATCGGCCCCGTCGGGCCTCATGTCGAGCAGGACGCGCTGGCCGATCTTGGCCTTGGACTCCGCGCCCGGCTTCAGCCACGCGACGACACCGCAAAGGGCGTCGCCGCATTGCTCGATCTTGACCTTTACATCGCCCTTCTCGTTCACCCACAAGCCGAGAGCGTCGTCGGCCAAGGCCGATCCGCTCACCGCCAGCAGGGCAACAACGATCAGCGGGCAGGCAATTCTCTTCATTTCGTTCCCTATCGCGCGTTTGAGGTCGACAACAGCCATTCGCGGGGCGGAGACAGCGCCAGCCGATCGGCAGGTCCCGCCGATCGGGCGGGGTGCCCGCGGGCGGCGGCCCTTCAGCCACAGCCCCGTTCGGCAACGATCCCCGTCCGCCGGACGTTTGGCCTTTCGGGGACCGCCTCTATCCGTCCGGCCGGGATCCGCCGCCGCCGCCCAACCTCGAGGGGGGTCGCTCTGACCACGGCGAGCAAGCCGCGGCCGCGGCCCATCGTCAAGGCGTCGCCGCCGAAGACATGAGCGGGCCAGATTGCACCAGGATTGCGCGGTCGCACGGCCTCAACCCCGCAGGGACGCCCTCGCCAAGGGAAAGCGCAGGCACGCCAGCGTTCCGCGACCTTCGTTGGACGTGACGGTCAGCGTTCCGTCGTGGGCCGCCATGATTTCCTGGACGATCGACAGGCCGAGGCCGGCCCCCGCCCTCGCGTCGCCCGTTTGGAACGGCTCGATGCGCCTCGGTTCCGACCCGGGCGGCATTCCGATCCCGTCGTCGCCGATCGACACGCTTCCGGGAGCGAGGCTGGCCACCACCCGCTGGGCGCCCTGCGCGTGGACCAGGGCGTTGCCGACGAGGTTGCTCAAAGCGCTTCGGATCGCAACCTCCACGCCCTGAACGATGACCGGACCCGCTGCCGTCTGCTCCAGCGAAAGTTCGATGCCGGCGTCCAGCGCGGAAGGGCTGAAATCGGCCAGCACGTCGCGCGTGAGGGCGACGAGATCGACGGGGTGCTTTTCCACCGCGTGATTTTGAAGCCGCGCCAGATCCAGCATGGCCGAGACCAGCGACGTCAAACGGCGCACGTCGCGCACGAGTTCGGCCTTCAAGGCGGGTGGGGCCACCTCTTCGATCTTGGCCCGCAGCAACGTCAGCGGCGTCCGAAGCTGGTGGGCGGCGTTTCCCAGAAAGCGCCGTTGGCTTTGGATATAAGCATCGATCTCGCCGAACGCCCCGTTGAGGGCGCTGACCAGGGGCTGGAGTTCGATCGGGACCTCGGCGAGGGGGATCGAGGCTTGCGGCGCCGTCGGCTCGATCGCGAGCGCCAGTCGCGTGACGCGTTCGATGCTGCGGGCCACGAACCGGGCCGAGAGGAATGTGCCGAGCGCGACGATCAGCGCGAAACCGAAAGCGACGAGAAGAAGGCTGGACAGGTTGCGAAGGACGAAGGTTTTCGCGAGTTGACGCCCGTCGATGTTCGCGCCGCCGACCATCACGACCAAGTCCGCGCCGTCTCGCGCGAGGACGTCGAGACAGAAGGCGCGGCTCTGGTCGGCCGCCATGATCAGGGAGCGTCCTTTCGGGCCATTGTAAGGAAGGGAAAATGGCAGAGCCGGCCTGCGCTCGCGTCCGAACTCCGTCATCGTGCCTTTGAACGACACGAGATACCAAAGATTCGGGCTTGTGGACTGTAGCCGTTCGACCTCGGTCGTCGTCTTGATGCCGAGCCTTTGATCGGATGCGACGAGCAGGTCCTCGGTGAGGATCTCGGTCGCGGCTTGGCACGGCGCCATCTCGGGGTCGTGCAACTTATCCAGCCACACCACGATCGAGAGGGCGGTCAGGAAGATCACCACGGCCGCAAAGACGAGCGATACCGTGAGCCTCGTGGTGATCGACCTCACCCGACCACCGCCAGTCTCAAGATGTATCCGATGCCCCGCATGCTGCGGATCTCGACGTTACCGCCGAGTTCCGTCAGCTTCTTGCGAAGTCGGGACACCTGCGCCTCGAGCGTGTTGGACTCGATCTCGTCGTCGAACCCATAGATCGCTTCGATCAGGCCGTCGCGTGTGACGACACGGTCCCGCCGCATCAGCAGCGCCTCGAGGATCAAGGCCTCACGCCGGCGCAAGTGGATCTTCGTGTCGGCCACGCTGGCCTCGTTCGTGCCGACGTTCAGTTCGACATTCCCGAGCGACAAAACCGGAGAGGCCAGGAGCCGAGGCCGCCGCAGCACCGCGTGTACCCTGGCGATGAACTCCTGGGGCTCGAAAGGCTTGCCAAGGTAGTCGTCCGCCCCGGCGTTCAGCCCATCGATGACATCCCCCTTGGCGTCCCTGGCGGTCAGCATGATGATGGCCGGCCGCTCCGGCAACCGGCTCAGCGCCGCGACCACGCTGAGCGCATCGCCGTCCGGCAGCATCCGATCGACGATCGCCAGATCGTACGCGAAATTCCCGAGGGCTTGATGCGCATCGTCGATGGTCTCGACGACGTCGACGATCCCGTTCAACTGCGCGAGCAGGCGCGCGATATAGGCTCCGATCCGCGGTTCGTCCTCGATCACCAAGTAACGCATGGTCGGCCCCAGATCGTATCCCGGCAGCGTCGCGGCAAGGTTGCGTCAGGCGACCGCGGCCGGCGGCACACGGTTGCCGGGAGCGCAGTCCTCGGCAGCGGTCGACGGATCGAACCCGTGCCGGAACCGCCGGGTCGGAAACCGGACAGCGGGGGCGAACGCGTCGGCTTGAGCGCATCGAGCGCCGGGTACACGCCAATCCGCCTTCAGGCAACCATCGAGCAATGTTGCGGCAACAATGCGGGCCTTCCCCTGTCACTCAGCCGACCCTGCGCCGTCCAGAGCATTGGGACAGACGACGATGTCGAATACGACCCTTTTCCGCGCGTTAGCCGCAACGATAGCCGCCGCCCTGGCATGCGTCGCCGTTCAGGCCCCGTTGGACCGAGCGATGGCCGGCGACGGACCTGGCACGCGCAACGCCACGCCACCGGCCGTGTCGGTCAGCGCGGCGGAACTGCGGGACGTGGTGAGCACGAACGAGGTCACGGGCTCGCTGGTCGCGCGCGAGGATGTCGTCGTGACGGGTCAGATCAGCGGGTATGCCGTCACGGACATCGCCGCCGAGGAGGGCGACCATGTCGAGGCCGGACAGATCCTGGCGCGGCTCTCGCCCGATAGGCTGCATATTCAGCTGGCCCAGAACGCCGCGATCTTGCGGCGCCACGCCGCCGCCATCGCCCAAGCGCAAAGTCAAATCGACCAGATGCGGAGCGGCCAAATTCAAGCGGCCGCGGCCTTGGACCGTGCGGAACGCTTGGCCAAGGTCGGCGCCGCCACTCAGGAGGTCCTCGATCAGCGGCTTTCCACGGCCGCGGCCGCCAAGGCACAGGTCGCGTTCGCTCAGGAGAGTCTTGCCCTGGCCAACGCCGACAAGGCCTTGGCCGAGGCCCAGCGCGCCGAACTCGAACTCGATCTCGCGAGAACGGAGATCCGCGCGCCGGCCCGCGGGACGATCCTTTCGCGTTCCGTGCAAATCGGCGCCATGGTGTCGGCCGGCGGCGCAGCCCTCTTCCACATCGCCCAGGACAGCACGGTCGAACTCGCCGCGACGGTCGTCGAGAGTTCGCTGAGCGACCTCGCGCCGGGCCAATCCGTGTCCGTGCATCTGGAAGGACGGCCGGAGCCGGTCACCGGCAGGGTCCGCCTGGTCTCACCCGAGATCGACAAGGTCACCCGGCTCGGCAAGGTCCGCATCGCCTTGCCTCCCGGTCCCGGGCTCAGGGTCGGGCTCTTCGCGCGGGCGGAGATCGAAGTCGCCCGGCACAACGGCATCGTCGTGCCGCCCTCCGCGATCCTATTCGGGTCGGGACGGGAGAGCGTGAAGGTCGTCATCGACGGAAAGGTCGAAACGCGGGAGATCGCGACCGGGATTCGCGCGCCGGGAAGCGTCGAGGTGGTCGGGGGCGTCGACGAAGGCCAGATGATCGTGGTGCGGGCCGGCTCGTTCCTGCATGACGGCCAAGCCGTGACATCCGTCAGGACCGCCTGGGCGGGGACGACCCGGTGAGATGGAACGTCTCCTCCTGGGCCATCCGAAACCCGCTTCCGCCGATCCTGACGATGGCGGTACTTTGCACGCTCGGCGCCTTGTCGTTCTTCGGCCTCCCGAAGATGCGTTATCCGGGCGTCGACGTCCCGCAGGTTACGGTGACGGTCGCCCTTTCCGGCGCGGCGCCGACCGAACTCGAAGCGCGCGTGACCCGAAAGGTCGAGAACGGCCTCGCCGCCGTCGCGGGCGTGAGGCATCTGTCGTCGACCGTGACCGAGGGCCTATCCACGACGAAGGTCGAGTTCCGTCTCGAGGTGAACGCCCAACAGGCGCTGAGCGACGTCTCGGATGCGGTGGCCAAGGTGCGGGGCGACTTGCCGAGCGCGATCGACGAACCCGTGATCCAACGCAGGACGGTCCAAGACGACGCGGTCGTCACCTATGCGGTCGAAGCGCCGTGGATGACCACAGAGCAATTGTCCTGGTTCATCGACGACAGCCTCCTCGGCCAGGTGCGGGGATTGCAAGGTGTCGGGCGGGCCGAACGGATCGGCGGCGTCTCCCGGGAGATCGACGTCGATCTCGATCCCGACAAGATGATGGCGCTCGGCGTGACGGCGGCCGAGGTCAATGCGCAGCTGTCGCTGACCAACCTCGATTCGAGCGGAGGCAAGAGCCGGACCGACGACAGCGAGCAAATCATCAGGACGCTGTCCTCGGCCGGTTCGGTCGCCGATCTCGCCGCCACCCGGATCGTGATCTCGGGCGGGCGCACCATCCGGCTGGCGGAACTGGGGTCGGTCGTGGACCATTGGCAGGACCCGAAGGGCTTCGCGCGCCTCGACGGCGTGCCCATCGTCGGCTTCGCGGTCTATCGCTCGATCGGCGCCAGCGATGTCTCGGTCGGCGCCGCCGTGGACGCCAGGATCGCGGCGTCGACGCTGGCTCAGGCGGGCCTGCGCGTCCGGCGGATCGACGACATCATCGGCACGACCACCGGTAATTTCGAGGCCGCGATGCGGGCGCTCTACGAGGGTGCGGCGCTGTCGGTGATCGTCGTCTTCGTCTTTCTGAGGGATTGGCGGGCGACACTCATCGCGGGCCTGGCTCTTCCGCTCTCGGTTCTGCCGACGTTCCTGGCGATGTCGCTGATGGGGTTCTCGCTCAACATCGTCACGCTCCTCGGCATCACGCTCGCCACCGGCATCCTGGTGGACGACGCCATCGTGGAGATAGAGAACATCGTTCGCCACCTTCACATGGGAAAGGGCCCCTATCGCGCCGCCATCGAGGCCGCCGACGAAATCGGTCCGACCGTCGTCGCCATCTCGGCCACCGTCATCTTCATCTTCGCACCAGTGAGCTTCATGCCCGATGTCGCGGGCCAGTATTTCAAGCAATTCGGCCTCACGATCGCCTGCGCGGTCTTTTTCTCGCTCTTAGTGGCACGCCTGATCACACCCATGCTGGCTGCGTTTCTGATGCGGTCGGTCGCCAGCCGGCTCCCGCGGACGGCTCGATCGAGCAACGACGGCTTCGCCATGCGGCTCTATACCGGCCTGATCACGGCGACGTTCGCGCGCGGCATGCGTTGGATCACGCTCGGCTTCGCCGTGGCCTCGCTCGCGCTGGCGGTCCGGAGCATGAGCGCCTTGCCGAAGGACTTCATCCCCCAGGGCGACGACAGCCGATTGCTGGCCTCCGTCGAACTCCCGCCCGGCTCGACCCTGGAGGCGACGTCGGCCACCATCGATCAGATCACCCGGGCTTTGCACGCGGTTCCCGAGATCGTCAGCGTCTATGCCGGGGGCGGCGCCTCATCGAGCGGCTCCGCCGAGCCGCGCCGGGCGGACCTCGTGCTTCGACTGACCCCCGGGAGCGCCCGCAGGCGCGACAAGAAGGCCCTGCGGACGGTCGTGTCCCAGGTGCTGGCGACGATCCCGGACATCAGGTTCAGTTTCGACCATCAGGCCACCGTCGCGCTGGTCGGCCCCGACGAAACGAGCGTGGCGCGGGGCGCCGAAAACCTCGTGGCGGCGATGCGCGAGGATGCCCTCTTCGTCAATCCGATGGCGCTCACGTCCTTCGCCCAGCCCGAAGTCCGCATCGTTCCGAAAGCGGACCAACCGAGCATGCTCGGGATCGCACCCAGCACCATCGCCGACACGATCCGGATCGCCACGATGGGGGACAGCGCATCGAAGCTCGCGAAATTCACCACGGATGGGCGGCAGATCCCGATCATGATCCAACTCGATGCGCAGGTCCGGCGCGATTTTCGCCGCATCGCCATGCTGCAGGTTCCAACGACATCAGGCGCCGTGCCCTTGGCATCCCTGGTCGACACCGTCTTCGGGCAGGGTCCGGCCAGTATCGAGCGCTATGACCGGCAAAGGCTCGTAACGATCGGCTTCGAACCGGCCGAAGGACATACGCCCGGCGAAGGCACCGACCGCATCGATGCGCTGCTCGCGACGAGCCATCTTCCAGCGGGCACGCACCTGCAGGATTCCGGCGACGCTGAACTCCAGTCGCAGATGTTCTCCGATTTCGGCACCGCCATGGGCGTCGGGATCATGCTGGTGTTCGTGGTGCTGATCCTGCTGTCGGGAAATGTCTTTCAGCCCTTGACGATCCTCATGTCGCTGCCGCTCTCGGCCGTCGGCGTGGTCGCGGCCTTGCAGCTGACGCGCTCGGCTTTCTCGCTGCCCGTGGTGATCGGGCTGCTGATGCTGATGGGCATCGTCTGCAAGAACGCGATCATGCTGATCGATACGGCGGCTCTGGGTGTCAAGGGCGGCATGACGCGCTCGGAGGCCTTGATCGATGCGGGACGCAAACGTTCGCGTCCGATCATGATGACGACACTGGCCATGGTGGCCGGCATGGTGCCCGCGGCGTTCGGGGTGGGGGTCGGGGGCGAGTTCCGGGCCCCGATGGCGATCGCGGTGATCGGCGGTCTTCTCGCCTCGACGATCCTGTCGCTGGTCCTGGTCCCCTCGCTCTACACCATCATGGACGATCTCTCGCGCCTGTGCGGTGCCGCGTTCCGGCGGGCGTTGCGTCCCAATCGCCCGGAACCGGACCCTGGCGACCTTGCGCTGTCCCGCTTCGACATCGCGCCGCTCGGCGTCGAAGGACCTCGGGCGGACCATTGATCGGGGCTTTCCGCAAGGGCGCTTCGGCGAGGCCTCTATGGATCTTCCGGACCATCCCCCGCCGCCGACGCGGTCGACGCCGGTCCCGCCATGGTCGAAGCGATGGACATGGGTCGGGCTAAGCCCTGTGCGACCCCTGGCTGGAAATACCGGTCGCCCGTGGTTTCGTCCCCGAATGTGCTTCGGCACAGCATGCCGTCCGACCGGTGTTCGAGGAGCGGCTGGCGCGCCCCGCATTCGGTCGGAACCCAGATCGCGGGAACGAGCCGCCGACCGTCAGCCCGGAACGCGAGCGTGCCTGCCCGCGCCCGCCCTGCCGCCGGCCGGATCTCCAGAACGGCCTTGCCGCCCGTCGGGCATAACAACTACCTCGTGAAATACGTAAAGTAGTCGCCGAAATACTTTTCCTTGTCCAATTTCAAACGACACGGGGTCGTAAACTCGAAAGCATTCGAGTCATAACAATAAGAACCTTCGGCACAGTAGACCATTTTTCCTGTGCTTCTATTCACTTTTATCCTGGTTACCGGGCCGAAGTCGCCGTTGGCTTTCGACTTGACCTGTTCCGGGGCTTCCTCGGCCGCAACGTCAGCGAGGATGCGGGTCATACAATGCGGCGCGGCCATCGATCCCGTCGGGTTTGCGATCACGAAGAGAGCGGCGGCTGCCGTGATGGCGGAGCGAACCGTCTCGGCAGTCTTCCGTAACGGTCTTTGGTGCGCGTTGGAAACCGACCGGTCGATGTTCATGTCCAACCCTCCGCTCCGGGTCCGCGCAGAGCTCGAGCGAGCCGAACCCGAACAACCGCTCCTGAAGCACAACGCGTGCGACCGCGGGGCGCGACGCACGATCGACGAAACCTGCGCGAAAACCAACATGCCCCCCTTCGCGGCTGGTGCGCCCGAACCAGTCGGCTCAAGGGCAAAGTTCCATTCGGACATTGGAAGACAATAACGTTTCTGGCCGCCCTGCGCCATGATCGCATCGACGCTCTCTTTGTCTTGGACGGCGCAATCAACGCGAAACGCTCTTTTCTTTATGTCGATACAGAACTCATTCCGATACTGAAGTGTAGCGATATCGTCATCATCGATAATCTCAGTTATCATATGGGCATAAAAGTGCATCAGGCGATCCGTGCCATTGACGCAATACTTTTTTCCTTCCGCCATACTCTACCGACCTCAACCCGATCGAACAAGTATTCTCCGATCTCAAGCACTTGACGCGGAAAGCGGCAGAACGAACCGTCGAGGCGACATGGCGACGGACCGGCACTTTACTGGATCGACTTCCACGCAAAGAATGCAGTCGCTATTTCGTCAACCCTGGGTACGCACCGTCTTAAAATGATCCCGCACATAGCCCGATCGAGGGGCTTGCGGACCGCCGATATTCCGGCCGTTCGGAGGGTGCCGCGACGGCTCGTCCCCTTGTGGAGCCCCGGCATCGCTCCTTCAAGGGCCGACGGTCAGTCCACCCGCTCGCCGGGATAAACGCCCCACAGGCTGCTCTGCTCCAGGTAGCCGTCGAAGCCGTCGCCGAAGATGCGGCACCATGCGCCGTCGCAGCGCTTGACGTTGCCGAGCACGCCGGGTTGCAGATTGGCCGTCACCGGGCCGGCTTCCCCCGGCGCGTCGCGCAGGGGCAACGAGGGATCCTTCTTCCAGGGCGCCACCAGAACGGTTCGCCGCCCCGACAGGAGCGAGTGCAGGACCCAGCCCTCCGATCCCTCCGAATCGCGGATCTTCCGCCACGTATCGAACTCGGCGGTGATCTCGACCGGCAGCCCCGCGCGCTGAAAGATCCAGGTCGTCGGGTGCTTCTTGTCCGGGCCTTCGCGAAGGTTGACGCGATCCGACTTCAGGCTCACGAAACGCGGCACCGGCAGGCGCGTGGTCGAGCCGACCTGCTGCGCCGGAGCCGGGGTTATCGGCCCGACGAGCGCGCCCAGGCCGAGGCCCGCGACGATCGCGACGCGGAGCCATGACCGCTCGCGGGGGCCGCGCCCAAGCCGGCCGTCCCGGGCCTGCAAGACGCCGCGCCGCTGGCAGGCGGGGATCGACGCGGCCTCCCGACGGGTCATCGGACGAAGGCTCGGCCGCAACGCCGAACGCCCCTCGGCCCCAGCTCGGGAAGGGTGCGGCCCGGTCGCCGATGTCGGGCCGTTCTCATCGCCAAGCGGCATCGCGTCCTCGTCTCATCGAACGGCCCCGTTCCGGTCACCTCACGCCACCTTGGTTAAGACGACGTAACGACGCGGCCCGGATGGCGGCTCATCCGGGTCCGACCTTGCCGGCGCGGAGTCGTGCGTCGAAGCGAACGTTCGCGACGGGCGGCGGCGGGGGTTCCGCGTCGTCGGCGACCGAAAAAAAGGGCGCCCTTCGGGGCGCCCTCGAGAAGAACAGCGTGGCGGAGGTCACGCGGCCTGTCGGGCCTCGACCACCTTCGGGCCGCTCCTCCCGATCTGAATCTGACGCGGCTTCTGGGCTTCCGGGATCTCGCGGACGAGATCGACGTGCAGCAGACCATGTTCCAGCGCCGCCCCCGTCACCTGGACATGGTCGGCCAACTGGAAGCGGCGCTCGAACGCGCGGGCGGCGATGCCCTGGTAGAGCACCTCGAACTTGCGCGCCTCGTCCTCGACGGGCGCCTTGGCGCCGCGGATCAGGAGCGTGTTTTCGCGGGTCTCGATCGTCAGGTCCTTGTCGGCGAACCCCGCGACCGCCACCGTGATGCGATAGGCGTTCTCGCCGGTCCGCTCGATGTTGTAGGGCGGGTAGGTCTGCACCGTCGCATCGACGCCCGCCATATTGTCGAGGAGGGAGAACAGACGATCGAAGCCCACCGTGGAACGATAGAGGGGAGAAAGGTCATACTGGCGCATGGGACACATCCTTGAGTAAGCGACATGTGATCCCCGGTATTCACGAGGACCTCAGCTTCATGCGCGTCCGTTACGGCCCGCGCGTTGCTGAGATGGGGAGAACCGCGGTGCCGTCAAGCCCGGCAAGGCTGGCGCGCACGAAAAATTCGCGCGCGGCCCCGGCTCACGCGAGATGTTCGCGGAAGAACCGCAGCGTCCGCTCGAGGGCCTGCGCGGCGCTGGGTTTGTCGTAAGAGCCGCGCGCGTCGCAATTGAACCCGTGACCGGCCGGGTAGGTGTAGATCGGCACGTCCGGAACGGCGGCCTTGATCTTGGCCAGGTCTGCGGCCGGGATGTGGTCGTCCCGCTCGCCGAAGTGCAGCATCAGCGGCGCCTTGGGCCGCTTGTCGAGCAGATGGACGATGTGGCCGCCGTAATAGCCGACCGCCGCCGAGAGGCCGGACAGGTCGCAGGCCGCCGCGAAAGCCATGGTTCCGCCCCAGCAATAGCCCACGACACCAACCTTGCCGCCCTCCTTCGCGGCGTCGATCGCGGCTTGCACGTCGAGGAGCGTCTTCGCTTGATCGACCTGCCCGACGATCGCCATGCCCTCCTTGATGTCGTCCGGCGAGTAGCCGATGTCGACGCCGGGCCGCGCCCGGTCGAACAGGGCGGGCGCGATGGTCAGGTAGCCTTCCGCGGCGAAACCGTCCGCGACGCGGCGGATATGCGGGTTCACGCCGAAGATTTCCTGCAGCACCACCAGAGCGCCCTTGGGGGGGCCGGCGGGGTCGGCCCGGTAGGCACCGATGGTGACGCCGTCGGATGCGGTCAGCGTGATGGTCCGGCTCATGGTCTATCCTGTGCTTTGTCTCGGTTGCGTGTGGGCGAGGCGAGGCCCGCTGGGACCGCGTGACCCGCGCGCCACGCGTCGGATACGACGGTCGCGTCGGGAGGTAAACGATCGGACGTTTCCGACTCAAGCGTGGGGCTTGTTCGCGAGGTGCGAGGTCGCCGTCTGCCCGAACAGAACCTTCTTGGCCTCATCGCTCATTTCGGCGGGGCGCGGGATCGCCTCCCCTTTCGCATAGGCCGCGATCGTGGCGGGCCGCGCCTTTATGGCCTGGAACCAGCGCTTGAGGTTGGGAAAATCGTCGATAGTCTGGCCCTGCCGCTCGTAGGACACCGTCCACGGGTACGACGCCATGTCGGCGATGGAATAAGCGCCGGCAACGAACGGTCCATGGGCGAGCTGGCGATCGAGAACGCCGTAGAGCCGGTTGGTTTCCTTGCGATAGCGCTCGATCGCGTAAGGGATCTTCTCGGGCGCGTAGACCGCGAAATGGTGGTTCTGTCCCGCCATGGGCCCGAGACCGCCCATCTGCCAAAACAGCCATTCGATCGCCTTGAAGCGTCCCCGGGCGTCGGCGGGCAAGAAGCGGCCGGTCTTCTCGGCGAGGTAGAGCAAGATCGCGCCCGACTCGAAAATCGATAGCGGCGCCCCGCCGCCCCGCGGCTCGTGATCCACGATGGCGGGCATGCGGTTGTTCGGCGCGATCGCCAGGAAGTCGGGCTGGAACTGTTCGCCTTTGCCGATGTCGATCGGCACGATGCGATAGGGCAGGCCCGCCTCTTCCAGGAACATCGTGATCTTGTGGCCGTTCGGCGTCGGCCAATAATAGAGATCGATCATGCGCCCTCCCCCTGCCCCGACCCGCGGACGGAACACCGCGCTGCCCACATGAGCGCGGGCATGATGCCGCGCTCCGTCCCTAGCACGGGACGGACGCCGCCGGAGCCGTCGCCAGGGCAGGGCGATGCCCGGGCCAAGTGTCGCGGGCGCCACCTCAGGGAACCAACCTTAACACAGTTTATTGAGCCTGCGCGGCGGCTTCGATAGCCCGATGCTTGGTGGGCGAAGCCGTCTTCGTCGCCCCTCAAGGCGTCACTGCCCTTTCGGGGGGGACCGCGACCTTTCGATCGTTCACGCGTTGCGCCGAGGAAGGCCATGCAGCAACCGCCCAAGACCCGTCGCTACTTCACCGAAGCCGCTCGAGAAGCCGCCGCGAGGGCGCGGCGTCAAAAAGGGGCTGAACGTCTCGCCGATGCGGACAAGACGAAGCTCGTCGTCCACGTCATCCGCGCAGCCGAGCCCAGCAATCGGTTCGGTTGGGAGATCCGGCGCTTCGGCGCGCTCATGCCCGTCCGCCGGAGCGTCGACTGGTACGAATCTCCCCGGGAGGCCATGGCCTTCGGCAAAGCCATGCTGCCGTCGTTGAACGACGAGGGTGCCCGCGCTGGTGCTTCCGCGTCGGCTCTTGTGGCGGCGGCGGGCTGGAACGCGACGACCGGCTAGCATGCCGCCATGGACGGCTTGATCGACCCCATGCGGCGCGGGCCCGCCCGCAGCCGGGGATCTGCGCCCGTATCGTCGTCGGGATCGCGTTCAGCGCCTTACGGCCGAGGTGATGTCCCAGTCCCGCGGGCCGCCCTCGGGTGGCGTCTCGGCTCGGGCCGGTTCCCCCGGCACGGCGGGCTCATCGCGAGGCCCCTCGCGGCCAGGCTCGGGAAGCGCGCTCGGGGGTCGCCGGAACGGGGCGGGTTCCGCGAAACGCTCGGGCGCCCGCGGCGTCACGTAGCTGAAGGTGACGAGCGGCGGGTCGGAACGGCGCGGGGCGCGGCGCCCGCCGTCGGCATCGCGGGATGCGTCAGGTCGGAAAGGCGGGCGGGGCGGGGCACCCGTCGAAATCTTGTTCGCGGGCACGCTCGGGGGAAGGGCTGCGGCGAGCGCGGGTCCGCTGCGGCCGTACGACGGCTCGGGAATGGGCGCGCGCGCCATGTCCATCTCCTCCTCGATCGCCGGCGGGTCTGGCAGGGCGTCGTGCGGCGGCGGCTCGGGAAGGGCTTGCTCCGGCACCGGCTTGCAATACCGGCGCGGTCCGCGCGAGCTCGAGCCGTGCATCGCGAGGTCGACGTGAATGTGATTGTAATGAAACACGTTCGCGCCGGGACCGAGAACCGTCGTAAACGTCTGGCAGGCTCCGCCGTGGGCTTCGTGCAGGAAGGCGCGCGCCTGCTCGTCGGCACCGTTGAAGTCGCGCATGACGTTGACCTCGCGCCCGCTGGCGAGGACGAAGCCGCCGACGTCGACCGCGTTGCCGAACGCGTGCTCGGACAGTTTCGCGCCGCTCATGTTGTTCATGCCGCGACACGAATAGCTCCCCATCGAATTGATGCGGGCGACGGGCTCGCCGAACCGTGCTTGCGCGGCGGGCTGTACGACGTCCCTGAGCCACCCGTCGAGGGCGGCGATCATCGGACAATCGAGGGTGGCGGTGGAATTGAACGTCACGCTGCCGCCGGAGAGCGCCGTGACCTTGAACGGATGGGTCATGCCGCAAATGCCGGGGCCGTCGATCTCCGGCGAACTATGGATGAACGCGCTCTCGGCGACGGCGCCTCGAGCGAGACAGGCCCGCTCCGCCTGCGCCCGCCAAGCCGGGCGCTCCTCATGCCGGAGCTCCGAACAGCCGGCAAGCCATCCGAACAGGACGACGATCCGTGCGACGACTGGCCCAACGCGACGCGCCATATCGCGCAGATTGGACCGAAGGTATTAAGGTCCGCTGAAGCCGTGCCGCCCCGAAACCGCGGAAGCCGCGTTCGGCGCGCGGCTTCCGCATAGCGATCAGCGCCCCTGTCGCGCGATCAGGATGGGCGATGCGCCATGAAGCGCTCGAACTCTTCCTTGTCGCGCGCCCGGCGGGCTTGATCGGCGAAGGCGGAGAACTCCCGACGCGCCTCATCGAGCTTGCGCCGTTCAGCGTCGAGGCGCTCGATTTCCGACGTGCGCCATTCGTCGAAGGCCGCGTTGCCGCTGGGCGCCGAACCCCACCCGGCCCAATCCGGGCGCATGCCCGGGGTGGACGCGGGGCCGGCGCCCGCGAACATCTCCCGCACATTGGCACCCCAACGGTCGAACCCGCCGACGTAGCCGCGCTTCTGCAACATTTTCCAGCCGATCACGCAAAAGCCGATCGGCCAATAGGTGGCGAAGCCGAGAACCATGGCGAGCAGTTCGACAGGCGTCCATCCCATTCGCCCGCAGGAGCCCGAACGGCGCCACCCGCGCTCCCCACCAGCATCCGAGACCGAGCTCATGACCATTCTCCAACAAACCCGCCGCATGGGCGGCATCGCAGAGATCGGCATGCTCCACGGCGCGTTCAAGGACGCCCGCCCGGCGGCCCGTCAGATCTGCGGGTCGATCCCCGTCGGCACCGCGGCCACGCTGGTCACGTAGCTGCGAACCCGGCGTCGCCGCATCCCGGTGTCGCGGCGGGCCGTAACGGACCGCTCGTCCCCGCCGGGGATGGCGGTCCGACTCTCGTGCCCAGCGGCACTGGCCGGTGCGAGGTCCATGCCGGCCGTTTGATCCGACGTCCCCACGCCGATCCTTTCGCGCATGTCGCCGTTCGCCCCGGGATTGACGAGCGGATCATGGGCGTGAGTCGCGCCGAAGGCGCGGCTGTCCGGCGACACTCCCGCGCCGCCCTCGCCTTCCGTCCCGGTCCGGCCCTCCGTGGCCCAAGCCGTCGCGCGCTCGTCGAGATCGACGGCGCCGTCGCGATCCAGGATGTCGATGGCGTGTTCGTAGCGTTCGCGGGTCGTGCGCACAGCGAGCGCGGTGCCGCCTCGACGCAAGGCCTCGCCGTAGCTGCTCTTGTCGTGGGACGGCATGAACACGAAAATGTCGAGGAGCGACGAGAGCACGCTCGGGTCCGCCGCCGGCGTCGCCGCGTTGGCCGCTTCGGCGCCGTGCGCGAAGCGGATGTCCGCTTCAGGGAAACCGGCCCGCAAAAGGTCCGTCCGCGCCGTCTCGGCCGCGTCCCGCGTATCGAAAACAGCGGTGATGTGGTGCGTATCCGCGCCGGTGGCGCTCGGGTTGCTCGTCATCTGCCCACCCTCCGGGAGTCTCGGCGACCATTACGGTCGCCATCGTGCTCGCGACGTTGCCGTCAGCGCTCCGCGCCAGGGGCCGGTCGGGCCGCCTCATCCGCCGCGTCCGTCCCCGAATCCGCCCGAACGTAGGAACGGATGCGCGATCGGCCGTGGCTGAGATCGCGCATGACACCCCGCCCCGGTCGGCCCGCAGGCAACCCCGCCCCTGGTGCATCGTTGCGGCCCAGTCCCGGCACGTAGGGCGCGTGCGCCGCGTCCGGCGTGGCACTCGATCCCGGATCGAACTTGGCGTTCTCGGGCGCGTAGGCCGAGCGCGGATCGTCGATCCGCTTATCCGCGGCCACATCCACCAGCGGCGGCGCCCCTGACGCGGTCGGGAAACGGTCGGCCGCACTGGCGCCGAAGCCCGCGGTACCGGCGCCCGCCGGCCGATAGGAGGGTTCCTCATCCTGCTCCGGGCCGCCGGTCCAACCTTCCCCGCGCCAACCCGCCTCGCGCTCGTCCATATCGACGGCGCCGTCGCGGTCGAGGATGTCGATCGCGTTGTCGTAGGCGGCCTCGTCGGTACGGACGGAAACGGTGTATCCGCCCCGGCGCAGCCCTTCCGCATAAGCGAAGCGGTCCTCTTCCGGCAGGAACAGTTCCTTCAGGGATTCCCAGAACCCATGAGGATGCGGCGGCGACGCCGCGGCGGGTTCGCCGCCCGCGACATGGATGTCATCCACCGGAATACCGGCCTGGATCAGGTCCCGCCGCGCCGTATCCGCGTCGTCCTTCGTATCGAAGAAGGCCGTCACGGACCTCGAGGCACCGGTTTGGCCTATTTCGCCCGGCATACCCATTGCTGTGCGGTCCTCGGAGCTCATGGCGCGTCCCCCATCGCGGCGAAGCGTTCCTCGTCGGCGTCGAGGCGCTCCACCGTCGCCTCCTGCCGCCGCAGCGCGACCGGCTGTTCGAAGGGCTCGCTCGTTGCCCGCCGGCGAACGTGGAGCTCTTCCCGCAGCACCAGACGCTTCTCGACGACGACGACCTCTTCCATCACTGGGATGATCGTGACGTCGCCTTCGACCCTGACCTCCGGGGCGCGGTCGACCACCTTGTCGACGGGTACGCGCACGACCTCCAGAATCTCCCGTTCGAGCGTTGTCCGAACCACTTCGTCGACATTGCGCGTGCGCACGTCGACCTTCACGCCTCCCGCGTCGACGCGACGCTTGGTGACCGCGACGCTTTCCTCGAAAAGCTGGATCACCTCGTTCGGGATTTGGCCGACTGCCTCTTGGGCCGCCGTGCGGCGCGTCGGAGAGATGTCCACGGCCGGAACCGCATCCAGCACGGCATCGTCGGGTCGGCCGGCGGTGGGCGGCTGTGTCATGGGGCTTTCCGTCGACGCGACACACGATTGATCGCGCCAGCCAACGGGCGGGTCGGCGCTGTTGTTCCACGACGGCGGGACGGCCGCGCGCCGCATCGTGCGGGTAAGCGCCCTCGTGCTGATTCGCGCGCGTCCCGAGGGTCGAAGGAGATCGACCATGAAGACGCGTCGTCTGGGTGCGCACGGACCCGAAGTGTCGGCCATCGGGCTCGGCTGCATGGGCACGAGCGAGTTCTACGGCGCCCCGGTCGAGGCCGAGTCGGTCGCGACGCTTCACCGCGCGCTCGACCTCGGCATCACGTTCCTGGAGACCGGGGACATGTACGGCCCTACCTCAACGAGGAACTGGTCGGTCGCGCCTTGCGCGGCAAGCACGACGGCGTCGTCCGCGAGGCAAGCCGCTGGCGCACGCCTCACGGTTGACGCGCCGGCCTCGAGGGCGTTCCATCAGGGCGAACCAGCGGATCGGGGGCGGCATGTCTGACGCGGACGATATTGCCGGGATCGCCGCCGAAGCGGCGGCTTGGCGACATGATTTCCACCGGCACCCGGAACTCATGTTCGACGTGCAGCGCACGGCGGCGGCCGTCGCGGAGCGGCTCCGCGCCTTCGGCTGCGACGAGGTGGTGACAGGGGTCGGCCGCACCGGCGTCGTCGGCCTCATCCGGGGCGGGCGGGGAACCGGGGACCGGCACGTCGCCCTGCGCGCCGACATGGACGCGCTCCCCATCGTCGAGCAAACCAACCTGCCCTACGCGTCGGCGACGGCCGGACGGATGCACGCCTGCGGCCACGATGGGCACACCGCCATGCTGCTTGGCGCCGCCAAGGCGCTCTGCGCCGCACGCGACTTCCGCGGCACGGCGGTCGTGGTGTTCCAGCCCGCGGAGGAAGGCGGCGGGGGCGGCCGCGTCATGATCGAGGACGGGCTCATGGACCGGTTCGGCATCTCGGAAATCTACGGGATGCACAACCTTCCAGGCTTGCCGGTCGGGGCTTTCGCGACCCGCCCGGGGCCGATCATGGCGGCGGCCGACCGGTTCGAGATCACCGTCGAGGGCCGGGGCGGGCACGCCGCGGCGCCGCACCAGTGCATCGACCCGGTCCTCGTCGGTGCGCACATCGTCACGTTGGCGCAGACGATCGCGGCTCGCAACATCGATCCCTTGGATGCTTGCGTGGTGTCGGTCACGCAGTTCCGCGGCGGGTCGGCGCAGAACGCCATCCCGCAGACGGCGAAGCTCGGCGGTACCGTGCGAACGCTCAAATCCGAAACGCGGCGGTTCGCGGAAGAGCGGCTGCGCGAGATCGTCGACGGCGTCGCCCGCGCGCACGGCGCCAAGGCGACCGTCACCTACGCCCGCGGCTATCCGGTGACACGCAATCATCCCGCCCAGACGGCGTTCTCGGGCGAGGTCGCGGCGCGGGTCGCGGGAGCGGACGGCGTCGATACCGGAGTCCCGCCCTTGATGGGAGCGGAGGACTTTTCCTACATGCTCGAGGCGAGGCCCGGCGCGTTCATGTTCATCGGCAACGGGGACACGGCCGGGCTGCATCACCCCGGCTATGATTTCAACGACGCGGCGCTGCCGTTCGGTATCCGCTATTGGATCGAACTCGTAGAAACGGCGCTTGCGTCGTAGAGTTCCACCGCGAGCTTAGCCGCAACTCGGCCGCGATGCTTATTGCGTCGGCGGCTTGTCACAGAAAGGTAGCACGACTGGGATATCGCGTCTGGTCAGCTGCGATGCGATATTTTCAGGAGTCTCGCGATGACTAAAATCGGACCGATCAGCACCATTTCCGCGCCCGCCGGCGACAAGTCCCCGGACTCCGTCGCGCAGGTCGGCAACACGACCTTCATCGAATACGGCAACGGCGCGGACAGCACGGGTGCGGGCGGATCGAGCCAGATCGTCCAGTACGACGCGGCCGGCAACGTGCTGAACACCTACGATCTCGCGGGGTCCGTCGATGGGCTGAAGTTCAACCCCGTCAACGACCTGCTCTACGCGCTGCAGAACCAGGACGGCAATTCGCTGCTGACCTTGATCAACCCGCGCACCGGCCAGGTGTCGGCGCCGATGCCCTACGCCGACGCGTCGACGACCAGCGGTTACGACGACATCGCCTTCGAGCACGGCAAGGTGTTCGAGAGCTACACCAATCCGACCAGCGGCGGCGACCCCGTCATCGTGCAGCTGCGCGGCGGCAATTTCCCCATCGGCACCCAGCAGACCACGCCGATCCTGAATGCCGACGCGGTGGGCAGGAACACGGTGACGGGCGCTCGGGGCCAGGCGGTGCCGCTCAGCGATCCCGACTCGCTCAAGTCGGCGCCGAACGGCGATTTGCTGCTGACGAGCGGCGCGGACGGTGTGATCGTCGATGTCCGCCATCCCGGCCAGGGCAACCAGCAGGTCAGCTTCACCCAAGTGACCGACGCTGCCGGCAACGCCGCCTCCCGCCTCGACGACGTGATCAAGCCCAGCGCCTCGTCCGGCACCTTCACCCTGACCGACACGTCGGGGAACGCCGTAAAGACGTTCCACGCGAGCCACCTCAACCCGGACATGTATTACGCGTCGGTCGACAGCCTCGGCGGTTTCGGGGCCGTCAATTCGCACACCGGTGTGTTCCACTTACTCGTCGCGTCGCCCGGCGCGCACGGACTCGCCTTCAAGCCCGACGCGAACAGCGTAACTTTTGGCGGCGATCCGTTGTCGGTTCACCACGACCACGGCGGCCTCTACCCGCTCTGATCGCGGGTCTGCCACGCCAGAGAAAGAGCCGGCTGCGGGCACATCGCCCCTCGGCAGGCGTTGCGGACGGCCGACCTGGACCTTCAGTGAGCCGCGGCCGACCGCGTCGCCAGATTGCGGACCCGGTCGACCATGTCCGCCGGGTGCCAGGGCTTGGCGATGAAGCGGGCGCACTGCGGCAACCGAGATGGATCGACCAGCGGTCCGCCGGAGGTGACGAGCACTGGCGTGCCCGGCCAGATTCGGGCGATGATTTCCACCAACTCGAGCCCGTTCAGCGCGCCGGGCATCTGGACGTCGGTCACCAGTACGGCGGCCTCGCCCCCGTGCAGCCGCAGATAAGGCAGCGCGTCGTCGGCCGAAGCGAAGCCGACGACGCGGTAGCCGCTATCCTCGAGTTCGCACATGGCGAGGTCGCGCACCAGGGCCTCGTCCTCGACGACGACGACGATCTGGCCTCGACCTGTGCTAGAATGTCCCATGTCAGCGTAACGGAATCAGGCGGCGACGGTTCCCTTCAATTGGAGCGAACCCGTTACCGATGCTTTACCACACGTAAACGACCGCTCGGCCGCCTTGCCGGCGGGGTCGGCCAATATCGATCCCTTGGCCGCCAGCCGACGCGCTTCCTCGGCGTTCACGCCCGGAAGCCGCCTTCCATCACCGTGCGGTCGAGCGGCAGGCGGTCGTTGGGGGCTTCCCGCGCGCGCAAGGGTTCGGGCAGCATCGAGGGGTCTCCACGCCGGCCGACCGCGATGGCGGCCTCGACCCGGTAGCCGTGCGGTACGCCGAGCTCCGCGAAGGCGCGCTCGAAATCGGCCCCCACCATGCCGTGGGCCTGCCAGCCGGAGCGGGTCGCCTGGAGGGCGAGCGCCATCCAGGCCGAGCCGGCGTCGAACGAATGGGTGCGCGAGGGCACCGCCTTGTCCGAGCCCGGCGGCGTCATCAGCGAGTTCGAGGCGAGGAAGACGAGGGCGGCCGCGTTCTTGGCCCAGGACTGGTTGAATTCGTTCAAGAGCCCCAGGAACTTCGGCCAGGCGGGCGTGTCGCGGCGGGCGTACAGGAAGCGCCAGGGCTGCGAATTGTAGGACGACGGTGCCCAGCGCGCGGCCTCGAACAGCGTCATGAGTTCGCCCTCGGGGATCGCCTCGCCGGTGAAGGCGCGCGGCGACCACCGTTCGAGGAACAGCGGATCGATCGGATGATCGGCATGGCGGGCGTTGGCGTCGGTCATCGCAGGCACTCCTGGTTAGGGTCCGAAGCCCCGGTCGGCGGCGGCGGAAACCGCGCGAGGAAACGATCGGCACGGGGTGCCGCGTCATGCAGGAACTGCCGGGATTCCCGCAAGCGCAATCCCGGGATCTCGCGCGAGCGCGGCTCGCACCCGATAACAACGCGCGGCAGCTCGACGAGGTCCGCCGCCCATCCCGGCCACCACCGTCGGGCTTTCCGCGTCATGTGCGCCAGCAAGGCGTCCCAGCGGCCGTACCCATGATAATCGAAGGCGATATCGCGTCGAACGAGCACGATGTGGTTGCCCGTGTAGCCGGGCCTCGGCCTGATCCAGATCGGCACGAAGCCAGCCCGGGGATATGCACGCAGGAAAGCATCCGCCAGGATGTGGCAGGCTCCGCAGGCGAAGAAGACCCGGTCTGGAAGCGCCCAGCGGGCGGAAAGATCGCGCTTGCTGATGCGGACGACATACATGGCAATCGACGGCCTTGGTGAAAGCGAGCGGATCGAGGCCGTGCCGACGCATCTCATCGAACGTCGCTCCGTCGCCGGTTCCTCGACTGGCGCTCAAGCCTTCCCGAACGTCTCGTCGAAGGCGTAGCCCGCGCCCCGCACCGTGCGCACGGGGTCGCGCTCGCGCCCGCGTGAAAGCGCCTTGCGGAGTCGCCCCACGTGCACGTCGACCGTCCGCTCGTCGATCTCGACCGACATGCCCCACACGCCGTCGAGCAGTTGCGAGCGTGAAAACACCCGGCCGGGCCGCTCCATCAGGTATTCCAGCAGCCGGAACTCCGTCGGGCCGAGGTGGATGTCGCGCCCCGCGCGCCGCACGCGCCGTGTTTCGCGATCGAGGTCGAGGTCGCCCGCCGTCAGCTTGTTGGCGACGCGCTCCGGCCGCGACCGTCGCAGCAGCGAGCGCACGCGGGCCATGAGTTCGGGCACCGAGAACGGCTTGACGACATAGTCGTCGGCACCCACCGAAAGGCCGCGGACCTTCTCGCCCTCCTCGCCGCGCGCGGTCAGCATGATGACCGGCAGCGTACGCGTGGCTTCCCGCGCGCGCAGGCGCCGACAGATTTCGAGACCCGAGACACCCGGCAGCATCCAGTCGAGGATGACGAGGTCGGGCGGCATCTCGGTCAAGCGCAGTTCGGCGTCGTCGCCGCGTTCGACCCGCTCGACGGTGAAGCCCTCGGCTTCGAGATTGTAGGCCAGCAGGAGCCCCAGGGCCTGCTCGTCCTCGACCACGAGGACGTGGGGGGCGGCTCCCGTCGAGCCCGGCCTTGCCGGGCGCCCGCTCGTCATGGTGCGGCTCTCAAGCACGGTGCGCCGTTACAGATCCGACAGCGCGGCAGAAGCGTTGGCGGCCGCGTTGCGGTAGCGCGGCCTCTCGATCGGCAAGGTTCCGCCTGTGGCGAGATAGAACACCGTCTCGGCGATGTTGGTGGCATGATCGCCGACGCGCTCGATATTCTTGGAGCAGAACAGCAGGTGCGTGCAGAACGAGATGTTGCGGGGATCTTCCATCATGAAGGTCAGGAGGTCGCGAAATACCGAATCCTCGAGCGCGTCGAGTTCCGCGTCCCGTGTCCATACCGATTGCGCGCGCTCGGTGTCGCGCTCCGCATAGGCGTCGAGCACATCCTTCAACTGGTTGGCGGCGAGTTCGTTCATGTGCTTGAGGCCGATGATGGCGCGCGGCACCCGAGGCTCGGCGGCGATCTTGACGGCGCGTTTGGCGATGTTCTTGGCGAGGTCGCCGACGCGCTCGAGGTCGCCCGACACCCGGATCGCGGCGACGATCTCGCGCAGATCGACGGCCATCGGCTGCCGCCGCGCGATCGTGAGCACCGAACTCTCCTCGATTTCGCGTTGCAGCACGTCGAGACGCGGATCGCTCGCAACCACGGCGCGGGCCAGATCGATGTCGAGTGCGGTCAGCGCGTCCATCGCGTCCAACAGCATCTTCTCGGCGATGCCACCCATTTCCGCGATCTTGCGGCCGAGCGTTTCCAGTTCCTTGTCGTAGGCGGTGACGATGTGCTCGGACATGGTTCTGATCCTTCTGGAGCCTCGTCTGATCGAGATTCGATCGCCACGCCGGGCGCCGGCTTTGCGAGCGCGATAAGGCCCGCCGCCTCAGCCGAACCGGCCCGTGATGTATTGCTGCGTTTGCGGCTGCGTCGGGGACGTGAACATCTGCTTCGTCGGGGAGAATTCGACAAGGTCGCCAAGGTACATGAAGGCTGTGTAGTCCGACACGCGCGCGGCTTGCTGCATGTTGTGGGTGACGATCGCGATCGTATAGCGCGGCTTCAGTTCGTCGATGAGTTCCTCGACGCGGGCCGTCGAGATCGGGTCGAGCGCCGAACACGGCTCGTCGAGCAGGATCACATCGGGTTGAATGGCGATGGTGCGGGCGATGCACAAGCGCTGCTGCTGCCCGCCCGACAGACTGAGGCCGCTCGACTCGAGCTTGTCCTTGACCTCCGGCCAGAGCGCGGCGCCTTCGAGCGCGTGCTGCACGCGGTCGTCGAGCTCCTTCCTCGGCAATTTCTCGTAAAGCCTGATACCGAAGGCGATGTTGTCGTAGATCGACATCGGGAATGGCGTGGGTTTCTGGAACACCATGCCGACCCTCGACCGCAACAGGTTCAGATCCTGGTCCGGCCTCAGGATGTTCTCGCCGTCGAGCAGCACCTCACCTTCGGCCCGCTGCCGGGGATAAAGAGCGTACATGCGGTTCAGCACACGCAGCAAGGTCGACTTGCCACAACCGGACGGCCCGATGAACGAAGTGACCTTGTTGGTCTGCAGGCCCAAGGAAATGTCCTTCAGGGCGAGCGTGTCCCCGTAATAGAATTTGAGGTTGCGCACCGTCACCTTGTTCGACGGGTCGGGCCGCGCCTGCGCCGCATGCGCGGCATCCACGGTCGAAGCGAGGCTCATTTGGGCGTCCTTGTCGTGCCGAGCGCGCGGGCGGAGATCGAGAGCACGAGCACCGTGATCGTGATGATCAGGGCACCCGTCCAGGCGAGCTGATGCGCCGATTTGGAGGGGTCCTGCGCGAACTGGAAGATCACCGCCGGGAGGCTCGCGGTCGGCGCGTTGAGATCCGTGCTCCAGAACTGGTTGTTCAACGCGGTGAACAACAGCGGCGCGGTCTCACCGCTGATCCGCGCGAAAGCGAGCAGCATGCCGGTGACGATCCCCGCCCGCGCGGCCACGTAGGCCACGCGGGTGATCACGTAGGCGCGCGGGAGACCCAAGGCCGACGCGGCCTCGCGCAGCGGGTTCGGCACCAGCAGCAGCATGTCTTCCGTGGTGCGCGCCACGATGGGGATGACCAGGATGGCCAAGGCCACCGAGCCGGCGATCCCCGAAAAGTGGCCCATCGGCCTGACGAGGACCTCGTAGACGAATAGGCCGATGACGATCGAGGGCGCGCTGAGCAGGATGTCGTTGATGAAGCGGACCACGAAGGTCAGCTTCGCGTAGCGGCCATACTCGGCCATGTAGGTGCCCGCCATGAGCCCGAGCGGCGCCCCGATCAGGAGGCCGATCACGGTCATGACCACGCTGCCGTAGATGGCGTTGAGCAGCCCCCCCGCGCTGCCGGGCGGCGGCGTCATTTCCGTGAACACCGCCAGGTCGAGGCCGGCGAAGCCGTTCCACAGCAGGGCGGCCAGGATGACCAGCAGCGCGGCGAGGCCGAGTGCGGCGGCGCCGACCGACAGCCCGAGGAAGATCGCGCTCCGGCGGCGGCGCGCGGCATAGCGAGCGGGAGCGGGAAGGGGAGCCGACATGGTCAAGCCCCCTCGCGTCGCTGGATGCGCATCAGCATGTAGCGCGCGATGGCGAGCACGATGAAGGTGATGACGAAGAGGATCAGGCCGAGCTCGATCAGCGACGAGGTATAAAGATCGCCGACGGCTTCGTTGAACTCGTTGGCTATGGAAGCCGAGATCGTGGTTCCCGGCGCCAGGATCGAGCTTTGGATGCGGTGCGCGTTGCCGATGACGAAGGTCACCGCCATGGTCTCGCCGAGCGCGCGGCCAAGTCCCAGCATCGCGCCGCCGATGACGCCCGTGCGCGAATAGGGGATCACCACCTTTGCGACGACCTCCCAGGTCGTGCTGCCGATGCCGTAGGCGGCCTCCTTGAGCACGGGCGGAACGGTGTCGAACACGTCGCGCGAGATCGAGCTGATGAAGGGCAGCACCATGATGCCGAGGATGATGCCCGCGGTCAGGATACCGATGCCGAAAGGGGGGCCCGCGAACACCGCCGACAGGACGGGGACGGGGCCGAACACGGCGATGAGGCCCGGCTCGATATAGGCCTGCATGAAGGGGGCGAAGACGAAGAAGCCCCAGAGCCCGTAGATGATGCTCGGGATGCCGGCGAGGAGCTCGATGGCGGTGCCGATCGGCCGGCGCAGCGGGTAGGGGCAGAGTTCGCTGAGGAAGATCGCGATCCCCAAGCCGACCGGGACGGCGATCACCATGGCGATGAGCGAGGTGATGATCGTGCCGTAGATGGCGCCGGCGGCGCCGTAAACGTCGTCGACCGGATTCCAAGCCTGGGTCACCACGAAGCCGAAGCCGAACGCCCGGATCGCGGGCAGCGACCCGAGCACCAGCGACACGATGACGCCGCCGAGGAGCACGAGCACGAAGAGCGCGGCGGCCCGGGTCGACCCGGCGAAGATCGCGTCCGCGACCCTGAGACGTGCGAGCACGTTGCCGCGCGTTTCGCCCGCCGCCGGGCGCGCGGCGGTCTCGGTGATGGCGAGGTCGGCCATGGAAGCTCCGCGCGTGCCTGGGAAAAGCGGGGTGGGCCGCGCCCGGGCGCGGCCCACCGGTAAGGGCTGGCCGCGAAGCCGGCCTTATTGCATCGGCATCATGGCCTTGCCGTCGGAGCCCTTGATGCTCGCGGCGACTTCCTTGCGGATCAGCGCCACGACATTTTCGGGCATGGGGATGTAGTCGAGCGCCTCGGCGTCCTTGCCGCCGTTCTTGAACGCCCAATCGAAGAATTTGAGCGCCTCCGCCGAGGCCGCCGTATCCTTGGCCTGCTTATGCATGAGGATGAACGTGGCGGCCGTGATCGGCCAGGACTGCGCGCCCGGCTGGTCGGTCAGGATCTGGTAGAAGCCAGGTGCGGTGGCCCAGTCGGCGTTGCCGGCGGCGGCGGAGAAAGCCTCGAAGGCCGGCGCGACGGTCTTGCCTTCCTTGTTGACCATCTTGGTGAAGGTCAGGTTGTTCTGCTTGGCATAGGCGTATTCGACGTAGCCGATCGAACCCTTGGTGTTGGCCACGTTGTTGGCGACGCCCTCGTTGCCCTTGGCGCCGATGCCGACCGGCCACTCGACGGCGGTGTTCTCGCCGACCTTGCCCTTCCAGTCGGGCGACACTTTCGACAGGTAGTCGGTGAAGTTGAAGGTCGTCCCCGATCCGTCCGAACGGTGGACGACCGCGATCGCGCTCGCCGGCAGCTTCGCGTTCGGGTTCAGCTTGGCGATGGCCGGATCGTTCCAGGTCTTGACCGTGCCGAGATAGATGTCGGCCAGCGTCTTGCCGTCGATGACGAGGTCGCCCGACTTCACGCCCTCGAGGTTCACGACGGGGACGATGCCGCCCATGACCATCGGCCATTGCACGAGGTCGCTCGCGCCGAGCTCCTTCTCGGTCAGCGGCTTGTCGGTGGCGCCGAAGGTAACCAGATTGGCCTGGATCTGCTTGATGCCGCCACCCGAACCGATCGACTGATAGTTCACGTTGGTGCCGGTCTGCTTCTTATAGGCGTCCGCCCATTTGGCGTAGATCGGGTACGGGAAGGTCGCGCCCGCACCCGAGATGTCGGTCGCGTTGGCCGCCATGGCGCTTAGGGCAAGCGCTCCCGCGACCAACGTCGCGCGCGCTAGGTGTTGCATTCTCATGAGATCGCCTCGTTCGTTCGGAACAGGTTCGTCCGCCGCGCAATGCCCTCTTGGCGCCACGAGCGGCGGCGGCCAACGTCTAGAGGACAGTGGCGTGCTTTTTACGACACCGACATGACGGAAAGACTACATCCTAACGCGCTGACTTCACTACCGTCTGTGTTTTCATCGGCAGCGAGACGGCGAACGTCGCTCCTTCGCCGATCTCGCTTTCCACCCGCAGCCGGCCGCGGTGGCGCGCCACGATGTGCTTGACGATCGCAAGGCCGAGGCCGGTCCCGCCCTTGGCCCGGCTCTGCCCGGCGTCGACGCGATAGAAACGCTCGGTGAGGCGGGGTAGATGCTCCGGCGCGATCCCCTCGCCGAAATCGCGCACCGTGAAGACGGCGTCCTTGCGATGGAGCGCGACGGTGATCGCGACACGGCTGCCCGCCGCGCTCGCATCGGCGTCGCCGTCCCGCGCGCAGCCGTACTTGATGGCATTCTCGATCAGGTTCTCGGCCACGCGCACGAGCTCGTCGCGATCGCCGGCGACGACCGCCGGGCCGACGGCGTCGAGGTCGAGGCAAACGCCGTTCTCCTGGGCGAGGGGCGCCAGCGTATCGGCGACGTGCCGAACGACCATCGCGAGGTCGACCGGCTGGTCGGGGGTGACATGCAGGGTTTGCTCGATGCGCGACAGCGAGAGGAGGTCGTCGACGAGGCGCGCCATGCGACGGGCCTGCTCGCCCATGATGGCGAGAAAGCGCGCCCGCGCCCGCGGATCGTCGCGCGCCGGACCCTGCAGGGTTTCGACGAAGCCGAGCAGGGACGCGAGCGGCGTGCGAAGCTCATGGCTGGCGTTCGACACGAAGTCGGCGCGCATCCGCTCGACGCGCCGCGCTTCCGTCAGGTCACGCAAGGTCAGCACGATGGCCCGTCGGCTTTCGGGAAGGTCGAGCGGTGCCACGGTCACGTCGAAGGAGCGCTCGACCGGCACGCGGTCGCGCCACGCCACCGTCTCCATCCGGCCCGATCCGGCGACGCGGCGGATGGCGTCGAGAACGTCCGGGTCGCGCAGCGCGAGAACCAGCGGGCCGCCGGTCTTCAGCGCCGGCAGGATGGCGCGCGCCGGCGTATTGGCGGCGACGATCCGGGCCTCCCCCGTGGCCACGAGCACCGCTTCGGGCATGGCCTCGATCAGCGCGGCGACGAGTTGGGCGGACGTGGCGGTCGGGTGAAGGTCCAGCATGGCGTCCCGCTGCGAACGGGGAGTCCCGCGTTTCGGCATCCCATTGTCCCGCTCGGGATTTGACAAGCGCATGACGGTTCCCGCGGCGGCGTCCACGCGGTCCCCTGCTTGCGCGCCGCGCGTCATATGCGCAGAATCCTCACACAAGCCACGGCTGTCCGCGGGAACGACGCCGCAAACCGCCGCCCAAGGGAACCATGATGGCCCACCCCCGCCGGATCCTCATCGTCGACGACGACCGCGATCTCCGGGCGACCTTGGCGGAACAGTTCGACCAGCACGCGGAATTCACGTCGTCGACGGTCGGCACCGCCGCCGACGCGCTTGACGCCCTGGATCACGGGCGCCCCGACCTCGTGATCATGAACGTCGCCCTCCCCGACATGGACGGCACGGCGGCCATCAGGGCCATGCGCGCCGACGGCTTCGCCCATCCCATCATCGTCCTTTCCGACCTCGCCTCCGACGGCGACGTCGTGGCGGCGCTCGACGCCGGCGCTAACGACTGCGTCGTCAAGCCGTTCCGATTCGCCGTCCTGCTCGCCCGGACCCGCGCGCAGCTGCGCCAGCATGACGGCAGCGCCGACGCGTCCCTCCCCATCGGGGCGTTCACCTTCCGCCCGAGTTCCAAATATCTCGTCAGCGACACGGGTACGAAACTTCGCCTGACGGAGAAGGAAACCGCGATCCTGCGTTTCCTCCATCGCGCCGGCGAACAGGCGGTGGCGCGCGACGTGCTCCTGCGCGAAGTCTGGGGATACAATTCGAGGGTCACGACCCACACGCTCGAAACGCACATCTACCGCCTCCGGCAGAAGATCGAGGCCGATCCCGCCCACGCGCAGATCCTGCTCACCGAGGCGGGCGGCTACCGGCTCGTGCACTGAATGCGCGAGCCGTGCGGGGTTCCGCGTCGACGCCTGTTGCCGAAACCACCCGCCCCCGGCAAATCCACCGCCGCACCCTGGTCCGTCGAGCGGAAGCGGGACTCCGCCTGGGCCGCTGCCTTAGTCTTCGTCGCGCCACCGGGGGACGCGGCGCATGGCACTCGGCGGAGACATCGAACGCCTGACGCGCGTGCCCCTGTTCGCCGCGTTGAACCGCGACGCCCTCCGCCTCGTCGCCTTCGCGGCGGAGAATCGGACCCTGCGCGCGGGGGATGTGCTGTTCCGACCGGGCGAGGCGGCGGCCGGTGCCATTCTTGTGACCGCTGGAGCGGTCGCGCTCGGCCCCTCGACGCGCGACGTTGCCGCCGACGCGGGCGCCGGTCCGGGTACACTGATCGCCGCCCGCGCCCTCCTGACGGAGGCCCGGCACGACACCGCCGCGATCGCGCGCCAGACCTCGGCCGTGCTGCTTATTCCGCGGGTGGCGTTCCTGCGCGCGCTCGCGGAATATCCGGACGACGCGGTGCGCCTTCGCCGCGACTGGGCGCGCGCCCTCGCGGGCCGGCTCGCCGCTCTCAAAGACGCAGTTCGAACGTAACCGGCACGTGGTCGGAGGGCCGGTCCCAGTGCCGCGCGTCGCGCAGCACCTCGACCGTGCCGAGGGTCGGAGCGAGGTCCGCGCTCAGCCACACGTGGTCGAGCCGACGGCCCTTGTCGGCCTTGGCCCAGTCCGGCGAACGGTAGCTCCACCAGGTGTAGAGCCGCTCGGTCGGCGGCACCCGCTCCCGCATGGCATCGATCCAGGGTCCCGCGGCGCGGACGCGGGCCAACAGTTCGGTTTCGACCGGCGTGTGGCTGACCACGCCGAGCAAGGCCCTGTGACTCCAAACGTCGGTTTCGAGCGGCGCCACGTTGAGGTCCCCCAAGACGACGGCCCGCTCGGCGCGCATCCCTCCCTCGGCCGGGCCACGGGCCATGCAATCCAGGAAATGCAGTTTATGCGCGAATTTCGGGTTGCGGTCGGGGTCGGGCTCGTCGCCCCCCGCCGGCACGTAGAAATTGTGGATGGCGAGGCCCGCCGCGGCGCCGGCGCCGAGCGTGACCGCGAGGTGCCGGGCATGCCCGTGACGACAGAAAGGCCCGCGCTCGACCTGAGCGAACGGCAAGCGGGACAGAACCGCGACGCCGTGATAGCCGACTTGGCCGAACGTCGCGACGTGGTCGAAACCGAGATCGCGGACTTCCGCCAATGGAAATTCCCCGTCGCGGCACTTCGTCTCCTGCAGACACAACACGTCGGGCCGGATCAAGCCCACCAGCTTGCGCAGGAGCGGCATCCGCAGGCGGACGGAATTGATGTTCCAGGTCGTGATCAGCACGCGGCGGGCCCGCGCCGGCCGCGCGACCCCGCCACGCCCCCGGCGGGTGTCACTTGCGCGTATTCAACATGCGCTCGGTGTTGATCTTGAACAGCGCGGGGTCGGGCTTCGTCTTGAGGTCGACGTTCGACAGCGACACGACCGTCTCATAGCCCTGCGGGTCGGTGATGGTCCATTGCCGCAGCGCGAACGGCTGCATGTCGAACGTCAGCCGGATCTTGGAGGTGCCGCCGAACGTGGCCGAATCCTCCATCTCGACGGAGGCGCCGCTCGCGTCACCCCTGACATCCACGAGCTTCGCGTCGTGGGCGAGGTCGATGTGCTCGCTCAGCAGGAACTTGAGCGGCGTTTGCCCGATGAAGTACAGGTCTTGGGTGTGCAGCTTGCGGTCGATCACGGCCACGGATGAGCCGTCCGCCACCACTTCCACGGTCGCCGGCGGTGCGTAGGCGAAACGCATACGGCCGGGCTTATCGAGAAACAGCTTGCCGTCCGTACGGCGGCCGTCCCCGCCGATCTGGGTAAAGTCCGCCACCATCGTGGTCTGCCCATTGAAGAAACCGTTCGCCTTCGCCACCACCGCGTCGGCATCCACGGAGGTCACCGTCCCGACGATCTTAGACGTCCCCGTCTTGACCGGCTGCAGCTGCAGCGGGCCATCGCCGGCAACGGCCGGCGACGCGGCGAAAACGGCCAGGGCAAGCGCGGCGCGCAGGTGAAAAGGCATTCGGACGTTCCAATGGAGCAGGGTTGGGCGATAGGGCGCTCGTATGGCCATTCTGAGACGATCGGTGTCGGCGACACCGGCTAACATAGAGCGGTCACGGGTCATTTGCGACATCCAAAGAGCCTGGGCGACAGCGAAGCGCCTCCTTAAGGGCACGATCGACGAGCGGGCGAACCCGGGCGGGCGCGGGCGGGCGCGGGCGCGAAACGCCCGCGTCGATCAATCGAACCGTTTGACGGGCCGGCATGATCAGGCCCGCCGCCCCGGGCCGACGCGCGTTCGCCGCAGGGGTCAGCGCGACTTCTTGTAGAGACTCGTCGCGACCTCGAACATCTCCTCGGGCGCGTAGTCGGGCGCGAAGGCCGAGGCGTGTCCGGTGAGGTCGTGGATTTTCCCGCCCTCGGGCAGGCCTTCGACCACGTGCAGTTCACCGGGCGGATCGCCGGGCAGCGCGGTTTCGCCGCTGCCCCAGATCCCGGCCATGTGCTTGTAGTCGCTCGGGCTCCAGGTATAGAGCCGCCGATGCGAGCCTTCGTCGAGGTATTTCTGGCACTCGGGGATCCGCGACAGGTTGATGTTCGGGGTCGGCAACACCTTCTCGATCGCCACGCCGGTGATCCGCTTCAGCGCGAGCGCGTAGGCGTGCGCGTGGACCGAGCCGCGCACCAGCAGGTAGGCGCAGACTTCCCGGCCCGTCGGCTCCTTCATGGTTTCGTAGACGCGCAGCTTGTGGATGCGGGCGCCGCATTCGAGGTGGAAATTGTGGAGAAGGTCGACCACCACATTGCCGGTCGTCGTCACGAAGTCGTTGTTCCAGGGGGCACCATTGCTGCTGACGGGGGTGGCGCCGCCGCCGTTGGACAGGAACGACGCCGCCAACCGGATGTCCTGCATGTCGCTCCACGGCGCCCCCGAGATGTCGGCGCCGCCCTTCTCGTTGCTCGCCTTGTCCGGGCCGTTGTTCAGCATGGCCACGCCGTTGGCCACCAGTTCCACGTGGCCCAGCTCTTCCGCGGTGATGCTCGCGACGAGCTCGTAGAAAGGCCGGAGCTTCGCCTTCGACCGGAAGTTGAAGCTTTGAAACATGTAGTTGTTCAACGTTGACATCTCGCCATACTTTCCGCCCATGAGCTCCTGGAGAGCCGCGGCGGCGTTCGGGTCTGCGGCCTTCGGAGCGGGCAGCTCGGCTTGCAGCTTGTCGATTCGCATGAACATGAGGTTCGCCCTTCTTGAATGCCTCCCGGCGGGAGACGCGCCGCGCTTCGCAGGCCGGCTGGCCCATCCGGAACGAATTCGCCAAGAAAAGGCTCCGGTCAGCCCGTGCGACGCACCGGACGCGACGCGGTCGCGGGAGCACTGGCGGCAGCATCGGACGGGTCGTCGGCCACCATCGCCCGGAAGGACACGCGCATGCAGCTCCGCCCCATCCAGCCCCAGGCCGGCCAGGAAAGCGTCTGGGACTACCCGCGCCCACCCCGGGCCGAGCCCGTCGGCGACGCGATCGAGGTCGCGTTCGGGGGCGCTATCGTGGCCCGGACGGTGCGGGCCGTCCGCGTCCTCGAAACGAGCCACCCGCCGAGCTACTACATCCCCGCGGCCGACATCGCCGCCGGGGCGCTGGTGCCGACCGAAGGCTCGTCGTGGTGCGAATGGAAAGGCCGCGCGTTCTACTTCGACGTCGCCGCCGGCGGCGTTCGGGCGCAGCGGGCCGCGTGGCATTATCCGGATCCGAGCCGCATGTTTCGCGTGTTGGCCGGCCATGTCGCGTTTTATCCTGGCCTCATGGAGGCCTGCTTCGTGGCGGGCGAGCGCGTCCTCCCGCAGCCCGGCGGCTTCTACGGCGGCTGGGTCACGTCGCGGATCGTCGGCCCGTTCAAGGGGGAGCCCGGGACGGCGGGATGGTAAACGAACCGGAAACACTCCTTCGCTAGGTTCGGGATCCTGCGGGCTCCGTTTCCGAACGACGAAAGGTGGGCGATGGCACGTCGAACCTGTCCAACTGTGGCGATGGCGCCTCCTCCCGGCAGGCGCGCGCGCGCTGACCGGCGGCTGCCGGCGGTGCTCTTTTTGTTCACGGCCGTCCTGGCGCTCCTCGCCGGCGCTTTGCCCGCCGCGACCGCGGCCGAGGGGGACGGGCTACCGGCGTTCCTGTCGCGCTTGTGGCCCGAAGCGCACGCCCGCGGCATCTCGCGGGCGACGTACGACGCCGCCTTCGCGGGCGTCACGTCGGATCCCTCGGTGCTGGCGCGCACGCACGGACAAGCCGAGTTCCGCAAGACGCTCGGCGAGTATCTGGCATCCGCGGTCTCGGACAAGCGGGTCGACAATGGGCGGGGCAAGTACGGGGAATGGGCGGAAACCCTCGCCAAGGTCGAGGCGCGCTTCGGCGTCGACCGTTATGTGATCCTCGGCGTCTGGGGGCTCGAATCGAACTTCGGCGAGAAGATGGGCGACGATTACGTGATCCGCTCGCTCGCCACGCTCGCGGCTGCGGGCTACCGCGGCGCTTATTTCAGGACCGAACTCCTGAAGGCGCTCGCCATCCTTCAGGAAGGGCACATCGACCGCGCCCATATGCTGGGCTCATGGGCGGGCGCCATGGGCCAGACCCAGTTCATGCCGTCGAACTTCAAGCCCTACGCGGTCGATTTCGACGGGGACGGGCGCCGCGACATCTGGACGAGTGCCCCCGACGCGCTGGCCTCCACCGCCAACTTCCTGCGCAAGCACGGGTGGATCCCCGGCGAAACCTGGGGATACGAGGTCGCCCTGCCGCCGAACATGGCGCCCTCGGGCGCCCGCGCCCTCCCTTTCGCGACCTGGGCGGCCAGCGGCGTCGCTCGCGCGGACGGCGGCGATCTGCCCCGGCACGGGACGGCGACCCTGCTCCGGCCCGCGGGCGCCGATGGCCCGGCCTTCCTGGTCACGCGCAACTTCGGCGTCATCAAGCGCTACAACAACGCCGTGTCCTACGCGTTGGGCGTGGCCCTGCTCGGTGACCGGATCGCGGGCTGGGGTCCCCTCAAGGTCCGCTGGCCGATGGCCGCGAAGGGCATCGGCCGCCGCGCGTCCTGATTGGGACGCTCGGCACCGCCTTGCGGTCGAAGGGCGCGCATGCTGATGTCGGAAGGGGGGACCGTTTGATGGCGACACTCGATCGTCGATCCGTCGCCCGCAGGTGGCGGACCCTGGCGGCGGGCCTCTTCGTCATCGCGGTGTCCGGGGCATCGGCCGGAAACGGCGGGGACTCGGCGGCCCAGTTCCTGCGGCAGGAGTTCGAGCGGGCGCGCACGGGGCCCGTATCGGGCCCCATCCTCCCGGCGCGACCGGGGCAGCGTGCCGCGGGTCCCGGCTTCCGCCGAGCGCCGCGACTGCCCGCCGTGGCGGAGCACCGCCCGCCGCGGGTGGCCGCCGCCCCGGCCCCGACCATGTTCGTGGCGGTCTACGGCGACCGCCTGGGGCAGGCCCTCGCCGATGGCCTCGGCGAGGCGCAAGGCCCGACCCTTGGCGTCGACAAGCTGACCGAGGACGGCGGCGGGCTCGCGCGCGCCGATTTCACCGAATGGCTGCAAAGCGTGCGGGACCGGCTGCGCAAGCCGAAGCGCCTCGACGGGGCCGTGATGATGATCGGGGCCAACGATCGCGTCCCCTTGGGCGACGACGGCGGCGTCGATTTCGGCACGCCACGATGGCTCGAGCTTTACGGGTCGCGCGTCGACGCCGTCGCGGCGGCGTTCCGGGACGCGGCGGTCCCCTTGATCTGGGTCAGCCTGCCGGCGGTGCGCGACGACGCGGCTTCGGCGGATTTCGTGCGCTTGAACGCCGTGGTCCGGGACCGCGCCGGCCGGGACGGCGTGACCTATGTCGACAGCTGGGACGCTTTCATCGACGAGGGGGGGCGCTACAGCCCGACGGGGCCCGATGTCGACGGAACCGTCGTCAAACTGCGCCGCGCCGATGGGGTCGGCTTCACGCGCGCGGGCGCCCGCAAGCTCGCGAGCTTCGTCGAGGGCGACCTCAACCGACTGCACGCCCCGGCGCCCGCGCCCGAGGTGGCCCGCATCACGATCGACAAGGCGCGGGACTTCGATTCCGCGCTCGAAATCGACGTCGGCGCCCAGATCCGGCGCGAAGCGGGGCTCGCCCCCGCGACGGCGCCGGCCGAGGGGCGCGAAGGGGCGCGCCCGGGCCCCGCACCTGAAAGACCCGTGGCGGGCGCGGTCCTGCCCCTTACCGGACCTCCGTCCTCTCCCGGAGCGCAGCTCGCGGGAGCGGCGGACCCCGCGTCGGGCCTCGACCGCGCCTTGCAGGCGAGCCTGATCAAGCCGGCGCCGCCGAGCGATCCCCCACCCGCGCCGAAGCCCGACCGGGCCGACGATTTTTCCTGGCCCAAGCCCTGATCGCACGGGTCCGTCGTCGCCGGGGCTGGCGGAGGCGGTCTGGCGGAGACGTGATCAGGCCGGCTGCGACGCTTGCCTGCCCTGGGCGTCCAACGCCGCGAAGGCGTCGGCCCCGAGGTTCAGGGCGGCGGCCGCCACGTTTTCCCGAAGGTGATCGAGCCGGCTCGTCCCGGGGATCGGCAACATCGCCGGGGAACGCCGCAACACCCAGGCGAGCGCCACTTGCCCCAACGACGCGCCGTGCTTGGCGGCGACATCCTGGAGCGCGGTGTGGCCGCGCGTCAGCGCGCCGGCCGCCAGCGGGAACCAGGGGATGAAGCCGATCCCGCGGCGTTCGCAATAGTCCAGCACCGGTTCGCTCGCGCGATCCGTGAGGTTGTAGCGGTTCTGAACCGTCGCGACGGGGAAATGCCGTCCGGCCGCCTCGATCTCCTCGATCCCGACCTCGCTCAAGCCGACATGGCGCACGAGCCCCTCGTGCCGCATGCGGGCGATCTCCCCGAACTGCTCGTCGCGGGGCACGGCCGGGTCGATCCGGTGCAGCTGCCAGAGGTCGATCCGCTCGACCTTCAGGCGCCGCAGGCTCATCAGCACGCATTGCCGAAGGTATTCGGGGCGGCCGACGGGCGGCCAGATGCCGGGGCCGTGGCGGGTGAGCCCGCCCTTGGTGGCGATCGCGAGGCCATCGTAGGGATGCAGCGCTGCGGCGTTCCGGGAGCGCCTCTTACTCGACTGCAAATGCGATGGTGCTCCCAACTTGCGGCTTGCGTAGGGGCTTCGTCGTCGTAGACGGTGAGGTGGCTGAGGAATTCTGGACAGGCCTGCTGAGTGGATTTCCTGCCTGACGGCGGCCAAGGTGGCCGCGGATGGGGAGAGACGATGAGCAGGCGAACGCGGCGGCATCACGCGCCGGCCTTCAAGGCGAAGGTGGCCCTGGCGGCCGTGACGGGAGAGAAGACGCTGGCAGAACTGGCCCAGCAGTTCGACGTGCACCGGAACCAGATCACGACGTGGAAGGCCCAACTCGCGGATGGCGCCGCCGAGGTCTTCGGATCGGAGGCGAAGGCAGGCCTTGCGGCGCCGGCCATCGACGTGAAGACGCTCCACGCCAAGATCGGCGAGCTGACATTGACCAACGATTTTTTGTCCGGCGCGCTCGGCAAGGCCGGCCTTCTGAGCGCAAAGCGATGATCGACGACGATCATGGGCTGTCGATCTCACCCGGCAGGCGAAGGCGCTGGGGATCAGCCGCGGCAGCGTCTATTATCTTCCCCGTCCCGTGTCGCCGGCGGACCATGCCGTCATGCAGCGGATCGACGAACTCCATCTCGAGTTCCCCTTCGCGGCAAGCCGAATGTTGCGCGACCTTTTGGACCGGGAGGGGGTTCGAGATCGGGCGACGGCATGTCGCGTCGCTGATGAAGCGCATGCGGATCGAGGCGCTGTACCGGAAGCCGAACACGTCGAAACCGGCACCGGGGCACAAGATCTACCCCTACCTGCTGGGCGGGGTGACGGTGGACCGCCCCGGCCAAGCCTGGGCGACGGACGTCACCTACGTGCCCATGGCGCGCGGCTTCGTCTACTTGGCCGCCGTCGTCGACGGGTCCTCGCGCCGGGTCCTCGCCTGGAGACTTTCCATCACCATGGAGGCGGGCTTCTGCGTTGAGGCCTTGGAGGAGGCGCTCGCCCGGCATGGGAAGCCGAGCATCTTCGACACGGACCAGGGCTCGCAGTTCACCAGCCTGGAGTTCACCACCGTGCTGCTCAAGGCTGGGATCGCCATCAGCCTGGACAGGGAGCCTGGAGGGACGACGTCTTCGTCGAACGGCTTTGGCGCTCGATCAAATACGAGGAGATCTATCTCCGGGCCTACGACCCGGTCGGCG
>CAXTIC010000037.1:0-40701 GCA_964244255.1 uncultured Lichenihabitans sp. | reverse complement strand
ACACGTAGAGCTGGTCGAACGTGTCGTCGGGCGAGAGCATGTGCACGACCATCATTAGGTCGGGCGAGGATTTCAGCGTGGTGACGCCGAGCCGGGTCACCTCCGGGGGCAGGCGCGGGGTCGCGATGGCGACGCGGTTCTGCACCAGCACCTGGGCGGTATCGAGGTTGGTGCCGAGCTTGAACGTGATGGTCAGCGACATGTTGCCGTCGCCCGTCGCGAAGGACGACATGTAGATCATGTTCTCGACGCCGTTGACCTCCTGCTCGATGGGGGTCGCGACGACGGCCGCGACCGTCTTCGCATCCGCGCCCGGATAGCTCGCCCGCACCACGATCGTGGGCGGCGCGATTTCCGGATATTGCGCGACCGGCAGCCCGACATAGGCGATGGCCCCGACGATCACGATGAGCAGCGCCAGCACGGTGGCAAAGATCGGGCGCTCGATGAAGCCGTGAGAAAAGCGCATCGCTGGCTCGCGGGATCGGGCCGGCGGAACGGCCGAGGCCAGCGCTTATAGCGCGGGGGCGCGCCGTTGTCTCGGGGGATGGGCCGGGGAACGGGGGAGCGCGAGGGTCCGCTACCGACCCTGAGCGGATCCCCGGAACGTCTGCTTGAGGGCAGGCTGTTCACGTCTCAGCGCCTCTCGCCGCGATCACTCGACAGCGAGGCGCCCAACACTAAAGTTGCCGATTTTTCTTGAAGTGGGCTCGTGGTGCATTGGCTTGGTGGGCGCGTCGGCAACATGACCAATGCGATGATTCGGGCTGGCTTGATGCGTCGTCGCGCCAGACGGTTTGCCAGGCGCCTAACCTCCTGCCTGGACCATTCGATCAGGCCAGGCGGCTGATCGATCGTATCGTTTTTGTCGGGAGCGAGGTTCGATGAGCTCTGTAACGGATGACCGCGGCGGCGGTGTCCTGGCCGGGGGACCCGAGGCCGCCGGGCGGACGGTCGTTAACGATTTCCCGCGGTTTCGCCCGGGGAAACGGCTGGCAGGGCCGCCTTCGCCCTGGAATCCCGGCCCGATTCCGGCGTAAATATTAAACATGCCGCTCCCGCTCGATCGTCCGCCCGCAGCCGCCCCGCCCCGGCCGGCTCTCGCCGTCGTGCACGCCGGGGTCACGTATCGGGTCGCGGTGAAGCGCGTCGGAAGCGCCCGCCGGTTCACGCTGCGCGTGCGTGCCGCGACGCGCGACGCCGTGCTCACCATGCCGCCGCGCGCCTCGCTCAGGACCGCGCGCGCCTTTGCGGAGCGCCACGCGGCATGGCTCGTGACGCGGCTCGACGGCCTGCCGTCCGGTATCGCGCTCGCGCCCGGAACGGTGGTGCCGCTGCGTGGCGTGGATCACGTGATCGCGTACGCGCCGGGCCGCGGCGGCGCCGCCATCGTCGAAGTCGAGGTGGCGAACCCCGCGTCGATGCCGCGCCTGGTGTGCCGGGCGGGCGACCCCGCGTCGGTGCCGGGGGCGGTGCTCGAATTCCTGCACCGGGAAGCCAAGCGCGACTTCGCCCGGCGCGTCGCCCATCACGCGGCGGCCGTGGGCAAGGCCGTCCGCCGCGTCACGCTCAGGGATACGCGAAGCCGCTGGGGATCCTGCTCGTCGCGCGGCACGCTCAATTTCTCGTGGCGCCTCGTGCTCGCGCCGCCGCTCGTCCTCGACTATCTTGTCGCGCACGAGGTCGCCCACCTCGTCCACCTCGACCATTCCCCCGCCTTCTGGACGCTCTGTCGCGGGCTCGCGCCCCACACCGAGACCGCCGAGCGTTGGCTGAAGCTCAACGGCGCGGCGCTGCACCGCTATGGGGCGGCATAAAAGGGGAGCGTCGCGCGCCTGAAGAACGTCAGGTACACCGGCCTGCGCCCGGCCGCGATCGCTTTCGCCTCGTAGCGGGTTCGCGTCCAGCCGGGCCAGGGCGCGTTCCAGTCAGCCGCGCTGCCCGCCGGCCATGCGAAATCCCGCGAGCGGAGGACATGGGCCAGCGTCCAGCCGGCGTAGGCGTCGATGTCGGTCGCGAAGCGGAATTCGCCGCGGGGCCGCAGCACGCGTGCCAGGCGGGCGAGCGTTTCGTCCGAAACGAACCGGCGCTTGAAGTGCCGGCGCTTCGGCCAGGGATCGGGATAGAGCAGGTCGACGCGCGCCAGCGCGCCCTCGGGCAGCCGGTCGAGCAACAGGGCCGCGTCGCCCGCGAACACGCGCACGTTGCCGAGCGCCAGGCGTTCGGCGTGCTCCACCATCTTGGCAAGGCCGTTGCGGAACGGCTCGCAGCCGATGAAGCCGACCTCAGGGTTCCCCGCCGCCTCGGCGGCAAGGCGCTCGCCACCACCGAAACCGATCTCGAGCCGGATTTCCGCGGCGGCGAACGGGAAAAGCGCGTCCGGCGCGAGCGGGCCTTCGTCGCCGATGGCGAGGGCCGGCAGCAGGCGGGCGACGCGGGCGGCCTGGTCCCGCCGCAGCGGCCGGCCGGTGCGGCGCCCGTGAAGGGCGCTCCGCGCCGGCGGCGGAGCGCGGTCCGCAGTCACCTCAGGCGAAACGGCCCCGGATGGCGTCGGCGAGGTCGGTCGCTTCCCAGGAAAAGCCGCCGTCGGCGTCCGTCTTGCGGCCGAAATGGCCGTAGGCGGAGGTGCGGGCGTAGATCGGCTTGTTCAGGTGCAGGTGCTCGCGGATGCCGCGCGGGGACAGCCGCATCACCTCCATCAGCACCTTCTCCAGGCGGTCCGGGTCGACGTGGCCGGTGTCGTGGAGGTCGGCGTAGATCGACAGCGGCTCGGCCACCCCGATGGCGTAGGAGAGCTGGATGGTACAGCGGTCGGCAAGGCCCGCCGCCACCACGTTCTTGGCGAGGTAGCGCGCCGCGTAGGCCGCCGATCGGTCGACCTTGGTGGGGTCTTTGCCGGAAAACGCGCCGCCGCCGTGCGGCGCCGCGCCGCCGTAGGTGTCGACGATGATCTTGCGGCCCGTCAGCCCGCAATCGCCATCCGGCCCGCCGATGAAGAACTTGCCGGTCGGGTTGATGTGCCACGCGGTTTTCGAGCCGATCCAGCCCTCGGGCAGCGCCTCGCGGACATAGGGTTCGATCAGCGCCCGCATGTCTTCGGACGTGAGGCTTTCATCGATGTGCTGGTGCGAAACGACGATCTGCGTGGCGCCCACCGGGACCCCGTTCTCGTACTGCACGGTGACCTGGCTCTTGGCGTCGGGCCCGAGCGCCTTTTCCTTGCCCGAACGCCGGGCCTCGGACAGGCGCTGCAGCACGCGGTGCGCGTAATAGATGGGCGCCGGCATCAGTTCGGGCGTTTCCTTGCAGGCGAAACCGAACATGATGCCTTGATCGCCGGCACCCTCGTCCTTGTTGGCGATCGCGTCGACGCCCTGGGCGATGTCGGCCGACTGGTCGTGCAGCAGGATCTCGACCCTGGCCTTGTCCCAGTGGAAACCCTCCTGCTCGTAGCCGATGTCCTTGATCGCGCGTCGTGCCGCCTGCTCGATCGCCTCGAAGGGGATCGCGGGTCCGCGCACTTCCCCCGCGATCACCACGCGGTTCGTGGTCGCCAGCGTTTCGCAGGCGACGCGGATGCGGTATGGATCGAGCCCGACGCGTTCCCCTTCCCGGAAGAACAGGTCGACCACCTCGTCGGACACGCGGTCGCAAACCTTGTCGGGATGGCCCTCCGAAACGGACTCGCTGGTGAACAGGTAATTCGGGCGAACCACGTCGCTGCTCCGGTTGTGAAGTGAGCCCTATCGGCAGGGTGCCGACCCCAGCGTTCAGGCACGGCCAGGAAAAAGCGTGGCGACGTTTGGCAGGCCGAGTTCGTTACGTCAAGCGATCGGAGCGGTTTCGTTCGGTAAAGAGAACGGTGTTGCCGGGCGACGCGTCAGCTTTTGGGGATGTCGGGCGGAGCGGGCCGAGGCTGGTCGGCGCCCGCGCGGCCATCGTCGGCCAGGGCCGTCACGAGATCCACGATCCGCTTGCGCACGCGCGCGTCGCGAATTCGCTGGAACGCCTTGTTGAGCAGAACACCTTCCGATGTCGACAGGAAGTCGGCGGTGAAGGCGGCACCCTCGTCGGCGAAGCCGCCCGCGGGCAACCTGTCGCCCGGTAGGTCTTCGAAGAAAAAGGCGGGCGCGACGCCGAGGATCTGCGAAATCTGCTGCAAACGGCTCGCGCCGATGCGGTTCGTTCCCTTTTCGTATTTCTGCACCTGCTGAAACGTCAGCCCCAGGGCCGTGCCCAGCTTTTCCTGGCTTACGCCGATCAGCATCCGCCGCATGCGCACCCGGCTGCCGACATGCCTGTCGATGGGGTTGGGGGTCTTCTTGGGACTCGCCGACCCCGCCGGCGTGGCCTCGGGATCCGGCGATGGCGCCGGCGGCGAGCGGGTGTCGGGGCGTTTCATTTGTCCAAGGGTCCTTCAATCCGGAGTTAAGGATTGACGTGCCGCAAACCGATGAGATCGGGAAGGGCGGAGCAGCCGAAGTTCGGCTACACTAAAACCAATCCGCACGTGTGACGACCCGCGTTTCGAGCCCGTCGGAAGCCGTCTCGGCGCGCGCTTGTCGACCGTCGACCGCCAGCCCGAAAAACGAACGGCCGCCGGCACCTACGGGCGTAGCGGCAAAAACCCGTTTCCTCAAGCCCGGAGCTTCATGGGGCGGACCGCGTCGGGAAAGCGCCTGGCGACCCGCGACGCGATCAGGATGGTCGTGCCGAGGGCGCCGAACAGCGTCGCGACCAGCCAGCGGCCGTGAACGGCGAAGACGGTCGGCGCGATCCGGGACGGCAACGGCCCGTCGATCACGTCCTCGACGCCGAGCGCCGAACGTACCAATTCCCGCCCGTAGGGATCGATGATGGCCGAAATCCCGGTCGCGGCGGCGCGCACCATGGGCAGCCCGGTTTCGATCGTCCGCAGGCGGGCCTGCGCGAGGTGCTGGTACGGCCCCGCGGTGCGGCCGAACCAGCTGTCGTTCGTGACGTTCACCAGCAGCCCGGCCCGCCGCGCGTCGGCGGCATCGGGGAGGATTTCGCCGGGGAAGATGGCCTCGTAGCAGATGGCCGGCGCCACGGGCGGCAGACCGGGAACGTCGAGGAGGTGGTGGCGCGTGCCCGGCGAGAACCCGCCGGGGATGTGGACGAAATGTTGGATGCCCAGGCGGCGAAGCAGGTCGTCGAAAGGAAGGTATTCGCCGAACGGCACGAGATGGACCTTGTCGTAGGTGTCGAGCACGGCCCCGCCGCGGCCGACGACCTGGATGGCGTTGAAATAGCGCGCGGGTGCGCTCGGCGATCCCGGCCGACCTTCCAGGCGGGCCGCGCCGGTCACCAGTACCGTGCCGGCGGGCAGTGCCGCCGCGATGGCGTTGAGCGCGTCCGGCTCGCGCGACAGGATGAACGGGAACGCGCTTTCCGGCCAAATCAGGTGGGTCACGTCGGCGAGCCCGCTTGTGCCGGCCGAGGTCGCCCGGTCCGACAGCGCGAGGTATCGCCGCAGGATGGCGTCCTTGTTCGCATAGGTGAACGCGGCATCCTCCGTGAGGTTGGGTTGCATGATGCGGATCTTGACGCCGGCGACCGTGCCGGGTTCGGGCGCGCCGAGGCGGAGGAACCCGAAGGTGGCGAGAGCCAGCAAGGTCAGGGCCGCGAGCCCCGCCGCCACGCGCCCGCGCCGCCGCTCGCCGAAAAAGCCGTCCTCGACAAGCGTCGCGGGCGCGGCGAAGACCGCCACGGCCAGCAGCGTCAAGCCGTGCAGGCCGACCAAACTCGCGGCCTGCCCGAGAACGAGGCTGCCGCCGAACGCCATCCCGAATTCATTCCATGGGAAGCCGGTGAGGAGCGTCGCGCGCAGCCATTCCGAAAGGCCGAGCCCGAAGGCCAGCGACAGGACGCGTCCGCCGCCCGGCAGCCAGACGGCGCGCGCGAGCGCGAAGCCGAGCGCCGGATAGAGCGCCGCGACCGCCGGCAGGCCGAGGACGCCGAACGGCAGCGCCCATGCGAACTTGTCGGGTTCGACGAGGAAAGCCGAGCCCATCCACCACAGCCCCGCGACGAAATAGCCCAGGCCCCACCACCAGCCGGCCCCGGCGGCCGACCGAAGCGCCGGCCAGTGCCGGCCGGCACCCGAGGCACCGTCGGCCCCGTCGATGAGCCACACCGCGACCGTCATGGGCACGACCATCGCGACGACGACGTCGACGGGGGCCATGGCCAGCGCCCCGCAGGCGCCCGCCACGAAGGCGATCAGGCGTCGGGTCCAGCCCGAGGCGAGCACGACGCGATGGGCCAGGGCGTTCATCAAGGGCGGGCTTCGCGGCGCGGGCCGGCGCCGCGGGCCAAACCGCGCGGGGTCATCGATGGCGCGTTCAGGACGGGTCGGCGACGTGACGCGCCACGACCCCGTCGGGCGCGAACGCGGGATCGTCTCGAACGCGGTCCGCGACGGGCGGTCCGCGGCGCCGGATGCGGATGCGCTTGATCCGGCGGGGGTCCGCGTCGAGGATCTCGATATCGAACGCGTCGAGGATCGGCACGACCTCTCCCCGGTGGGGAACCCGACCCGCGACCGAGGTGACGAGCCCGCCGACGGTGTCGAACTCGTCGGCGTCGGCGGCGCTCGCGAGATCCGTGCCGAGCGCCGCCGAAACCTCTTCGAGGCTGGCGCGCCCGTCGGCCGTGAAGGAGCCGTCGGCCGCCGCCTCGACCAGCACCTGTTCCCCCTCGTCGTGCTCGTCCTCGATGTCGCCGACGATCATCTCCACGATGTCCTCGATGGTGACGAGGCCGTCGGTGCCGCCGTATTCGTCGATCACGAGCGCCATATGGGTCCGCGACGCCTGCATCCGCACGAGCAGGTCGAGCGCCGGCATCGAGGGCGGCACGAACAGAACGGGGCGGACAACGTCCAAGGTTCCCACGAGAACCGACAGGTCGGCGGGCGCCGCGCGGGCGGACGTCGCGCCAGCGGCCTGCGGGCCGGCCAGCAACTCGACGAAGTCGCGGACATGGACCATGCCGCGCGGGTCGTCGAGCGTGTCGCCATGCACCGGAAGGCGCGAATGACCGGACTCGCGAAACGCCGCCAGCACGTCGTGAAGCGTCATCGCGGCGCCGACCGCGATCACGTCGGCGCGGGGCACCATGATGTCGTCGACCTGGATCTCGTGCAAACGCAGGACGTTGCGGAGCAGCGACTGTTCCTGGGCCGAGAACGCGTCCGACGCGCCCGTGTCGTCGAGGGCGTCCTCGATGTCGTCGCGCACCGACGCTCCGCCGATGCCGAACAGGGAACGCAGACGGTCGAGGAGCCCCGGCTGCGACAGCGGCCGCTTGTCGCCGCGCCCTTCGCCCGCGGCGGACACGCGCTTGTCCGACCGTGCCTCGCCGCCGCTCCGCCGCCGCTCCGGTGCATCGTTGGCGATCGGCACGCTTTCGCGCTCCACACCCTTCATCGCGCCCCGTCCCCTTCCGGCGCTGTCCGGAGAATCGCGTCCCCGCCGAACCCCTCGTGGGGGTCGGGCATGCCGAGCCGGGTCATGACCCGGGTTTCGAGCCGCTCCATGGCCTCGGCCTCGGCCTCTCCCAGGTGATCGTGGCCGAACAGGTGCAGCGCGCCGTGGACGATAAGGTGGAACAGGTGATGGTCGAAGACCTTTCCATCGCGGCTCGCTTCCCGCGCGATCGTCTCGAAGGCGAGCACGATGTCGCCGAGGAGCGGGGCCGCGAACGCGGGGGAGCCGGCCGCGGCGGGAAAAGACAGCACGTTGGTCGGCGCGTCGACCCCGCGCCACCGCGCGTTCAGCACCCGCATGGCGGCATCGTCCGTGAACAAGCAGGACACCTCCGTGTCGGCGCCGTGCGCGGCTCCGGCCGCGTCGGCCGCCGCCGCGACGGCGCGCCCGGCCAAGGCGGCGAGGTCCGGCGTCGCGGCCCAGGCCGGGCTCTCGATCGAAATCTCGACGCTGACGCTCATCGCTGCGGGTTTGCCACCTCGGCGCCGCGGCGGGACGCGCGCTCGTAGGCCGAAACGATACGTCGGACGAGGTCGTGGCGCACCACGTCGATGTCCCTGAATGCCACGTGGCCGATCCCCTCCACCCCGGACAGCAGGTCGATGGCCTCCCTGAGCCCCGATTTCTGGCCGGGCGGCAGGTCGGTCTGCGTCGGGTCGCCGTTGACCATCATGCGCGAGCCTTCGCCCAAGCGCGTGAGAAACATCTTCATCTGCATGGAGGTCGCGTTCTGGGCCTCGTCGAGCAGCACGGCGGCGTTGGTCAGCGTGCGCCCGCGCATGAAGGCAAGCGGCGCCACCTCGATCATGCCGGTCTGCAGGCCGCGCTCCACGCTGCGGGCGTCCATGAAGTCGTGAAGCGCGTCGTAGATGGGGCGCAGATAAGGGTCGACCTTTTCCCGCATGTCGCCGGGCAGGAAGCCGAGGCGTTCGCCCGCCTCGACGGCGGGACGCGACAGGATGAGCCGCTCGACGACGGCGCTTTCAAGCAGCGCCACCGCGTGGCCGACGGCGAGCCAGGTCTTGCCGGTTCCGGCCGGCCCTTCGGCGAACACGAGCTCGTGCCGTTTGAGTGCCCGGATGTAAAGGTCCTGGGCGGCCGTGCGGGCCTTCACGGCCCCGCGCTTGCGGGTGCGCACCTCGTCGAACACGACGCGGTCGGTGTCGGCCTCCTTGGGGAACAACGTCCCCTGCAGGGCGCCTTCCTCGATGGCGCCGTCGACGTCGCCGAGCGTCAGGGTCTGGCCCAGCTTGACGCGCGCGTACAAGGCTTCCAGCACGCGCCGCGCGTGCTCGCAGGCTTCGGGCGGACCTTGCACCACGACGTGGTTGCCGTTGGCGTTCGCCACCACGCCCAGCCGCCGCTCGAGCTTCGCGATGTTCTGGTCGTAATGGCCGAGCACGAGCGACGTCAGGCGGTTGCTGTCGAACGTCAGGGTCACTTCGGCCGGCGGTGCGTCGTTGCCCTCGGCCGTCGGCGGCACGGTCGCGACGGGCGCCGCGTCGCGGAAGTTGCGTCGCGAGGGCTGGGTCCGCTCGGGCGTCCTCACGAGGCGAGCCGCTCCGCCCGGCCCGCCAGGCGGCCGGACAGCGAGTTCGGGCCGGCCGCCGTTACGAGCACCGGCCGCACGCTGCCGATCAGGGCGGCGTCACCGAGCACGTGAACGGCCTGGAGCGTGGGCGTGCGCCCCCCGATCTGTCCCGGATGCCGGCCCCGCTTGTCGAACAGGACGTCGACCGTCCGGCCGACGAGGGCGCGGTTGAAGGCCTGCCGCTGCGCCTCGAGCACCGCCTGCAGCCGAAGCAGGCGGTCGCGCTTCACCGTCTCGTCCACTTGTTCGAGTGCGGCGCCGGGGGTGCCGGGCCGGGGCGAATACTTGAAGGAATAGCTCGATGCGAAGCCCACCGCCGCGATGAGCTCGAGGGTGGCCCTGAAATCGGCTTCGGTTTCGCCGGGGAAGCCGACGATGAAATCGGACGACAGGGCGATGTCGGGCCGGGCGCGCCGGATGCGGCCCACGAGCGCACGGTATTCGCCCGCCGTGTGCCGGCGGTTCATGGCGGCGAGGATCGAATCGGACCCCGACTGCACGGGCAGGTGAAGGAACGGCATCAGCGCGGGAAGGTCGCCGTGCGCCGCGACGAGCGCCGCGTCCATGTCGTTCGGATGGCTCGTCGTATAGCGGATGCGCTCGAGGCCCGGGACGGCGGCGAGTCGCCGCGCGAGGCGGGCGAGCGGCCAGACCGCGCCGGCCGCGTCCCGGCCGTGGTAGGCGTTCACGTTCTGCCCGAGCAGCGTGACCTCGCGCACGTCCGCCGCCACGAGCCGTTCGACCTCGGCGATCACCGCCTCGGGCGGGCGCGAGCTTTCCGCGCCGCGCGTGTAGGGCACGACGCAGAACGTGCAGAATTTGTCGCAGCCTTCCTGCACGGTCACGAAGGCCGAGATTCCCCGCGCGCGCGTCCTCGCGGGCGAGGCTGCCGGCAAGTGGTCGAACTTGCTCTCGACGGGGAAGTCGGTGTCGACCGCGGCCTGGCCGCCGCGGCGCGCCCGTCGGACGAGCTCCGGCAGGCGATGATAGCTCTGCGGGCCGACCACGAGGTCGACGGCCTTCTGCCGCCGCACGATCTCGGCGCCTTCGGCCTGGGCCACGCAGCCCGCGACCGCCACCGTCACGCGGCGCCCCGCGGCCTCCTTGAGTTCGCGGATCTTGCCGAGTTCCGAATAGAGCTTCTCGGCGGCGCGCTCGCGGATGTGGCAGGTGTTGAGGACGATCAGGTCGGCGTCCTCGATCCGGCCCGTCTCGGCGTAGCCTTCCGGCGCCAGGATGTCGGCCATGCGCGCGGCGTCATAAGCGTTCATCTGGCAGCCGAACGAGCGGATGAACAGTTTCGGCGCGTCGGGATCTGATTGGGGGAGGGCGGCGTGCTGCCCGTCCCGCGGCGAAGATGGTGTCGGATGGGGTTGCGTCATGGTCTCGCGTGCGGGCAGGACTGCGAAGGCCCGATCACCATCTTACGGGTTTCGGACGACAAGACGAAGAAAAACCGTCGACGCGCGGCAACGGAGCTGCCGATCATCCGACGGATCGGCGCAGCGTCAGCGCCGCGACGGCCCGGTCCCCCGGCACCCGGTAATAGCCTTGCCGACGCCCGACCTCCGCGAAGCCGAGCGCCTGATAAAGCCGGCGCGCCGCGGCGTTGTCTTCGGCGACCTCGAGGAACAGCGCCTTGACGCCGTGCCGGCCCAAGCAGGCGATGTTCGCCTCGAGCAGCCTGCCGCCGATGCCCCGTCGCCGGCAGGCCGCGTCGACCGTCACGGTCAGCACCTCGGCCTCGTCGGCGGCGCGGCGCGACAGGATGAAGCCGACGAGCGCGCCGGTGCGCCCGTCGATCGCGGCATTGCCGAAGCCGGTGGAGGCGCCGATCAGCCGTTCGAAGTCGTACGCGTCCCAGGGGTGGGGGAAGGCGTCGGCGTGAAGACGCGCGCACGCCTCGGCCCGATCCCCGCTGAGGTCGTCGAGATCGATCCGCCTTGGTCTTCCGTAAAGGTTTCTGCCGAACATTTGGGCGCCGAGCGTCGACGCATGATGGACGCGCGCGAGCGGAAAGCAACCTGTTCGATTCGGCGGTGCGGAGTCGCGCGCCGTCGACGACGGTTCCGCCGCCTTCGTCACGTCGGGACCAGCAGCGCGGACGCGACCGGGGGCTTGGCATCGGGGGCCTTGAGATAGAGCGGCCGCGGCAGCGCCGTTCCCGGATCGGCGAGGAAGCCCAGACGGGCCACGAAGGCGATGTCGGGCAGCGGGTTGTCGAGGTCGAGGTCGGTGCCGATCCCGAGAGGCGACGCTTCGGCCGCGATCGCGGCGGCGCCCGATCCGACCAGCCGCAGCGGCCCGCGCCCGAAGGCTCGTGCGGCGTTTGCGGCGCTCATCAAGACGGGGCCGAGCAGCGTCGCGCCGCCGAAGCCGAAGCTTTGCACGTAGACATTGCCGTGGCGCGCGTCGATCGCCGCGATCACCGGCAAGAGCCTCCCCCCGGCGATCGCGGGGGCCGCGAGCGCGGCCAAACTCGAAACGCCCACGACGGGGACGTCGCAGGCGAGCCCGATCGCGCGGGCGGCCGCGACGCCGATCCTGATGCCCGTGAACGACCCAGGGCCGATCGTCACGGCCACCCGCTCCACCGCCTCGAAGCCGCCGTGGCGGGACACGATTCGGTCGACCATCGGCAGCAGGGCTTCGGCATGGCCGGCCCGCATCGGAAGGGTCTCGGCCGCGACCGGGACGGTATCGCCCCGGCCGAGCACGCACACCGATGTGGCGTCGAGCGCCGTGTCGATCGCCAGGATCACCGGACGCGCGGCCTCGAGAAGCGCGCGTTCAAACCTGCTCGACCGCCTGAACGGCGGGGACGAAGTGCTTCAGCAGGTTCTGGATGCCCTGCTTGAGCGTCGCCGTCGACGAGGGGCAGCCCGAACACGCGCCCTTCATGGCGAGGTAGACGATGCCGCCACGAAAGCCCCGGAAGGTGATGTCGCCGCCATCCCCCGCGACGGCCGGGCGCACGCGGGTCTCGATCAGATCCTTGATGGTGTCGACCGTCTCCTCGTCGGCGGCGTCGAAGAACTCGCGCTCGTCGTTCGCGGCCGCGGGCGCGCCATCGAGCAGGGGCGCCCCCGATACGAAATGCTCCATGATGGCGCCGAGGATCGCGGGCTTCAGGTGTGCCCAGTCGCCCGACGACTTGGTGACCGACACGAAGTCGGAGCCGAAGAACACGCCCGACACCCCCTCGACCGAGAACAGCGCGCGGGCCAGCGGCGCGTTCGTCGCGGCCGAAGCGTCGCGGAGGTCGAGCGTGCCTTCCGGCATGACGGTCCGCCCGGGCAGGAATTTCAGCGTGGCGGGGTTGGGGGTCGGTTCGGTTTCGATGAACATGGTGCCTCCAGCCGGTTCAAGGCCGGCCCTCGGTGCCGCGGATCCGTGTCCGCCATCCCGCTTATATGGCGGCAGGCCGCCGCAAGGCAAAGCCCTCGCCCACCCCGCGTGGCGTTCCCGCCCCCGCAAGAAAGCTACGGCGTGCGGCCCACCAAGGCGTCGGTCGGCGCGCCATCCCCGGCCGCCATCGCGGCTTTCAGGTTCGCGTCGATCTTGTCGAGGAAGCCCGCCGTCGACATCCAGGTCTGGTCGGGACCGACCAGCAGCGCCAGGTCCTTGGTCATGAAGCCCGCCTCGACCGTGTCGACGCAGACCTTTTCGAGCGTGTCGGCGAACCCCGCCAGCGGTGTGTTGCCGTCGAGCTTGGCGCGGTGCGCGAGGCCGCGCGTCCAGGCGAAGATCGAGGCGATCGAGTTCGTCGAGGTTTCCTTGCCCTTCTGGTGCTCGCGGTAATGGCGCGTCACGGTGCCGTGCGCCGCCTCCGCCTCGACGACCTTGCCGTCGGGCGTCATCAGCACGGAGGTCATCAGGCCCAACGAGCCGAAGCCCTGCGCCACCGTGTCCGACTGCACGTCGCCGTCGTAGTTCTTGCACGCCCACACGTAGCCGCCGGACCATTTCAGCGAGGAGGCGACCATGTCGTCGATCAGCCGGTGCTCGTAGGTGATGCCGAGCGCCTGGAACCGCGCCTTGAACCCGGCCTCGTACACCTCTTCGAAGATGTCCTTGAAACGGCCGTCGTATTTCTTCAGGATCGTGTTCTTGGTCGACAGGTAAACGGGGTATTTGCGGTTGAGTCCGTAGTTCAACGAGGCTTGGGCGAAGTCCCGGATCGAATCGTCGAGGTTGTACATCGACAGCGAGATGCCGGCGCCCGGGAACTTGAACACCTCCCGCTCGATCACCTGCCCGTCGTCGCCCTCGAACCGGATGGTCAGCCGCCCCGGGCCGGGCACCAGGAAGTCCGTGGCGCGGTACTGGTCGCCATAGGCGTGGCGTCCGATGACGATCGGCTGGGTCCAGCCCGGCACGAGGCGGGGCACGTTGCGGCAGATGATCGGCTCGCGGAAGATCACCCCGCCGAGGATGTTGCGGATGGTGCCGTTGGGCGAGCGCCACATCTCCTTGAGGCCGAACTCCTTCACGCGCGCCTCGTCGGGCGTGATGGTGGCGCACTTGACGCCGACGCCGTGCCGCTTGATGGCCTCGGCGGCCTCCACCGTCACCTTGTCGTTGGTGGCGTCGCGGTGCTCCACCCCGAGGTCGTAATAGGCGAGATCCACGTCGAGGTAGGGATGGACGAGCTTGTCGCGGATATAGTGCCAGATGATGCGGGTCATCTCGTCGCCGTCGAGTTCCACAACGGGGTTCGTGACCTTGATCTTGTTCATGGCGTTCCCGGACCTTTGCGAGCCTGCGCGGGCACGCCCCGCGCGGCGGCGTCGATCCGCCGTTCTACCATCGGTGCCCCGCCGGGCAAGGGAGGCCGCCCCGCCGTCCGGTGACGGCCGGCGAAACCACGCGGCCCCCATTGTCCGCGTGGATGCCCGTGACAGGCGCGGGCTTGACGAGCCTTCGTTCTTCGCACCGGACGGACGGTCCACAATCCCCGTTTGTTCCCGGCGCGAGTCCGCCATACCATCCCGCCATGATAGATCCGCGAACGCTCGACCTCCTCCGCCATCTCGCCAGCCGGCCGGGACACGACGAGGTCAAGGCGGGCTTCCGCCAGCTGCTGGTCGACGAGTTCGACGTCGGGCTCGAGGCCCTCGAGTTCGAGCGGCGGGTGCCCGAGGTGCGGGGCCGACTCGACGCGCTGATCGGCCGGACCGTGTTCGAGGCCAAGAGCGACCTCGCGCGCGAATGGCCCGACGTGGTCCGCCGCATGCCCGACTACCTGGCCGACCGCGAACGGGAAGAGGGCGAGCGCTTCGTCGGCATCGCGTCCGACGGGCGCGCCTGGGCGGCCTTTGACCTGTCGGCCGGCGCTCTCGTGCGGTTCAAGGAAACGATGCTCGACCCGGACGCGCCCGACGCTTTCCTGGCCTGGCTCGACGGCGTCGTGGCGCTGAAGGCCTCCCTGCCGCCCGACCCCCTGACGACCCGCATCGAACTCGGCGCCGATTCGGTGGCGTTCCGCCGCGCGGAAGCCGGCTTGCGGGACCTCTGGGCGCGGCTCGAAGCGGACCGCGCGGTGGCGCTCAAGCGCCAGCTCTGGGCGCGGCTCCTCAAGCTCGTCTACGGCCGGGAGGCGGACAGCGACGCGCTGTGGTTCCAGCACACCTTCCTGGTGGTGGTGGCGAAATGCGTCGCGGTCGCGGTGCTCGGCCTGCGCGAGACCGAGCCGCGCAGCCTGCTCTCGGGCGAGGCGTTCAAGGCGGCCGGCATCTTCGGCGCGGTCGAGAGCGATTTCTTCGACTGGATCCTGGCCGACCCGGACGGTGTCGCGCTCGTCTCGCGCATCATGGCGCACGTCCGCCGCTTCAGGCTCGGCGAGGTCGAGAGTGACGTCCTGAAGGTGCTCTACGAATCGCTGATCGACCGCGACGAGCGGCATGGGCTCGGCGAATATTACACGCCGGACTGGCTCGCCGCCAAGATCGTGCGGGAGGCCGTCGAGCGTCCTCTCGAGCAGCGGGTGCTCGACCCCGCCTGCGGCTCGGGCACGTTCCTGTTCCACGCCATCCGGGCCTTCCTGGCGGAGGCGGAGGATGCCGGCATGGCGCCGGAGCGGCGCGCGGCGGAAGCGTGCGATCAGGTCGCCGGCATGGACATCCACCCGGTGGCGGTGATCATCGCGCGCGTCACCTGCCTGCTGGCGCTCTCGCCCGCGCTCGGCGCCCGCCGGGGACCGTTCTCGGTCCCGGTCTACCTCGGCGACGCGCTGCAGCTGTCGATCAGCGACGTGATGGGCGGCAAGGAACTCGTCATCAAGGTGCCGCCGCCGGCGGCCGGCGAGGGCGTCAGCGGCGAGCCCGCCGGCAACGGGCGCGAGCAGCTGAGCTTTCCGGACACGTTCTGCCGCGACCCGGCGCTGTTCGACAAGGCGATCGAGCGCATGCGCACGGGCTCCGAGGCCGGCATGACGCGCCCGCAGATCGAGAAGGCGCTGTTCCGCATCACCGAGCAGCACTACCGGGCCGACGTGACGCAGGAGCAGCGGCACGCCATCCGCGACCTCGGCCAGACCTACGTCACCTTCGACCGGCTGCGCCAGGAGGGTCGCGATTCGGTGTGGGCCTACGTGGCCCGCAACCTGTCGCGGCCCCTCGCCTATTCGGCGGCCGGCGGCTGGGCCAACGTGGTGCTCGGCAACCCGCCCTGGGTGGCGTTCCGGCACATGAGCGCGGATTTGCAGACGCGGTTCAAGGAGCTGGCCAAGGGGGAGCGGGTTTACGTCGGCGGCAAGCTCGCGACGCAGAACGACCTCGCGGCGCTGTTCACGGTGCGGGCGGCGGGGCTCTACCTGCGCTCGGGCGGACGGCTCGCCTTCGTCCTGCCCCTGGCGGCGCTCACGCGCGGGCAGTTCGAGCGGCTGCGCTCCGGCTCCTTCGACACGGCCCGCATCGCCTGGGACGCGGCCTGGACGATGGACGACCGGCTGCAGCCGCTGTTCCCGGTGCCGGGCTGCGTGGTGTTCGGGCGCCGTCGCGCCACCTCGCGGCCCCTGCCCGACAATGTGCGGGCCTATTGGGGCACGCTGCCATTGCGCGACGCCCCGGAGGCGATCGCGGACGAGCGGCTCAAGGTGCAAGAGGGCGCGCCGGCGCTGAGCGTCGCCAGTTTCCAGGGAGGTTCGGCCTATCGCAAAGCGTTCCGCAACGGAGCGACGCTTTATCCGAGGATGCTTTGTTTTGTTGAACGCAAAATCATGGGAAGGCTCGGAATGGATCCGAGCGCACCATTTGTTGGAAGTTTTAGGAAAGCCGAAGAGAAAGAGCCTTGGAAACTGCTTCCTCCAATCGAGAATCGGGTTGAAGCGGAGTTCCTGCATCCCGTTCTTCTAGGCGAAAGCATCCTGCCCTTCCGGGTCTGGCGCCCGTTCGAGGCGGTGGTGCCGGTCACCTCTTCGGGCGAGGTTCTAGATGCAGAGGCCGCCGCGAATCGTGGCTACGACGGGCTTCACGGCTGGATGCGCAAGGCGGAGGCTGTTTGGACCACCAACGCCGAGGAAGGAGCTTTCAGCCTCATCGAACGATTCAATTATCACAACGAACTCGGCGCGCAGTTTCCGATTGCTCCACTACGCGTCGTCTACGCCAAGGCTGGAGTGCAACCTGCCGCGTGCATCGTGCGTGAGAGAACGTCTATTATCGAGAACTTACTTTATTGGATGGCCCCTGTAAGCGAGACCGAAGCATTCTTTGTCTCCGCAGTTATCAACAGTGAAACCGCCCGCCACCGCGCAGAAAAATTTCAGGCGCGCGGGCAGTGGGGCGCCCGGCACTTCGACAAGGTGATGTTCAACCTACCCATCCCGCGCTTCGACGCCGCCGACCCGCTGCACGCCGACCTCGCGTCGGCCGGCGCCGAGGCGGAGGCGCTGGCCGCCGCCGTCCCGATCCCGGAGGGGGTCCGCTTTCAGCGCGCCCGCAAGCTCGTGCGCGGCGCTCTCGCGGACGCGGGCATCGCGGCTCGCATCGACGCCCTCGTGGCGCGCCTCCTCGATGCGTGACACGTCACCCTTGCCAGCTCATTGGCCGCCCAGCTCTGGCGGAAGCCGGGCGCGGCCGGTGTCCGCGTGGGTTGCCCGTGACGAGCACGGGCATGACAAGCGTCCGGCTTTCGGCATGGGGCCGGCGGTCCCCGATCGCCGGTTGTTCCGGCGGCCGGTCGGAATTGCCGTTCCGGGCATGAGGGTGGATTCGTCCACATCATCACGAACCGGCCGAACGGCACGCTCTACCTCGGCGTGACGAACGATCTGGCCCGTCGTGCCTACGAGCACCGCACATCGCTTCGAGGGCTTCACCAAGCGCTACGGGCCGACCCGGCTCGTGTATTACGGAAGTTTCGACGACATCCGTGTAGCGATCCGGCGCGAGAAGACCATGAAGCACTGGTCGCGAACGTGGAAAGTCCGGTTGATCCTGGCGCTCACCCCGGAGTGGAACGACCTTTACCCGACGCTGGCCTGACAGGCAGGGCCGTGACGCCCCCGCCGTTACCGCCGCGCTCGGCACGGGTCTGACGGAACGGACCGGCGCCGCCCCGTATCCCGGGCGAGGGCGGTGTCCGCGTGGGTGCCCGTGACAAGCACGGGCATGACGGAACGGAGCAGCGCCCGCCCGCCCATCCGGACCTCCCCTGCGGAAAGCCCATCTTCACCGGACAGATCGAGCGCTACCTAAACCGGCCATATCGATAGCTACTTACACAAGATCCAGAACGGCTTGCTCGTGCCGGACGGGCACTGATAGAAAGGCATCGGGCACTTCTGGTTTCAAGCGGCCGTCCGATGCAGCGTGAAAGACGAGCGGATCACGCGGCCGGGGATGCCGACCACGACTTCCTCCGCAGGCGGCCCGCGAATTTCGTCGCCCTGTCGCCGTTGTCGTTCCTGCCCCGCGCGGCCGCGGCGCATCCCGAGCGGCTCGCGACGGTCCACGGCACCCGGCGCACGACCTGGGCCGAAACCTATCGCCGCGCGCGCCGGCTCGCCTGCGCCCTGCGGGCGTCGGGCGTGGCCCGTGGCGACACGGTCGCGGTCATGGCCGCCAACACGCCGGAACTGTTCGAGGCGCATTTCGGGGTGCCCATGGCCGGGGCCGTCCTCAACGCCATCAACATCCGGCTCGACCCCGTCACCGTGGCGTTCATCCTCGCCCACAGCGACGCCAAGGTGCTGATCGCCGACATCGCGTTCTCGGCGACCGCCCGGGCCGCGCTCGCCACCCTCGAACGGCCCCCGGTCGTCGTCGACATCGTCGATGACGGTGTCGCGGGCGAGCGGCTCGGCGCCCTCGACTACGAGGCCCTGCTCGCGACCGGCGACCCGGACTTCGCCTGGCTTCCCCCGGACGACGAGTGGGATGCGATCAGCCTCAACTACACGTCGGGCACCACCGGCCGGCCCAAGGGCGTCGTCTACCACCACCGCGGCGCCTATCTCAACGCGCTCGGCAACATCCTCGAGTGGCACATGGGCGAGCGGCCGGTGTACTTGTGGACGCTGCCTATGTTCCACTGCAACGGCTGGTGCTTCCCGTGGGTGCTCGCCGCCAAGGCCGGTACGAGCGTGTGCCTGCGCAAGGTCGCGGCGCGCGCCATCTTCGATGCCATCGCGGACGAGGGCGTCGGCTACCTGTGCGGGGCGCCGATCGTGCTGAAGATCATGGTGGAAGCCCGTGCGGACGAACGTCGCCCCTTGCCCCACCGCGTCAAGGTGATGACGGCGGCGGCGCCCCCGCCCGCCTCCGTGCTCGGGCGCATGCGCGAGCAGGGTTTCGACGTGACGCACGTCTACGGCCTCACCGAAACCTACGGCCCCGCCGTCGCGTGCGACTGGCGCGAGGACTGGGACGCGCTGCCCGATGACGAACAGGCGCGGCTGCGCGCCCGCCAGGGGCTCGCCTATGTGGTCTGCGAGGAGGTCTCAATCATCGATCCGGCGACCGGCGCCCCGGTGCCCGCCGACGGCGAAACGCTGGGCGAGGTGCGGTTCCGCGGCAACCTCGTCATGAAGGGCTACCACAAGGACGCCGCCGCGACCGACGCGGCCTTCGCGGGCGGAGCCTTCCGCTCGGGCGACCTCGCGGTGCGACACCCCGACGGCCACCTGCAAATCAAGGACCGACTGAAGGACATCATCATTTCCGGCGGCGAGAACATCTCCTCGATCGAGATCGAGGATGCCATCAACCACCATCCGGCCGTCATGGCGGTGGCGGTCGTGGGCCTGCCCGACGAAACCTGGGGCGAGGTGCCGGGCGCCTTCATCGAACTCGTGCACGGTGCCGAGCGGCCCTCGCCCGAGGAGATCATCGCCTTCTGCCGGGAGCGTTTGGCAGGGTTCAAGGTCCCGCGCCACATCGCCTTCACCGAACTGCCGCGCACCTCGACCGGCAAGATCCAGAAGCGCGTCCTGCGCGAGCGCGCCGCCGAATCCACGACGGGGAAACCATGAACGCGATCAGCCCGCGTCCCGAAGCCGGCGCGGCCGAACCCGCGCTCTTGACGCGCGAGGCGGAGGGCGTGTTCACCCTCACGCTCAATCGCCCGGCCCGCTTCAACGTGCTGTCCGAAAGCCTGCTCGCCGCCCTCGAGGCCGCGCTGGACGCCGTCGCGGCGCGGGACGACGCGCGCTGCGTCGTCCTCGCCGCCTCCGGCCGCGCCTTCTGCGCCGGGCACGACCTCAGCGAGATGCGCGCGAACCCGGACGAGAGCTACTACCGCGACCTGTTCGCGCGGTGTTCGCGCGTCATGCGGGCGATCACGGCCCTTCCGGTTCCGGTGATCGCCCAGGTCCAGGGGATCGCGACGGCGGCGGGCTGCCAACTCGTCGCGGCTTGCGATCTCGCGGTCGCGGGCCGCGCCGCGCGCTTCGCCGTGTCGGGCATCGACATCGGGCTGTTCTGCGCGACGCCGGCGGTGGCGCTCACGCGCAACGTCCCGGCCAAGGTCGCGTTCGACATGCTGTTCACCGGCCGCTTCGTCGCGCCCGACGAGGCGCTGTCGATCGGGCTCGTCAACGCGGTGGTCGACGACGCCGCGCTGCCCGCGGCCGTGGCCCGCTACGCGGAGGCCATCCGCGCCAAGAGCCCCGCCGCCGTGCGGCTCGGCAAGCGGCTGTTCCAGGCCCAGCGCGGCCTGCCGCTGGCCGATGCCTACCGTCTCGCCGGCGACACCATGGCCTGCAACATGATGGAAGCGGACGCACGAACCGGCATCGACGCGTTCCTGAACAAGCGCAAGCCGGCCGGCTGAACGGCCCCCGAGGTCGTTCGACCATGCCGACGCGGACCGCGTGATGCGCGACGCGAGGGGCGGCTCAAGCGAAGGTGTAGCGCTTGTGCGCCAGGTAGGACGTGGCGACGGGGCTGAAGACGCCGATCGCGTGCGCCAGGAACTCCCCGTGCCAGACCCCTCCGATGGCGGGGAACACGATTCGGGCCAGAGCCACGCTGACGATCCAGACCTGCAACAAGGCGGCAACGTTGACGGCGAGAAACCGCCCGAACTGGAGCGCACGGCTGCCCGTCGCTCGGAACACGAACATCCGGTTGAGCACGAACGCGGTCGTCAGCGCGATCGGGAACGCCAAGGCGATCGCCACCTCGTAGGACGTCACCAGGCTGAAACCCGCGCGCGCCGCGATGTTCACCGCCGCCGCGAGCCCGCTCACGGCGACGAAGGCGACGAGTTGTCGGCTATCGCGCATCTCAGGAGGCCGGCTTTTCCGCCACGACCAGGAACTGCTTGCCGAACAAGGCCCAAGCGAACGGCAGTCTCAGATACAGCCTGACCAGGAGGTCGGAGGTCGGCATCGAGGAGTTCATCGTGTAGGGCAGGAAGCGGGGAACCACCTTCCGCACGTCGTAGCCGGCCTGCATAAGCCCCTCGGCCAGGGACAGATGCGACAATGGCAGGTAATGATCGTAATAATCCCAGTATTCCTTGTAAGCGTAACGGATATTGGGTCCCATGACGATGAACCGGCCGCCCGGCCGCAACACGCGACGGATTTCCTTGAAGACGGCGTCGCAGGCGCCCTTGTTGGGAAGATGCTCCAGGAAGTTCGACGTGAACGCGACGTCCAGGGTCGCGTCCGGCAGGAAATCGAGCTGTTCGGCGGGACGGCTGTGAAACTCGACGTCGGGGGCGAGGTGGCGCGGCGAGTCCGGGTTGAGGTCGACGGCGAACTTCTTGGCGGCCTTGATCTGGTTGATGAATTCGCCGTAGCCGCAGGCGAGGTCCAGAACCGTGCTGCCGGGGCCGACGAGGCCGTCGAACAGGTCTTCGCACAGGATCCGCCAGACCCGCTTGCGCTTGTCGATGCCGGTCCGCTCGAAGCGTTCCGAATAGATTTTCTGCAGGTCAGGGTGAGACACGATGGTTTCCGTCGTGGGAGATACGGTGCCGCTGCGGGTCTTCCTGATACCCTGTCGACGGCACGGCTGCGCGGGGATTCACGGCTGGGGGTGGTCTTGAGGCCGCTGCGTCGGCGGCCCGGTCACGACGCGCTGTCCGACCCGGCACGAAGGCCGCCCTTCGGGGCGGGCGAGGGCGTCGAGCGGCGTGCCCGGCGCCGCGGTCGCGTAGCCGGTCCAGTCGCCGGCTCCGAAGCGCGTCGAGGCGAAACCCGCGACCTTGCCGGCGGGGTCGACGACGAGGATGCGCCGGATGCCGCGAAAACGCGGGCCGGCGAGGGTGCCGGCGATCCGCACCGCCCGCGGCCCGAGTTCCGGCGCCATGACGGCCGCCTCGAAGGCGCCGGGGCAGGGCTCGGAACCGGCCGCGCCCGGCAGCGCCCGATCCGGAAGGTCGCTGTCGCGGGTCGCGAAGACCGACATCCGGTTGCGCTTCAGGAACTCGACACCCGCCGGGATAGCCTCCGGAATGTCCTGCAGCGACTCCACCACCGAAGGATCGACGTAACCTTCCAGCAATCCGTCTTCGAATAGGGCCTGCTTGAACGCGAGGTCGCGCAGATACGCGCGGGCCGGGGCCTGAGCTTGCGCGCCCGCCACGACCAGCACGCTCGAGACCGCCCAGACGATGACGCGGATCGCGACCGGCCTCAGCCAGGCATCGGCGAGCGACCACGCGAGGGCGATCAGGGCCGACCAGAAGATGGCGCTGCCGGTCGCGTAGCGGCTGGCCATGGCGCCGTCCATGCCCTGGAAGGATCGGCCGAGCGCGGTCATAAACGCCGTCCCGGCGGTGAAGAGCACGATCCCGAGGAGCGCCAGGCGCGCCGGGCACCGCTCCCGGTCGAGGGCGAAACGGGCGAGGATCGCCAGGGTCGCGAGCAGCCCCGCGGCGCCCAAGGCGGCCGCACTGTCGAGGTCGGCGTCGAGGTAGTTGCCGAGGTAGGTTGCCGTGTAGGTTATGAGCCGCACGGGATTATGGATCCACCCGTCGAAGCCTTCGTGACCGTCGCCGACGGCATAGCCGATCGAGAAGGCGGCGATCAGGCCGACCGCGAACACCACGCTGGCGATCGTCAGCGACATCGACCGGGCGATCAAGGCCATGACGATCAGCACCGGGGCGGCGACCAGACCGTTCGTCATGGATAGGCCCGCCGCCGCGGCGAACAGGAAGGCTCCTCCGGCCAGCGCGGCCGAGGCCGATCGGGATCGTCGCGGATCGGTCGCGGCCGCGAACAGCGCGATGGCGAAGGACGCGGCCGCGAAAACGCTCGCGATCGTCACGCAGAACGCCCAGGTCAAGGTTTCGCCCTGCCGCAGCGAGAAAAGCAGCGCGAAGGGCAGCGCCGCCAGCGCGAGAGTTCCGCGTCCCTTTGGTTTCGCGCAGAACAGCAAGGCGCTCAAGAGCGCCGCGTGCAGCGCCTGCACGATCCAGATCACGCCGAGGTCGAGCCAGCCGGAGCCTGCGAACCAGAGGTAATCGGCGAAAAGCACGAGCCTGGGAATCGCGATCCGATGCTCGTTATGCTGGCTCAGGAGCGCTTCGAGGGGATTGCGGCCGCCGAGGACCGATTCGAACACCAGCAGATCGCTCCATTCGTCCATGAGCGGCAGCGTGCGGTGGGTCTGGATCGCGATCGCGATCGTTTGGCCGACCAGGAGCGCCGCGCCGAGGATCGCCCCGGCGGAAAACGTGGCGGCGGCGATCGAAGCGCGGGAAAAACGGACGTGACCGAAGGGAGACCGCCGCATGAGACGTCGTGCCGAGAGGGTGGCCGGAGCGCAGGGCGCGGCCGACCGCGGGATTCGTGAGGCGCCGCCGCCCGCATGGATGCGCGCCCCGAGCCCGCCGACGTGATGTCGCGCTCCCGAGATCGCGGAAGGGTCGCGGACCTCCTCTCGCGCATGTGAACCCCCATGGCAAGGCCCATCGGGCCCCGGCGTTGCCGGCCGCCACCGGAACGCGATCCCGCCCTTCCTGGCGGATGCCGGTCGCGACCCGGTAGGCAACGAGGGGCCGAACTCGCCGCCGCGTGCCGCGACGCGCCCGCGGGCCCCGCCAAGGCCATCGTCGAACCCATGGACGGCCTGACGCCGGGGCGCGTGGCGGAGCATCTGCCGCGCCTCGGCGCCAAGGTCGAGGCGATCGGCGTCGTCGCGGCCGACCACCCGGGGGTTGCAGCCGCGGTCGAGCGCGACGTCACGGCGCCGGCGCGGGCGGGCTTCTTCGGCATCGACCACCGCAAGGGCCGGACGGACGGCGGCGTGGACGGCGTCGCGCCTCGCGCGGCCGCCCGGCGAACTGTGCATCGTGGTCGGCAGCCACCGCTACCTCGGCCACGATGTGTGCGGGATGAGCTTCCGGTCCTGCATCCGCGAACACGCGCCGGGGTTCCGGCTGCTGGACGCGATGGCGGGCCTCGAGGACACCCGCGCCCGCGAGGCGACGCTCGACCTGCTGCGCCGCCACCCGGGGCTCGCCGGGCTTTACGTCGCGGGCGGCGGCATCGAGGGCGTGATCGAGGCGCTGCGCGAACACCCGGACGGGGCGCGCGTCGCCGTGGTGTGCAACGGGCTGATGCCCGCGACCCGCGCGGCCCTCGGCGACGGCATCGTCGACCTGTCGATCGTGACGCCGCTGGCCCCGCTGTCGAAAGGGCTCGTCGCGGCGATGCTGGCCAGACTCGGGGGGACGTCCGGGGGTTTCGAGGTCGCGATGCTGCCGTTCGGCATCGCGGTCTCGGAAAACCTGTGACGTGTGGTCGGCGCCGATGCCTACTCGTCGTAGATCTTGGCTCCCATGGCCGGCGAGGTCATCGTCGGGGCTCCGGGCGCCCTGGAACGACGGTGCGATTCGAGCACATCGTGGAGGGTTGTTTCCCACGGGATCGCCTGGCGCCAGCCCAGAAGTTCGGTGGCGCGGCGTGCGGTTCCGGCGGTTACCGGGGAATCGCTGGCGCGCATCAGGTGCTTGTCTTGCTCGACGCGGATCGGGACGTGGCTCATCGACAGCAGCGTGCCGAGGATATCGCCGATGCGTCTCGGTATGCCCGACGCGAGGTTGAACACGACGCCGCGGGGAAGCGCGGACGCCGAAATCGCGAGCCCGTAGGCGTCCACCACATCCCGCACGTCGAGGAAGTCGCGTCGCGCCTCGAGGTTGCCGACGCGGATGACCGGAGGCTGCTCGCCCCGCTCGATGGCCGCGATCTGAGCCGCGAACGCCGGCACGACGAAGCGAACGGACTGTCCGGGACCGGTATGATTGAACGGGCGGAAGCGTACGGCCCGCAAATTCTCCTCCGCCATCTGGCCGAGCATCAAATCGGCGGCGGCCTTGGTCGTCGCGTAGGCGTTACGCGGGTTGAGTGCGGCGTCCTCGTCGAGAATGCCGTCGTTCAGCTTGAACGAGCCCCCATAGGCCTCCGAGGAACCCGCGAAGATGAAACGTGCCTCCGGCGCGTGCCGCATCACCGCTTCGGCCAGGTTCATCGTTCCGTAGAGATTGACGTCCCAGGCCCGCCTGGCGCCCTCCCGGGCTTCCGCCGCCGAAGCGACCGCCGCCAGATGCACGACGGCGCCCGGCCGAAGCCGGTTCACGAGCGCGTCGACCGCGGCGGCGTCGGTGATATCCAATTCCGGTACGGCGCCCCCCCCCGGCGTGCCGTAGCCGAGCGCCGTCACCTCGACGCCGCCCGGGAAGGCGGAGGACAAGCGCCGAAGCAGCCAGGAGCCGACGAACCCGCCGGCCCCGGTTACGAGGACACGCACCGCCGGTGGATCATCATGGTCCCGTCACGATGGGCGGCTCAGTCGCTTGATGTCGGCGTCGACCATTTCAAGGATCAACTCGTCGAGCGTCACCATGGCTTCCCACCCGAGTTTCGCCTTGGCCTTCGCGGGATTGCCGAGAAGCACGTCGACTTCGGCCGGACGGAACAGGGCCGGGTCGATCACGAGATGGCGGTCCATGTCGAGTCCGGCGCGTTCGAAGGCGATGCGGCACATGTCCCGGACGGTCGTCGTCCGGCCCGTCGCGATCACGTAATCGTCCGGCGTGTCCTGCTGCAACATCAGCCACATGGCGCGCACATAATCGCGCGAGTGACCCCAGTCGCGCTTGGCGTCTATATTGCCGAGACGCAGTTCGCTTTGCAGGCCGAGCTTGATACGCGCCACGCCGTCGGTGACCTTGCGGGTGACGAACTCGATGCCGCGCAGCGGCGATTCATGATTGAACAATATGCCGCTCGACGCGTGAAGGTCGAAGCTTTCGCGGTAGTTCACGGTCATCCAGTGACCGTAAAGCTTGGCGACGGCGTAGGGCGACCGCGGATAGAACGGGGTCGTCTCGCTTTGCTGCGGCTCCTGGATGAGACCGTACATTTCGGAAGACGAGGCTTGGTAGAACCGCGCCTCAGGCCGCACCAGGCGGACGGATTCGAGCACATTCGTGGTGCCGAGACCCGTCACGGTGCTCGTCAGCAGGGGCTGCTGCCACGACGACTTGACGAACGATTGCGCGCCGAGATTGTAGACCTCGTCCGGCTTGATCTCCGTCATCGTTCGGATAAGGCCCGAAAGGTCGGTCAGATCGCCGTCGACGAGCGTCACCCGGTCGGCGATGCCGAGCCATCTCAGCCTGTGATCGTTGACGTCCGCGGTGCTGGAACGGCGCACGAGCCCGTGAACATCATAGCCTTTGGTCAGCAAGAGTTCGGCCAGGTATGCCCCGTCCTGTCCGGTGATCCCGGTAATGAACGCTCGCTTCATCGTCCCATGATCTTGAATTGCGTCCGATGATCCGGCGTCCGCGATGCGTGAATGCCAAAGCGGCGCGGTTCGGCGGGCTTCTAACAGTTCGCACCGACGAAGGCTAGCCGTGACGCGCCCTCGCGGGCGCCCCTTCGCGGCCGATGGCCGACGTTCACGGTGTGGGCTCGGGCGCGAGGGACTCGGGCGCCGACCTGGCGGCCCGGTCCGCCGCGGCCTTCCCGAGGAGCGTCCGCAAGCGCTCGGCGTACCGCCGTTCCGCCGCCGGCATGCCGTAGTGCCGCTTCACGGACGCGAGGGCCTCGAGCGCGCGTCTGCCGCGTTCGTCGGCCTCGGTCCGCACCGCGCGCATCGCCGCGACGGCGCTCGCGTGGCGCGGCGTGGCCCAGCGATGACCCGCGCTGACGTGGGCGTAATCGTCGAAGCCCAGCGCGGTCTCGTCCCAGCCGACGAGCCATGCGGTCGCATCGCTACAGAAGTCCATGTTGCCCGAATAGCCCGTACACAGGACCGGTACGCCGAGCGCCATGGCTTCGACCATGCCGAATCCGAATCCCTCCGACCGATGCAGGGAAACGTAGCAATCCGCCGCCGCCTTCAGGTCCATGAGAGCTTCGAAGGCGATGGTTTCATTGACGATCTTGATACGGCGATCCTGTTCGCTAAACTGGATTACGGAATTCCAGTATTTCTCGCCCGCTGATCCCGCGAGCGAATCGGCGTTATGGGTTTTTAGAACGAAACAGACGTCGTCATCGTCGGGAAACGCCGCCTGGAAGGCACGAAGCGCCCCGAGCGGGTTCTTGCGCTGCAGGTACGAGAGCGAGTCGTAGGTCGACAGGAACACGAAATGCCGGGGCTCGATGCCGAGCCGCCGGTTCAGGCGAAGCCGAGCCTCCGACCGGTTCGGCCCGGACATATCCGCGATCGCCATACCGACGTTGACGACCGGCTTGTCGAACTTCGCCGCGAAGCAGGAGCGATTGTACTCCGAGGCGACCCAGATCTCGTCGACCAGCCGCAACGCCAGCTCGTGACACGCGGCGGGCTCGTTCAACTCCCAGAAGAAGAAGCCGATATTGTAGGCGCCCGTGAATACGTCGGGAAGATAGGCGAACGCATTGGGCAGCGTATCGGCGTTCAGGTGGATCAGGTTGATACGCGAGCGCGAACAGCGCGCGTCGTCGATCGGTGCCGCCGTGCCCGGTTGCGGATTGTCGAGCGTGAAATCGACGAACGAACAGGACAGATCGGTTTGCCGCAGGATGTCCCTGGAAATCTGACAGGCCCGGGCTATTCCCGATATCTTGCTGAACGGGCCGACGACCTGGACATCGACGATCGGCCCGGATGTGGGCACGGGCCGTCGCGCGGCCTCGACCCGGTGACCGCGGGCATCGATGGAGCGGAACCCCCGCGTGGTCAGGTCGAAGCCCTGTTCCCAGAGGACGAACCGGAGGGCCTCGACGTCGACGCGGCCTTTGCCCTGTGGGTTTCCGTCGAGCTCGCCCACGAGGCGGTCGAACAATTCGCCCGATCGCGCGAACAAACGCTCGAGGACCTTGTCGGGGACGAAGCGCAGGAGGCCCGGATCGCCCACGGCCTCGAGGAGGACCAGGACATACGCCGTGAGCCGCGTGCCGACATCGTAGATCGAGCCCGTCAGCACAGGCTTGAGGCGCCGCTCGATCATGACCTCCATGAAGGACGACAGCGGAAAAGCCTCTCGGGACCAATGATGGGGTACGCGACGCAGGAAATCGACCTGCTGGCGCGTGATCAGGCAATCCTCGACGCCGAGCGACGGCGCCTGCTCGCCGACCCACCAGAAGAGAAGGTCGCGATACAGCATTTCGTCGTCGAGGCTCGCGAGGTAGCGGGCGTTCCCGACGTCGAGCAGGTACCACAGCATGGCGCGCGTCACCGGAAAGGCGTGGCCCGCGATCGTGATCGTTTCGTTGAGGTAGCGGATCGCCTCGGCGCTCAATGGTACCCGCAGCGGTTTGCGGGGCATCCCGTAGTCGTCGATGTACCAGCGGTGGAAATGGTCGAAATCGGCGCGGGCGACGTCGGGCGAGAAACGGCCCTCCAGTTGTTGGCAGCGGCGCACGTGTTCGGCGAAAGGCCAAAGGCCCGTCGCAGCGGCGGATCGCGGCGGTGCCGGCGGCGGGTCGGGCGTCTCGAAGAAAGCGCCGTAGGCGGGCCTCGCGGGCGGGGCGGGCTGCGGCCCCGGGTGATCGCCGGCCGCGAGCCGCGCCCGTTCGATGCTCGCTTCGACCTTGGCGAGCCGCTTTCGGAGCGTGGCGCGAACGTCGGCATCGGGGCTCAAACGCTCGGCGAGGTCGATGCGGCAAACAACGGCGTTCGATCCGTCCGCCAGGGTGAGGCTGACCTCCCGTCCCGTGGCGCGGGCCTGCTCCGCCACCTCGGGAGGCACGTCGATCGAGAACCCGCAGCGACCCTCGTTCATGCCCGCGGCGTGCAGATCCTCGCGGTAGGTGTCGGCCGACGCGCTGAAGACGGGTTCGCCTCCGAGGCGGAGCTGCACCGACACGGGGCGGCCCGGATTCGCCGGATCCCACACCCAGCCCATGATCTTGCCGTCGAGGAACGCGTCGTAATGCGACCGGATGGGATCGCGTGGCGCGCCCTGTTGCGCCGGCGCCGGTCCCGGCGAGGCGGCCGGCGTCTCGGGCGCGCGCAGGGGCGCGACGTGTCGCGCCCGGAAGAGCGCGAGGCGTAAGCGCTCGAGGATCGCAGAATACCTCACGGCGTCTCCTTGGCAGCCGGGTTCCCGGCATCGCGTGTCGGGAGGGAACGGTGCGTCGTCACCGGCAGCAAGCCCTGAATCCCGTCCTTCACGGCAGCGTCGCGTACCAGTCGTCGCCATAGACGATGTCGCGGATGCGCCGCGCCGCGTCCTCCCAGGTGTTTCGCGAAACCTTCGACGCATCGGCCTCGATCGCTCCGTCGAGCCAGGCCGCGACGGTGTCGGCCAGCGACCGCGCGTCCCCGAGCCGGAAATACAGGGCGCCGTCGCGGCCGACCTCGCGGAACACCGGTATGTCGCTGCAGATGACGGTGCGGCCCAGGCGCGCCGCTTCCACGATCGGGAGCCCGAAGCCTTCCGCCATCGACATGCACACGATCGCGGCGGCGTGTTCGTAAGCATGGGCGACATCGCCGTCCCGGGCGTCGGCGAACCAGAACAATCGCCGACCATGTTCGACGTGCGACCTGATGCGGGCCTCGAGCGCCTCGATCTTCCAGCCGCGCGCCCCGATGAAGCACAGGCTGGCGTCGACCCCCCGGTCCCACAGCCGTTCGAAGGCGTCGAGCGCCAGCGCGTGGCATTTCCGCGGCTCGAGCGTGCCGACGGTCAGAAACGTCGGACGGCGCCCGTCGAAGGCGGCACGCACGTGCGGCTGGGGAGCGTAGGACTCGCCGCGCCCGTGGATGTCGGACCCGCAATGAAACCAACCGACCTTGAGACTTGGCCGGTGCGGGAGCCCGAGGCGCCCCACATAGGCGATGACCTCGTCGGCGACGGCGCGCGATATGCAGAGCAGGCCGTCGCTGCAGGCGACCGCCGCATGCAGCCAGCGCGCGTGGGCCTCGGGCATGCCTTCGCCGCACACGTCGGGGTGCAGTTCGGGTATGATGTCGTAGATGCAGGTGAGGATCCGCCCCCCCTGGCGTCGCACGCTCTCGAACAAAGGGACGTAGGTCGGGTAGTCGATCCAGTTCGAATCGAGCATGAACAGGTCGTCGCCGGGCCGGATGTCGATCGGGTAGCTGCGCCCGACGATGCCGCGCCCCATGCAGCCGGCGACGAAATCCGGCGCCGACCGGGGCTCCGCCTCGTCGAGGCGCACCGCCAAGGCGATGAAGGTCTCCGCCGCCGCGCCCGCGTCGTAGAAGGCGGCGACGAGTTTGCGCACGACGCGCTGGATGCCGCTCCACGCCTCGCTGCGGCGACAGTCCGTCACGTCGACGAGCAGGCGGCGCAGGCCGCCCTCGAAACAGGCCGGGGCGCTGACCATGAGGTCCGCCACGAAGGTTTCGATGTGGGGGTCGCAGTCCGGCGCCCCGACGAGGATGTCGGCCAGTTCCGCGCGGGCGCCATCCCGATCGAGGAGTTCTCCCGCGAGCGCGTGCGGGCGGGAGCGCTCGGCGGCCGCGAATCGCGCTTCCATGGCGTCGAGCGCCAGCGCGGCCGAGCGTTCCCAGCTGAACATCCTGGCACGGCGCGGGCCCCACGCCGCCACATCCCGCCTCAACGCCTCGTCCGAGAGGACGCGCGCCAGCGCTTGCGCCGCCGCGCCCGGATCGCGCGCGTTGAACAGGATGTCCTGCCGGTCGACGATCTCCGGAATGCTCGAATTGTCGCCCGCGACGAGGGGCACGCCGCAGTGCATCGCTTCGAGGACGGGCAGACCGAACCCCTCGTAGAGGGAGGGGAAGAACAGCGCCGCGCTCATGTTCAGGAGGTCGACGAGGTCGTCGTCGCCGATCCCGCGCGCCACGATCAACCCGTCGGCCTCGAGGCCGATGTCGCGCGCCGTGTCGTGGCAGCCGGCGATGGCCGTGTCGTCGAGATTCGTCACGAGGAGGAACTGGTGCGCCGTTCGCAGCTCTTCGGGTATGGCCGCGAACGCGAGGATCGCGCCCCCGAGGTTCTTGCGCATGTCGCCGCCGGCCACATAGATGACGAACGGGCGCGTGAGGCCGAGGCGCGCCGCGAGCGCCCCGCGCCGGTCGGGGGGAACCTCCCGTTTGCGGAAGCCCTCGTCCACCGCCGCCGAGATGTTGACGATACGCTCGGGCGCGATGCCGAGGCGCGCGATGGCGTCGCGCCGCGCCGATTCCGAGATGGCGAGCAGCAGATCCGCCGAGCGCAGCCGTCGCGTCCTTTCGAAAAAAGCGTTCCTGATCAGCGCGTTCCTGAGATAGTCGTCCTCGAACACGAGCGGGATCAGGTCGTAGAGGATGACGGCGCTGAGCTTGCAGGGGTAGCGGTCGAGTTCGATGGGGCTGAAGTCCTCGGCGGCGTATTCGAACAGGCTGGTGAAAAGCAGCACGTCCGGGCGGAGCGCCGCGGCGTGGCGTTTCACGATGGCGTCGGCGATGCGCCGCTGCGGCGCGCTTTCGGGCGGCGCGAAATGGCGCGCTGGCGGGACCTTGTAGCGCGTGATCGGGACCGGCGGGGTACGGGCGAGACCGTCGATGCGCGCGGCGCCGGCGTCGTCCATGTGGTTCGCGTTGACCATGAGGCCGACATCGCGCCCGCCGCGCGCCCTGGCCATGGCGGCCACGAGCTGCGTCGTGTAGCGCCCGATGCCCCGCGACCGGGAACCGAACGTCGTCGCGCCTTGCATGTCGATGAGGAGACGCATGAGGGGAGCCTAGGACGGTTCCGAGCCGCGTGGAACGATGCGGCGGCCCGGAAACCGCGACCGCGGGGGGATCGCGGCCTCGTATAGACGCAAGCGCGCGGGGACGCCCGCGTTTCGCGGGGCCTCGTCCATCCGCCGGGCGGACGCGCGCCGGTGTCGCGGCCCCGCCGGGGCCCGTTCCCCGCCCTCGCAGGCCATCCTACGGGATGATCTCAAGCCGCTGCCGCGCGACCTCGGCACGAATCCACGCCGCCATCGCGTCCCGCGTCCGCGCGGCCGCCGTGGGGGGCGGGGCGGCCGGGCTCACGCCCAGAGTCTCGCGGGCGCCACCCCCGGCGGGCGGGGGCGCCGCCGCATCCGAGCCGCCTGTGGCTTCGTCGAGGGCGCGGCGCGAACCGCGCCGCACATTCCTGGCAAGGAGCGTGATGAACCGCTTGGGATCGCGGCGCACGATCGACGCGGCCGACCGAAGCTTGCGCAGGAGAACCATGAGGCGCCACGCTCGACTCATTACCTTTTTAAGTCCGCTTGGCTGTTGAGGCTCTCTTCGTTGTTGCATGGCTCGCGACGTTGGCGCGGTTTCGAAGTGTCCCGGGTCGAAGCCGCCTGTTCACGCAGAAGGGCCGACATTCAAGCTTCCTTGCCTTCTGACATTGGGCGAGTTTTGATTTGGAATCCCCGGCGGCAGCGCGGATACGCGCGCTCTGCGGAAGTGGACGGCTCAAGAACCCGGTTCCGCATCAGTCTCCGTCGGCTTGAGCCGGTCCAAGTCGGCGAGCGCCCGTTCGAGGCGTTCGGTGCGGTCGACTAGGTCCATGGTCGCCTGCTCAAGGCGAGTGGTTCGGTCGATCAGGTTTGCCCGACAATCCCGCAGTTGCGCACTGAGCGCGCGCTTCTGCAAAAGAAGCGACCAACGGCTCGGACCAATGAACGCCGCGCGTTCCAAAGTTAACTTTAACGCCCGAATATTGTCTTTGGAAGCCAACGCATCAAGTTTGGCTTCCATGTTACGAATGGAAAGGTATTCATGCAGAGTTCCTGGTCGCCTAGCGCCAGCAAGAAATTCCGATTGTACTTCGATGCTATCAAATATAGATAATTGATATTTACGACATACCAGCCAAAGATCTACAAATAGCCAGTAGAAAGACGAGAATGACAAAGCCTGAGCCTCAGGATCCAGGTAATGAGAGAGGTTCGCACAACTATTAACATCCGAAGCACTCACGCTATATTTGATTAGGTTTTCAGGAAGATACGCGAACGGACCTTGCAGGCAGAGCTCGACAAGACGATAGTCGGGAGCTATGCCAAATGCGGCAAGTTGGGCAATCCCTGCGAAACGTCTGGTTTTCGAGAGAGCTTGTCGGCGGATCAATCCGTAGATAGCGGTCCACCCTCCCGTGACGACAGCGCGGTAGCGAATGGCTGGCCGTGCTGACTCGATTCCCCCTGTCAGCCGGTGTGTCTCAAAGGACCGAGCAGCCGAGTTGGAGAGCAAGACATCGCTTGCGGCGAGGACGCAATCCGGCCTGGCCCTCAAGGCCGCTGTCGCCTTGGCAATATAGGACGGATCACGAGTATCATCGTGGGCAGCCCACATGAATAGGTCAGCTTGGCTGTGGTCGATAAGCCACTCGAAGTTCGCCGTTCCACCGACATTGCGTGGTTGGCGCATGTAGAGAATGCGCTTGTCGCGAGCCGCGTAGGATTCGCAAATGTCCTGCGTCGCGTCGGACGACGCGTTGTCGGATATGACGATTTCAAAGTCAGCGAAGGTTTGGGCCAGAAGCGAGTCCAGCGCAGCCGCTAGGGTAGCGGACCCGTTATAAACCGGAAGGCCGATGCTGACGGCAGGAACCATGCGCCGGCATAGGCGACGTGAGACCGAATGGCAACCGTGAAGCTCCGTTCCGCCCCGCCTTCATCGCACTCCGCTCGAAGCGACGATCCGCTCCAGTGACCTGGGCTCACTCGCTGCGCAGTTTGCTTAGTTCCTTTATAGCCTTCTCGAGACGATGCGTTCGTTCGATGAGCAGTTCCGACATGCTCTCCAGACGATGTGTCCGCTCGGCCAGGAGCTCGGATATCTCATCCAGGAGCTTCGTTCGCTCCGCAAGCAGTTCGGAGATTTCCTCAGACTGACGTGTCCGCACGCCGAGGAGATCTGAAAGCGTTTCGAGCCGGCCTGTCCGTTCATTTAGTTCAAACTGCGATCGCTCTAGCACCGCATTGAGTTCGGCTACGCTCGGCAAGTCAAATACAATACCTTCCTCGGGAATTTGTAAAATATTTACCGCAAGCTGGACTGCCTCTGCGATGTTAGTAACCCCGAATGGCACAGTGTTCAACAGCAGAAAACTTCCATCGAACCCCAGGCGGCTCGGCTTTTCGAATGGTCGATAGCTCGGCAGGTTCGGTACTTCCTGGTCGAACCACGACTGTAGTGCTGGCTCGTCGGCAAGGGAAGAACGGATCTGAGACCTGATCTCTTTTACGACGTCAGCATCGCTTGTTGGAATTGCAGCAATATATTTCATAGTCATCTGTTTACGATCTAGATCGAGCTTGAGATCGGTTGGAAAAAGCAAATCTTTTGCGTAATGAAATGAATCGGCCTCATAAGCGGGAAGGAGATCGCAATTGGGCACGGCCGGATGCCGTACAAATCCTCCCTCCTGCCCTAGTCGCGTGAACTCGGACGAAATCCGGTTTAGCGACTCTGACGCGATCTTGTCATGACGCGGTTGCAAAACTGCGGCGACTCCGTTGCTCATTCCGGACAGCCCAGCGATATGCATTGGAACATCGCTGGATACGTACGATTCACATAAATAAGCGAATACGTAAGCACTATATACATCCGGATACAAATTAACGAACATACGCCCGGCAAGCTCAATGTGATTATCTATCAATCTACGATGCACGGCCGCATAGTAGAAATTAGGTAGTTTGTCGTAGCTAATTTCTTGCCGTGCAGCCCTAAGTAACTGATCACGACCGGAATGTACATGAATAGAGCGAGTCAGCGGCACGGCCAGATAGTTAGCCTCGGACTGCAAGGCGAACGTTGGCCAGTGGTAATGGCCACAACGCCAATGGACTGCCGACGGTTCGTCGTACCGTCCGATCAGTCTTGCCAGTTCACGAAGTGCGAAGGGCATGAGGCCATCGTCGTCGCCGATGAACATCACGTAGGTGCCATTGGTCTTCGACAAAGCGAGTTCCCAGTTTGCGCTCATGGCCAGCGGCTGAGGAGCTCGCACGTAGACGATCTGGCGCGAAGCCAGTGCCTCCACGACCTGGACCGTCTGATCGAAGCTGTGATTATCGCAAACGACGATTTCGTAGTTATCGAAATTCTGAGCCAAGCAAGTTGTGAGGCAGCTAGCGAGCGTATGCGCCCGGTTGCGGGTGGGCACGACGATGCTGAAGAGGGGGGTTGGCATTCGCAAACTCTGTGCTGGGATGGTTTCACAGGCGATCGCGACCGCAAAGGCAGGGCGGTCGAGGCCCTCCGCCGCGAACACGAGGATTGTTGGGCTCCCTTCCCTGGCCATCGACGAATGACCGAATTAGGGTAAAAGGGCGATATTCCGATCTAAGGGTCCTTTCGGCACGCTTGGGCGGGAAGCGGAGGTGACGCGTGTAGGCCAAGCCTGTCCGAGCCTCAAGGAGATAACCGCATCACATGAAATGCCGATCCTGCGCCGCGACCTCGCTGACGGACTTCGTCGATCTCGGCCAGATGCCGAATGCGAACTCCTTCCGGAAGCCCGCCGATGCCGACCGTCCGGAGCTGTTCCTGCCCCTCAAGGCGCTGGTCTGCGAAAACTGCAAGCTGGTCCAGCTCGCCGAGGGCGAAGGGGCGGGGTTCTTCTTCGACGATCGATACCCGTATTTTTCATCCTGGTCGGACAGCTGGCTCGCACACGGGCGCCGCTACGCCCAGGCCATGATCGCCGAACTCGGCCTCGACGGCGACGCCCTCGTGGTCGAGGTCGCGAGCAACGACGGCTACCTGCTGCAGCATTTCAAGGCCGGGGGCATCCCGGTGCTGGGCATCGACCCCGCCGGGAACTGCGCGGATGCGGCCCGCGCGAACCACGGCATCGAGACGGTCGTGGACTTCTTCGGCGAGCCCCTGGCGCGGCGGCTCGTCGACGAAGGCTTCCGGGCCAGGCTGATGATGGCCAACAACGTCCTCGCCCACGTGCCCGACCCGAACGATTTCGTGCGCGGCTTCAAGACCCTGCTGCGGGCGGACGGGCTCGTCACCTTCGAGTTCCAGCATGTCCTGGAACTGATCCGGCAATGCCAGTTCGATACCATCTACCACGAGCACTTCATGTACCTGTCGCTGCTGTCGGCGGACGCGATCCTGCGACGCAACGGCCTGCGGGTCGTGCGCGTGGACAGGCTTCCGACGCACGGCGGCTCGCTGCGGCTGCATGTCCGCCATGTGGAATGGGACGGCCCCATCGACCCGAGCGTCGCCGACACCCTCGCCGAGGAACGGGCGGCGGGCCTCGACGAGATGTCCGGCTACAGCGCGTTTCCGAAACGCGTCGCGGCCCTCAAGCGGCGTCTGCTGAGCCTCATGATCCCGCTGAAGGACCAGGGCAAACGCATCGCCGGCTATGGGGCGCCGGCGAAAGGCAACACGCTGTTGAATTATTGCGGCGTGGGCAAGGACTTCCTCGACTTCACGGTCGACCGCAACACGTGGAAACAGGGCCTGCTGCTGCCCGGAACGCGCATCCCTATCCTGCCGCCGTCGGCGATCGAGGAGGGGCGTCCGGACTTCATCCTGGTGCTGCCCTGGAACCTCGAAACCGAGATCGTGTCGAGCATGGCGCACGTCGCCCGTTGGGGAGGACGGTTCATCGTCCCGGCTCCCGACCCCCGGGTCGTGTCGTGAGACGCGAGGGGCGACGCTCCTCCGCATGTCGTCGCGACACCCCATAACCCCCGTCAGGGATGGCCCGCCGTTGCGTGGCTGCGCCAATGGTCGAGGCACCGGCGAAGCCCCTCCTCGAGGTCCGTCGCGCGGAAACCCGTCGCGGTCTCGAGGCGCGTGGTGTCCGCCGCGATGCCGACCGGCTCCCCCGGAGGGGCGGCGGCGGTGACGTCGACGAGGTCCGGGCGACCGGCGAGGCGGGCGAGCGTCCGGGTGAGCGCGCCGAGGCTGACCGCCTCGCCACGTCCGACATTCACCGCCCCGGCCAGATCCGAGGGCAACAGCGCCTCCAGCGCGCGGCCGATGTCGCGAACGTCGAGGTAGTCCCGGCGCCGGTCCCCCGCCCGGCACGTGGCCGGCCGCCCCCGCGCCAGGGCGCGGCTGAGCGAGGCGACGAGCTTGCCGGCCGGCTCGTCCGGGGCGAACGTGTTGAACACGCGCGCCCACGCGAACGACGCACCGGCGTCCCGCGCCACGCGCGCCAGCGCTTCGAAGGTCGCGCGCTTGGCCCGGCCGTAGACGGACGCGGGCCGGCAGGGCCGGCTTTCGGGCCAAAGATCGGGTCCCTCGACCGACCAGTCGTATTCCGCGCAACTGCCGACGCCGACGATCCGCCCGGTGCCCACGTCGGTGAGCGCCCGCGCGAGCGCGACGGTCGCGGCGACCCAGGCCTCGTTCTCCGCGGCCGTCCAGAAGGCGCCGTGGGCCGTGAACCAGGCGCAGTGGACGACCGCCTCCGGGCGCACGCGACGCGCGAGCCGGCGCGCCTCGCCGGCCGCGAGGAGGTCGCCCGCGTGCCACACGGCCTCGCGCGACGGCGTCCCGTCACGCGACGGCGTCCCGTCACGCGACGGCGCTTGCGGCGGGCGCCGTGCGACGGCGTGCACGTCGTGCCCCGAGGCGGCGAGGCAGCGGACCAGTTCGCGGCCGATCAGCCCGCTCGCGCCCGTCACGAGGACGCGCCGGCCGGCGACCGGCATCAGCCGGCCCAATCCGGCCAGCCGCGATCGCGTTCCGACATGACGACCGGCTCGATCGGCCAGGCGACGGCGAAGCGCGCGTCGTTCCAGCGGATGCCGCGCGCGGAAGTCGACGCCTGCGCCGTGCTCATCAGGTAGAAGAGTTCGGACCGTTCCGTAAGGCTGACATAGCCGTGCGCGCAGCCCGGCGGCACATAGAGCGCGTTGCCGCCTTCGGCGCTGAGGTCGACGCCGAACCATTGCCCGCAGCTGGCCGAGTCCCGGCGGATATCGAGGATCACGTCGAAGACCGCCCCCGCGATGCAGCGGATGAGCTTCCCTTCCGCATGCGGGGGCGCCTGGTAGTGCATGCCGCGCAGGGTGCCGCGCCGGGCGTTGAACGCGGTGTTGATCTGCGGCACCGGCAGGTCGATGCCATGCGCCAGGAACGTGTCGCGGCAATAGACGCGGGCGAAGAAGCCCCGGTCGTCGTGGACGGGATCGGTTTCCACGATCCAGGCTCCCGCGACCGGCGTCGGCGTGAACCTCATGGTCGAACCGGCCTCCCGCCCTCGCGGCGCCGAGGACACGTCATGCGATGCGCCGCAGCCATGCCCCCGGCCAATGCGTCGGCGTGCGCGCGATGTCGCTCTCGTCGAACGGTCTCGGGGGCTCCTCGAGCACGAAAGCGGGATTCGCTCCGGCGAAGTCGAGGGCCGCCCGCTGCGGGTTGTCGCTGCGCCAGGCGGGTTGCCCGCGCGGCACGTCCGCGAGGTCCCGCATGATGCCGTCCGTGGCCACGATGAACGAGCCGGGCGATACGAAGTCGGCGTAAAGGGACAGTTCGCGGGCCACATGGGAATAGGTGTGATTGGAATCGAGGAACACCAGCACGACCTCGCCCGGCGCGATGCGCCGGCGGACCTGCTCGACCACGGCCGGATCGACGGAGCTGCCCTCGATGAGTTCGATCGCGTCGCGCAAGGGATGGGCTTCCATCGCGGCGCGGTTGTGCGGCTTTATCTCGATATCGATGCCGATGACCCGGCCCTTCCCGATCGCCCGCAGCAGCGAGGCGTAGAAGACCAGCGATCCGCCGTGCGCGATGCCGGTTTCCAGGATCACGTCGGGCTTGACCTGCCAGATCGCCTCCTGGGCACGCACCATATCCTCCGGCAATTGGATGATGGGTCGGCCGAACCAGGAAAAGGTGTAGGCGTATTTCTCGTTCCACCCGACCTTGACCCAAAGGTCGGAAACGATGCCGAAGGCCTCGGGGGAGAACAGCGCCAGGTCCCGCGATCCCTCGCTGTCGGTGACGCGAAGCCGGTTCCCGTCCGTATCGATCTCGATCTTCACGTGTCCTGATCCATGACGATCACCTCGAGGGGAAGTCCGAGCCGGGCGATCAGGGCTTCGATCTCGCGCGCATAGTTCGGGTTCATGACGACGACGCGCCCCACACCGTAGGACGGCGCCTCGGACGGAGGGACGATCGGCAGCCCGGTCCGCGCCGCGAACGTGCCCTGCTTCTTGGGATCGATATCGATGAGGCAGCGCAGCGGTGCCCCGTCGCCCACGATCGCCGCGAAGGTGACGCCTTTCGCGGCCGCGCCCCAAAGGGCGAACGGCGTTTGCGCGCCCAGGCGCCGGCGCCAGCGTCGGGCGTAGTCATCCAAGGTGCGACCGAACGCCTGCGCCATGGCCGCCACGGCGGCGGCCTCGGGAGGCGGGCAAACCTCCGTCGCGCCGTCGTGGTTCACCTCGGCCGAAGCCAAGAGGTACTGGCCGCCGAAGACGCGGTCGACGACGACGCGCGCGAGGCCCGCTCGCCGCATGAGATGAGCGAGTGCGCCGGCGGTGAAGTAATTGCAGTGTTCGTAGAAGACGTCGTGCCAGGCCTTGTGTTCCAGGATCCACTCGAAGCAGGGTGTTTCGATCAGGACCTGGCACGGTCGGGCCGCCGAAGCGAGGTTCCGGAGCGAGGACAGCAGAACGAACGGCCGATGGATGTGTTCGATGACGTGTCGCAGGACGACGAGGTCGACGTCGCCGCCGAGCGCGTGGGCAACGTCCGCGTCGAACGGCTTCGCCTCGATGCGGAGCGCCCCCGCCGAGATCGGGTTCCGCACACTCGGATCGAGGCCGATCGCCCGCGCGATGCGGCCTTCGGATGCCGCGAGCAATTGCCGAAGGAACGTGCCCTGCCCACAGCCGATCTCCAGAACCGTTGCCGCGGTCGCGTGCGAGGTGAGCGACAGCGCCTTGTCGAGCACCGCTTCGACGTGGGCGGCGAACCGAGCCGACATCGTCTGGTCGTTCTCGTAGGTCACGTCGTAGCGGGCCAGATCGGGATCGAAAGCCGCGTTGAAGGCGAACCCGCAGCAGCGGCACGCGGCGAGGCACAAACGCCCGAGCGACGCGTCGCGGGCCGAGGCCGCGTCTGGGTAGCGCGCGTTCTGGAACACGGGGACCGGTCCGAGGTCCGCGCAATAGGCGGGATCGGCCGAGCCGCAGACCGGGCAGGCCGCGGCGAGGCCCTGGTGCCCGGGAGGTATGCTGGGGGCCGGTTCGCCTGGATGCTGCATGGTGCTCGTGAGCGGCCTCAATCGGGCCGCCAGCGCGGCGCGCCTGAAGCGCCTCGACAGGGTGCCACGTCCTATCTCGAACCGAACGCCACCGCTAAGGGCGTTCCTGCGGGCAGTGACGTCATCGTCACGGGCGGCACTCTGATCCGGTTCATGCGGCCGTTCAACCCCCGCATGCCGGACCTGCGCCGATATCCGAACCGAGGGCGTCGGCTTGGCGCGCGCGTCGCCGGCCGGCGACGCGCCCCGCTCAGGTCTTGAGGCGATACCCGGTCCGGAAGATCCAGTGCGTGGCGGCGAGGCAGCCGGCGAGCACCGCGAGCGTGGCGCCGAGGCTCACCCCGATGCCGACGTCGGCTGAGCCGTAGAAGCTCCAGCGGAAGCCGCTGATCAGGTACACGACGGGGTTGAGCAGCGCCACCGTCCGCCAGAACGGCGGCAGCATGGCGATCGAGTAGAAGCTGCCGCCCAGGAAGGTGA
>CAXTIC010000036.1:0-41577 GCA_964244255.1 uncultured Lichenihabitans sp. | reverse complement strand
CCCGATCCGTGGTCCGCGTCAGGGGCGCGGAAGAAGCGCCGCAGGACGCCGCCGATCCGGCGATCGCGAGGATCGACGCGGCCCTCGCCGCGAAGGACCTCGGCGCCGCGCTGGCCGCGTGGGCGTCGCTGCCCGAGGCGGGCAAGCAAGCGTCGCGCGATTGGGCCGATGCCGCCGTCGGGCGGCGGCAGGCCGGCGGCGCCGCGGACGCGCTGTTCGCGCGCGCCCTCGGCGCCCTCGGCCAGCCGAAGGGATGAGCGGCCCTAGCGCGACGGTGTCCGCGCCGGCCGATGCCCGGGCCGGGCGCGCGGTCGCGGAAGGATGATCGAACGATGATACGCGTGCTGATCTTCTTTGCGGTCGTGGTTTTGGCGGCGCTCGGCTTCGTTTGGCTCGCGGATCACCCGGGAAGCGTGACGATCGCGTTCGGGGGGCGCGAGGTGCAGTTCTCGACGCTTGTCGCGATCGCGTTCCTTCTCGTGGCGGCCGTTGTCGTCGCGGTGGGCTGGACGCTGCTACGCTTCCTGTTCCGTATCCCCTCGCTCGTCAGCCTGGCATCCCGCTCCCGCAAGCGTCAGCGCGGTTTTTTGGCCCTGTCCCGGGGCATGATCGCGGTCGGCTCGGGCGACGGGGAGGCGGCCCGCCGCTATTCCGTCGAGGCCGCGCGGTTGCTCGAGCGCGAGCCGCTGGCCTTGCTGCTCCAGGCGCAGACCGCGCAACTCGGCGGCGACCGGAAAACGGCCGAGAAGGCGTTTTCCGACATGCTCGCCGACCCGGAAACCCGGGGGCTCGGGCTGCGCGGGCTGCACATCGAAGCCCAGCGTCGCGGCGACGCGCCGGCGGCTTACGCCTTCGCCGAAGAGGCCCTGAAAACCTCGACCTTGCCGTGGGCGGGGGCCGCCGTCCTTCAGGAGCGCGCGCGCCGTCGCGATTGGGTCGGCGCGTTGCGCGCGGTCGAGCGGAACGCGGCCGGCCGAACGGTGGAACGCGAGACGACGAACCGTCAACGGGCGGTGCTGAACGCGGCGATCGCGCGCGATGTCGCGGACCGCGATCTCGAAGCGGCGCTTGCCCACGCGCGGGAAGCCTTGAAATGGGCGCCGACGCTCGTACCCGCGGCGGCCCTCGCCGGGCGCCTGCTGGCCCGCAAGGGTGACATCCGCCGGGCCGCCAAGCTGATCGAGGGCGCTTTCGCGGCGACCCCCCATCCGGAACTCGCCGCTGCCTACGTCGACCTGCGCCCCGGCGACGCGGCGGCGGACCGGCTGCGCCGCGCGGAAACCCTCGCGCGCCTCGCCCCGAACGATCCCGAAAGCCGGATGGCGGTCGCCCGCACGGCGCTCGAGGCGCGGGAGTTCGCGCTTGCCCGCGCGACGTTGCTGCCCTTGTCGGAAGGCGACCGGGACCGGCCCCGGCCGACCGCAAAGGTTTGCTTGCTGATGGCCGACATCGAGGAAGCCGAGCACGGCGAAACGGGCGCGCTGTTCGAGTGGCTGCAGCGCGCCTCGCGCGCGCCGCGCGACCCGGCGTGGGTGGCGGACGGCATCGTGGCCGACACGTGGGCGCCGGCCTCGCCGGTGACGGGGCGCCTCGACGCCTTCGTTTGGGCCCGACCCGCCGACCAGCTGAGCCCGGCGCTCGACTTGCCCGCCGTGCGGCGGGCGCAGCCGGCCGAGGCGTCGCCGGCGGCGGGCCGCGAAGGCGCGCCGGCGCTCGCGCCCGCCGGCGAGGCAAGCCCGGCGTTGGATGTTCCAGCCTGATCCCTGTCCACCACGGCGGCTTGCCACCGCGCGCTGTTCTGTTATGAGGAAGCCCCGTTTGCGCCAACCTCGGCGCGCGTCACGGGCCGCAATAGCTCAGCTGGTAGAGCACCTCATTCGTAATGAGGGGGTCCTCGGTTCGAATCCGGGTTGCGGCACCATCGTGCTGCCTGTCGCGAGTTCTCGATGGGCTCCACCGGGCGCCGCGGCGAGGCGCTGAGTCTTCGCGAGGGAGCCTGCGACCCGCTACAGAGACGGGCCGGCCTGAACCGGAAGCGCCGACCGGGTCGCTGTCCTTGTGCCGCGGTCCGTGCCAGCGGCGTTTGCCGCCTGCAATGGCGTTGCCGACGCCGCCGGGGAGCGATAAGACGCAGCCAGGATCGCACGCGGACCCGCCGGCAATGTACATCGCCGTCACACGCAATATCCAGGTGACCGTGCTGCCCGAGTTCCTGGCCGACCGCTCGGAGCCGGACAAGGGACGTTTCTTCTGGGCCTACACGATCGAGATCACGAACATGGGGCCCGAAGCGGTCCAACTCATCTCCCGGCACTGGGTCATCACCGACGCGGTCGGGCGCGTGGAGGAGGTCCGTGGGGCGGGCGTCGTCGGCGAACAGCCGGTGCTGAACCCGGGTGAGGCGTTCCGCTACACGTCCGGGTGCCCGCTCGACACGCCGTCCGGGTTGATGGCCGGCACATACCGGATGGAAGACGCGGACGGCGCCGCCTTCGACGTCCAGATACCGCCCTTCTCGCTCGACTGCCCCCACCTCAAGCGCGTCCTGAATTGAGCGGACCCGGGCCACGGGGGCGATCCGGATGCGGCCTATCGCGGACCGCGCCCTCGTCGTGCCCGACGACGACGAGGCGAAGCGCCGGTCCACCGCCGTGCCGGGCTTCCGAACCATAGGGGACCGCGTGCTCGCGCCGGGCAGGCGGCGGCTCGTCGTGGCCCCTCCGGGAAGCTGCGGCGCCACGGCACCGTCACGGTCATCCGCTTTCTTTGGCTCATGATGCGGCGCCTGTTCCCGCACCGTTCGGCCGCCCCCGCGCCTCCGTTTGCCCCGGCGGACCGGGATGGTAGCAGGCCACGAAATGGTCCGGCGCGACCGCCGCCAGGGGCGGCTTGTCGACGCGGCACCGCGTGCTGACGCGCGGGCAGCGCGTTTGCAGGCGGCAGCCGGGCGGCGCCTCGGTCGGGTTCGGGATCTCGCCTTCGAGCAGCAAGCGGCGCCGATGCTTCTCGACCGCCGGGTCGGGCACGGGCGCGGCCGAGAGAAGCGCGTGCGTGTAGGGATGCAGCGGGTCGGCGAACATCGTTTCCCGGCTCGCCACCTCCATGATCTGGCCGAGGTACATGACCGCGATCCGCCGCGAAACGTGCGCCACCACGCTGAGATCGTGCGAGATGAACAACAGCGTCAGCCCCATGCTGGCCTGGAGGTCGCGGATGAGGTTGATGATCTGCGCGCGGATCGAGACGTCGAGGGCCGACACCGGCTCGTCGGCGACGACGAAATCCGGCGCGGTGCTGACCGCGCGAGCGATCACGGCGCGTTGGCGCTGCCCGCCCGAAAGCTCGTGCGGATAACGCTCGGCGAAGCGGCGGCCGAGCCCGATCAGGTCCAGCATCTCGTCGACGCGCGCGCGGATCACCTCGCGCGGACCGAAGCGCTGGCCGCGCAGGTGCTCGGCGATGCTTCCCCCGACCGTCATGCGCGGGTTCAAGGCCGAGACCGGGTCCTGGAACACCAACTGGGCGCGCCGGCGGAAGCTGCGCAAACCGTCGCCGCCGAGCGCGGCGACATCCGTTCCATCGAACAGGATCGTGCCTTGCGAAGGCTGGTAGGCGCGCAGGAGGCAGCGGCCGAAGGTCGATTTGCCCGACCCGCTTTCGCCGATGAGCCCCAGCGTTTCGCCTCGCGCGACCGCGAGCGAGACGGAGTCGACCGCGGACAACGTGCGTCGCCCGCGCGACAGCAAGCCCTTGCGGCCGAGATCGAACCGCATGGAAAGGTCGCGGGCTTCGACGAGCGGCCCCGGGGCCTCGGCGTTCATGCCGGCACGAGGGCGCCAGCCGCCCGCGCCGCGATGACGGCGTTGAACCAGCAGGCGCTGGCGTGGCCCGGGCCGACCGGCTCGAGAGGCGGTTCCCGTTCGCGGCAAAGGTCTTGCGCGTAGGCGCAGCGCGGCGCGAACCGGCAGCCGACCGCGCCGGCGCTCTGGCCGACGCTGCCCGGGATCGTCGGCAGGTCGCGCCCGATGCCGGCGTCGAGGCGCGGCACGGAGCGCAGCAGACCCTGCGTGTAGGGGTGGTGGGCGCGCGCGAACAGCGCCTCGGTCGCACCGCTTTCGACGATCCGGCCGGCGTACATCACCGCGACGCGATCCGTCTTGCCGGCCACCACGCCGAGGTCGTGCGTGATCAGGAGGACCGAGGCGCCCTTGCGCCGGCAGATATCGTCGAGGAGATCGAGCACCTGCGCCTGGACCGTGACGTCGAGCGCGGTGGTCGGCTCGTCGGCCACGATCAGTCGCGGATCGCAGGCGACCGCCATGGCGATCATGATTCGCTGGCACATGCCCCCGGACAGTTCGTGCGGGTAGGCGTGCATGCGCACGTCCGGCGCGGTTATGCCCACGAGCGTCAGGAGTTCCTGAGCGCGGCGGCGCGCCGCCGCGCGCGACAGCGGCTCGTGCGCCCGCAGGACCTCCGCGATCTGCGCGCCGACCGGGATCATCGGGTGCAGCGACGACATCGCGTCCTGGAAGATCACCGAAACGGAGCGCCCGCGGATGGCCCGCATGCCGCGCTCGTCGAGCGCGAGGAGGGACGCGCCGTCGAACAGGATGTCGCCCGAAACCTTGGCGACGGGCGGCAGCAGCCGCATGATGGCCATGGCCACGGTCGACTTGCCGCATCCGCTTTCGCCGACGATGCCGAGTTTCTCGCCCTGAGCCACTCCGAGATCGACGCGGTCGACGGCGCGAAGGCCGCCGGCCTCGGACCCGAACACCACGGACAGGTCACGGATCTCGAGCAATCGCCGTCCTTTCGGGTCCGGGGCGAACTTGACAGTGATTTTGCACCCGCGAACAATAGCCTACGAATGGGTCGCCGCAGACGCAAGCCGGCTTTGCTTCGGCCGAGCGCGTTCCGCATTCGAGACTGGGCCGGGAGAGCGTCGCATGGCGGACGATAATGGAACGACTGGGCGCGGCAGGCTGGACCGGCGCCAGGTGCTGGCCGGTGCCGCGGCTATCGGGACGGCGCTGGGGGCGGGCGGAGCCAAGGCCTTGACCCTGGGCGGCGGCTTGGCCGACCTGGCGGGCTCGCCATCGCCGATGCTGCAGCGCGTCGCCGGCGCCGAGGCGGGCACGGTGATCCTGGGGCTGACGCAGGAGGCGGTGAATTTCAACCCGCTCCTTTACGTGAACACTGGCGTGGAAACGTCTGTGGAATTCGCGGTTTTCGATTCCTTGTGGAAAATCGACGAGACCGGCAAGTTCGTTCCGAATCTCGCGACCGAGATCCCCACGATCGCCAACGGCGGCATTTCGGCGGACGGCCTGACCTGGACCATCAAGCTGCGGTCCGACGCCAAGTGGCACGATGGCACGCCGTTCACGGCGAAGGACGTGGTCTTCACCTACGAGGCCGTGATGAACCCGAAGAACGCGGTGCGCGGCCGCGCGGGCCACGACCGCGTGAAGGCGTTCGTGGCGCTCGACGACCACACCGTCAAAGCCACGCTCGTCGAGCCCTTCGCGCCCTATCTCGTCGTGTGGCAGAAGACCAGCATCATCCCGCGGCACCTGCTCGCCGACGTGCCGGACATGAACACGGCCGCGTTCAACACCGAGCCCGTCGGCACCGGGCCGTTCAAGTTCAAGGCGAGGGCGGCTGGCGATCACATCGAGTTCGAGGGCAACCCGAACTACCATGGCGAAGGACCGCACCTCAAAACCCTGATCCAGAAGTACGTCCCCGACCAGCAGGTCCTTTACGCCCAGTTCCAGACCGGGCAGGTCTCGATCCTCGATCTGCAGGGGCTGCCGCCCGAGCTTCTGCCGCGCGCGCGGCAACTGCCCAACAAGATCGTCGCGCCGGTGTCGACCAACTTCGTCGAGTTCATCTATTTCAATTGCGGCAAGCCGCAATTCAGCGACAAGCGCGTGCGCCAAGCGCTTTATCTCGCCATGGACAAGAAGAGCCTTATCGACAAGCTCTATTTCGGGGTCCCGCCGCGCACCCTGAGCTACCTGCCGCCGGATCACTGGGCCTACAACGGCGCCCTCAAGGACCCGGGCCACGACGCGGCGAAAGCCGCGGCTATCCTCGACGAGGCGGGCTGGAAGGTCGGATCGGGCGGCATCCGTGAGAAGGACGGCGTGAAACTGTCGTTCACCATCTCGACCACCGCGGGCAACAAGTCACGCGAGCGCTCGCAGCAGTTCCTCCAGCAGAACCTCAAGGCCATCAACGTCGAGATGTCGATCAACAACATGCCGGCATCGGTCGTGTGGGGGGAATACACGGTCAAGTCGCAGTTCGACACGCTGCAAGTGGCCTGGGACCCGCTGCTCTATCCCGATCCCGACTATGGCGCGCGGATCGCGAGCGACCAGATTCCCGCCAAGGGCGGCAACGGCGCCAATTATGTACAATATGAGAACAAGGAGATCGACGAGCTCAGCAAGCGCGGTGTGGCCGAGGTCGATACGGACAAACGCAAGCGGATCTACGCGCGTATCCAGGAAATCCTGCTGGACGAGGTGCCGTTCGCGCCCTTGTTCGTGCTGCCGTTGATCGTGGGGACTGACAAGAGCGTCAGGAACTACAAGCCGAACCCGTATACGGCGATCAATTCCTGGAATTGCAACGAGTGGCAGATCGGCTGACCGCTGCCGTCCCGGACGGGTCCGTCGTGCCCGGTCCGGGAATCCGTCTCCGCGACGGCCCGAGGCCGGCCCAGGGTCCGTTCCGCGCCTAGCGGCCGAATGACAGGCGGGAGCCGCCCTTGGCATCGTTCATCCTCAACCGCCTGTGGCAGTCGGTGATCCTGGTGCTCGGCGTGTCGATCATCGGGTTCGCGTTGATGCAGCTCGCGCCCGGTGGGCCTCTCGCGGTCTACACCCTCAATCCCACCGTGACGGCGCAGGATATCGAGCGCATCAAGGTTATCTTCGGGCTCGACCAGCCGGCCTACGTCCAATACCTCAAGTGGGCCGGCGGCTTCCTGCAAGGCAATTGGGGTTTCAGCTTCTTCGGCGGCCGGCCCGTGCTCGGCCTCGTGCTCGAGCGCATTCCCGCGACGCTGCTGCTGATGGGCACGAGCTTGTCGCTCGCCATGGTGGTCGGCGTCGCGGTCGGCATTCTCGGCGCGGTGCGGCGCTACTCGGTGTTCGATTATTTCGCCACCACCGGCGCCATGGTGGCCTTGTCGCTGCCGACCTTCTGGTTCGGGCTCGTGGCCATCTACGTGTTCGCGGTCGAACTCGGCTGGTTCCCGGCCGGCGGCATCGGCTCGCTCGGGAGCGAGACGGGCCTCGTGGACGTGCTCGACCACCTCGTCCTTCCGGCGGGAGTCCTCGCGCTCGTGCTCGTCGCGCAATGGAGCCGCTACGCGCGTTCCGCCATGCTCGAAGTTCTGAACCAGGATTTCATGCGCACCGCGCGCGCCAAGGGCCTGTCGGCCAGCCGCATCCTGTTCGGACACGGGCTCCGTGCCGCGCTGGTGCCCCTCGTCACGCTGCTCGGATTGCAATTGCCGCTGCTGCTCGGCGGGGCGCTGGTCACCGAAACCGTGTTTTCCTGGCCCGGAATGGGGCTCCTGTTCGTCAATTCGCTGTCGGTGCGCGACTATCCCGTGCTCATGGCGATCCTCATGGTGAGCGCGGTCGCGGTGGTGCTCGGCAATCTGATGGCCGATGTCGCCAACGCGCTGATCGACCCGCGCATCAAGGTCGCGGGTGGACGCGCGTGACGGACCTCCTGGCCAGCGCGGCGTTGGCGTCGCCCCCGCTCGCGCGGGGCGGACGCGCGTTCCGGCGCTTCCGTCGCCATCGCCTGGCCGCGGCGGGCGCGGCGGTGATCGCCCTGATGGCGTTGGCCGCCATCTTCGCACCGCTGCTCGCACCCTACGACCCGTTGAACGTCGACCTGCTCGTCACCTACGCGCCGCCCTTCTCGGAAGGGCACGTCCTCGGGGCCGACGACCTCGGGCGCGACGTGCTGAGTCGGCTGCTTTATGCGGGCCGCGTCTCGCTGTCGGTCGGGCTCGCCGCCATGCTGGTCACCGTGTTCGTGGGCGCGCTCGTCGGCGCCTTCGCGGGCTATCTCGGCGGCTGGACCGGCACGCTGCTCATGCGCGTGACCGACATGGTGCTGTGTTTCCCCAACATCTTCCTGCTGCTGTTCATCGCCGCCTTCGTCCGCCCGACCCTGTTCTCCATGGTTCTCATCATCGGTCTCACGTCGTGGATGGAGATCGCGCGGATCGTCTACGCGCAGGTACTGTCGCTGAAGCGCCGCGACTTCATCCTCGCGGCACAGCTTTCGGGGGCGTCCCCGCGCCGCATCGTGTTCAAGCAGGTGCTGCCGAACACACTGGCGCCGATCCTGGTCGCGGCCTCGCTGAACACCGCCAACGCCATCCTGCTCGAATCCTACATCAGCTTCCTCGGCTACGGCATCCAGCCGCCAGCGGCGAGCTGGGGCAACATGCTGACCAACGCCCAGAGCGACCTTCTGATCGCGCCCTGGCTCGCGATCTTCCCGGGCCTCGCCATCACGATCGCGGTGACGAGCTTCAACTTCGTCGGCGACGGCATCCGCGACGCGCTCGACGTTCGGCTCGGGGCGTAGCGGGGCCGCCGCTTACCCCGGGTCCAGCACGCTTCGCGCGACCGCCCAAACGAGTTCGGGCAGGACCCGAAACGCGTAATCCGCGTGGGCGCGTTCGAGCCAATGATGGTAGTCGCGCCCCCACGGCCCGATGTTGACGGTGGGAACGCCGAGCGTCGGCGGCCGATCGAGCGTCCAGCGGAAGCTCGTTCCCCAAACCGGCGTGTTCGCGGCCGCGGCCGCGAAGCCCGCTTCGTCGACCGGGCCGATGAAGCTCATGTCGATCATGGCCGGAAAGAAGCGCCGCTTCTCGACCGGGACGCCCAACCGGCCCGCCGCCGCGCCCCACGCCGCGTCGACGCGCGCCGCAAGCGCGCTCCCGTCCTCCCCGGACGGCCAGTCGACCGCCGGATAGGGGTTCGACGCGAAGCCGAGCACGACCGCGGGCCCGTCCTGTCCGGACGCGGCCCAGCAGGTGCGCGTCAGTCTCCGGCTCCGCTCCGGCAGGTCCAACGCGGCGTCGCCGGCGAGCGATTCCGCCTCGGCCGCCAGCGTGTCCATGAAACCGTCCCGATGACGGCACGCGCGCTCCAGGAGGTCCGCGTAGGTCGTTACGGGAACGTCGTCCCATGCGCCCGCCAAGCCGGCCGCGAGCCCGCATTGTGCCGCCCGCTCGCGCGTCCGGAGGGCCGCCCGCCCGATCGCCCGCCGGGTCAGGTCGGCCGCGATCCTCAACACCTCGGCGGCCGATCGCCTGTGGTGCAGCACATTCCAGAACACCCACGCGTCGCCCGGGGTGGTGACGTTGTAGACGCTCTTCCCGTCCCGGAAGCCGAGCACGGTCGGCGGGGCCGCGACCTCGCCGTCGGTGATCTCGCCGAGTTCTGGCGCGCCCTCGATCTCGGTCACGAGCTCGGCCGCGAGGGCGGCCGCGTTCACGCCCGCGAAAGGATAGCAGGCGTGGGTCTCGCGGCCGACCACGTAGGCGCTGAGCAGCAGCTTGCCGATGCACCCACCGGCGACGATCCGGCCCGCCGACCCGTCGCCATCGTCGCAAGCCGCGTCGAGATTGACCGCGAGCCGGGCATCGAGCCCCCATTCGCGCAGCATGTCCGGAAGGACGGCCATCACGGATCGGATGCCCTCGGACCGGTCCTCTTCGTCGGGCGTGGCGACGAGCAGAAGGTTGCCGGCGTTCGGGTCGGCCGCGAAGGCTTCGAGCACGGCCAGGCCGGCGGCGACACCGCCCTTCATGTCGAGCATGCCGCGGCCCGGCACGAAAGCGCCGCTGTCGAGATCGGCGAGCGCCCGCGGGTGGCTCCCCGTCCGGCGCAACCGTGCGATCAAGGCGGACCGCAGCGCCTCCGGCTGGGTGGAGAGGGGCGCGAGGTCGCCGTAATCGTCGACCGGCACGACGTCGAAATGGCCGCACAGCAAAACCGTTGCGCGCCCGCTCCCGCGGACGAGCGCCAGAACGCTCGAGCGGCCGAGCGGATCGTCCGGCACCGGCACCGGCACGACGTTGTCCGGATGCCGCGCGAAATAGGGATCGGCGCGCAGCAACCCGGTCAGGCGGTGGGCGAACGCGGCCTCGTCCGGGGTGCCCGTAACGCTCGGCCAGCCCACGAGCGTGGTGGCGAAGAACCTTGCCCGGGCTTCGAGGTCGTGCCGGGGCGACGCGGGCCCGCCCGGAACGGCACGGTGCCGGATCGAATCACCCACGGCAGCGCCCGTCCGGCCGGGATCGAGGGCGGCCCGGGGCCATTGCGTCATCCAACATGCCGTCCATGCGGTCCCCTCCGACGCGCTCCAGCGTTCGACGACGCTCGACGGCCGCAGCAGAATGCCGCCCTGTCCTCGGCGTCAACCGTGATTCTCGGGAAGGGCGTGCGGCGCAGCGACCACGGCCATCTCCGCCGAGGCCCGCCGTGGCCGACCACGGGGCCGGCATCCACCGTCAGCATTCGCCCTGGGCCGGTCAAGGCAACCCGAAAAGACTTCCCAGAGCGCCGGAACAACTTCGATCGGCGGATTGACGAGGCGCATGTTTTCGCGCAAACAAAGGGTGCCGCGCGAGGCGCGATCCTTGCTTCATCTACGGCTTTGTTGTCGGTCCCGAGGATCGGCCGGCCCGTTATCACGAGCGCAGGACCCATGGAAAAGAACGATGCCGACAACGTCCTCGAACTGGCGGCCGAGCTTGTTTCCGCCTACGTGAGCAACAATCGCGTGCCGCCCAACGACCTGCCGAAGCTCATCGGGGACATCCACGCCGCTTTGATTCGGGTGAACACGGACGTCACACCCGAATCCGTGGAAGCGCGCCGCCCGGCCGTCTCCCCGAAAAAATCCGTGACCGACGATTACGTCATCTGTCTCGAGGACGGCAAGCGCTTCAAGTCGCTGAAACGCCACCTCCGCACCCAGTACAACCTGTCGCCGGACGAATACCGGGAGAAGTGGAATCTCGGCCCAGACTACCCGATGGTGGCGCCGAACTACGCGCGCGCGCGCTCGAAGCTCGCAAAGGATATGGGGCTCGGGCAGCAGCGCAGGCTCGGGCGCTGAGGGATCGGTTCAGCCACCCTTCGCCGAAACGTCGGCCGCGACGGCGCGACGGGCATCGGCCCGCATCTTGTCCACCATCGCCCGGAAGCCGTTCGAGCGCTGCGGCGTCAAATGCTCGCCAAGGCCCAACCGTGCGAACATCGCGCCAGCGTCCTCGCGCGCGATATCCCGCGCCGGGCGATCGCCGTAAAAAGCGATCGCCAAGAAGATCAACCCCTTGACGATGTGGGCATCGCTGTCGCCGCGGAACGACAGCAGCGGCTCGCCGTCCCGACACGCGACACGGGTCTCGAGCCAGACCTGGCTCGCGCAGCCCTTGACGCGATTCGCCTCGTTGTGGGCCTCCGGCGACAAGGGATCGAGTTCGCGACCGAGTTCGATCAGGTAGCGGTAGCGCTCGCTCCAATCGTCCAGGATTTCGAAGTTGCTGGCGAGGTCCTCGATTGAAAGCATGGCGCGCCCGGGTCGAAATCGCAGCCCCGCATATCGGCAGCGCGCGTGCCGTTTGCGAGAACGTGACGCTGCCGACCTCCTATGCCGCGCATCGCGCCGCCCCGTGGGCGCGTCCCGCGCAACGCCTGCCTGGGGAGAGCGCCCTGGTGTCGATCGCGGGCGCGTCCGTTCCGCCCGCGGCGTCGGCCCAGGCGCCGAAGGTCGGCGGGGCGGGCACGGGGCTCCGTCGGGGCGATAAGGGCGCCGGCCAAAGGCCGTTGGTCGCGGCCTCCGCGCACCGGGGTACGTTCACACAAAGGTCGACGACGCGCGTTGCCGCGGCGCGTGTCGCGGACGCCGCGCCGGGTCCGAACGCGATCCCACCGGGCTTCAAAGCCATGAAGGCGACCGCCCCGATGCAGACCACGGACCGAGTGAGGAAGAACACGGGGTGACCTCCGTCGATGACGCTTCACGATGTTTGGCCGGCCGCCGAGCGCCGGGCCGCACCCCGCCCGAAACCGGGGCGCCGGCTGCAAGACGGCACCGTGAGGCGCAAAGTTTTGCGGGCCGGCCGCCGAATTGTTCGCATTCGATGGAACGCGCCAACGATTTGTTCAGCCTTGACATGGGCCCGCCGCTTATCGAACGGAGGATATCTCTCGACGCTCGTGAAACCGCGCCGGTCGGCAGGAGCGAATTCAAGCTACCCTGGTAGCGAATTTAGCGTTCGTTTAAGGCCGGCCTGAGACAGTGCCTTGGCCGGACGGCGCGCGCTGCGTCGAGGCGGAGCGCGATGTGGGCGTTTTGGCAAGTCTCAACGACCATGTCGGGACGCTCGTGCATCCGACGGCACGCGGTTCGCCGCTCGACTGCGCGCGCCACAAGACATTCCTGCTCACGCGGCTGTTCCTTTCCTTCGGCGCCCTGGTCCTTGCGCCGCCTTGCCTTGTTCTCGGCAGCGCTCCGGCCCTGTGGCAGGCGGGGGCGCTCGGCTGGCTGATGCTGCCCTTCGCCGCAGCGGCCTACGTGTCGCGCACCGGCGACCTTCCTGCGGCGGAAGCCTTGAGCGTGACGGCGTGGATCGGCGTATCGACCACGATCGCGGCCGGTTCGGGTTCGCCTTTGGGTCTCGCGCTGCTGTTGGTCGTCGCGCTCGAGGCGGCGGTGAGCAGCACGTCGCTCGTCTCGAGCCGGCTTGTCGCCTGTGCGGCGGGTTTGGCGTCGGGCGTGGCGCTGGCTCTCGTCCTGACCGGGAATGTGCATGGCGAGCCCCACGGCGCCCGCTTCGTGTTCGGCATGGTCGCGGGTTCTGTCGCCTACGGCCTGCTCCTTACCGGCGCCGCGGGTTCGACGCGCGCGGGCGCCGACCGGCGGATCGCCGAACTCGTCACCAGCCTTCGACTGCTGACGGAACTCAGCGACGATATCCTGGTGTATCTCGATGGCTCCGGAACGGTGGTGGGAGGCGGTGCGGGCGCGGAACGCCAGTTCGCGATCAGGCCCCGCGATCTTCTGGGCCGGGGGCTGTTCAACCGAATTCTGGTGTCGGACCGGCCGCGGTTCCTGCAGCAGGTGGCCGGTGCCGCCGCGGGCGGCGGGCCGCACGACGCCACCTACCGCCTCCGAACCGGGAAGACCTCGCCGACCGGGGAGGGCGGGTTCGAAGCGCCCGTGTTCGCCTATGTGGAGATGAGGGCGCGAGCCTGCCGCGGCGGCCTTGCCGGGGGCGATACGGGCGGGGCGGGAAACGCCGCGGTGGCCATCGTGTTGCGCGACATTTCCGTTCGGAGACGGAGCGAGCAGGCGACCAGCGAGGCCGAGGCCGCGGCGCGGCGCAACCACGCCGGCCGGGAGCGCTTCCTGGCCACCGTTTCCCACGAACTGCGCACGCCGCTCAACGCGATCATCGGCTTCTCGGAGATGCTGTCGAACGACGCGCTCGTGCCCCGCGATCCCGGCAAACGGCGCGAGTACGCGGGCATCATCCATCAATCCGGCCAGCACCTGCTCGCGGTCGTCAACACCATCCTCGACGCGTCGAAGATCGAGGCCGGCAGCTTCGACATCGCGCCCGAACCGTTCGATCTCGGCGCCATGGTGGAAACCTGCGTCGGCATGGTCGGCCTCAGGGCCGAGAAGGCCGGCGTCGGCCTCGACAAAGACCTTCCGGTCGGACTGGGCGATCTGGTCGCGGACGATCGCGCCTGCAAGCAGATCGTCTTGAACCTCCTGTCCAACGCCTTGAAGTTCACGCCCGCGGGCGGGCGCGTGACGGTCGCCGTCCGTCCGGAAGGCAGTTCGGTGCTGATCACGGTCGCCGATACCGGCATCGGCATCGACCCGCGCGACCTGCCGCGCTTGGGAAGCCCCTTTTTCCAGGCGCGCGACGGCATCGACCGCGACCGCGACGGAACCGGCCTCGGCCTTTCCGTCGTCCGCGGACTCGTGGGGCTGCACGGCGGCTCTATCGTCATCGAGAGCGCGCCGGGGCGGGGCACGCGGGTCACCGTCCGTCTGCCTCGGGATTGCCGCCGCCTGCCAGCCCAACCGCGCACGGCGACCCGCATCGAAACCGTTCCCCGTTATCCGCCGTCCGCCGCGGCGGACGGATGCGTCGACCCCGTGAAGGTTTACAATGTCGCGTGACGTGACCCTCGACGGCCCGCGCGGGTTCCCGCGCTCCCGCGCGCTCAATCCGGCGAGTCGCAAGCTGCCCCCCCGGCGCCGACAATGGTCGCCTTTTGCCGCGACCCTGCGCGCGCATCCGGCAAAAACCGTCGCCGGGGCCGCCTTCGCGGCGCTTCTGGTCGGCATCGTCGCGAACGCCGCGTTCCTCCAGCGGGGCCATCATTCGGCGCCGCTGTTCGCCGGCGCCCCGCACGAAACGCCGCAGCCGGCACCGGCCCGGGCGACGGATCGGGCGGACAACCTGCCTCAGCCCCGTCCCGCCGAACGGCCGGCGGCCGCCCCGAAGCCGCCGGTCCCCGAAGCGCCGCCGCCGCGCACCCTCGACAGCGCGGACGCGACAAAAACGACGGTCAAGGCCGCTCCGACCCGTCGCGCCGACGGCATCGGCCGCTTGATCAGGGACGGCGGCAAGGTTCTCGCGCCGGGCGTCGAAAAAACGCCCGCGAAGGGACCCGACCCCGCCGTGCTATCGGCCCAGCGCGCCTTGGCCAAGCTCGGCTATGCCGTCAAGCAGGACGGCCAGTTGGGGACCGCGACGCGTCAGGCACTGGAAAAGTTCGCGCGGGACCGCCACATGGCGGCGTCCGTCGACGGACTTTCCCCCAAGCTGCTGCACGCGCTGGCCACGGCCGCCGGCACGCCATCCGGATAATGGCACCCGCTCCCAGGCTGCGATCCGATTTCTGGGTGTCGGCGTATCTGCGACGGTGCAACGGTGCGGGCGCCGCAGCGGTGCTTCGGCGGCGCGGCGCGGCGGAAGCGGGCGCGATCTTCATCAAGCTCGACCGCCTCGACGGAACCGTCACGCTGTTCGGCCCGGCGCCGCAGTCGGAAGCCGACGCGGACGGCGAACGGCGTTTCGCAGCCCTTCATGGCGACCCCTGGATCGACACCGCCGCGGCGGAAGCCAAACTCGCGCGCGAAATGAGGTTCGATCCCGACCTGTGGATCGTCGAGGTAGAGGACAAGCTCGGTCGCGCGTTGGTTTGAGGGCCGGGACGGCGGCAATCAGCGCGCCAGCGCGCCGTTGCGTCGGCCGGGGTTCTCTTCGGTCCGCTCGCGCGCGGGCCGTGCGGGACGGACCGCAGGGGTCTCGGCCCGCTTGCGGGCGGGGAGTTCCGGCTCCGACACGGCGCGGGTCCCGAGGTCGGCGATGCCGGCGACGGCGCCGATGATCCTGGCCGCCGTGCGCCGCGGCACGGTTTCGACGAGCCGCGTCAGCAAACGGACCTTGGCCACGGACTGCCCGATCGCGGGTCCGCTCAGGATGAACAAGCGCGCCGCGAACTCCGGGGAAACCCCGACGGCGGCCAGCGCGAGCGCCAGCGCTTCCCCGCCCGGATCGTCGGCGAGGCGCCAGACGAGGGCGGGCGGCACGCGCAACGCGGCGGCGAGCGCGGCATCACGCCCATCGCGGTCCGCCGCCTCGATCGCGCGTTCGACCCCGGCGAGCATGTCCCGCTCGCGCGCGTCGAGGGTCGGGCGACGCTTGTCGGGGCTGAGGTCGTCCCGCCGGAAGGCCAGGACGATGTCGGCGCGCTGCCGCTCCGACGCGAGCAGGAACAACGGGGCGAGATCGAGGGGGTGCCCATCCCGCGCCAGCAGTGCCTCGGCAAGGTCGTCGTCCCCGCGCGCGCGCCGGACGAGATACTGGAACATCGGCCGATCGACGGGCGCCGCCGCGTTGCGAACGAGGGCGAGAAGCACCTCGCGCTCGGGCCGGTCCGCGAGTTCCCTGACGAGGGCAGGTTCGAGCGCGCCGCGGCGCGCCACCGCGGCCGCCGCCTCGGCGGTTCCCCAGGAAGCGGCGCGCGACAACGACGGCCCGTCGAGCGCTCCATATTCGAGCACCGGCTGGGCGACCTCGCCGCCTTCGCGGAAGAATCGGTCGAGCAGGGCCTGGGGCGTCGCGGGATGGCGCGCCAGTTTCTCAGCCACGATCCGCCGCGCCTCGGGATCCGCCTGCGCGAGAAGATGCGCCACGATTTCCTCGAACTGCGCGAGCGCGGAGGGGGCGTGATGCGGCTTGCGGGCGAAAAGGTCGACAACCACGCGGAGCAGGACCGGGCGGATGTCGACGTCGGGGGTCCGTCCCAAGGCGACGAGCCGCTCGAGAGATCGGCGAAGCTCGTCACCTTCGTTCATCGTCCAAGCTCCGGTCCGGTGCGTTGAAAAGGTGAACGAGGCTTAACGAGAGATCATTGAGACAACATTAACCTTCTCCGCTCCAAATGGTGGGGCGCTGGGGCGTCCGGCGCATCCGGCGAGGCCGACGGGTGTCGGCAGGCCGAGGATGCGCGCGCGTGCGGAGCTTGCGCTTTCGTTTCGATCCGGGCCCGTTGCGCCCGGACGGAGGGCGCGCCGCGACGGCATGGACACGATCCTTGCGCGGGGGCTGACGCATGGAAAATATCGTCGAGTTGCGGATGGGGGCCGGTCGGACGCGGAACGGGGCTGAGGTGCCGGCCGGTGGGGCGAGCATCCTCCTGTTCACGGGCATCCGCTACGTGCGCGAGGCGGAGCGCGTGCCATCGAAAGAGGACCGTGTCGCGCGGCATGTCCCGTCCGCCGAACCGGTCGCCTCATACGTGCCTCTCGACCTCGCAGCTCATTGAGCGCAGTTCCCGGTCGGCGGCCTCGAGGCCGCCCACGCGGGACAGCACGTCGAATTGCACGAACCCCTCCGTTTCGGGCGCGGTGACCCGTATGGCACGTGCGGGCTCGCCGTCCTCGTCCGCCGCTTCGGCCTGTTCGCGCTGTGCCTCGGTCACGAGCACGACATCGATGCGTCCCTCGTTGGCGGCCCGGTCGGTCAGCGCGTAGAAGGCCTTCCCGGTGCGGGTGTGGAAGGACACGGCGACGAACGAGCCGTTCGCCAGAGGGGCCAGCACCCGCAGCGGGCCCGCGGCCAGATCGTAGCGGCAGATCGCCGTCGCGAGCAGAGGATCGCGAAACGGCACCGGGGACGCGGGGGAGGCGACCCCCGGCAGCACCCGGAGCGTTCCCGGGGGGAGCGGTGCGGCCAGTCGCGCGAAGGCGTCGTCGGGTGCGACCCGGGGCAGGATCAGCAACGAAGCGATGTGAACGAGCGCCGCCACGAATGCGGAGGCGAGCAGCGCCAGGCCGATGCCGACCGCGCGCTCGCTCAAGGTGTCCCGCACGTCCGGCGCGTGATCGCGGGGAGGCCTGAGGCGTATGAGATGGCCGCGTTGCCGCCGAGCGGCGAATCGTAGACGCGCAGCGACAGCACGAAAGGCCCGGGTCCCCGTATGGGCAGCCAATTGCCGGGACGGGCATTCGGCGACACCTCGACCGCGAAGCCGCCGTCGAACCCGCGCAGCACGGCCGTGGACGCGAATCCGTAGCGACCCGCCGCGTTCTCGATCGCACGTCCGGCGGTGTCCGTCACCGAGAGCGTCCAATAGCGGGCTGGAGGGACCGGACCCTCGACCGTATACCAGCAGGACGCGCTCAGGGGCCGCCCGCCGCTGTCGACCCGCGCGGTGAAAACGACCCCCTCAGCGGCGGGCAAGGGCACTTCGCCGGTCCGCGCCAGGATGGCACGGGCGTAAGGGTCGATGTTCATCGTACCGACGCCGGGAAGCGTCGACCAGGCCCCGATCCGGCGGGTGCCGGGATCGAGTTCGCGGTCGAGGACGACCCGCGTCGCCCCCAAGCCTGCAGGCAGGCCCACGGCCAGCACGAGCGCCGCGCGGATGAGGGGGAGGCCTGCCGGGGCCGCGGGTCCGCCCGGCGGCATCGGCGTCGGCAGGGTCACGGGCTCGTCCGAGGCGCGCATCGCCGAACGTGGCTCGCGCGTTTCGGCCCCCCCGTCAATGCAGTTCGATGCGCCCGTTCACCGACCGGATGGCCGGCACCGAGGGCTCGCCCGCGAACGCGTCCGTTCCTGCCCGGGTCCCGCCGATCCGGCCCACGTTCGACATCAGTTGCGCGATGCTGCCGATGGCGGCGCTCGACCGCGGCGACAGGTTGACGGGTTGGATGACCCCGGCCGTCGCGATGACCGGGGGGATCGCCGGAGCCGCCGCCGCGATCCGCGCGCCCGCGCCGCTGCCGTCGATGCCGTAGCCCGGCTTCGGCACCACGAACTGATGGGCGTAGGCCATCACGTCGTGCCAGGTCATGGCCGGGAGCGTGCCGCCGGTCATCTTGTTCATCGACGCGTTGTCGTCGTTGCCGAACCAGACCACGCCGACATAATTGCCGGTGAAGCCGCAAAACCAGGCGTTCCGAAAGGCATTCGTCGTGCCGGTCTTGCCCGCGACGGTGACGTTGTCGAGCTTCGCGCGGGTGCCGGTCCCCTCCGCCACGACATGCGTCAACATGGTGTTCAGCATGGCGACGTTTTCCGCCGGGACCGCCTGGACGTTCGGGGCGGCGTCGCGGTCGTGCCGGTAGATGAGGTCGCCGCCGCCGTCGCGGATGTCGGTCGCGGCGAAGGGGGGCACGCGCTTGCCGCCGTTGGCGAAAGCCGCGTAGGCCGAAGCCATGTCGATCACGGTGACCTCGTCGGCGCCGACCGGGAGGGAAACGGTGTCCTCGAGCGGCGTCGTCAGACCGAGCTTGTGGGCGGTTTCGATGATCTTGGCGCGCCCGACCTTGGGGTTGCCGTTGCCGATGGCGATGGACAGCTTGATCGCGACCGTATTCAGCGAATGGGCGAGGGCGCTGTAGAGCGGCACCGCACCCATGTACGACCCCTCGAAATTCCGCACGCAATAGTCGCCGATGCAGACGGGAGAGTCGACGACGGTCGTGGTCGGCTTGAAGCGCCCGGTCAACAGCGCCGTCAGATAGACGAACGGCTTGAACGACGACCCCGGCTGCCGGAGCGCGTCGGTCGCGCGGTTGAACTGGCTCGCGCCGTAGTCGCGGCCCCCGACAATGGTCCGGACGGCCCCGTCCGGGTCCATGATCACCATCGCGGCCTGCTTGGCGTGGAAACTCGGCCCGTTCTGGCGCAACTGGTCCTCGATCACCGCCTCGGCGTGCCTCTGGATGTTGGAATCGAGCGCGGTCCGCACGACGAGGACCCGGCTCGGGCCGAGCTTTCCGGCGAGCGCGAGCCGTCGCACTTCGTCATAGGCGTAATCGAGATACCAGTCCGGCGCGACGTCGCGACGCCTGTCCACCGCGGTCGCCGGGTTTTTTCGCGCGGGGAACACCTGACCTTCGGTCATGTAGCCTGCGTCGACGAGGTTGCTCAGCACGTCGCCCGCCCGGGCGCGGGCGGCGGGCAGGTTGATGTGAGGCGCGTATTTGGTCGGCGCCTTGAACAGGCCCGCGAGCATCGCCGCCTCCGCCAGCGAGACCTCGCGCACGGACTTCCCGAAGTAGAATTCGGAGGCCGCTTGGATCCCGAACGTGCCCCCGCCCATGTAAACCCGATCGAGGTAGAGCTGGAGGATGTCCCGCTTGCTCAGATGCGTCTCGAGCCAGATCGCGAGATAGGCCTCCTTCACCTTGCGCATGATGTTGCGCTCGTTCGACAAGAACAGGTTCTTGGCGAGTTGCTGGGTGATCGAGGAACCGCCCTGCACGACGCCGGACGCGCGCACGTTGACGGTCAGCGCCCGCATGGTGCCGATCAGGTCGATGCCGAAATGATCGTAGAAGCGGCGATCCTCGGTCGACAGCACGGCCTGCAGGAGGTAGGGCGGCATCTGTTCGAGCGGGACGCTGTCGTCGTGCAGGATGCCGCGTCGCCCCACCTCGGTGCCCGTCCTGTCGAGGAAGGTGACCGCAAGGTCCTGCTTCTTGAGCCAGTCCTCGGAGGTTTCCCTGAAGGCCGGGATGGCCAGCGCAACGGCGAAGACGCTCGCCGCCAGCCCGAGCGTCAGGCCTTCCGAAGCGAGGTCGACGGCCGCCCGCCGCCAGCCGTCGACATGGAAGCGCTCCATGAACGCCGAGAAATCCTCGTAGGTGCCGGCGAAACTGCGCCCGCCCTCGAAAAACGACGTGTTGAGCCAAGCGTCGAGCGCCAGCATGGCGCGGGACAGGCGGGTTGCGATGCGCGATGTCCGGACCTTGCGGAACACCTGGGTTCTCCTGCCGCCCTCGGGCGGTCGACACGCGAGTCCCGGGGCGGGTGCCTTGACGTCCCCCGAACGAAAGCGCAAGGCCCAGGCCGAGAGCGGTCCCGCGCCGCAATGCCCATGCCAGCGTTCGAGTGCCGAATTGACACAGAATGAACCGCACGCCCCTGTGCCCGGTTTCACGAAAACCGAACCGGGCGTGCCATTCTGGCGTAGACCGCTCGCCGCCTTAACGGCGCCTGAATGGGAAAGCCTGTGCGACGGCTGCGGCCGTTGCTGCCTCGTGAAGCTCGAAGACGAGGACACGGCCAACGTGTTCTACACCGATGTCGGCTGCGCGCTGCTCGACGCGGGCTCTTGCCGCTGTTCGGACTACGCCGGGCGGCAGGCCCGCATCCCCGATTGCGTCAAGCTGACGCCCGACGCGCTGCTGACGATCTCCTGGCTTCCCCCGACCTGCGCGTACCGGCTTGTCGACGAGGGGCGCGACCTGCCCTGGTGGCATCCGCTGATATCGGGCGATCCCGAGACCGTGCACGCCGCCGGCATTTCGGTCCGGGGCCGGGTCGCGGCCTCCGAAAGCGACGTGGCCGTCGAGGACATGCCTGACCATCTCGTTACATGGCCGATGCGCTGGCCGAAACGGGCGCGGAAAGCGGGCTGGCGGGGCGGGGCGGCTCGCTGAAAACCCGCATGACGGCCGTACGGCACCAGGGGAATGGCCGCGACACCCTCAGGGTTCTCGCATCGGCATCGTCGGGTCGAAGGCTCGATCCCACCCGCAACAGTCCTGCGCTACGTGAGGGCCGGGGGACCTCGATCCGACTTGGACGGTTCGTTCGAGCCCGCGTCCGGAAGCGCTCGGGCTGGATCTGCCCAGCACCGACCGATGTTCCGCCTCACGTCGTCGACGAGCCGGTCGAGAGCGCACGACATCTGTCGGCCGGGTCTGATCGCGGCATGGAAAACAGGGACACGCAAACATGGCACACCAGCTGCGCGGGACCGCTGCGCCCGGGATCTACGGCGGGAACCGGATGGAGCACGACGCCCTGCGACGGACGCGCATCGACCTCGCGGCTTGTCTCCGCATGGCGGCGCGGATCGGTCTGGAAGAGGGCATCTGCAATCACTTTTCCGCTCTCGTTCCCGGACGCGACGACCTGTTCCTCGTCAACCCTTACGGTCTGGCCTTCAGCGAGGTCACGGCGTCGAGCCTGCTCGTCTGCGACTTCGACGGCCATGTCTTCGAGGGCGAGGGCATGCCGGAGGCGACGGCGTTCTACATCCACGCTCGCCTACACAAGCGTCTGCCCCGGGCCCGGGCAGCGTTCCACACCCACATGCCCTACGCGACGGCGCTCAGCATGGTGGAGGGGGAGCCGCTGGCCTGGGCCGGCCAGACGTCGCTCAAGTTCTTCGGCCGCACCGTCGTCGACGATGTTTACAATGGTTTGGCGCTCGACGAAGCCGAAGGCGACCGCATCGCCGCCACTCTGGGTGAGGGCGATGTCGTGTTCCTGCGCAATCACGGCGTGATGGTGGTCGGCCCGACCATCGCCGAAGCCTGGGACGATCTTTACTATCTCGAACGCGCGGCCGAGGTGCAGGTCAAGGCGCTGAGCACCGGCCGACCGCTGCGCAGCGTGTCGCCCGAGATCGCCCGGCGTGCCGCCGAGCAGATGCGGGCCGGAAATTCCGAAAGCGCGCGCTTGCATCTCGAAAGCGTCAAGCGAACCTTGATGCGAGACGATCCGGGATTTGCGACCTGAGCCCCGAAACGCCAGATTCCTTCGCGTTTGCGAGCGGTCGTCCGCTTCCGCCGCGCGGGGTCGTCGCCATCCCCCATGGCAGATGTTGGCGCCCCTTCCGGCGAGGCGTCGTGACGCTTTGCCCGGGCGTGTTCGGCCGACCTCAAGGATGTTGCGGATCCGCCGCCCATCCCGCGATCACGCCCTCGATCCAGGCCTTGTGGGGTGCGAGCCAGAGCGCCTGGGTCAGGGTGCCGCATCGGTTCCGGCCGTCGCCGGAAGCCCACGAGGTGAGCGCCGCGACGGTGTCGTCGGAGCCCACGAAGACCGGCCCTCCCGAATCGCCCTCGCAGGCGCCCGCGCCCGCGCCCCGCGGGTCTTTCGCCCAGAGCAGCACGGCGGACAACGGTGCGCGGGCGGCGAGGTCCGCCACACGCAGCCGGCCCGAACTCGCGCCGTCGTTCTCCCGCGTGACGCCGAAACCCGCGACCCGGACGAGGGCATCGACCGGGATCGCCGGCGGCGCGCCCGCGATCGTCGCCGGCCGGAACCGGCCGGGCAGGGGCTCGGCGAGCCTGATCGCGGCGAGATCGATCGATCGCTCCCGCTTGCGCACGGCGTCGGCCTTGTAGCCCGGGTTGCGCACGACGGTTTCGACCGGCAGCAGCACGGCCCCGCCGCGCTCGTCCTTGAAGTGGACGCGAAGATCGGCGCCGGGCGGCACGCAATGGGCGGCCGTCAGCACGATGTCGCGCGCGACGACGATGCCCGAGCAGAACCCCGCTTCCGACCCGGCCCGGTGCAGCACCATGACGACGAAGGGGGCGAGCGCGGCGCCGTCCGACGAAGGTCCGACGAGGGCCGAGGCCGGGGCGGTCCAAGCGGCGAGGAGCGCCGCGAGCGCGGCCGGACGGAACAGGTGGGTCATCATCGACGTCGCATCCCGCGCGCCGCGCCGCGGGCCGGCATCCAGTGTAGCGTAGCATCCGGGCGCGGCCGATGCGACTGTCCCGCCGCGGATCGGGCCGGCCGACGCATCCGGGACAGGGTGTGTCGCGCGGTCACGAGACGTTCGCGCGGCGTGCCGGAACAACGGTCACGGCGGCGCGGCGCGGCGAACGGATGGGGACTCGGGAATGCGGACGCAGGCGCGCGTGGTGGTGATCGGCGGCGGCGTCGTCGGCGTGTCGACCCTCTACCACCTCGTGAAGAAGGGCTGGACCGACAGCGTACTCGTTGAGCGCAAGGAACTGACGTCGGGCTCGACCTGGCACGCCGCGGGTCTGCTTCCGCTGTTCAACGTGAGCTACTCGGTCGGCCAGATCCACAAGTATTCGGTCGGCCTCTACGGGCGGCTCGGGGCGGAAACCGGCCTCGATGTCGGCTTCAGGCCGGTGTCGAACATCCGCCTGGCGCGGACGCGCGACCGGCTCGACGAGTACAGCTATTACACCGGCATATCGCGCACGATCGGCGGGATCGAGGTCAAGTTCCTCACGCCCGCCGAACTGCGCGACATCTGGCCGCTGTGCGCGACCGAAGGCCTCTTGGGTGCCATCCAGCACCCGCAGGACGGCTATATCCAGCCCGCCGACCTTACGCAGGCGCTCGCACGCGGCGCGCGCTCGGGCGGGGGCGAGATCAACCGCAACACGAGCGTCGATGCCATCGAGCGCACCGGGGACGGCGAATGGCGCGTCAAGACCAGCGCCGGCGACATCGTCTGCGAACACGTCGTCTTCTGCAGCGGCAACTTCGCCCGCCAGACCGGGCGCATGGTGGGCATCGACGTTCCGGTGATTCCCGTCGAACATCAATATATCGTCACCGAGCCCCACCCGGCGATCCTCGAGCGCAAGGCCAAGGGCCTGCCCGAAATGGGCGTGCTGCGCGAATCGGACTCCTCCTGGTACATGCGCGAGGAAGCGGGCGGCCTGCTCCTCGGCCCCTACGAGAAGGGCGCCCCCGCCTGCTACGTCGACGGCCCGTCGCCGGACAGCGAATACGAACTGTTCCAGGAAGACCTCGAACGGCTGATGCCGCACGTCGAGGCCGCGATCGCCCGCGTGCCGGCCTTCGGCGAGGTCGGCATAAAGAAAATCTACAACGGCGCCATCGCCTATACGCCCGACGGCTCGCCCATCGTGGGGCCGGCACCGGGGGTGCCGAACGTCTGGCTGAACGAGGGTCATTCCTTCGGCGTGACCGCGGCGGGCGGCGCGGGCTGGCAGCTCGCGGAATGGATCGTCGAGGGCGAGCCGACCGTCGACATGATGGGCGTCGACCCGCGCCGTTTCGGCCGCTACGCCTCCAAGGGCTACCTCGTCGAGAAGAACGAGGAGGCCTACGCCAAGGTCTTCAGCGTCCACTACCCCGACGAGGAGCGCGGCGGGGCGCGTCCCCTGCGCCAGACGCCCTGCCATGACCGCATGAAGGCCTTGGGCGCGGTGTTCGGGTCGGTGTTCGGATGGGAACGGCCGAACTTCTTCGCCCCGCCCGACTACGCGGTCAGCGACGGGGTGCTCGCCAAGGAGGACGTGATCCTCAACGAGAACCACCCGCCCGCCGTCGACGGCGCCCGCCCGCGGGAGAAATGGAGCTTTCGGCGCTCGAACTATTTCGCGTTCGTCGGCGACGAGTGCCGCAACGTCCACGAAAACGTCGGCCTCCAGGACATGTCCACCTTCGCCAAGTTCGAAGTTTCGGGCAAGGGCGCCGCGACCTGGCTCGACCGCATCCTGACCAACCGCGTTCCCAAGGCGCTGAACAGGGTGACCTTGACGTACCTGCTCACCGGCAACGGCGGCGTGCGCGCCGAGTTCACCCTGACGCGGGTCGGGCCGGAGCGGTTCTATCTCGTGTCGGCGGGCGCCCTCGAGAGCCACGATCACGACACGCTCGGCAAGCTGTTGCCCGCCGACGGTTCCGTGCGCCTCGACAAGGTGACCACGCAATACGGCGTCCTCGTCATCGCCGGCCCGCGTTCCCGCGAGTTGCTGGCGAAAGTCGCGGACGTGGACATGGCGAACGCCGCGTTTCCATGGCTCACCGCACGGCAGGTCTCGATCGGTGCCGCCGGAACGCTGGCGCTGCGGGTGAATTTCGTGGGGGACCTCGGCTACGAACTGCACCACGCGATCGAGACGCAGAACTATATTTTCGATCGACTGATGGGCGCGGGCCGGGCGCTCGGCATCAAGCCCTATGGCATTCGCGCCATGGACAGCCTGCGGCTCGAAAAATCCTACAAGCTGATCCCCCGCGAACTTTCCATCGAATACGCGGCACTGGAATCGGGGCTCGATCGCTTCGTCGACCTCGGCAAGGGCGATTTCATCGGCCGGGACGCGCTCCTGCGGCGCCGCGAAAAGGGCTTCGCCAACCGGTGCGTGACGCTGCGGGTCGAGGGTGTCGGGGACGCCGACGCCCGCGGTTCCGAGCCGGTGCTGCACGGCGGCGGCATCGCCGGCCGCACCACCTCGGGGGGATATGGCTGGCGCGTCGGGCAGTCGCTCGCGCTCGCCATGGTGCGGCCGGACCTCGGCCAGGTCGGGACCGAACTCGAGGTCGTCATCCTTGGCGAGCGCCGCCGCGCCCGCGTGATCCCGGACAGTCCCTTCGACCCGGAAAACGTCCGGCTCCGTGGCTGATCCGGGTGGCACGACAGGGACACAACCCACCGACTCGATTTTAAGCGTTCGTTAACATCGTTCAGGAATATTTTCGCGTGTTCGGGGCTGGTTCGGCGTTTCGGCGCGGCCGTGAACAGGCCTTTGGACCGCCGTCTTTCGCTTGGTTCGACAGACGGCGTCTCCGCTCGGTCGCTTCCCCGGCAATCGCGGTGCAAATCCCATGGGCGTTCACCCTTTCTCCGCATTCGACACGCGGGCGATCCAGTTGAGCGGAGCCCGCAGCGACCTCTGGGTCTGGGCGGAGCCGATCGTCGTCGACCGCGCGAGCGACTGGTACGGCCAATGGATCGACGAACCGGCCGGCATTTGGGCTCTGGCGCGCAAACACTGTCGGCTATGGCGCATGGTCATCCAGGACGAGCCGGAGCGCGTCCCCGCCGTGTCCGACGATCTACGGCGCGCGGTCGTCGGCTACGGCTTCGACAGCGGGGCGGTCAACGAAGTGAACGAGATCATCCTCGAAGAACTGTTCGACATCGTGCTGTGCCGGTATCGGGCGTCGCGCGCGACCACGAAAACCTACAGTCTCGTGCTGATGTCCGCGACGTCCTGCCTGTCGGCCATGCGCGCCGCGGCGTAGCAGGCGTGGGGTCGGGGCCCATGTCGGCGCTGCGCCAGTCGATGTCCTGAACGCGCCAGCCCCGATTTGGCCGATTCGGCATGGTCGGGCATGATGCGCGTGACGGGCGGTCCACGCCGCACGCGATCCGCCGGGGAACAGCGCGATGGCCGACAACGACCTCGACCTCAACGCGCTGAGCGACGACGAACTCGTCGGGCAGATGCACGACGACCTTTACGACGGCCTCAAGGCGGAGATCGAGGAAAGCGTCCACATCCTGCTCGGCCGCGGCTGGACGCCCTACGACGTTCTCACCAAGGCGCTTGTCGAAGGCATGCGCATCGTCGGCGTCGATTTCCGCGACGGCATCTTGTTCGTGCCGGAAGTGCTCATGTCGGCCAATGCCATGAAGGCCGGCATGTTCATCCTGCGACCACTGCTTGTCGAAACCGGCGCGCCCAAGATCGGCAAGATGGTGATCGGCACCGTCAAGGGCGACATCCACGACATCGGCAAGAACCTCGTGTGCATGATGATGGAGGGGGCCGGCTTCGAAGTCGTCGACATCGGCATCAACAACCCGGTCGAGAACTATCTCAAGGCGATCGAGGACCATCAGCCCGAGATCATCGGCATGTCGGCGCTGCTCACCACCACCATGCCCTACATGAAGGTGGTGATCGACACGCTCAAGGAGAAAGGCATGCGCGGCGACTATATCGTGCTGGTCGGCGGCGCCCCCTTGAACGAGGCGTTCGCCAGTTCGGTCGGCGCCGACGCCTATTGCCGCGATGCCGCCGTGGCGGTCGAAACCGCGAAAGCATTGATGGCGAAGCGGCAAGGGTCGATCCAGGCGCGCGCGGCGCAGTGAAGGCCGGATGGGCACGGAGGCCCGCGGGCCAACGCTCGGCGGCCGCGCCGCGAGGGTCGGCGAGCGAACGGGCGTCGACGGGACTGAGCGCTACGGCATGACGACGCCCGAAACCCCGACCGTATCCAAGACCCTCGTCGTCGCCTGCGGGGCACTCGCGCGCGAGCTGGTGGCGGTGGTGCGCGCGAACAAACTCGATCACCTCACGATCACTTGCCTGCCGGCGATCCTGCACAACCGGCCGGAACGCATCGCCGAGGCGGTGCGCGACAAGATCCGCGCCCATCGGGCGGGCCATGAGCGCGTGCTGTGCCTTTACGGCGATTGCGGAACCGGCGGCGCGCTCGACCGGGTCCTCGCCGAGGAGGGCGCCGAGCGGATCGAGGGCGCCCATTGCTACGCGTTCTACCTCGGCACGTCGGAGTTCGACGCCCTGATGGAGGAGGAACTCGGAAGCCTCTTCCTCACGGATTACCTCGTGCGGCACTTCGAGCGACTGATCGTGCAGGGGCTCGGGCTGGATCGTTTCCCGGAGCTACGGGACATGATCTTCGGCCACTACAAGCGCGTCGTTTACCTGGCGCAGGTCGAGGACGCCGACTTGAGGCGCGAGGCCGAGGCCGCCGCGGCCCGGCTCGGACTTGCTTTCGAGGTGCGACACACCGGATTGGAGCGCTTGGCGAAGGCCCTCGTCCCGCCCCGTCCGGTTTCCGCGGCGGCGTGATGGCCACGCTCGTCGTCCTGTCCTGGCGCGACATCCCCGCCCAAGTCGTGGTCAAGGCCGGCCGCAAAACGGCCAAGCGCGAACTGTCGAAGCGTTTCATCGAGGCGATCGACCGCGTCGCGATGCGCGATGGCGCCATCGGCACCGACGTTTACCTCGAACAATGGCGCCGCAGCGATCCGACCCCTTGCGGCGACGACCTGGAGGCTGAGGCCGAGGCGGCGGCGGAGCGGCTCGAGCGCGACCACGACGCCGCTGTCCTGCGCGCGCTGATCGCGGCCGGAGGGCGCAAGCCGTGACGGCGCCCCGCGCCGCGGATGCTTTCGGGCGCGGCCCCGTGCGGGCCGCCGCCCGGCCGCCGCCGGCGTTTTGTGTTCATTCCGCTGGGCTGATGGCGCGCATTGGCGTGGCCGCTTCGATCGAGACGGCGAACGCGCGAAAGGGGTGAAGCCGTGACCAGCCATTTCGTCGTCTTCGCGCCTTCCGGCAAGCGGGGCAGTTTCGCCGACGGGACGAGCGTGCTCGCCGCCGCTCGGACGCTCGGGGTCGACCTCGACAGCGTGTGCGGCGGGCGGGGCATCTGCGGCCGCTGCCAGGTCGAGGTCGGCGAGGGCGACTACGCCAAGCACGCGATCTCCTCGGCCGCGTCGCACCTGTCCCCCTTCGGGGAGGTGGAAGCGCGCTATGCCGACAAGCGCGGCGCGCTGAAGCCGGGGCGCCGGCTCGGCTGCCAGGCGCACATCCTCAACGACCTCGTGGTCGACGTGCCGCCCGATTCCCAGGTTCACCGGCAGGTCGTCCGCAAGCGCGCCGAAGCGCACCCGATCGCGATCGACCCGCTCGTAAGGCTCCGCTACGTCGAGGTCGCCGAGCCCGACATGCACGACCCGTCGAGCGACTTCCGGCGGCTCGCGGCGGCGCTCGCCGCCCAGCACGGCGTCGCCGACGTGCGCGCCGATCTCGCGGTCTTGCGTGACCTGCAGTCGGTGCTCCGCAAGGGGGCCTGGCGGGTGACGGCGGCCGTCCGCCGGGACGGAGCGATCGTGTCGGTACGGCCGGGCTACGTCGACCGGGCGCTCGGCATCGCGGTCGACATCGGCTCTACGACGATCGCGGCGCACCTTTGCGACCTCGCCACCGGCGAGGTCCTGGCGTCAGCGGGCGCCATGAACCCGCAGATCCGCTTCGGCGAAGACCTGATGAGCCGGGTGTCGTTCGTGATGATGAACCCGGGCGGCGACCGCGACCTCACCGCGACGGTGCGCGAGGCGCTCGACGCGCTCGTGGGCGAGGTGGTCGCGTCCGCCGGCGCCACGCGCGCCGACGTGCTCGACATGACGATCGTCGGCAACCCCATCATGCACCACCTGTTCTTCGGGCTCGACCCGACGGAACTCGGCGGCGCGCCGTTTGCGCTCACCATCGACGCGGCCTTCGAGGCGCCCGCGCGCGACCTCGGCATCGCCATCGCGCCCGGCGCCTCGGTCTACGCGCTGCCCTGCATCGCCGGCCATGTCGGCGCCGATACGGCGGGGGTCGTGCTGTCGGAAGGACCCTACCTGTCCGACGAGGTGCGCCTGCTGGTGGACGTCGGCACCAACGCCGAAATCGTCCTCGGCAACCGCCATCGCCTGCTCGCGGCTTCGTCCCCTACGGGGCCGGCCTTCGAGGGCGCCCAGATTTCCTGCGGCCAGCGCGCCGCGCCGGGCGCGATCGAGCGGGTGCGGATCGACCGCGACACGCTCGAGCCGCGCTACAAGGTGATCGGCTGCGACCTGTGGTCCGACGATCCCGGTTTCGCCGGGGCCAGCACGGGTCTCGGCGTGACGGGCGTGTGCGGGTCCGGGATCATCGAGGCGGTCGCCGAGATGTTCCTCGCCGGCATCGTTTCCACGGACGGGGTCATCGACGGCGAGCTCGCGGCGCGGTCGCCCCGGGTCGAGGCGGTGGGCCGCACCTTCGCCTACGTGCTGCACGAGGGCGAGCCGCGTCTAATGCTTTACCAAACCGACATCCGCGCGATCCAACTCGCCAAGTCGGCGCTCTACGCCGGCGCGAAATTGTTGATGGAACGCTACGGCGTGGGGTCCGTCGACCGCGTCACGCTCGCCGGTGCCTTCGGCAGCCACATCGACCCGCTTCACGCGATGGTGCTGGGCCTGATCCCGGATTGCGACCTCGCCCGTGTGGGGTCGGCCGGCAACGCGGCCGGCACGGGGGCGCGCATCGCCCTGCTCGATTTCGGCATGCGGGCCGAGATCGAGCGCGTCGTGAAGGGCATCGAAAAGATCGAGACGGCCATCGAGCCGAGCTTCCAGGAGCACTTCGTCGCCGCGATGGCGATCCCCAACAAGGTCGACGCCTTCCCGCATCTGCGTCAGGCGGTGCGGTTTCCCGCCCCGGTCGTCATCGCGGACGAGGGCACCCGTCGGCGGCGGCGCGCGCGCTAGGGCGAGCCCGCTGGGGGAGCGATCGTGCATGGACCCGCGGCGATCGCGCGGCCTCGCGATGGTCGTCTCGGCGGGCGTGCTCTACGGCACGCCGGGACTGTTCACCCGGGCGCTGCGCTACGACGCCTGGAGGACACCCGCCGGGAATCGACGCCCAGGGGGGTTGCGCGTAAGAATTTCCTGGGTGACCATCGCAAAGCCGATCTCGTGGTCGCATTTCTTCACGATCGTGCCGTTCTCATGAGTGTCAGGGTTGTGGCCCGCGGTGGGGTGATGAAACGATCAAACAAGCCGGACGAACCCGACGCGGCGCTGACTGTCCGGTTCTGGGGAACCCGGGGTTCGATCCCGGTGCCGGGTGCCGGCACCGTGGTCTACGGCGGCAACACCTGCTGCGTCGAAGTGCGTGTGGGAAAGCGGTTGTTCATCGTCGACGCCGGCTCGGGTTTCGAGCCTTGCGGCAAGGCGCTGGTGGGCCGGGTTCCCGAGCGGGTCGACCTGCTGTTGAGCCACCTGCACCACGATCACATCCTCGGCCTTCCCTTTTTCGGACCCGGCCTGCTCGGGCAGTGCGCCTTGCGCATCCACTGCGGCAACCTCGGCGGGGACAGCGCCGAAAAGGCGTTCGACGCCTGCTTCGCGCCGCCGCTGTTCCCTATTCGGCTCGGGGACCTGCCCCCGCCGATCGACCATGTCGGGTTCAGGGCCGGCGAAACGCTCGTGTTCGACGACGGCGTTTCGGTCGCGACCTGTCCCTTGCGGCATCCGGGGGGCGCCACGGGCTTCCGGTTCGATAACGGCGGCCGCAGCGTGTGCTACGTGTCCGACATCGAGCACGGGGAGATGGGCCCGGACCCGGACGTGGTCCGGTTTTGCACGGGTGCCGATCTCGTCATCTACGACGCGATGTTCACCGAGGAACAGTTCTCCCGGTGCGTCGGCTGGGGGCATTCGACGTGGCAGGCGGGCGTCGCCCTGTGCCGCGCGGCCGGCGCCCGGGCCCTCGCGGCCTACCACCACCACAAGCACCATAGCGACGCCGACCTTGACCGGATCCATGCGGACCTCGGCGCGGCGTTCCCGGGATCGTTCGTCGCGCGCGAAGGGCAGGGCGTCGCGTTGCGGCCGACGCTGGTCCGCTCGCAGGCCGCCGAGTGATCATTTGCCGCGGTCCGGCGCCACGCGCCAGATGGTGCCGTTCTCGTCCTCGCTCACCAGAAGCGCGCCGTCTGCCGCGACGACGACCCCGACAGGGCGACCCCAGACACCATCGTCCTTGTTGATGAATCCTATCAGGAAATCATCGTAAGCTCCTGTAGGGACGCCATTCTCGAGAGGTATGCGCACGACCTTGTAGCCGGTCCGCTTCGCGCGGTTCCAGGAACCGTGCAGCGCCACGAAGGCGCTGCCTCGGTAGGCCGGAGGGAACGCCGAAGGCGCGTCCGCCGGCGCGGCGTAGAACGTCATGGCGAGCGGCGCCGAATGGGGCTGGACCAGCACGTCGGGCACGACGGCCTTGCCGGCCAGGTCGGGACGTTCGCCCTTGTGGCGCGGGTCCTCATGGTCCCCGGCATAGTACCACGGCCAGCCGTAGAAGCCGCCCGCGCGCACGCGCGTCACGTAATCGGGGGGCACATTGTCGCCGAGCCCGTCGCGTTCGTTGGTGGCGCAGTAGGCGTCGCCCGTAGAGGGCGCGATCGCGAGGCCGACGCAGTTCCGCAGGCCGGTCGCGAAAACCTGCCCGTCCTTGCCCTCGGTGGTGAAACTGAGCACGTCCGCGCGCTTCGTTTCGTCGTCCCAACTCGCGCCGAACGGCAGTCGTGACACCCGGTCCGCGGGCAACCGGCCCATGTCTTCCGCGTCGTTGCTTTGCGAACCGACCGATACGAGCAGGCGCGACCCGTCCGGGGTGAAGGCGAGGTCGCGGGTGGAATGACCGCCTTCGCTGATGCCGAGGTCGACGACGACCTCCGGCTTGCCGGACGCGACGCGATCACCCGCGCGATACGGAAGTCGGAGAACGGCGGCACTGGTACCGACATAAAGCCAGCGGGGTTCGGCCGCCGGGAAGAAGGCGAGACCGAACGGCGCCTCGAGGCCCGACGCGAACAACGTGGCTTCGGGGACGCTCCCGCCCGGGGCCTGGCGCAGCACGCGGATCGCGCCCGCGGCGGTTTCGGCCACGAACACGTCGCCGTTTGGGGCAACCTTCATTTCGCGCGGTGCCTCGAGGCCCTTCGCCCACAGCGTGACGGCGAAGCCCGGCGGCACCCGCAGGTCGGGCAGTTTGGGCAACGGTGCGCCTCGCGGCCCGTTGCTCGCCGATTTCGTCGTGAACGGGGGAGGCACGTCCTCCGCCCGGATCAACCGTCGCACGCCCGGCGCGTCGGCGCGCCAGTCCCCGAAGGCGCTCGCACCCGTCAGCACGCGCGCACCGTCGTCCTGCGCGTGGACCGGGAAGGCCGCCGCGAGCGCGACCAAGGCGACCGCGGAAGACATTCGCGACATGGCCGGTTCCTCCGTGTTCGTCATCGGCGGTCGACGCGCCGATCGCCGACGACAAGGCAAGCGGCGGGACGCATCCCGGCGTCGACTAGGCCAGGAACAAGGCCTCTTGAAGGAGGATCCCCATGCCTTTCCACATCAGGGCACTGTCCGCATCGCTGTTCGCGCCGTTGGCGCGTCTTTCCGACGAGGCCCTCGCCGAGCACGGCGCCCTGCGCCAGCGGGTCACGTCGAAGCCGGGGTTCCCTTGCAGGGTCAGCCTGGCCGATGCCGAAATCGGCGAAGACGTGCTGCTCGTGAACTACATGCACCAGCCGGCCGCGTCGCCGTACCGGGCCAGCCACGCCATCTACGTTCGCCCGGGCGCCGTCGAGGCCGAGCCGGGCGTCGGCGAGGTGCCCGATGTGCTGCGCTCCCGCACCCTCTCGCTCCGCGCTTTCGACGCCGCCGGAATCATGGTCGACGCCGATCTCGTCGAAGGCCGCGCGATCGAGGCCCTTGCCGAGCGGATGATGACGGACGTGCGCGTCGCCACCATCCACGCGCATTTCGCGAGACGGGGCTGCTACGCCGCCCGCATCGACCGCGCTTGAGCCGGGCTCGACGCTTTGGTTCAGCGACGGGTTAGGCCAGGAGATCCGCCACCGGCTTCAGCGCATCCGTGTCGGGGAAGACGCTGGAGGACAGAACGCGGATCGACAGGCCCCATTGGTCGGCGAGGAGCCCCTTGAGCACCGCGCGAATGTCGGCCGTCGGCTTCAGGTCGCGGGCTTCGTAGAGCTCCGCCGGCTTCAGCCCCGGCCAGTCGGCGATGACGCGCCCACCCTTCAGCGCGCCGCCGGCGAGGAACATGACCGTGCCGGTGCCGTGGTCGGTCCCCACGGTCCCGTTGATACGGACCGTGCGCCCGAACTCGGTCAGGACCGCGACCGTCGTGTCCTTCCAGTGGTCGCCGAGCCCGGCCTCGAACGCCTGGATGGCGGCGTCGAGACCGCCCAGGAGCTGGGCGAGGCGGCCCGTGGCGCCGCCCTCGTTCGCGTGCGTGTCCCAGCCCTCGAAGGCGAGCGCGGCGATGCGCGGCCCGTCCGCGGCCGCGAGCAGCCGGGCCGCGCCTTCGGCGGCCTGACGCATGCCCTGCGGGTTGTCCATGGCACCCCGCGTAACCCTGCCGCCCGCCGCCCCGGCGACCCGGTCGGTTGCGAGACCCTCGCTCAGCGCGGCGCCGAGCGCGGGGTCGCGCTGGCCGTAAAGGTCGAGCACGCGCCGGGCGAGGTCGTCGCCGGCGCTGGCCAGGTTCTGCGGCGCCCAGCCGAGCACCGGCGCGGCGCCGCGGATGACCAGGGGGCCGACGGCGCCGACGGCGAGACCGGTGACGCCGACCCGCTCCCCCTGGGGCAGCGCCAGAAGCGCGCGGTTGAGCCAGCCCGACATCGTGCTGCCGGGTCCCGGAAAGCCGCTTTCGAGCACGTCCTGCCCGTCGAAGTGCGAACGCTCGCGATAGCCGGTGGCCACCGCGTGAACGACGCTGGCCTGCCCGGCCCGGAACAGCCGGGCGAAATGCGGCATGGCGGGGTTCAACGCGAAGAAGCCGTCGAGCGGCAGCGCCGGGTGGTCGCCCGCGAGCGACAGGGCGAGCGCCCCGTGCAGATCCGCGTAGGCGGGGTCCCCGACCGGCGCCACCGCCGACAGCCCGTCGAGGGCGCCACGCAGGATGATCGTCACGAACCGCCCGTCGCGCGCGCCGGCCGCATGCGCGAACCGGGGCGCGAAGGCCCAGGCGAAACACGCGCCGCCGGTGGCCAGGACGGCGCGGCGGGACGGATGCGGGACTTCGCAGGGCGACATGCCTACCTCCTTTGGAATTCCGGGCTCATCAACAGCAGCGCCACGGCCTGTTCCTTCGATTCCGCCCGGCCGACGGCGGCGCGGGTCTCGGCGGACGCCGCGTCGCCCGCCGCCGCGTCCAGCAAGGACATGGGATCGCCGATCCCCTTGGCGCGGCGCGCCACGTCCGCCGACAGGTCGAGGCGAAGCTTCATGCTTTCGGGCGAGGCCCAAGCGTCGAACGTGTCGGGAAACCCGTTGGGACCGGGGGGTTCCCAGAGCGGCATGCCGAGCGCCCGCATGCCGTTCAGGAGGGGGCCGGGGTCGGTGAGCTCGCCGCCGAGGAGGCGCGTCGCCGCCATCAGGAAATCGTACGGGCCGCGCATCTTCCCGAGCGGAACGTTCCAGCTTTCGGGAAGGTCGACCAACGCTTGAGCCACGGCCCGCAAGTCGCCGTCCCGCGCGCGGAACACGGCCGCGATCCGATCGACGGCGGCCGGGGGCGGCTCGTCGGAGATGAAGTGGCGGACCAGCTTCGTGGCGATGTGGTGCGCGGTGGCGGGATGGCGGGCGATGTCGATCATCGCGGCTTCGCCCTGGCCGAAACCGCCCGAAAGGTAGGCGCGCCCGACCACCATCTGGTCCCCGGGTTGGTGCGCGTTGGCGTTGAACACGAACGTCCCCGGCTCTCCGAGCCGCCCTTCGCGGCCCGCGAAGGTCCAGCCCGTGAGGATGCGGGCGAGGCCGGTCACGTCGCCCTGGGCGTAGCCGCCGTCGACCCCCAGCGTATGGAGTTCGAGAATCTCGCGGGCGAGGTTCTCGTTCAACCCGCGCTTGCGGTTGCCGTTGGCGCGGGAATCGGGGCCGATCGATTGCGCGTTGTCGAGGTAGAACAGCATCGTGGGGTGGCGCTCGACGGCCATCAGCATGTCCGCGAACCGGCCGAGCACGAAGGGGCGGATCGCCTCCCGCTCGAACGAGCCGGCGCTGACCCGCACGACATCGCCTTTGGCCACCGACACGCAAAAGTGGTTCGACCAGAAGGCGACGAGGCGTTCGACGAAGCCGACCTCGGCCGCGGCGGTCTTGCGGAATCGCGCCAGGGCTTCGGCGCGATAGATCCTGGCTTCCGGGGTCGGCTCGCCGCCCTTGGGCGTGTCCGACGGCAGCGGCGGGTTTGTCGGCGCCATCCCCGGCATGTCCGCCGCGGAGGTCATATCCCGCGCCTGTCGTTCGCGGGCACGCTTGCGGATTTCCTGCGCCCCATAGGCCGCCTGTATGTTGGTTGCCGTGCCGGTCAGCGGCGGGGCTGCCGCCGACTCCGGATCGATCATCGCCCTGGCGGGGTCCAGTTCCGCCCGGAGCGGTCCGCGCGGGTCGGCCCCGGCCTTGGCGAGGTCGCCCGGGCGCGGGCCGAACCCGAAGCGATTGAACGCGATGAGGGCTTGGGGTTCGCCTTCCGCCGGCATCGCGGCCTCCGATTGCTTCGAGGTCAGCAAAGCACGCGGAAGTTAGCCGCGTCGTGAATGGTTTGCGGCGGAATCGGGGCGGTGAACGGACGCGCGCGCCTAGCTCCGCGGTCGGCCCGCTATCGACGATCCAGGCCCACTCCGCCGGCGCCCTATCCGTGGCCGTTCAGGGTGGCAGGGTGCGCCGGGCCTCGCCCGCGGCGGTGCTGTCGTCCTTCAACCCCACCCCCGTGAGCGACAGCGCCAGCGCCCGCTCGACCAGCCAGCTCAAGGTGGCCGATGCCCGGTCCCACGGCAGCCCGGCGGGCCTGATGTTCGACACGCAATTGCGCATGGCGTCCGTGCGGCCGACGCGCGGGCGGTGCGTGAGGTAGGCCCCGAGACTGTCGGGCGACGACAGGCCCGGCCGCTCCCCGATGAGGACCAGCGCGAGCCGCGCACCCAGGATCTCGCCGATGCCGTCGCCGAGCGCGACGCGCGCCTGCGTGGCGACCGCCACGGGACCCAGCGATCGGCCGTGCGCGCGGAGCGCCGGAACGAGATGGCCGAGGAGACCGGCAGCGTTCCTGTCGACGGCGGTGGCCGAAAGGCCGTCCGCGAGCACGATCGCTATGTCGCAACCGGCGCCGCGCAGGGGCTTCAGCGCCGCGACGCTTCGCCGCGACAAGCGCCGGCCGAAATCGGGTCTGCGCAGGTAGGTGGCGCGGTCCGGCGCCGCGCTCTCGCAACGGACGGGCCGGAGCGCGAGGGCGTGCAGCGCCGCCTCGATGGTGTCCGCATCGAGCGTGGCGTGAACCGCGTCGCGCGCCTGGGCGTGTGCGAGGCCAAGCTGGAGCACTTCGCGCAGCGGCAGGGCCGCGCCGGCGCGTCCGAGTGCCAGTCGGGCCGGTGTCGCTCGCTTGAGGCGCTGCCATGGATCGGGCGTGACGGGCGGGCGATGGCCGCTCACGACGTCCGGCTCGCGGCGAGCAGGGGGTGCGAGGGCGCGGGCGGACGCAGCCGCCCGTCCGGCCCGGTGACGCCCGTGCGCTCCAGCCAGGCCGCGAACTCGGGCGCGCGCTTGAGTCCGAGCAGGTCGCGCAGGTAAAGCTGGTCGTGGAACGATGTCGACTGATAGTTGAGCATCACGTCGTCGGTGCCGGGAACGCCCATGATGAAGGTCACGCCGGCCGTGCCCAGCAACGTCATCAGCGTGTCCATGTCGTCGCTGTCGGCTTCGGCGTGGTTGGTGTAGCAGATGTCGCAGCCGAGCGGCAGGCCGAGCAGCTTGCCGCAGAAATGGTCCTCGAGCCCGGCCCGGATGATCTGCTTGCCGTCGAAGAGGTATTCGGGACCGATGAAGCCCACCACCGTGTTGACGAGCAGCGGTTCGTAGCGGCGGCAGACCGCGTAGGCGCGGGCTTCGAGCGTTTGCTGGTCGATCCCGTGGTGGGCGCCGGCGGACAAGGCCGAGCCCTGGCCGGTTTCGAAGTACATGACGTTGTTGCCGACCGTGCCGCGGCCGAGGCTCAGGGCGGCGTGCCGGACCTCGTCGAGGAGCGCGAGGGTCACGCCGAAGGACGCGTTCGCGGCCTCGGTTCCCGCCACGGACTGGAAGACGAGGTCGACGGGGACGCCCTCGCCGATCAGGGCGAGCGTCGTCGTGGCGTGCGTCAGGACGCAGCTTTGCGTCGGGACGTCGTGCGACCGGATCACGTCGTCGAGCAGGCGGTTGAGGTCGCCGAGCACCGCCGGCGAATCGGATGCGGGGTTGATGCCGATCACCGCGTCGCCGCAGCCGTACATCAGCCCTTCGATCACGGACGCGAGGATGCCGGTGCGGTCGTCCCTCGGGTGGTTCGGCTGCAGGCGCACCGCCATGGTGCCGGGCAGGCCGATCGTGTTGCGGAAGCGCGTAACGACGCGCACCTTCCTCGCGACCTGGATCAGGTCCTGGTTGCGCATGAGCTTGGACGTGGCCGCGACCATCTCGGGCGTCAATCCCGGCGCGATGCGGGCCAGCATGGCGGGCGTGGCGCCGTCCGACAGGAGCCAGTCGCGGAAGTCGCCCACGCAAAGGTGCGACACCGGCTCGAAGGCCGCCGCGTCGTGCGTGTCGATGATCAATCGGGTGACGTCGTCGTCCTCGTAGGGGATCAAGGGCCGCAGCAAGAACGTTCGGAGCGGCACGTCCGCGAGGCAGAACCGCGCCGCCATCATCTCCTCGGCCGATCCCGCGGCGATGCCCGCGAGCATGTCCCCGCTGCGCCGGGGCGACGCCTTCGCCATGAGGTCCTTGAGGTCCGAAAACAGCCAGCTGCGCGGACCGACGATGTGGCGGAAAACCATGGGCCTTCTCCGGTCAGCGGCGGGACGGCGAGGCCGCGCCGCTCGCCGAGGCGCCGCGTGACCCTCTACCGACCTCGCACGCGAGGCTCGCGCCACCCTACTTGAAGGCCGACGGAAGGCCGTCGCGTTCCTTGGCGGCCGTCGGCCGGTAATCGTAGGTGGGATAGAACTCCGTGCGGTAGCCGCCCCAGGCCGTTTTCTCGATGGCACGGTTCACTTCGCGCAAGCGTTCGGCCGGGAAGCGCAGCGTGACGACCTGGCCGACGCCCATCAGCACGTTCCAGGACAGCACCTCGACGCCCTGGGGCGGAAAGCTCTCATAGAAGTGCTGGCGGCGCAGCCGTTCGTTGATCTCGTCGAGCGTTTGCGCCTCGTCGTGCTCGAGGAAGATCGTCAGCGTCATCAGGCCGGGCTCGCCACGCACATCGGCCGGGCGCATCGGCGGCGCGTCCTCCGCGGCAAGCGGGACGGCGCCGACGCTCGCCCAAACGGCCGCGGCCAGCCCGGCCGCGACGGCCCCGAGGCGACGGATCGAACGCCGCTCCGTCGCCGGAAGCGTCGCGGGGCCGAGACCGCGGTGCTCGCCACGCGGGCGCGGCCGCTTCGATTCGCAGATGCCGTTCATGTGTTGTCTCTTTGTCAGAATGCCGTGCTAACGGACCCGCGGACCTTGTGGCAGGCTCGCCGCGCGGCTCCATAGCGCACTGGGGAAGATGATGAAGACTGCGATGAAGTTCCTCGCCTCGGTTTCCATCCTGGCCGTGACGGCGTCGGGCGCCTGGGCCCAGGCGCCCGACGCCATGGTAACGGCCGCGAAGGGCGAGGGCGAACTCTCGGTCATCGCGCTGCCTCACGACTGGTGCGGCTACGGTGGGCTGATCGACGGGTTCAAGGCCAAATACGGGCTCAAGATCAACGAGTTGAACCCCGACGCGGGCTCCGGCGACGAGGTCGAGGCGATCCGCGCCAACAAGGGCAACAAGGGCCCCCAGGCGCCCGACGTGATCGACGTCGGTCTCTCGTTCGGTCCGACCGCCAAAGCCGAGGGCCTTATCGCCCCCTATAAGGTGTCGACCTGGTCCACCATTCCCGCCGACCAGAAGGATGCCGACGGCGCCTGGACGGGCGACTATTACGGGGTGCTCGCGTTCGAGGTGAACGCCGACCTCATCAAGAAGGCACCGACGGATTGGTCCGACCTCACCGGCGCGGATTACAAGAACAGCGTTGCGCTGGCGGGCGACCCGCGCACGTCGAACCAGGCCATCCAGGCGGTTTACGCCGCCGGCATCGCGATGGCCGGCAGCGATCCCGTCAAGGCGGGAGACGCCGGGCTTAAGTTCTTCTCGGACCTCAACAAGGCCGGCAACCTCGTCCCCACCATCGGCAAGGCGGCGCCGCTCGCCCAGGGTGCGACGCCCATCGTGATCCGCTGGGACTACAACGCGCTCGCCGATCGCGACACCCTCAAGGGCAACCCCGACGTTCAGGTCGTGGTGCCGAAGTCGGGCGTCGTGGCGGGCGTCTACGTCCAGGCCATCAGCGCTTTCGCGCCCCACCCCAACGCCGCCAAGCTGTGGATGGAATACATCTATTCCGACGAGGGCCAGATCGGCTACCTCAAGGGCTATTGCCACCCGATCCGGTTCGGGGATCTCGTGAAGAGCAGCAAGGTCCCGGCCGACCTGCTGTCCAAGCTGCCGCCCGCGGCGTCCTATGAAAAAGCGGTCTTCCCAACGCTCGACCAGCAGAAACAGTCGAACGAGGTCATCACCAAGCTGTGGGACAAGGTCGTCGGCGCCAACGTCAAGTAGGGTGACCCAGCCGCGACCGATCCGCCCGGACCCCCGATCCTTCCGTAGGCCCTCATGCTGAGCGGAGCGCCCTCGGGTCTCGGACCAGCAACGCTCGCCCGCCAAGGATGGGCTGAGCGCTCGCGAAGCGGGCGTGTCTCGGCACGGGGGCCGATGGTTCGGCGGCGCGCCCCGTTGCCCCTCGCCGCGGATGACGCGCATCCGCGGTTGTCCGCCTTCCCCAACGCGCGTCGCGCGTTGGGGCGCCGAGCAGGCTTCGCTCGGGAAGACGGCGCCGACCGACCGGCGCCGCGAGCGGCGGTCGACCCGATCCCCCCCAGCCCGGTCCGGGCCCGGCCTCCGCGCCGGCGTCGCATCGGACCCTGATGGAGCATCCCCCCGAAGCGCTTCTCGGCGGGCCCCGGCTGGTGGATCCGGCTCCGAGCGGCACCGCGCCGCCGCGGCTGCCGGCTTTCTCCGGCTGGTCCTGGGCCTGGATCGGCGTCGTGCCGTTCGCCGCCTTCGCGGTCCTGTTCCTGCTGCTGCCGACGGTCTACCTGCTGGTCGGTGCCTTGCAGGACGACGCCGGGCACTGGACGCTCGTCAATATCGGCAAGCTTTCGGCGCCGAACATCGTCAGCGCCTATTGGATCAGCATCGAGATCAGCGCGGCGTCCGCGATCGGCGGCGCCGCCATCGGCTTCGCGCTCGCCTGGGCGGTCGTGCTCGGCGGGCTGCCCCCCTGGCTGCGGCCGACGCTGACCACCTTCTGCGGCGTCGCATCGAACTTCGCCGGCCTGCCGCTCGCCTTCGCCTTCCTGGCCACCCTCGGGCGGACGGGGCTCGTCACCGCCCTCCTCGCGCAGGTGTTCGGCTTCAACCTGTACAGCACCGGTTTCAACGTCCTGAGCTTTTGGGGGCTCACCCTCACGTACCTGTATTTCCAGATTCCGCTGATGGTTCTGATCCTCACCCCCGCGCTCGACGGCCTCAAGCCGGAATGGCGGGAGGCGGCGGCGATGCTCGGCGCCGGGCCGTGGGGATATTGGCGGCGCGTCGCGTTCCCCATCCTGTGGCCGAGCCTGCTCGGCACCACGCTCCTGTTGTTCGCCAACAGTTTCGGCGCCGTAGCGACGGCCTTCGGGTTGACGGGAAGCACGCTGAACCTCGTGACGATCCTGCTCTACGCCCAGGTGCGCGGCGACGTGCTGCACGACCAGCACCTCGGCTACGCGCTGGCGCTCGGGATGA